>DIUJ01000007.1:0-29992 GCA_002422315.1 Bacteroidetes bacterium UBA6161
CCATCCCGCGATATAATGTATAATTCTTACGAATTATTACTTGTGTATGAACTCTCGAACCTATGTCCGCCTCAGGCGGATATGAGCCCGACGAGCTACCACTGCTCCATCCCGCGATATAATGTTCCGTTATTAAACTAACTTTTTTAAAATATTAGTTCTTTTAAAGGACTGCAAAGATAACATTATTAATTTATTCCAAGCAAGTTTTTTTGAATTTTATTTTCTTTTACATTTTGTGTAGTTTAGCCCCCTCAAACTAGACCTTTCTAAATATGAAAAAAAATACCCTTTATGTCTATGCCTTTGTCGCATTTTCTATTGCCGTAGCTGCTTGTAATCCAAAACAATCGGCTACCACTTCTTCCTCTACCCATTTACATGGGTATGACAAAACAAACATGATGGAAAATGAAAACCCATGTGATAATTTTTATGATTATGCCGCTGGAAATTGGATGAAAAACAACCCAATCCCTGAGTCAGAAAGCAGATGGGGCACTTTTAATATCCTAGCTAAACAAAATGAAGATAAAATTGGTGCTATTTTGGAAGAGCTCCTTAAAAGTAAAAACCTTAGCAAAGGCTCTCCAGAGCAACTTAGTCGCGATTTTTATCTTTCTTATTTAGACTCTACTCAAAGAGAGTTCAATAAGTCTACGCCTATTCTCCCCCTATTTATCATAGTAGATGGCATGGACAAAAAATCAGAATTTGCCAGTATGGCTTCTTTTCTAAGAAAAAATGGAGCAGGTGGTCTTTTTTCTCATTATGTAACAGTGGATGCGAAGAATAGCGCTACCAATATTCTTTATTTTTCTCAAGGGGGCCTTAGCTTACCCGACAGAGATTATTATTTAAAATCAGATTCTACCAACCTAAATATTCGTAGCGAGTACGTAAAATATGTATCCAAAATGTTTGGTTTAGCCAATCAAAACAACAGTGATGAGTTAGCCAAAACAATCTTGCAAATAGAAACAAACCTTGCTCAAATATCGCTAAGTAGAGTAGAACAAAGGGACCCTGAAAAAACCTATAACAAGATGTCTAAATCAGAGTTCACTAAAAACTTTGACTACTTGGATTGGAACAGTATGTTTAAGGATTTTCCTGCTTTTGAAGAATTGGTTGTTTCTAGCCCTGGGTTTTACAAAAACCTAGGTTCTATAGTAGATAAATATAGCTTAGAGAATTGGAAAACATATTTTAAATGGCATATTTTGAATAGTTATGCAGGTGTATTAAGTTCGGATTTTGAAAAAGCTTCATTTTATTTCTATTCTACTGTTCTAAGAGGAACTAAAGTGAGTAAACCTTTAAAGGAAAAAGCTATTGCGTCTGTAAATTCTAACCTAGGGGAATCCTTGGGCCAATTGTTTGTAAAAAAACACTTTAGCCCCGAATCTAAAGCAACTGTAAGCCATATGGTGGAAGAGCTTAGAACAGCTTTTAAAGAAAGGATAGAATTGCTTGAATGGATGAGCCCAGAGACCAAAATAAAAGCACTAGAAAAACTAAAAGCATTTAATTACAAAATTGGCTACCCAGACAAATGGAAGGATTACTCTGATGTGAATATAAATTCTAAAAATTTGGTATTTAACATTCAAAATCTTTCGCAAAAGAAATACCAGATGATGCTAGATAAAATAGGCCAACCTGTAGACCCTACAGAATGGGGTATGACACCACAAACAGTAAATGCATACTACTCTCCTACTAGAAATGAAATTGTTTTTCCTGCTGCTATTTTACAAGCACCTTTCTTTGACCCAAAAGCCGACATGGCTATGAACTATGGCGGAATTGGCGCTGTTATTGGCCATGAATTTTCACATGGTTTTGACGACAAAGGAAGCAAATACGATGCAATAGGAAACCTAAACAATTGGTGGACCAAAGAAGACAGAATAAATTTTGAAGCCAGAACCAAAAAGATTGTAGAACAATTTAACCGTTTCGAAGTTTTGCCAAGTGTGTTTATCAATGGCGAACTAACCCAAGGAGAAAACATTGCAGACCTTGCAGGTTTAACCATGGCTTATTATGCACTCAAAAATGTATATCCAGATAAAGAAAATAAAAAATCTCCAGATGGTTTTACTTGGGAACAACGCTTTTTCTTAAGCTGGGCTCACGTGTGGGCACAAAATATTTCTGAAAAAGAATTAAGACAGAGGATTATTACAGACCCACACTCTCCAGGAGAATACAGAGTAAAAGGCCCACTTAGCAATATGCCCGAGTTTCACAAAGCTTTCGAATGTAAGCCAGCAAATAAACTTTTTGCGCCAGACTCCACAAGGGTAATCCTTTGGTAGTTAATTCTTAATTGCTCTCCAAAATCTTAATTTGCCTTGCATGTCTTCCAAAAAAGAGTGTTCAAACTCCGGGAACTCATGCAAGGCAAATTCTTTTAAAGAAGAAACAAACAGAGGGTTTATTTCTGCCCATAATTCACCTTTTTTTACAAGCTGTGTTTTAGCCTGCCAAATTAGTTTTTTATAAAACAATAACACATCGGAATCAGGAGCAAAAAGCGCCATTGTAGGTTCAAAATCTAATACAGAAGCATGCATTTCTTGTGCTTCCGAAACATGTATATACGGCGGGTTAGAAACAATTAAATCAAAATCAGTTTCCTTGCTTAGGTATTCATTTCCTAGCAAATCATGCTTGAATATTTGTGGCTTATGCTCTTCATTGCAATTTAAATCTATGTTTTCTTGGGCAGTTTGCATTGCCTTATCCGACCAATCGCTTGCAAGTATAGTAGCATTTTTGTTAGCCTTATGTAAGGCAATTGCAATACAGGCGCCCCCTGTACAAAAATCAATTGCTTTTTTAAATTGTGATTTATGCTTAATTGCTAATTCTACCAACTCTTCGGTTTCGGGCCTTGGAATAAGAACATAAGGATTTACCTTTAACTTAAAATCTCTAAAATAGGCATATCCTAAAACATGCTGAAGGGGTTCTCCTAGGATTAATCTCTTTATTTTTAACTGGAGCAAATTCCATTTTTCTATGTCAAATTCAAAATCTTCCCTCCAAAATAGTTTGGATTTAGATTCCCCTGTTTCTTCTTCAATCAATATTTTTGCAATACTCTCTTTTTCTTCAATCCCGTTTAACAACTGGAGAACAGATCCGTATAAATTTTTCCAAGAATCAGGTAGGGGATGCATTAGCTTAAGATTTGAAAGGCGATAAAACTAAGCAAGTATGCTGTGCCCGTCATACTTAGCAATTGTACTATTGGCCATTTAATTGAATTAGTTTCCTTATATACAATTGCTAATGTACTCATACACTGCATTGCAAATGCATAAAAAATCATTAAAGAAACCAATACAGCTATGGTATAAATTGGCTTCCCTGTTTTAGGGTCTTTTTCACTTCTTAATTTTTCCCTTAAACCTACCCCCTCGGGGTCATTGGCTACACCATATATAACAGACATTGTACCTACAAAAACCTCCCTTGCAGCAAAGCTTGTAAGCAATGCTATACCAATTTTCCAATCGTAGCCTAGTGGAGTAATTGTTGGTTCTATCGTTTTCCCAAATTTGCCTATATAGCTAGTTTCTAACATTTGTTTGGAAAAAAAAGCCTCCTCCTCTTCTGTTGCATTTGTGTTTGCCTCAAACTCTGTTTTTAGTTTATCTCGTTGGGTTTGGTTGGGTCCGTACTCCATTAAAAAAAAGAGTAAAATAGATACCGTCAAAATAACCTTCCCTGCGCCCATCAAAAAAGACATAGCCTTGGTATATAAAGTAACAAAAAGTGCTTGCCAACGAGGAGGCTTAAGTTCTGGCACTTCCATTATAAAAAAATCCTTGACCTTGCTTTTCACAAAAACATTGAATACCAAAGAAAAAAGCAGTGCGGATACAAAACCAAGAATATACATCCCCATAAGTATAAGCCCTCCTGTATGAAAAACACCTATTTTATGTTGAGGAGAAACCAATAAAGAGATTAACAAAGTGTATACCGGCAACCTAGCAGAGCAACTCATTAGCGGAGTAACAAGAATTGTAATAAGCTTTTCTTTTTTATTTTCTATACTTCTGGCGGCCATAATTGAAGGAATAGCGCATGCCATACCTCCTACTAGAGGAATAACAGATTTTCCATTCAAGCCAAACCTACGCATAAACCTATCCGAAAGAAAACTCACCCTGGTCATGTAGCCTGTTTCTTCCATTAGCCCTATAAAAAAGAATAAGATTATTATTTGCGGCAAAAAAACCACAATACCCGCCAAGCCAGAAACAACCCCATTTACAAGAATATCTCTAAACCATCCACTTGGCATATTGCTTTGTAAAACATATCCTAACTGACTAAAAAACCATTCGATAGCCTGCATAGGCCATTCGGCTAAATAAAAAACTGCTTGAAATACAATAAATAATATAGTAAACATAGATGCAAGACCCCATATAGGATGTAGCAATACCAAGTCTAGTTTGTGTAGAAATGTAGCTGGAACCGAATGTATTTTCCTTACTTTCTGAATAATTTCTTGAATATGTGCTTTTCTACAGATAGACTCTTGCAGCCAATGTGCTTTCCCTGTTTCGTCATCTGGATTTTCTAGCGTACTATTAATTCTTTTGCGATAGTTTTCTACCTGAGAATGATTAAGTGGTGTTTTCTCTGCACTCCCCCAAAAGATACTTTGGGTCACCCTTTCAAGCTTATACATTGTTTCTTTAAGCTTTTCTATTCCTGTATTGTTTCTTGCACTTGTAGTAACCACCAATACTCCGAGTTCCCTTGACAATGCATCTACATCCAGTACAATGCCTTTGCTTTTTGCCAAGTCAAACATATTTAAAACAAGAATTGTAGGAAGTCCTAAATCAGAGATTTGTGCAAAATAGGACAGATTGGATTCTAACCTTGTGGCATCTGCCACAAATACAACCGCTGCATTCTCCGCTTTTAATAGTTCTAAAGAAGCTACCCTTTCGTCTTCAGATTTAGCCGACATACTATAGGAGCCTGGCAAGTCAATTAAATTAAAACTCTTGCCATTAAGCTTAAGCCTGCCTGTAACTTTTTCTACGGTAGTACCCGGTATGTTAGATATTTTTTGGTTTAAACCTGCCAATAAATTGAACAGAGAGGATTTTCCACAATTAGGATTTCCTGCAAGGTAAATAGTTTGTATAGCTGTTTCCAATTGCTTATTTTACTGGTTTAACAAACAATAGCTTAGCTTCTTTTTTGCGCAATAAGATATTGGTGTTGGCCCCGGAAATTATTACAGGGTCGCCACTTCTCATCGAACTTTTCATTTGAATCTCAGACCCTTTGGCTATACCAAACTCCAAAAGTTTAAGAACCAAATCTTCCTGCATTACCTCTTCCAGTACTAAAGGAGTTTCGGGTTTGTAGTCAAATACTGTTTTCATATTGCAAATATAAAGTTAAGATATGCTAAAGTAATAGCTATTTCGACAAGGTTTTCTTTTTGATTGCTTTAGAATATTTTATAAAAACTTCTTGGGTATTGTAGTAGGCAATTGCAACTCCTTCCAAGCCGTCCAAAAAACCTCTTTTAAAAACATAGCCTTTTACAAAACGTATGATAGGTGAAAAAAACAACCCTATTACAAGCTTCAACCAACTCTTGCCCACTAAACTCTGGGCTGCCAATTCCCCATATTTCTGCGCCTTATGCTTTAACCCATTGATTTCCTTATAACTGTAATGAAGCAATTCCCCATTTAAAAGATCGGGTTTGATTCCTTCCGTACTTAACTTCTCATGAACCAAAGATCCCGACCATTTGGCTTTTGCCTTGTCAAATAATCTCGGCTTTGTATCGGGATTCCAATTACCAAATAAAATCGGTTTTTGTCCAATAAAATTACGTCTTAAAAAAGCGTATACTGGATACATTTCATCCTTGTTTTTCTCTTTTAAAATAGACTCTATTAGCTTTGTATCCATTCTTTCATCTGCATCTAAAAACAAAACCCAATTTTCGGCAACTTGCTCCATGGCATAATTCCTAGCCTCTACCCAATTGGTCCATGGTCGCTTTACCACCTTTGCACCTAATTCAAGGGCATAGCTTTCCGTTTTGTCAGTACTAAAACTATCTAGAATAAATATAGAATCTGCTACCTTTTTTAAATTTAAGATAGCATCTTGAATGTTGTTCTCCTCGTTGTAAGTAAGAATTATTCCACAAATAGAATGCATAGAGAGAGTGTTATTAATCACGAATGGTAAAAACGTAAAGTAATTTATTACGCAACTCTTTGGTTTTAACTTCCGTTTTTATAATGTTGTCCATGGGCCCAAGTGCTTGGCCATTCATTTCCTTTTTCATTTGTGACTCCCTTATTAAAAGTATTAAAACATTAGATGCCAAAATCTTACGTATATCTTGGTACCTATGGTCAAAAATGCAACTTTTCGAACTCAAATTCAAGTCTGTACAAGAACTTAGTAAAGGAGTTTCAGAGTTTGGATCATTTACTGTTACAAGCAAGCCATTATCGTCGAGTAAATCCGTTAAAAAACTGTCGTAACAAATAATATTTTTCCAATTCTGTTCTTCCATCAATGCCTTTAGCTGAAGCACGAACTCAAATTTATTGGAACAAGCAGAGAAAAACACATTTTCATAAGCTGCCATATCTACAATATACTTCTCAATGGCATCCTGTGGATTTAGTAACTTAATTATCGGACTGTCCAAGTCCAATTTTTGAAAACTATTTTGAACGGGGACAACCAATCCTTTGCGAACATTTTTAAGTATCTTTTCTTTGGGGATTATCTCTGACATAATACCCTTCAAAAGAACAAAAAATAACTGAATTAAAAAACTTTGACTACCCAATGAAGTAAATTGATGGCAAGAGAAAACTAATTTTCAAGTAATTTGAAAGATTATACTGAAATCAACCTCAAAACAACTGCATATATAAAAACATATTCCACAAACAATCAATTAGATAATGAATCAAAAACAACTAGTTTGAAAATAAAACCGAAAAATGTAAAACTTAGTCAAACGATTTTTTGTAAATCCATTGTTTTTAAATAGGTTTGCCAAACCAATTTTTAAAAGAGTAAAATGGCTAAAATAATAACCCTGAATAAAATGACAGACACCATGAGTGAAGGTGTTTTGGTAAAATGGACGGTTAAAAAAGGAGACGAGGTTAAATCTGGCGATATACTTGCAGAAGTAGAAACCGACAAAGCCACTATGGATTTAGAGAACTTTGAAAAAGGAACCATCTTGGAACTTTTAGCAGAGGAAGGGCTTTCTCTTCCCGTAAATTCTCCCATTGCGATTATAGGGAAAGTAGGCGAAGACATAAGTGCTTTAATTGCAGAAGCCAAAAGCGGCTCCAACAATAGCAATACTTCTCCAATTGAAACTACAGAAAAGGAAGCAGAAACGAATGTAATTTCGCAAGAAACTTCCAATCCAATACAAAATACTGCAACCAATTCCAATACAGAGAACGGAAGAATCAAAATTTCTCCATTAGCTAAAAAACTAGCTGGCGACAAGGGAATTGATATCCAATCCATAAATGGAAGCGGCGAAGGTGGTAGGATTGTAAAAAAAGATGTAGAAAACTATAGCCCAGCATCAAAAGCAACTGTTGCCCAAACTTCCTCTTTCGGGGTGGAGAGTTTCTCTGAGGTACCTGTTTCCCAAATGCGTAAAACCATTGCAAACAGACTTGCAGAAAGCAAATTTAGTGCACCTCATTTCTATCTTACTATGGAGATTGAGATGAATAGATTACTCGAAGCAAGAGAAAGAATAAATGCAAATGGTGAGCATAAAATATCTGTAAACGATATGATAGTAAAAGCTTCTGCGATGGCGTTAATCCAAAATCCTGCGGTTAATTCTTCTTGGCTAGGCGACAAAATAAGATACAACAACCACGTTCACATCGGGGTTGCTGTAGCGGTAGACGAAGGCCTACTAGTTCCGGTGGTAAGGTTTGCAAACCACAAATCTCTTTCTGCAATAAGCGCAGAAGTAAAAGACTTTGGCAAAAAAGCTAGAGACAAAAAACTACAACCCGCAGATTGGCAAGGCAATACTTTTACCATTTCTAATTTAGGAATGTTTGGAATAGAGGAATTTACTGCAATAATAAATCCTCCCGACGCTTGTATACTTGCTGTAGGCTCTGTAAAAGAAGTTCTTGCCCTAAACAATGGCGACATAGAAGTTAAAAAAGTAATGAAAGTAACCCTAAGTTGCGACCATAGAGTGGTGGATGGAGTTGTAGGAAGTAAATTCTTGCAAACTCTTAAATCCTATTTGGAAGACCCTATTAAAATGTTGGTATAAGCTCCCAACTGACAATATACCTATAAATAAAAAAGGCTGCTTTATACAAAGCAGCCTTTTTTATTTGTGCATATTTGGGGTTAAAAATTATACTTTACCCCCAAATTAAAACCAATACTGCTAAAAGGAAGTTTTATTCCTAATACTTTTCCTGGTTCGTTGCTGTTGGGCTCTATATCTTCATTAGTTTCTAATTTTTTCACATAAATAATTTCCCTTTCCGACTTGTCAAGTTGTTTCAAAATGTCTGTTCCATTTTCTTCAAACTTCGTTATTTCCGCTCTTTTAGGAGCATAGCTCATGCCAATTAGATTCAATTCCCCAAATAAAGAAAAATTTGATGACAATTGAATGTCTAAACCTAAGGCACTACTTAGCCCAAATGAAATACCTCCATTTTGCCTAAATTCATACTCTAATTTATCGGAAGAATATTTTTCTTCTACCTGGTTATTGACTGTTGTACTTCCCAATATAAAACCAAACTTACCATAAGGGTTAATTCCCTCTAGGCCTGCAGAAATAATTAAAGAGGGGGCAAGACGAATCATACTGGCGGAAGATATTTGGTTTATTTTCAAATCCCCAAAAAATGTATTAAACTCTTGTACTGCTTTAACCTTACTTCCTTTTAAATAAGAAATACCAATGTCTATACCCAGATTGTCATTGAACATGTATCCATAAGAGACACCTATGTTAAGGCCTTGTCCAAAAGAGTGCCTTATGTTCTCTTCTGTAAATACCATTGAACCATTCACCTCTTTCATACTGGAATTTACAAATTCTCCATTCGTCATGCTTGCATTTTTAAAAGCATAACCTGTGTGCAAGGAGAGATAAGAAGTCTGTGCATTTAACTTTGTAGTAGTCACCGCTACTAAAAGAATTGCTGTAATTAATGTACTTTTTGTTTTCATGTTTTTATTTATTTAATTGTTAAAAGTTGGAATATTTTAGTTTATGTATTACGTCCCTTAAACCACTTGATCTATTAATTCCATTTAAACAGGAATTTTATTTTCAATGTGGCCCATTTTCTTCAGTAGATTCAAGTGAGAAACCACCCCTCCCAAAAAAGTAGTAACACTTGGTTCTATGCCATTCTCTTTTAGCCTACGAAACAACAAAATATTGATCTCAGGATAATGATAATGACTAATATGAGGGAAAAGATGGTGCGCAATATGATTATTTACACCTCCGAAAATAAAGTTTCCGATGTAACTAAACGGATAAAAATTATTGGAACTATTTACTTGATTTTTGAACCACGATGTATTTATCAAGCCATTGCTGTCTGCTATTGGATAGTTTGAATCTGAAATGTGATGAGTAATAAAGAAAGTCAATAAGGTATAGATAGATTGAACAAAATGCATAGTTAGAAAAGCTATAAAAACTACTACCATTGACTGCTGAGAAAACATTATAGGCAAGATTAATAAATAGAAAACGTAAACGAATTTCAAGATATAAAACACAATATAATATCTGAATTTTGCTGGGAAATCTATATGCTTTGACTTGAATAAAACTATAAAATCTTTTATAAAAACCCAATAAAGCGAATAGGTGGCATAAGCAAAAAGAGCATAAATATGCTGAAACTTATGGTACCACTTCAACTCACTTGTTGGCAATACCCTAATTAATCCAGTTATTGCTAAATCTGTATCAAAATTTTCTACATTGGGGGCAAAATGGTGCGAGTTCAAATGCCTTCCTTTCCATGCTTCAGGATGAGCACCAACCATGGTGTATATAAACTCAAATCCTAAATTATCCCAAAAAGGTCGTTTAAAAATTGCATGGTGAGAAAAATCATGTGCAAAATTAAAACAAAGCAAAACTGCCAAAAACCCAAAAAAAACAAAATCCAACACGAATAAGAAAGGATTTTCTATTACAAAAATCAATGCATAAGATGCTAAAGACAATGAACCATAAAACAAAAACTTGAATAAAAAATACCTGTTAGCTTTATTCTTATCCATCACTATGGTATTGTTTATCTCCTTAAAAATAGAGTTATAAAGCGCCGTGTCTTCAGGTATATTAAGATGTTTTGCTTTCATAGGTCAAAGGTTGTATTTGTGGTTGAGTACCCATTTTATATAAAAATCTGTAGTATGAGTTTAAGGCTTCTTTATAGGGCATATTCATATAAGGGATATTGTGTTTTTTTGCTGTTTCAACAAAAATGGGTAATATATCTAGATAGTGAACATGGCTTATATTGGGTAAAAGATGATGTAAAGCATGCGCATTAAAACCTCCTAAAGTCCAATTCAAAAAAACGCTTTCGGCATTATAATCTACGGAAGTGATCATTTGTAATTTAGGCCAACTAATTTGTAATTTCCCGTTTTGATCGGGGTAAGGGTGATGAACATAATCAGATAAATGCGAAACACCCAAAACGCTTGTAAAAATTATAGATACCATAAAATGGTTCAAGACAAACACAACCAGTACATGAAATACTCCAAATGGCAAGAATAGTATTGGGAATAATAGCATATAAGCGAGATAAATCAGTTTATATACAATAAGCTTGAACACCTCTTGTGGTGGAATTTTTATCTCTATTGTTCTGCTTGAATATTTAAAAAGCATAAGGGTCTCTCTGATAAAAAACCAATTAATAGAATAAAACAAACTTAATACTGGCGCGTATATATATTGAAACCTATGGTACCATTTTAAGGGTTGGTTTTCTGTCATCCTAAGCAAGGGGTTATTCAGTACATCTATGTCGCTTCCCTCTACATTGGTATACAAATGATGCGACTCATTGTGGTTTTTGCCCCATACATAGGCATTGTTGCCTTGCAAATTAAAACTTATAGAAAATAACACTTTGTTCCAGAACTTACTTTTTACGGCTACACCATGTGCAGCATCATGAGAGACATTAAATGCGGTAAGCAGAACGGAAAGTCCCATAAGTAGGTAAAAGGTGTAAAACCCTAAAAGAGTAGTACTATTGATCATTAGGACATAAAACAAGATATCAAGACTAAAATAAAGTAAAATTTTAAAAACCATTGTCCTATTTCCTGACTTTGGAACACCTTTCTCGGAAAAATACTGCTCAATTTTCTCTGTGAGCTCTTTGTAAAAAGCGGTACCTTCGTCTCTGGTAAACTTCAATTTCTTCATATTTTTTTCTTTATTTGTTTCGTAATCTTATATTTCAAATCTGGCTCATGTTTTATTAGTTGGTTTAAAACTCGCCTCCTATTGAAAATTAGTGTAAGAAATCAGGGTATACAATTCCTCTTATTTCTTACACTAATCGTTGTTTATCATGATGGAATGATTTTAGTTTTTTTTAGAAACTTTGCACCCTTTCTTTAGAATTGTAACCCATAGACAAACCAAATCTAAAACTATTTTTACCTGGTATCATGAACAGATTTATAGGTAAATTTAAGTTTCCCGACTTGATTGTTTTTCCCGCAGCAATAATAAACCCGGTTTGAACTATAGGAATTCCCCTACTATCTAATCTTCTTTCTAGAACATCTGGCGCATTAGGAAAAGAAGAT
This sequence comes from Bacteroidetes bacterium UBA6161, assembly GCA_002422315.1. Taxonomy (GTDB): domain Bacteria; phylum Bacteroidota; class Bacteroidia; order NS11-12g; family UBA955; genus UBA6161. Next base: position 11,911 of record DIUJ01000007.1, read on the forward strand.
TTATCTGGGCTATCAGAATTATCGCCTACCCTAACCCATTTTTGTGTACTAGGGTCGGTGTACCCATAAGCTTTTTTAACTATAGACATGGTAGGTCCAAAAGCAAGTTCCCATCCTGTTTTATTGTTTCTAATTCCATTCATTATAGTAAAACTTGGAATAAAAAACCCTTGATCTAAGCCTGTAACCATGGGAATAAACTCAAATAAAGCTTGAAAATTCCCCTCATTTAAATATTGCTTTTCGAACTGATAGCCGAACTGAAACATTACAGGTATTGCATCATATCCTCCAAACTCTTTTTTATCTTGGAGAATCTTAGCTTGTTCTCCTGTAAAAAAAGTCGCACCCATTCTTGGCCCATCTGTTCTAAGCATTAGCTTATTGGGATTATTCAAGGAACTTTCTAACTCATTTTTATTGGTTAATTTATTAATCGTAGACTGGTCGTTTGCTATTCCAAACAATTCATTTACTGTAATTTTAACCATCAATGGCATTTCTTTAGTTATGTTTAAAAACTCTTTTACTACTGTTTTTTCTAACATGTCTTTTTCTACATCGTAAATTTTAAAAGTAATAATTGCTTTGTCCCCTAGGTTTTCAATAGAGCCCGAAATCATTTTAGCTACTTTTAAGGCTTTGCCTGTTTCTACCAAACAAATCTTTCCATAACAACCCTCTGTTTTAATATTCGCTTGTTCTGCTACATATTGAATATCGTAGCGATCCAACATTTCATATACATTCGCTTGGTCTATAGATATTCTTGCCATACTATTGGCCTGGTTGGTTAGTTCTATATTATAGCCTTTTACATCCAAGGATAAAAAAGCAGCTTTCAGTTTTGCATTCTGAGCATTTACGGTGTTTACTATCATTGCAAACCCAAGAAATAATGAAAATAAATTTAAGTGTCTCATAGTTTTATTTTTTATGTTTTTAACTGAGGCAAATCTGCAACTCTTTTTTTCTTCAAAACTTTCAAAAACTGGAAGGGATTTGCGTTTTTCTCAATATATGAGAAACCAGAAATTACAATGCCTTGATTTTCTCATATATTGAAAAAAAAAATTATTTGAAACGGATTTTTACATAATTTGCGAATCAAAGTACACAAACTTTTACATTTTGAAATATGAATACTAGCTACCAAAAGCTCTTTTTTGAAAATTTAAAAAATTTCATTCCTTCTGAAATGGGACTTGCAGAAGCTATAGGTAGCGTTCTGAACATGAGCACCGCAAGTACATACAGACGTATCAATTGCCAAACCTTCTTAAGCTTAGACGAAGCAGTAGCACTAAGCAAGGCTTTTAATATGCCATTAACTGGATTTGATTCTGGGGCCAAAAATATTGTAGGATTTGTGGCCAATGAACTTTCTCCAAATAAAGATAGCTTCTATGCATATATCCAAGGATTGGGGAAAGATATAGAAACTATTCTTAAAATAGAAAATTCTAACATCTTATATGCGGCAGAAGATATTCCGGTATTTTACCATTTTATAAGTAAACCGCTAGCCTATTTTAAAATGTTTTATTGGATGAAAGCTATTCAGAACGTAGATAATACTGCAAACATGTACTACAGTACAGATATGTTTGGCGATTACTACGAAGAGGAAATGACCAAAATTTTCGACACCTATTCTAAAATACCCACCACAGAAATATGGACAGAAGAAACCATACTTAGTAGTTTACGTCAAATACAGTTTTTTTACGACAGCGGTTTTATACCTAAAAAAGAAGATGCAATATTGTTGTGTGAGCAAATAAGAGTTGTGGTAAACCATGTAAAAAAACAAAGCGAGTTAGGAGAAAAGTTGCTGAGCAATGACATCCAAACAGGAAAACCATTTCGCTTTTATATTAGCGACCTAATGATTGGTACCAATTGTGTATTGTGTAAATTAGGCAATACAAGGGTAAGTTATCTTAGCTACAATACTTTTAACAGCATGAAAACAACCAATAACTTTTTTGCAGACCAAACTGAAAATTGGCTAAACAATCTTTTAAGCAAATCGTTGATGGCAAGTGGAAGTGCCGAAAAACAAAGAAATATATTTTTTAAAAACCTTTTTCTACATATAGACAAACTAATCCAAACTATTGAGTTAAGCTAATGGAAAGACAAAGGGTAGGATTATTTTTCGGGTCTTTCAACCCTATACACCACGGGCATTTGATGGTGGCTGAATTTTGGTTACAAGAAGCAAACCTAGATAAAGTTATTTTTATTGTTTCCCCTCATAACCCATTTAAACCCTTAAAAAGTTTATGGCCCGATACAATACGTTTTGAATTGTGCGAACTCGCCATCGCGAACAATCCCTTTTTCGAAGTTTCAGATATAGAATTTAATTTAAATACACCTTCCTATACCTACAGAACTGTAGAAGTATTGCAAGAAAAATATTCCGATACAGATCTATTTATCATAATGGGTATGGATAATCTAATTTCTTTTGACAATTGGAAGCACCCGGAGATAATCTTAAAACATTGTAGCTTATTAGTTTACAACCGCAACCAAGTTCCTTGTCCAGAACAACACATTCACAACCCGAAAATTATTTTAGGTAATAGCCCCACCTTACATTTATCTTCTACCCATATCAGAGATTGTTTAAAAAATAACAAATCAATTCGTTATCTTGTTCCAGAGATTGTAAGACTAAAAATAATAGATCTGCAACTCTAAGCAGTACTTTCTATTTGTTTGATAGCCTCTAATACCAAATCCATTTCAAAACCCTTGGCAAGCATACTTTGAGAAACTACCCTATTCTTTTGCCAAGATTGAAGTCCTTTCTTCTTTATTTCCAATAGCTTTCTTTCGCATAGCTTAAGAATTGTTGCAAAATATTCTTCTTCCTCAATTTCCTTTATTCCTATTTTTATATTCCTATCTCCTATTTTTTTATATTTAAGTGCTTGAATTATTTTAACCCTTCCCCATTGATTGTATCTAAACTTTCCTCTACAAAAAGATTTGGCATATCTTTCTTCATTTAATAATTTGCTAGAAATCATCTCGCTAATGAGTTGTTCCACATCATCGCTTGTTAGACCAAAACTGTATAACTTATCGCGAACCTCTTGCTGACATCGTTCTCTGTAGTTGCAATAAATTTCTATTTTTGCCCTAGCTTCTTTTAAACCTAATCTTCTTTCACCTTCCATTAAAAAAATAAATACTATATGATACTTGCAAACATACTAAATAAAGGAACAAACTACATAGCAGCTGGATTTACACACGGAGAGGGAAATACTTTTTCTGTTTTAAACAAACATACAGGTTCTGTTCTTGCTCAAATAGATTACTGCTCTGCTCAACAAATAGATGAAGCTTCTGAATTTGCTTTACAGTTCTTTGAAACTTCAAGGGCTTATTCATTTAAGCAAAAGTATTTTTTAATTGAAGAATTTGTAAAGCAACTGGATATACATCAAGCTTTACTTGCTGATTGTATCGAATTAGAAACAGGTAAGTCCCCAGAATATGCTAAAAACGAAGTAGAAAGAGCCATTTTGAATGGCAAATTTGCCATGGCATTTTGCATGCAGAACCACGGTGAAAATGTGAACATGGATTTCGGAAATTCTCCACATTCTTATGCTATGGTAAAAAGATTTCCAACAGGCCCGGTTTTGGCTTTTTCTCCTTTTAATTTTCCTTTAAACCTTGCTTTGCATAAAATTTTCCCTGCTTGGGTTGCAGGCGCCCCTGTGGTCTTAAAGCCATCTCCCAAAACTCCGCTTTCTGCATTGGTATTGGCACATTTATTTACTCAAATCAAAGATTTTGAAACCTATAAAGGAATGCTTCAAGTACTTCATTGCAGCAATCAGGATGCTGCTCTTCTAGTAAAACACAAGGCTTACCCTATTTTTTCATTTACAGGAAGCCATAGCGTAGGGTTTAACTTAAAAACTACAGTTCCTCACAAAAAAGTTCTCCTTGAGCTCGGAGGAAATGCAGCAGCTATTGTTCACCACGATATTGAAAACCTTCAAGAAGTGGTACAAAAACTAATTGTTGGCTCTTTTCTATACGGTGGGCAAATATGTATCTCTACGCAAAGAATCTATATTCATCAGTCTATTGAAGAAGAATTTAAAAGACTTTTTGCTCTAGCTACAAATAAATATAACAGCCAAAATACACAAGTGCTAATAGACCAAGAAAGTAAAGATAGAATAAAATCCATCATACAAGAAAGTACTGCCAAAGAGGCCAAGATATTAGCAGGAGGTCTCGACAAGGAAAATACAACACCCTTTCTCCAGGCAACAGTTATAGATAATCCACCCATAGATTGCGCTTGTGTAACCGATGAGGTATTTGGGCCATTGGTTTCGGTATTTAGCTATACCCATTTTGAAGAAGCATTGCAGCAAGTGAACCAAAGCAAATTCGGTCTCCAAACAGGAGTATTTACAAAAAACATCGGCTTAATAAAATTGGCTTTTGAAAAACTAGAAGTAGGCGCGGTAATAGCCAACAATGTACCAGGATACCGGGTAGACAATATGCCTTACGGAGGCATAAAACTATCTGGAATAGGTAGAGAAGGTATTGCCTATGCATACCAAGAATTCACAGAGCCCAAGCTTTTAGTATGGTAGCGATGGGCTCCGAATTCTTCTTCAAACTAAACAAACTATATAATTACAAAAAGACCTTTAATTAATTTTTCCTCCAAAAAACAAACATGTTTTTAAATTTCCGCAGCTGCTCTTTATTAATTACACCAAAATATAACAAGGCGAATATGGTTAGCCATAATATCCCTTTGATTAGAAAAAATAAAAAACCTGCCATTCCTATTCCCTTAAGCCATTCCATACTCTTTAGAATTTTGTGTAACTAGCTCTAATTCTTCAAATACTTTGATATTGTAATCCAAACCTTTGTTTGCTTCTACAGCCCATTCGTCTTTTTGAATACTTCTAATGGATAATAAAGCTTCTTGCATGTTATCAAATTCATACATATTCCCTGAAGAGGGAACCACTTTCTTCATCATTTGCCCGCCATACATTATGGCCAGATAATTTAAATATACATGGGGCATAAGATCTTCTATGGATAAGGAAAGGATGTATTCAACATATTCTAATGTACTAGGCAGAATTTCCCAGTTGTAAACCGTACTTATTTCTGCCATATCTTGTTTCACCTTTCTTACTCTGCTCAGGTCTGGATGAGGAAGCGCTATTGATTCTATTGCTTCAAAAACGCTTAGTTGTTGCCGTAAATAAAGGCCATATTCAAGTTTTTTTAATTGCCCTCTAAACATCCTTACATTAAATGGCATTCTCTCTGCCAATTTGTGTTTTGCTTCTATTGCTTCTTTTAATGGTATCATATACTTTTGATTTTAATTAATCTATGCTGCAAATTTAGAATTAGTCTAAATATAAACAATACCGAGTTTTCTTTTTTTGTCGATAATTTTTATCTTTGTTGTATGTTTCTGTATTTTAAAATATTGAGTATTTCTTTTTTATTTCTAAGTAGCTGGGGTTGTAAGCAAAGCACGCAAAAAAAAGAAAATACAACCCAAACATATATTCTAAAACAGAAACTTGGTTCAAAAGAAAATGTAAGCATAGAATATTCTTATCTGCCTATTTTGAATGGAGATACTCAAAATTTCTGGATAAAGTTTGGTAAAACAAAAACCAACAAATACTTTTTGGGGATAGACAAACAGAGCAGCATTAGTTACTCACAAAAAATGCTATTTATCCAACAAACCCTGGATAGTATAAACCAAGATTTCCCCTTAGGCACTATCTCACAAATTGAAACATTTAATTTTGGAAGAAGTACTGCAAATGAAGAATTGGCTTTAAAACTAAGTTTAGAGTATTTTAAAAAATTCGGACCTAACAAGGCACCATATCAGATACACCCAGACTCATTGAGTACTTTCCTATCACATTCCTCCCTAGCCACAGATCTAAACAAGATACTGCATCCATAACACTTAAAAGTAGAAAGTATACGAGCGGAAAAGGCATTTATAATCCCTTTGAACAAACTCTCTAATACAAGAGAAAAAGAAATTTACGAACAATCGGGAATCCACTCTATTCTAGACACCTGGCTATGGATTTCAATTAAAAAAAATCTCGATACGGAAGGGTCGGGTCAGTAAGTTCAAATATAATTTGCATAAATAGAAACACTTAGTTACTTTTGAATATAGTTCAAATTAAAAAAAACGATATGCTAACACACTTACAACACTTTAAATCCCTTCTTCAGATATTCTCTCTTCTCTTTTTAATTTCCCATTCAAACAGTTTAAATGCCTCCCACGTGATGGGCTCAGACATTACCTGGGAACACTTAAATGCAAATAAATATAAAGTAAAATACAAAGCATATAGAGATTGCAGAGGTTTGCCTTTTTCAGTACCTATTCAACAACTTAGTATTCGATGTGTAGAAACGGGTAAGTCACAAAATTTTACTTCTACCAAAACAAATATTTTAGACATTACACCTGTATGCAACACTACTCCTTTCCCTTGTTCACCAGCGAATACCAGCGCTACAGGAGACGGGGTGGAGCAGCACTCTTTTGAATTGATGATAAACTTTGACTCTGGCTGGCTAAGCCAAATGGTTCTAGAAGGCGGATGTATGTTCGAATTTATCACAAGTGAATGTTGTGTAAACGGTGCTGTAAATACAGTATCTGGAGGTATGTTTTATTCTAAATCATTGATGAACTACTGCAATATTCGTAAAACTGCTACTAGAATAGACAATAGCCCGGTTTTTACAACCACTCCTATTGCCTATGCTTGTTGCAATACTCCGATGTATGTAAACAACGGCGGTGCAGATATAATTGATGGCGATTCGCTTGCTTATTCCCTTGTTTCCGTTCAAAGAGGAAATGGGATTACTGCAAATTACAATAAAAAACTAAGTCCAGAGTGGCCCATGTCAGCCTATTGTAGTTCTCCAGATAGTATGGGAAGATGTACACCCAACCCTACAAGTTTCCCACCAGAGGGCTTTAACTTTGATAAACGTACAGGAGATATAGTATGGACCCCCATTGACTGTGACGAAACTGGTGTTATTGTAATTCAAGTTGAACAATGGAGAAAAGATATTTCTGGAAACAACTGGATCTCTCTTGGCTATACCCGAAGAGAAATGCAAGTTAGAATTGTAAGCTGTGGCAACAACAATCCTCCTAGAATCAAAAACAAATATTTAGATACGATATGCGAAGGAGATAAAATATGTGTAGAAATAGAAGCAGAAGATGAGGCATATAGCGACAGTAGTTTTACCCAAAACTGGGTAGATTCTCTGGAGATTTTATGGACCAATACTCTTGCAAAGGCAAGTTTTGAAGTGGATTCCTTGAAATTTATTCAAAAAAATGGAAAATCTTTTGCGATAAGAACGGCTAGAATTTGTTGGCAAACAGAAATTGGTGATGGCAGAGAAGCACCATACCCTTATTTCTTAGTTTTAAGAGACAATGCTTGCCCTAGAAATCTAATTACATCCTATGGGCACCAAATAAAAGTAAACAAATACCCCTCTGCTGTTCGCAAATACTCACAGAATGGCTTGTTTTTAGAATTTGAAAGCAATATAACTAACTTGGATTCGATACTCTACAATCAAAACTGGGTGATTAGGGATTCATTGAACTCAAATCCTCCCATATATCAATCTGCTCATGGAAAAGACACCTTTAGATTTGCTAAAGAAGGAACCTATATTGTGACTTATACCATAAGCAATCCGCCAAATTTGTGCCCAACTGAATATACGGATACGATAATAGTTAAACAAACATTAGTCTCTATTGACAATAAAGTTCTAAATGAATCTGTAAAAGTGTATCCAAATCCAGCAAACGAACAAGCAAATATAGATTTAGGAGAAATGTTTAGGCTGCTTAACAACCATAAATTACAGATTGTAAACGCTATAGGCCAAGATGTACAGACAATAGCTATCCAGAAACAACATTTGTTCATAGATACAAAAAACTATCCCAAAGGACAGTACTTAATCAATATAATTGATTCTCAAAACAAAGTATTGCTCACAAAAAAACTAATGGTACAATAAGAAAAAGTAGCTTAAAGGGGTAATAAATTAGCCACTCTAAGCTACTTCAATATCCAATTCCAAAACTTTTTATGAATTAACGGAACGCTTAGTCCCATTATTGGAACCAATAGAATAGTTAATACAAAAGTCTTAAGGAGCGGATGGTATTCCTGAATTAGGGGCATTAAAAAGACAAACAAAACATTGACTATTGGGTATACAAAAAGCCAAGTCAAAAGGAGCATTTTCCATTTTTTGGGTCGTCTTTCGCTAGCCGTCGGTTTTTCGGATAAATCGTTGTTTACTATCATTTTTGTATGAAATTATCCATGCCTCTCTATATCGAAAGAAACTCTATTTCTTTAATAATTCGGTTTCAATAATTTCTTTCAGAACATTTTTTGGTAGAGCACCTGCTTGCATCATAGGCTGACCTTCTACGGGAATGAACAGTATACTTGGGATACTTCTTATTTGAAACACCGCAGACAATTGTTGTTCTACTTCTGTATCTACTTTGTAAATCAATAAATCTTGGTATTCATTACTTAGTTCTTCGAGGATTGGGGCTACCACTTTACATGGCCCACACCAATCTGCATAAAAATCAATAATTGCAGGCTTATCTCCTTTAAATTTCCATTCTTTTTCTGAAGTATAATCAAACACTTCGTCAATAAATTTTTGATTGCTTAATTTTATTGTTGGCATATTTCGTTTAATTGGCCACAAAATTAACCTAAAAAAAACGGCTCCTGTGTGTCCTAAGTCGCACAAGAAATAAATTGGAAAATATTAAACACCCCACCACGCTATGGCAGCATAAGATACAAAAGCTGCTAAAAAACCTAGTACAACAAACAAATAAGAAAAAAACTTCAATTTCCAGTCTTCAGGCGATTTAATCAACCAATACAATCCCATGCATGTTAAAACAATAGAACCCAATGCTCCTAGTGCAAATATTACCACAGAATCAATTGAAACCCCAATAGAACCCAAAGATAAAAGTACCAAAAGGCTCAAATAAGAATAGGGTTCAAACTTTCTATCAGAAATTAATTTCGAATTATTTTCCGCTCTATGTACTATATCTTCACTATCAACAAACGAATCATTTTTTACTTCTTCGGCATATGCAAATGAACTATTTTCTTCGTAAGCGAATGATTTTACTTTCCTTAATTTCTTACTGTGTTGTATTTTAACATACAAATCACTATTTCCAAAAATAGAATTCTGTTCCTTTGGAGCATTACTCCTTTTTATAAATGTATTACTTTCTTCATCAATTGTTAAAGCGTCTTTCGCCTCCGGATTTATTTTGGAACGATCGGGTTTTGCTTTTCTGATTTCTGTTTCTCTAAAATCCCGCTTCTGAAATGCGTAAACTTGAACATTTAAGCCTCTATTATACACTCTTTTCTCTACAGTGCAAGAAGCAAAGCAAACTAGGAGCACAATGCCAAGTATCGAAAGTTTAATAATTGTTTTCATATATTTTATAAGTCATTAATTTATATAATGTTCCATGTATTTACCCAAGATAAATATTAGTATTCAAGCCTATATTATTTTTTGAACATTACACAATACAATGCAAATTTAATACGAAATATTGGGCTATTTGTCTAATATTCAGAAACTATATTTTTAAAATAATTCTCCAAAGCACCTAACAACCTTCTGCAATCTTTGATTAATCCATTGAAAAATGACGAAAAACTCATTTAAAAATCGACAAACGAATTCTGTGGCTATAAAACAATATAAGTATTTTTTATTTGTCAAAAACATATAACAACATTTGCTATTAAAATAGCACTCCAATTAAAATATAAATAACAAGTAAAGAAAACAATAGGATGATAAAATCAATAGCTTTGTATCATGATAAGAAGAGCGGACTTGAATGATGTTACACTTTTGCAGTATATAGGTAAAAAAACCTTTGACGATACTTTTGGCAATACCTGTACAAAAGAAGACATGCGAGGGGTATTGGAGTTATATTTTAATACGGCACAAGTTACTTCTGAATTAATGGATAAACACGACAACTTTTTTTTCTTTGAAGAAGATGGGATAGTAAAAGGGTATTTGCGAATGAATGCCAAACACGATTGCCCGTTGGAACCATATAAAAATCATAAATCTATCGAATTGGTTAGATTGTATGTATTAAAAGAATTCCATGGCGCAGGAGTAGCGAATAATCTCATGGACTATGCACATCAATTTGCCCGAAACGAAGGCTACGACTGCATGTATTTATCTGTTTGGGAATACAATTTCCGTGCCCGTGGTTTTTATGAAAAACACGGTTTTATAAATTCCGGTATAGAAAACGATTTCCCACTTGGCTCCACACCCCAAACAGACCTGTGGTTTATAAAAGTGTTATAGAAAGATAAAGCCACAAAATTTACTGCAATTTTTTTATCAAATGCGCATCACACTTTTTTGAGGAATTCTGGCATAAACTTAAATTTCTTTCATCTTTAGTATAGAGATACCATAGTTAATTAGGGTACTATTTCGATATAGTCTAACTATAGGAATTATTTATCAATGCTAAGAACAAGTGTTTTAGGTGTTAAAATTGGTTAATCTTGAATCAATAAAGTTTATTCTAAATCATTGAATATTTGGTCAAAATATGACAACTCCTCTGGCTTTTCTATAATGAAACCTTGTTCATTATAGAAAACAAAATCATCATTTATATCATAGACTCCAATAGTGAAGTTACCTTTTATTTTTAATGCACCCGATTCATAATAATGTTCAAATAAACCAGCACGTTTACCTTTACTGTAATGGCGTTTAGTTTTTACGTTTCCATTGTCGTAATATATAAAAGAAAAACCTTCAAGTTCTCCGTTTTCATAATTATAAATTCCTTTCTTGTTACCATTATCATAGAAATACTTTATTACTTCATCTACGATTCCACCATTTTGATATGTTATTTCAACATGAAGACTACCATTTTCATGAAATTCCCTGTATAGACCTTCATTCAATCCATTAGCTACTTTACCCTCGCGTTTAATCTTTTGATTATTGTAATAATCGGTATATAAATATTGTGTTGAGTCCAAGTATACTTTTTCACTTTCCAAAAGTCCATTTTCATAATAAGTGGTCCATTTACCCATTTTAGACCCACTGTAATATTCTCCCTTTAATTTTATCAATCCATTGTAATTACATTTTAGGAATAAACCATGAAGAGTGCCATTGAGAAAACTTTCGATTTGATCTAGATTTCCATAACTATATTTAATCACTTGTCCATGTTCTTGTCCATGTTCATTGAAAGCTCCAACCATTAATCTTTTTCCATTAATATCAAATGTTTCTTTAATTAAATCTTTTATATGCACTATAATTTTACCATCCACACTAAGAGATTTGTAATTTCCACGTACATTATTTAATGAATTAAAACAAAAATCATAACCGCTTCGGGAATACATTAATTCATTTAACCAATGGTCTGCATAAGGTATACCATAAGTTTGTAAATGACCTTCTATTTGTGTAGGAGTTTTTCCAAAATACAGCCTTAATTCTAGGGCTCTTGTAAATGAGACTACATCTGATATAACTCCGTCTTCGCAGATAGCTCCATTTCTATAAAAAGAAGTACCAGTCCCATTAAATGAATCTTTATTAAAATAAGCCCTTATAAATGGGCTTCCATCTTCATAAAAGCATTCGTACTTTCCGTGTAGATTATTGTTTTCAAACTCCCCAAGTTCACATATTTGTCCATTAATATAATACGTTTCAAACCTCCCGATAAAGCGAGATTCAATTGCATTATCCCTTGTATATCGCATGCAAATTCTTTGTTCTGGATAATATTTTGTACAAACACCTGTTTTAAATCCATCTATAAATTCTTCTTCAATGCATCCATATTCCACGCTATTACTCAATCCTGGCTTCAACATCGAAGAATAAGTAATCCCAGTGAATTCAATATTGTTATAATAGGTTTTACCGCCTTTTTCTTTTAATAGCCTTTTATCAATTTTTATCATCGTAAATTTTTTAATTCATTTTTATTAAAATCCGATGTTACAAAGATAAATATAAGATTTATAAATAATCTACTTCAAGACTCCTTCTAAAGAGCTCGACTTTTTTATTTGATTAAACACCCAAGCAAGGCATTCCTTCATACTTATACGCCATTTTTCATGCATCGATTCCTAATGGGTATTGGCAGTATTGGCAACCAATAAATAAAGTTGCTGCTATTTCTTTTGACAAACCGATTGAGGTTTTACTCAACGCCAGCAAAGTTCTCCAGAGGGGTCAAAAAGAAAAGGAGGTCAAAATTGATCTCCTTCCCACTTTGGCTCCCCAGATTGGGCTATTCTCCAACCAATTCTGGGATAAATTGAGGGTTTATGCAGCTTTGGTAAAAATGCAACTTAATTCATATTGGTAAAAGTTCGTAAGGCTTAAGAACAAAATCGTTTTGTTTTGGTTAGGGATTGCAGTAAAAGTCTTTTATAATTCGCCAAAACTGATTTTATTTTGTAATTTTGGCGAGTTATAAGTTGTTTTATGAGTAAAATTATTGGAAGAAATTTGGAGCAGGCTCTGCTGAAAGAAGCCATTGACAATGACAAGTCTGAATTAATTGCCCTATACGGACGAAGAAGAATTGGCAAAACATATCTGATACGTGAATACTTTAAGACTAACCTTGTTTTTGAAATGTCAGGATTGTTTGGTGGCTCACTAAAAGATCAACTCGAAACTTTCAATAAGGAGCTCGTCAAAAGAACAAAGCGAACGGAATTGGAAACTGCGAAATCATGGTTTCAAGCGTTCACGATGCTTGAATCGTATTTGGATAAATTTAAATCAGGAAGTAAGAAAGTAATATTTATCGATGAATTTCCCTGGATAGCTACTCCCAAATCGAAGTTTTTAATGGCTTTTGAAAACTTTTGGAATACCTATTGCACCAAAAGGAATGATTTGATTGTGGTTATTTGTGGCTCAGCTGCTTCCTATATGGTACAGAAAATTATAAAAAACAAAGGCGGACTGCATAATAGAATCTCGAGAAAAATACGTTTGCTTCCATTTAATCTATATGAAACGGAAGCGTTTTTGTTAAAGAATGGTATAAAATTCACTCGTTATGACGTGATACAGATTTATATGACTTTAGGTGGGGTGCCACACTATTTAGAAAAACTGAGTAAAGGGTTGAGTGCATCTCAAAATATTGATAAGTTGTGTTTTAGTAAAGATGGTGTATTAAACGATGAGTTTAACCAGTTGTTTGCTTCGCTATTTGACGACTCTGAACGGCACATGAAACTTATAAAAACGTTGGCAAAATCAAATAAAGGACTCACGAGAAATGAATTAATAAATCAATGTAAAATGTCGTCTAGTGGTGATTTTTCTTCAAAACTTGAAGAGTTAATTGAATCTGGCTTTGTAACGGATTATCCATACTATCAGAATAAGAAACAGCTCACTCTTTATCGCTTATCAGATGAATATTCTAAATTTTACCTAAAGTTTATTGACAATAATAAGAATGGTGGAGATGGGACTTGGCAAAAACTATATACTACACAATCCTATCTCTCATGGTCTGGGTTTGCTTTTGAAACGATTTGCCTTAAACATATTCAACAAATCAAGAAGGCGTTGAGAATAGATGCTATTTATACAATGAGCAGCAGTTGGTTTAATGAAAATGCCCAAGTCGATATGTTGATTGACCGTAGCGATAATGTTATGCAATTATGTGAAATGAAGTTTTATAATGCTATTTTTACAATTGATAAATCATATTATCTGAATATAAAAAATAAAATCGCAGCGCTCCAACAAGATACCAAAACCCGAAAAAATATTTTTGTTACGCTAATTACATCTTATGGAATCAAGGAAAACGAATACAGTAAAGAATTAGTTCATAGTCATTTGGGAATGGATGTTCTGTTTGTTGATTAGTATTTATAATTCGCCAAAACTCATCAATTTAGTTTGTTTTGGCGGAATATAAAATTACAAATGGCAGGTAAAAACAAAAAGGCGACATTTCTGTCGCGTTTTCATTTGGCTCCCCTTATTGATGAAAGTTGCAGCTATAATTCGTTAATTGAGTATGTTACTATAAGGAGATTAAAAGGATGAATTTCGTGTAATAATGCAGGAGTGTGATTATAAATTGTAGCTTTTTCTCACCATCAAAAAGTATAACTTATCTGAAAGTAATTTTCTTAGCATCAACAACATGGGTCCGGGTTTGCCAACAGCATATCTCATTTGATTACTATTGTCGGTTGCAGATTTGAAAATTATTTTAGCTACTACTTCAGGTCCTTCCGCATCTTTTAATACTTTTTGGGCAGCATCATTAAACTTTTGAATAAACCCGTCATATTGGTTTGTATCAGTTGGTTTAATAAATTGTCGACTTCTTCCATAAAAATCAGTGACAATTGGACCTGGCTCAATGAGTTTCATTTTTATATTAAACTGTGCCAACTCATAATGTAGCGACTCAGTAAAGCCTTCTACCGCAAACTTTGTTGCGTGATAAATGCTATATAATGGGAATGTTATTTTACCACCCATACTTGAAATTTGAATAATCATTCCGCCTCCGCTTGCCCTCATGTGTTTTATCGCTTCTCTTGTCACTCGCATCAATCCAAAAACATTTGTATTGAATTGCTTCTCGATAATTTCATCTGACATTGCTTCAAATGCACCATCAACGCCATAGCCTGCATTGTTAATAACAACATCTACCTTTCCGAAATCTTTTTGTGCTTGTGACATAGTATGTTTAATACTATCCAAGTCTGTAACATCCATTGTATATATTTTTACATTTGGATAGCTTTTGAAATCTTTTTCATTTTCTGGGGTTCTTTGAGTGGCAATTACATTCCAACCCATTTTGGCAAACTCATAAACTGTTGCTTTCCCAATGCCACTTGAGGTTCCTGTAATTAATACGGTCTTTTTCATATTTCTATTGATTTATTTTGAGCAAAACTATACGGTTATTTTCAAACTAACAACATTAGAGTATAGTCTATACTTGATATTTATTTTTCAACACCCTATATTTGCACTATGTTAATAAACGAACTATCTAAAAAAACAGGAATTTCAGCTCACACCATTCGCTTTTATGAAAAGTCGGGGTTGATAGAAGGCAAAAAAGATGAATCAGTCAAATCGAATAATTACTTTCACTACGATGAGGTAACCGTTGAAAAATTGGAGTTCATTAGTGATGCCAAGTCAGTTGGGTTTACTATTAAAGAAATTGGTCAAATCATAGATGCATGGTACAATAGAAAATATACTAAGAAGCAAAAACTTGAAATTCTAGATGACAAATTGATTTCTTTAGAACAAAAGATGAAGGAGATTAAAGAAATGAAGAAACAGCTGCTTCAGTTCAAGGATGATGTTGTAAATAACAGATGTTAGGAGTTCAAATGAAAAAGGGTTACACTATCAAAGTATAACCCTTTTATCTTTTTATTTGCTCCCCAGACTGGGCTCGAACCAGTGACCCCCTGATTAATCCCGCACGTGCGGGACTCTAACCAGCTGAGATAAAATCCCTTCTCCCTTAAAGTCTATTTCCAACATCTTTTCTATTAACTTTCTACTTTTCTGTCGCTTTATAAATCGCTCTATTTTGTCCGCATCTCCTTTATTTTCTGAAACCGCGAAAACAGCTCGTAATTCCCAATCCTTATAACTCCCAGTATATTTCTCCCCCTTATTATCCAAATGCTGCTCTAGCCTCTTCCATGGATCTTCCGAATGACCCACATAATATTTATCTGCTTGCTTAGAATAAAGAATATATATATAATACATAACATAAAAAAAGGCGACATTTCTGTCGCCTTTGGTGTTCTTGCTCCCCAGACTGGGCTCGAACCAGTGACCCCCTGATTAACAGTCAAGTGCTCTAACCAGCTGAGCTACTGAGGAGTGTTAAATTTGAAACTTTTCGATTGCTCTATGTCTCAAACGGGAGTGCAATATTAGAACTATTTTTTTATTTCGCAAAACAAAAATTAAAAAATTTCTACGATTTTTTTTTGGCATATTTGCAGCAAATTCAAAATCAAAATTATGAGCATTTTAGTAATCGGTTCTGTGGCTTTTGATGCAATAGAAACTCCATTTGGAAAGACAGATAAAATTATTGGCGGCGCAGCTGCTTACATTAGCCTTTCCTCTTCTTATTTTAGTAACAATATAAACCTTGTGGCTGTAGTTGGGGGCGATTTCCCAAAGGATTATATCCAAAAAATACAATCAGTAGGCGTAAATACAGTTGGACTACAAATCAAAGAAGACCAAAAATCTTTTTTTTGGTCTGGAAAATACAATTATGATTTAAACTCAAGAGAAACTCTTGTAACAGAACTAAATGTTTTGGGTGATTTCGATCCAATTATCCCTGATAGCTATCAGAATTGCGAGTATTTGATGCTTGGTAATCTAGCTCCTGCTGTGCAATTAAGCGTTTTGGAAAGATTAAACCATAGACCTAAATTAGTGGTTTTAGATACCATGAATTTTTGGATGGATATCGCTTTAGATGATTTGAAGAAAATATTGGCAAAAGTAGATGTGCTTACTATCAACGACGAGGAGGCAAGACAACTTAGCGGAGAATATCAACTGAAAAAAGCTGCTCAAAAAATAATGGCTATGGGGCCATCTTTCTTGATTATAAAGAAAGGAGAACACGGGGCTTTGTTGTTCCACGAGAATAGAACATTTTTTGCTCCAGCACTTTTATTAGACCAAGTATTTGACCCAACAGGAGCTGGAGATACTTTTGCGGGTGGATTTATAGGCTATATTGCCAAAACAGGTAAAACAGATTTCGACACCCTTAAAACTGCGTTGGTGTATGGTAGTACTATGGCTAGCTTTTGTGTAGAGAAATTTGGCACTGAAAATCTTTTTGGATTAACCCAAGAACAAATACAGGAAAGATTCAATGAGTTTAAAATAATGGTTGAATATTAAAACCTAAGTCGTTTTTTTCAAAGCATTTGTCTTTCTTTTAGTATTCACAAGAATTGAGCACGGTAATTGAAATGTAGTAATTATTAAAATTTTACCTTTATGAAAAAATACCTATTATTAAGCTTTGCTTTAATCTTCTCTCTTCTTGGATTTGCCCAAAAAGGAGATAGAGTTACTTCTGAAAGAAGAGCAGAACAAATTGTGAAAAGGCTTTCTGATTCCATAGACTTAACAAAAGAGCAAAAAAAACAATTAGAAACATCTTTTTCTACTTTTCATGAAAAAATGGAAGTGTTAAGAAAAGAAAAAAACAAAGCTGCTATGAAAGAAGTACGTTCTGCCCAAGATGTAGAAGTAAAACGTATTTTGGCCAGTGAGGAAAAGTACACAAAGTACTTGGCCATGAAAAAAAATGCCCAAAAGAAAGGGAAGGAAAAAATCAGAGAAAAAAGACAAAAAAAATCTAAAGGCAACCAAGGAGAAAATTCTTGGAGTGAAAAAAGACTAGAGAAACTTAGCGATAGTTTAAATCTTACCTCTTCACAGAAAGATAGTATGCGTGTAATAATGAAAGAAAAACAAGAATTACGCGAGAATTTCTCTCAGAAAGAAAACAAAAAAGAAGAGGACAAAGAGGATTACAAACAAAAAATGCAAATGTTAGAACAGCGCACCAAGCTTCTATTGGGAGATGAAAAATATAAGCAATTGGAAGAGCTTAGAAAAAAAGAAGTGGTAAATACTGTAAAGCAAAGAAGAGGGAATACTAACAAATAAATAATCCAAAATTTAAAGCACAAAAAAAGCGTAACCAATAAAGTTACGCTTTTTTTATTTATCGATGTTTTAAGTCTTTCTTAAACCCAAATTTAGCATTAGAAAATTCTAATGCTGAAATGAC
>DIUJ01000007.1:30071-56328 GCA_002422315.1 Bacteroidetes bacterium UBA6161
GCTAATGCGTATTTTGGGTTAAATTCTTTTCTTCGCTTTTTTCAAAAGCCCTAACTCGTGGTCTGAAAGTAATCTAAACTTCCCTCTTCCAATATTTTTCTTTGTAAAAGGTCCAAACATCACCCTGTCAAGCTTTTCTACTTCATATCCTAGCGCTTCAAACATTCTACGGATAACTCTGTTTTTACCGCTGTGTATTTCTATGCCTATGTTCTTTTTATCACTTGGGTCTGGAAAAGCAACACTATCAGCTGCAACTAAACCATCTTCTAATTCTACTCCTTTTAACAACTGTTCCAAAACCCCATTGTTGGCATTTTTATCTAAGGTTACTTGGTAAAGTTTTCTTACTTCAAAACTAGGATGCGTTAGTTTCTGTGCCAAATCGCCATCGTTTGTAAGAAGTAAAACGCCCGTTGTATTTCTGTCAAGCCTTCCAACCGGATATACTCTCTGGTCTGTAAAGTTTTTTACAAGGTCCATCACCGTATGTCTTCCTTCCTCATCGTCTGTGGTGGTAATACAGTCCTTGGGTTTGTTCATTATCATGTAAATTGGTTTTTCTGGCTGTATTTTCCTACCATCTACTTTTATATTGTCACCTTCTTGCACTTTTGCACCAAGTTCGGTTACTACTACCCCATTTACTTTCACCACTCCTTGTTCTATAAGTTTGTCGGCTTCTCTTCTTGCACAAATACCGCTCATTGCTATGTATCTATTCAACCTCATAGGCCAAGTAGTTTCACTCTTCACGTTAGGACCCCTGCCTACTCTAGAGTCTCTTTGCCCTGTATTGTCTTTGCTCCTTGGTCTGTATGATGGAGAAAAGTCACCTCTTGGGTTTTCTCTTTTGCCAAATCTTGAATTTTCTGAATAAGATTTTTTAAACGGTCTTTCTGAACTGTTTTCTGCATTATCTTTCCTAGGTCCATACTTTTTCTCACCGCTTTGTGGCTTATCAAAAGACCTCTTACTATAACCTGAACCTCCACCTCTTTCGTCTTCTCTTTTGCCGTATGTTTTTTTGTAACCTGATTCTGAGCCTCTTTCATCTTCCCT
Organism: Bacteroidetes bacterium UBA6161; assembly: GCA_002422315.1. Lineage (GTDB taxonomy): Bacteria > Bacteroidota > Bacteroidia > NS11-12g > UBA955 > UBA6161. The sequence goes on from DIUJ01000007.1 coordinate 31,134, forward strand.
TTTCCCGTATGGTCTTTTGTTAAAGCTAGAACCTCCACCTCTTTCGTCTTCTCTCTTTCCGTATGGTCTTTTGCTATAGCCAGAGCTTCCATCTCTATCGTCTTCTCTTTTTGTATAAGGTCTTTTACTAAAGCCAGAACCTCCACTTCTTTCGTCTTCTCTTTTACCGTATGGTCTTTTGCTATAGCCAGAGCTTCCATCTCTATCGTCTTCTCTTTTTGTGTAAGGTCTTTTGCTAAAGCCAGAACCTCCACTTCTATCGTCTTCTCTCTTAGTGTAAGGTTTTTTGCTAAAGCTAGAACCGCCACCTCTTTCGTCTTCTCTTTTAGTGTATCCTCCTTCCTTTCTTGGAGAAAATTTATTGGAATAAGGCTTTTTGTCGTTTGAATAGGAACCTGAAGAACTATCTTCTCTTTTCTTATATGTTCTTGGCTTGTCGTTACCAAACGAAGAATCCGAAGTTCTTTTACGAGCATAAGGTTTGTCATCGTTAGGTTTGTTAAAAGAACCTTCTTTTTTGTATCCGCCTTCTCCATATTTTTTAGGAGAATAAGAAGAGGAAGATTTTTTATTGTTTGTGTTACGCTTGTCGGGGGAGCTTTTTCTTTCGAAACCCTTTTTGGAATTGTCTTTCATTTACTAGAAAATAGTTTACAAAGGTAATCAAACGAAAAGGATAAATAAGCTATTTTTATTTGGGATACAATTTAAAATGGTTGTTTCTTTGCATAAATGGAAACAGACATACTCGATGCGCATACTTTTTGGATGCAAAAGGCAATTAGACAAGCAGAAAATGCTTTTGAAAAAGAGGAAGTCCCAATAGGTGCTGTGATTGTGTGCAACGATAAAATTATAGGAAAAGGACACAACCAAACCGAACTTCTTACGGATGCAACTGCACATGCGGAGATATTAGCAATAAGTGCAGCAAACCAATATTTGGCAGCCAAATATTTAGAAGACTGTACCATGTATGTAACTGTGGAGCCTTGTGTTATGTGCATGGGTGCGATAAAAAACTCTCGCATAAAAAAAGTAATTGTGGGCACCAAAGAACCTAAGTCTGGTTTTAGCAAGTTTGTTTCCCCCGATTTTTATACTAAAATAGAAGTTGACTTTGGTCAGCAGGAAGAACAGTGTGCTCAACTTATGCGCGACTTTTTCAAAGATAAACGTTAGATACTTTCCTCTAAAAGTTCAATGGCATTGAGCATGGCTTTTTCTCCGGGAACTTTTCCGCTTAGCAACCTAGCTATTTCTTTTTGTCTTTCTATTTTGCTTAATGCACAAATCTCAGATACGTATTCTTCTTGCGTATTGTTTTTTCTCATTAGAAAATGGCTAGACCCCTTACTCGCTACTTGAGGCAAATGGGTTATTACAATTAATTGTGAATCTGTTCCCATATCTGCGATCATTTTACCCATTTTCTTGGCTACTTCTCCCGAAACTCCCGTATCTATTTCATCAAAAACCAACATCACTTTTTGGTTGTTTTTAGCTAATATAGATTTAAAACAAAGCATAAGCCTTGACAACTCTCCGCCAGAAGCAACATTTTGCAGCAATTGCGGTATAATTCCTGGGTTTGCAGAAAACATAAAAGAAATATTTTGAGAACCTATTGTATTCCAGTCTTCCCTTTTTAAATCTTCAAATACAACAGAAAACTTAGCATGTGGGATTTCTAATTCTGAAAGCATTTGGACAATTTTATCCTCTAAATTGGGTCCCTCCTCCATTCGCTTTGATTTTAATTTTTCCGCAGCATTAGTAAGAAGTACTTCTGTGGCATTTATTTCTAACTCTATGTCTTGAATTGTTTTTTCTAAATCTTCGCTTGAATGCAATTCTTTTTCTAAAGCAGACAATATATCTTTTAACTCGGCCAAAGAAAGTACTTGATGTTTTCTTTTAAGTTGTTGGAAAGTTTCTAATCTTTGGTTTACTTCTTCTAACCTTTCAGGGTCTATGGAAACATTTTCCGACTTCCTAGTTACATCTTTTAAAATTTCTTTAAGTTCTATCCAAGCACTTTCAAATTGTTGTAAGTAAACAGCATAATCGGATGAAAGAGTGCTTAAGTTTTTAAGATTTATTTTTGCTTTGTTTGCCAACATTTCTATGCCCATCTCCTCCGACTCTAGCAAATGTGTAAGGCCTTCACTTTCTTGAATTATGTCAGATGCATTTGCAAGTATTTGCTGTTCTGCTTCTAATTGGACTTCCTCTTCTGGATCCTGTATATTGGCAGAACGCAATTCGTCTAGTAAATATGTTCGGTAATCTTGTTCTTTGTTCAGTTCATTTTTTTGAATTTGCAACTCTTTTAGCTTTTTAATCAGAGATTTTTGTTTCACATAAAGCTGTTGATATTCTTCAATTAAAATGGTTGATTTAGCGAAAGCATCTAATAACCCTACTTGAAATTTATTTTCTTTGATAAAAAAAGTATCGTGTTGTGAATGTATTTCAGCTAGATAAACAGAAAGTTCTTTGAGTACCTGCTGAGAAACAGGAGTATCATTTATAAAGCATCTGTTTTTACCATTTGGCATAATTTCTCTCCTAACAAGAACGGAGTCGGAGAAATCTAAATCTTCTTGTTGGAAGAACCGTATCAGTAAATCATTTTCTTCTACTTCAAACTCAGCTTCTAAAATAGCTTTATTTTTCAAAGCACTTGCCAACTTATTGTCTAATCTATCCCCGAACAAAAGGTGTAACCCTTGTAAAAAAAGTGATTTTCCTGTTCCAGATTCACCTGTTAGAATATTTAATCCCGAATGAGGTTTAAAATCAAGTGAATCAAAAAGGAGAAAATTAGTATAGTTTAAGTTTTTGAGAATAGGCATATCGTTTATTTACTTAGAATTTGAGACAAGTTCCAAAGTTCAAAGTTAAAGGTTCTTTTGGATTTTATAACTTGTTGCAAGGGATATGTTGAAATTTTATTGTTTTCTACCCCAATAGCTATCCCATGATTTCCTTGAATCAAATTTTGAACTGCAGCACTTCCTATTATAGAAGCAAGAATACGATCGTTGGCAGATGGGGTTCCTCCTCTTTGAATGTGTCCCAAAATAGTTACTCTTGGCTTAATCGCTGGGTAAATGGCTTCGAATTTATGGGCAATTTCTGTTGCATTGCCTAATTCTTCACCTTCTGCCACAACGATAATAGAAAATTCTTTCTTTCTGTTTAAATCTCCAAAACTTTCTAACATTACATCAAAGTCATCTTTTACTTCAGGCACAAGAATAGTTTGGGCCCCTGCAGCAAGGCCAGCCATAAGGGCTATATCGCCACAATGCCTTCCCATAACCTCCACAAAAAAAACCATATTGTGGGATTCTGCGGTATCTCTTAGTTTATCAATAGCATTTACAACGGTATCTACCGCGGTATGAAACCCTATGGTATAATCCGTACCAAAAAGATCATTGTCAATAGTTCCTGGACAACCTATCATTGGAACCCCAAATTCGGTTTCAAAGACATGAGCACCTGTGTAGGTCCCATCGCCACCAATACATATCACCGCATCTATTTGATTCTTTTGGATATTGTAAAATGCCTTTTCTCTACCCTCTTTGGTTCTAAATTCTGTACTTCTAGAACTTTTTAAAATTGTACCACCTCTATGAAGAATATTTGCCGCTTTTTGGGTTGTTAACTCCACAAACTGCTCGTTGATCATGCCATCAAAACCCTCTAGAACTCCAACACACTGTATATTATGCGATACTGCTGTTCTTACTATCGCCCTAATGCATGCATTCATTCCCGGAGAATCACCCCCAGAAGTAAGAATGCCTATTTTTTCTACACGCTTCATTTTTCAAAATTAAGAATTTTAAGCTATTTTGTAAAATCGACAAAAAAAAAGCTGAACCTATCGGTTCAGCTTTTTCTGATTAAATATTTTTACGTTTAAAGAGTTTCTCCTTTTACAGAAAATTCAATAAGGTTTCCATCTTGAAAAACATCAATTATTTGAATTACGTAAACTTTTTGATTTTGAGCAGATTTAATTAATACCAATTGGTCGATTGGCTCTTCATTCGCATCAAAAAGATCTGGAGTTACGTTCAGTTCCGCACCACTTGTACTCCAAGCAGTATTTAAGTCTTCAACTGTTTTAAATTGAGCATATACTCTTGTTCCAGTATACATTTTAAATTTAGAACCATTGGCAGTTCCAAATCTTCCTGCTGTTCCCATAGCGGTTGTGCTTACATCCACTATATCCAACTGAGCAGCTGGTGCGTTTATTGCAAAATTAGCTCCAGTTACTACATCGTAAGCAGCCATATCTGGGTCTGAAATTTTGTTTAATAATTCTTGGTTTGTTCTTTCACCTAGATTTACAGTAGTTGTTACTTCTAGAGACACTTCACTTTTCTTGCCATCTGCACCAGTAGCAGAGAAAGTGAAAATATGTTTCTCGTTTGAATTTGGTCCTTGAATAAAGAAATCGCTAGTAAATGTAGTTGCACTAAAAGCAGTATCCCATACATTTCCAGATGCTCCACCTACTATAGTTCTAGCAACAGTGATGTTAGACATATTTGTAGCATAAGATGCGCTAATTCTAAATCTCAACTGAGAACCTGGGTTTACCGCTCTATTTTTACCTATGTAAGTTAGATCGTCCAATAGTGTAATAGTTGGGCCTCCAGTGTTACCGTTTCCACCTGGGTTGTCTGTGTCGTCGTCTTTACAACCACTCATAAAAAGTGAAGTTGTAGCCATTACTGCAAGCAGTAAAAAACTTAGTTTTTGTAGTTTCATATTCGTTTTTTAAAATAGTTTAGAATGCAAAAATATGCATATATAACAAACAGACAAAATAACTTGTGGAATCCCCCAAATTTTTTTCCTAAAATATTCTCTTATGTTTGCAAAATGGGTTCAATAATGAATAACTGGGATTGGATGTTTTTGGTTTTACTATTTGGTAGCACCTTGCTTTTAGGTATTTACGGAGGAAGAGGCAGTTCTAAAAACTTTAAATCCTATTTTTTAGGAGGGAAAAATTTGAAATGGTATGTAGCAGGAATTTCGATGGTGGCTACAACTTTTGCCGTTGACACACCTTTGGCAATTACAGAAATGGTCTATAAGTATGGAATTTCTGGTAATTGGCAATGGTGGAATATGACCGCAGGTGGTTTATTAACCGCAATATTTTTTGCAAAACTATGGTATAGAAGTGGAGTAAATACAGAAGCAGAACTCATAGAATTGAGATACTCTGGCACCCCAGCTAAATATTTAAGAATTTTCAAATCCATATACTTAGGGCTGTTTATCAATGTTTTAATTATGGGTTGGGTAAATTTAGCTTTTGTTAATATCCTTGAAATCTTTTTTGAACTTAGTAAAGGAGAGGCTATTCTTTGGGCATTTATTACTATGATTTTCGTGGCAATATATAGTACCTTTTCAGGCTTAAGAGGGGTGATCCTTGCAGACAACCTTCAGTTTATTGTTGCCATGGCAGGGTGTATATTGCTTGCCATATTTGTAATAAATTCTGATAAAATTGGAGGACTTAGCGGGCTTCAAGCAAAAGTAAACCAAGCACAAAAAAGTTTTTTCCCTCAGATAGGAAACAACTCCGAAGAGAATATTTATGTATTACCATTTTATTCTTTTCTAACATTTTTTGTTTTTTCTTGGTGGGCAACATGGTACCCTGGCAATGAACCAGGTGGCGGTGGCTATGTTGCTCAGCGAATCTTAAGTACCAAAGATGAAAAAAATGCTGGCCTTAGTGCCTTTTTATTCCAAATATTAAATTTAGGAATTAGACCATGGCCTTGGATTATTGTGGCATTGGCCGCTGTTTATCTATACCCAGGGCAAGCAAAACACGGGTACATATTGGCTATGAGAGACTTCCTTCCTAGCGGATTCAAGGGCATAATGCTTGCTGCTTTTTTAAGCGCCTATATGAGTACTATTTCTACTCATCTCAATTGGGGCAGTAGCTATCTCGTAAATGATATATTACCTTTAGTAAAGAAAAACTCATCTGATAAAAATAAAATTTTGTTTGGTAAGGTCTGCATAGCATTCTTCATTTTTTTATCTGGGATACTCACTTTTTTTATGGAAAGTATTTCTGGAGCATGGCTTTTTCTTATGGAGTGCGGAGCCGGACTTGGGACAGTTTTAATTTTCCGGTGGTTTTGGTGGCGAATTAACGCTTGGAGTGAAATTACTGCAACTGTATTCCCATTTATAAGTATTGGAGTTATCTATACCTTGAATTATTTAGGACTAACCAACATACTTTTCCCATATAGTTTTCTTATAACCTTTCTTAGCACCACTATTGCTTGGTTGCTTGTTACTTTTTTCACCAAACCAGAACCCATTCCAACATTGCATAATTTCTACAACCAAGCAAAACCATACAACAAATGGCCAAAATTTATTACAGATAACAGGCATTACCAACCCAAAACAATTGCAAATCTGTCATTAATATGGGGCTTTTCAGTCATTATGACATACTCGTTTTTATTTTTGATTGGCGCAATTCTTTTAAAACCAATTGCAGAACAGTTGTTATATGCACTTATATTTATTATTTCTACCATTGGACTATGGCTATTTGGCAAAAAAACTTTTTTTAAATAATATGGCACATAGATTGCCAAACAATAGAATTAACTCGAAATGAAGAAAATGATGAACGATATATTTAAGTTTATAAACGAGGACAGTGATAGTCAAGATTATTTGCCTTTACTATCGCAACAAGAAGAAGATGAAATAAACAAACAATCTATTCCCGAAACCTTACCAATACTACCAATTAGGAATACAATTTTATTCCCAGGGGTTGTATTTCCCATAACCGTTGGAAGAGATAAATCAATAAAACTAATAAAAGATGCGAATAAGGGGAGCAAAATTATAGGTGTTTGTGGACAAAGAAACCCAGAAATGGAAGACCCTAGTATGGGCGAGCTATACGAAACAGGAACCGTAGCTCAAATAATAAAAATACTTAGAATGCCTGACGGGAACACCACGGCTATAATCCAAGGCAAACGCAGGTTTAAATTAATCGAACAAGTATCCTCTGAGCCATACTTAGTAGCAAAAGTAGAAGCAATAGAAGAACCAAAAATCAAAGAAGATAAAGAAACCAAAGCATTAATAAGCTCTATCAAAGACTTATCCCTACAAATTATAAATTTATCTCCAAACATTCCTTCTGAGGCTGCGTTTGCAATTAAAAATATTGACAGCAATTCCTTTTTGGTGAATTTTGTTGCTAGCAACTTAAATATAAGCATTAGCGAAAAACAAGGTATCTTAGAAAAATCCAACTTAAAAGACAGGGCTACATTAATTTTAGAATATCTTACTAAAGAACTCCAACTTCTAGAGCTAAAAGATAAAATTCAATCTAAAGTTAAATTTGACATAGATAAACAACAAAAGGAGTATTTTTTACAACAACAGATTAGAGCAATTCAAGAAGAACTTGGAAGCGATAGTCCAGATAAAGAAGTAGAAAATTTAAGACATAAAGGTAAAAAGAAAAAGTGGAACAAAGAGGCTTCCGATGCTTTTGAAAAAGAACTGGAAAAACTATTAAGAACCAATCCAGCTTCTCCAGACTATTCTGTGTCTTTAAACTATGTACAACTTATGCTAGACCTTCCCTGGAATGAGTATACAGAAGATAAATACAATTTAAAAGGCGCTGAAAAACAGCTAGAAAAAGATCATTTTGGGCTTGAAAAGGTTAAGAAAAGAATCCTAGAGTATTTGGCTGTTCAAAAACTTAAAGGCGATATGAAAAGCCCTATTTTGTGCCTTGTAGGCCCTCCTGGGGTGGGAAAAACCTCTCTAGGCAAAAGCATTGCCAAAGCTATGGGAAGAAAATATGTTAGAATGTCACTAGGGGGGCTTCACGACGAATCTGAAATTAGAGGACACCGCAAAACATACATAGGCGCTATGCCAGGAAGAATTCTGCTTAATCTGAAAAAAGCCAAAACCGGGAACCCTATTTTCGTTTTAGATGAAATTGATAAAATTGGGCATGATTTTAAAGGCGACCCTTCCAGTGCTATGCTTGAAGTGCTAGACCCAGAACAAAACACCACTTTCCACGACAATTACTTAGATATTGATTACGACCTATCTAAGGTAATGTTTATTGCTACAGCAAATAGCTTAGACACCATACAGCCTGCACTTTTAGACCGAATGGAAATTATAGACCTTTCTGGCTACACAGTGGAAGAAAAAATAGAAATTGCCAAAAAATACTTAATCCCCAAACAAAGAAAGGAACATGGATTAAAAAATTCTGACTTTAAAATTTCCGATAAAGTATTAGAACAATTAATTGAAGAATATACTAGAGAATCTGGGGTAAGGGGCCTTGATAAAAAAATAGCATCGCTGGCCAGAAACAATGCAAAAAACATTGCAATGGAACTCCCACTCGAAACCTCAATTAGTTCTCAGGACTTAGAGAAAATTTTAGGCACAGAAAAACTAGACAAGGAGATATATGAAAATAATGACACCGCAGGTGTAGTTACTGGATTAGCATGGTCGCCTGTTGGTGGTTCTATATTATTTGTAGAAAGTGCACTTAGTAGAGGCTCTGGAAAGCTTACCTTAACTGGCAAACTAGGAGAGGTAATGAAAGAGTCTGCATCCACAGCACTAACTTTCTTGAAATCGAATTCCGAATACTTAGACATCCCGTATAAAGTATTCAATTATTGGGATATACATTTACATTTCCCGGCAGGTGCAATACCCAAAGATGGGCCAAGTGCAGGGATTACTATTCTCACTTCCCTCGCCTCCTTGTTTACCCAACGCAAAGTAAAACCAAACTTAGCTATGACAGGTGAAATAACTTTGAGAGGTGTGGTACTACCTGTAGGAGGAATCAAAGAAAAAATACTGGCAGCCAAAAGAGCGGGAATCAAGGAAATAATCATGAGCATGAGCAATAAAAAAGATGTAGAAGATATTCCAGAAACCTATCTCACTGGCCTAACTTTCCACTACGTTAAACAAATGCATGAAGTATTAGATCTGGCTCTAATGGGAAAAAAAGTTGCTAGACCAAAAGACTTAATGGCACCTATAGAAGACGAAATTTTGGATGCTAAATATTTATCCAAAAAGTAAAATTTATTTTTTTAGGGCTATTGTACAACTTTTTTTTCAAAACGGAGTTATATTTGTGTCCATATCAAAAATATAATGCAAGCTAAGAATAAACTTCGAATAGTTTTATTATTATTTACCTTAGTAACTTATAAAACAAACAATGCCCAACTTGGTGGTGGCGCTGTTTATAGGTTTATAAATTTAGAACCAAGTGCAAGGGCAGCTGCAATGGGAGGCTCTGTAATCTCATTGGCAGATGTAGATCTTGCTACTGCTCAGATGAACCCTGCTACTCTTTCTAAAATCCACAACAATAACCTAAGCATGAACTTTAACAACTATTTTAAAGACATTAGTTATGGTTATCTTAGTTATGCAAAAAAATTTAGCGACAAAGAAAATGCTCCCATTTTTTCTTCTCAAATAATGTACATGAATTATGGCCAATTCGATGGCTATGACCCTACGGGTATTTTTACAGGCAAGTTCAATGCATCTGATATGTTAATTGCATTCAGTGCAGCAAAACCTTTAAATGACAAATTTAGCTATGGCGGAAGTTTTAAATTTATATATTCTGTATTAGAGGCTTATGTTGGAACAGGAATAGCATTCGATATGGGTGGTTTCTATAATGATACGGCCAAGAATCTATCCATGGGATTGGTTTTTAAAAACGCTGGTTATCAAACTATTGCATACAGAAATACAGGCAGAGCCCCACTTCCTTTTGAAATTCAATTTGCAATAAGCAAAAAACCCAAGAATGCACCCTTTAGGCTTACCATGTTACTTCATAATCTTCAAAAACCTGACTTAACATACAGCTATATAGACCCACAAAACAGAAAAATAAATGATAGGGGAGAATTTGTAGACCAAGAAATCTCTATCGCCTCTAAAGCTTTTAGACATGTAACAGGCAATGTAGAAATTATACTTTCAGAGAATTTTCAGATTAGAGGAGGCTATAATCATCAGCGTAGAAGAGAACTTGGAACAGCAGTAAGAATGGGGGTGGCAGGTTTTAGCTGGGGGTGTTCTTTTAAAATAAAAAAGATAAGACTTGAATACGGAAGTGCTGCTTTTTTCCCTGGATACAATTCTAATATGTTTTCCGTAAACTTGAACTTAAATGAATTTTACAGATAATACTTTGAATAAAATAAATATAGCCATAGATGGATGGTCGGCTTGCGGCAAAGGCACCTTAGCCAAATCATTGGCTAAAGAATTAAACTACATATTTATAGACTCAGGGGCGATGTATAGAGCATTTACACTAGCTGCATTACGCAATAAAATTGAACCCTCTGATACCAACGAAATAAAAAAGCTAACTGAAGTTACCAATATTCACTTTGAAACAAATGATAACACAGGGGAGTATGAAATTTGGCTAAACAATGAAATGGTAGAAACCCAAATACGCGACACAGAAGTGGCAAGTAAAGTTAGCCATTATGCACAGTTAAGCCCCGTTAGACAATTCCTTGTTAGTCAACAACAAGAAATCGGGAAAAACAAGGGTGTAGTAATGGATGGAAGAGACATTGGCACGGTTGTATTTCCAAATGCAGAACTAAAGATTTTCATGACCGCAAAACCGGAAATAAGAGCACAAAGACGCTACCAAGAGTTTAAACAAAAAGGGAAAGATGTTTCTTTGGAAGAAATTGCTGCAAATCTTACAGAAAGAGATTTTATTGATTCAAATAGATCTGACAGCCCTTTGGTGCAAGCAGAGGACGCCAGGATTTTAGATAATAGCAACTTAACCATACCACAGCAACTCCAAATTGCACTAGATTGGGCAAAAAACATACTCCATTAAACTTATTAGTTAAATGGTACTTTTCTGAATCCGTTCCCTTTTACTAAAATAGTTTTAATGTTCTTATTTGCATCTAATCCAAAGGTAAAAAACCATTTGGAATAATCTCTGCTTCTATAGTTCTCTTCAAGGTTCCGGAGGTGTCGTAAAAATAAATTTTCCCTTTTTGGACAAAATTCCCCGCATTACTTATTAATATTTGTTGATTTTTTAAATCATAATACATCGCATATATAGTTGAGGAAGGCGGCAAATCTGCAAGAAAACTGGCCAAACCTATTTCCGTGGATTTAAACAATTTATTATCTGAAACAAAATAAAGCTCTCCATTGGCTCCTACACACATTTGTGCAATTCTTGTACTACTTTGAAATTGGCTTATTTTTTCCTTTGTAGATTTTTCCAACTTATAAATCGTAGATCCTGAAGCATTGCTTTGGTTAACCACAAAAAAAAGATCTCCTAACGTTGTTTTTTGTAGATACCTAGGTTCTCCATCTAAAACTATACTATCCTTGATTATGGCAGTATTTGGGTCAAAAAAATACAAACAGTTCTTTAATAAATTTGAAAATATAAATTCATTTTCTGCCCAGGAACAAATCTGTTCATTCCATCCTTTCACAAAAATCGAATCTAGTTTAGCACCCGTAAGCAGATCAATTTTAAATACTTTATCAGCGTATATATCTGTTATCCATGCATTACTGGTCCCAGGCATAGGGAGCATATACCTTGGAGAAGAAATCCCTTGTAGAGTTCTTTTATGCTTAAAATTTATTGGCGAAACCACCTCTATGGCAGAAGAATTATTTACAATTAAAAATAACTCCCCATTATACAGCACAGCAGATTGAAGTACATCGCCTAAGGGCCTTGCATTTTGCTTCTTAAAAATATCTGCTTGATACAAAGAGTCCTGCCAAGTATAAATACCTATACTTGCATTGTTCCACCCAAAATTGCCTTCATTTAAAACCAATAAGCTAGAACTAGAGGGTGTTACAAAAGGCTTTTGTTTCTCCTCTTCTTTACACGAAAACAAGAAAAGTAGAAGTAACAGTGAAAAAACCCTTAAACTATACATACTAATCCAATACATTTAACTTATAAACCCCAGTTCCTGAAACATTTGTCCACTTTATAAAATACACCCCCTTTTGGGTAAACTGAAATTGTAATATATTAGCAGGACTCGTATTTTCATAAATTATTCTTCCATTGTAATCCAAAACTTTGAAATCACTATTGTGGGTAAATTCTATCCACAACTCTTTGGATAAAGGAAGTGGATTTTGACTTTTTACACAAATCAACCCTTTATTTGGATCATGGAGACCTAAGTAATTTTCTCTATTGTGAATTATTCCAAGTGCATCTAAATCAAATCCCCCAGATTCAAATGCTGTAGGATAAGGGTCGTTTATTGTATTAAAAAAAGCATCTTTCATAGCATAACTTGTGTCAATACTACCAATTACATCCTTCACTTTTATATGGGTTATTGAATTAATATCTATAATAGAAAAAGTATCCAGTTCTTGTAAATCAAATGGGGTTCCAAAAAACACCCTGAATTTTCCAGCTAAATTATTCAAATTTTCAGGCTGTAATTTATCAAATCCTCCCACTTGCAAATTGGTTTGGGTAAGGGAATGGGATGGGAATCTTACAAAATCCACCCCATTAGAACTTACTTCTACAAAAGCCAATTCTAAAAATTCATCGGCAAAAGCATTTTCAAAAATTGCAAAATCAGGGCCATTGCCATTTGCTAAGGGTATATCAAATGTAAAAATAGCTTCTCCTCCATCTCCTAAACTTATTACAGCACCATCGGCCTTCCCTATTGCATTTGCCTCTTCCCCATGTGTCACACGACCTAAACTAGTATCGGCAATATCCAAAAAACCTCTTTTTACACTTACATTTTCCGCCCAAGAGATAAAAATAATAGAGTCTTTATGCAAAGCATTAGAACCCACCTTACCTGCTGCAGGAGCGTATTGGGCATAAGTAGGAATACTTAGATAAAAGAAAAGCATTAAAATTACAAAGCGCATCATTTTTTAAGTATTTTAAAATTTTGGATATTCCCTTGCTGAAAAACTTTGACAAAATATACCCCAGGCTCCCAAAACTCAGTATCAATAATTGATGTACTCTGGGATTCATATACAATAACACCAAGAGTGTTACAAATCGAAATCCCTTGTATGTTGTCTGAATTTTTAATTTCTATTTTATCTGTAAAAGGATTAGGGAAAAAGATTGAACTTATTGAACTTTCTCTTCTTTCTACACTTGTTGTCTCTTTATTCGGATTTATCGCTTTTAATGGATAGTTTGGTCTTAGGGCAGGATTAAAATCAGTATAAGTACATCCGAAAAAATCTCCGCTACCAATCTTTTGCTGCAAGCCTTCGTTCATTACCCAATTACCAAAATTTGTAGCTGACCAAGTTGCCCAATAATTTGGCGCACCTCCTATCCCTTCATATTCTCCATAAGAAATATCATTTAAAAAAGCATCTACCTTAATTTGAAAGGTAGTGTCAATATCCTCAATGAGTTTTAGTGCCTCAAAACCAGAAATGGAATCTTGAAATCGAATGCCAAATACGAAAGAGGATATTCTGTCTATTGGATTAAAATCTATAACTAAAAATGCAGAGTCTTCTCCAACTCCAAACCATTCATTGGCTATCCAAGCCATATCGAATTTTACGGCTTCTGGGTTTAAAGCGGGACTAGGTTTTGCTGGCAAAACTTCAGGGTTGAAATTTGTAAAACTCACTCCATAAATACTTCCATTGCCAAGTACTTCTGGCAGTCCTGAATTATAATTCCATGTACTGTCGTAGGAATATATTCCCCAATAATATCCATTGGTTGCATTTTTACCTACAACAGAGTTATATGCTACAGAATCTAAAAATCCACCATCAGACTTCCATGCAAAGTTCCTATCTGCTTGTTCTACTTTATCCAAAAGTTCAAATCCTGTAAGTGTTCCATTAAACCTAACACCCCAACAATATGCCGAATCTATTCCTGATTGATTAAGAGAAACCACTAGCATGGCAGAGTCGGAACCCTCGCCTATCCAAAATTTTACTTTTGAAAAATCGATTGACCTTGCATTGAAAAAGCATAGCGATAAGATTATTGCTAAACCTAGTTTGAATTTATTTTTTATCATAGTTTGTTAAATAACGTGTGTTTTAAGAATACTGAAAACTGCACCCCTGGCATTGGCCTGTCTGGCATTAACTCATAGTATGTTTGGGTAATATTCTGACTATTTAACCCAATCAAGAATTGATTTTTAGCCAATTTGAATTCCGAAAAAACCCTAAAATTCAAAAGATGGTAAGATGGTAAAAAGTATGCATTGTCAGTACTATAGTATCTTAAACTAGAATAATTAAAGATACACTCCGAAAATACTTTTTTATATTGGAATTTTAATTGAGCAGACCAAACCGTTTTGGGTATAAAAATAGCTTGATTTCCCAACATATTCTCTTGCCCCGCTTCTACATCGCTGTAAGAAGAAAGTATATAGGAACCACTAATCTGAGCAAAAATTGAGGAGTTCTGTTTTTTATAAATCTGGCTAGTTAGCAAATATTCTACTCCTTTTATATCCAATCCTCTTACATTGTTTGCTTCAAAATACCCCAAAGAGGAAGGCAGCCATACAATCAAATCTTGTACTTTATTTGTAAAAACACTTACTTTAAGGCTAGTTTTTTGTTTGTTTAATTTGTTCCATAAGAATCCTAGCTCTTTTTTAAACGAATTCTCCCCTCTCAGATTTACATTTCCTCCAGGTAACCAATACAAATCGTTCAGTGTAGGAACTCTATAATAAGAACCTAAACTAGCATTGACAAGAAATTTATCTGTTATAGAATATGCTATATTCATTGAGAATAAAAATGGCAGCTTTGCTTCTTGTAACCATTGCTGACGAACGCTAAAATTAGAATACAATTTTTTGACTTTAGAATCTGCACTTAAATAAAGTGCATTGAGTATTTGATTTTTTTTGTCTACATAACCATTTGAAGATGCTACAGCCAAGCTTTGATTCACCCCAATTTCAATAACAGAATGTTTTTTTAAACTATAAGAAAGTGAACTTATGTGGCTAAGGGTTTGAACTATATTGGGATAAGCTATAAAGTTGTCTCTAAAAAGTATATCTTCCATTAGATACGCTATCTTGTTGCTTTTAAGTATTTTCTTACCACTTTTATACGCCAAAAGCGCTCTAATAGACTTGTCTTCTTGTAAACTACTCGGGGTTAAAGACCAAATACTTTCCGGAATCTGTCTTTTGGCACTTTGAATCCATAATTTTGCTTCAAGCAAATTATTTTTTTTTGTTCTTAAGAAGAACTCCTGCAAAACCCCTTGAGATTGCACAGCATTGTTTTTTTGATAGGCTCTATCGGATAAACTTACCTTTCGGATAGGGTAATCATTTGTAGCATGATTATGAAAAATCTTTGTTCTCGAGATTAAATTCTTTCTTGAAAGTTGGATGTTGGTTCCATAAAACCCTGCATTAAATGACCCTCGTGAAAGAAAAAATTCTACTTTATTTTGTTTAAATACAGGGATTTCCGAACCTATCTCTAAACTACCACTAAGGGCGGAATTAGCATTAGAAGCGCCACTATTGGTTGTAAATATTTTTGCATAGTCAATAAAGAATCCTGGTATTAAGCTCAAGTCTAATTGACCGTTCATAGGGCTCTGAATAGAAATTCCTTCCCACATTAAGTTTAGCTGACTTCCATACAAACCACGTAATGACATGAGAGATAAGATACCAGAGCCATTGTTTCTTATATTTAAAACGCCCTTTTGTATCATTTCATCTGCAAGAGAATTGAAGTTTAGGTTTGAATTGAAAATTTCGGAGTACTCTTGACCACCTTCTGAGTTGCCAATAGGGTACATTACAAAGGACGCTTTGTTATTTTTTTTTGCGTGTATTTGAGCAGGTTCTAAATAAAAAGAATCATATGCCACAGAATCTACATACGCAGTAGCCCCCTTTGTTATAAAAGGAAAAACCAAACAAACAATATGTAGCAAAACGCCTTTCATTTTAAATTTATTTTAAAACTACGGCAATAGGCAAGAAACCCAAACAAACGGATAGAACAAACGGATATTTGTAGTTTCGAAACCTTTTCACCGAAAGTTTTGAATCTGTATGTTTAAGGCAGGTCTTCTGACTTACTCCCCTTCAAATCGCCTTCCCGTATAACTACAGTGGCAAGAATGACCCAAAGGTTAACAATGATTAATTGTTGGAGCTTACAGCAGCGGGAACTGTTCTCGATTTACACGAGATTCCCTTTTAATTTGTATTTTTAAAAACTAACAATACAAAACCATAAACATGCCGCAAAGTAAACATCTTTTTGTGTAATAAAAAAGTTCCACAGAAAAAATCATTTCAAAACAAATTCAAAGGATTGGAATACAATAAAAGTGGATTGTACAGGTTCTTTAAAATGAAAGCTAATTAATTGCAAAAAAATAATTTACTTTGCAACCCAATGACAAACTATTTAGACTTTGAGAAACCAGTTGAAGAAATGGTTGAACAGTTAGAAAAACTGAAGGAAACACAAGCCAAAGGCAAAGTAGATATGAGCGATGCGATTGCAGAACTCGAAAAAAAGCTAATTGAAATTAAAAAAGATATTTATCGTAATTTGAATGGATGGCAAAAAGTTCAATTGTCCAGACATCCAGAGAGACCCTACAGCCTTGATTACATTCATCAAATAGCACCCGACTTCATAGAATTACATGGCGACCGCCAGGTAAAAGATGACAAAGCCATAGTTGGGGGATTTGGTACTATCGATGGTCAAACATTTATGATTATTGGCCATCAAAAAGGAAGAAATACCAAAGAGAGACAATATAGAAATTTCGGAATGCCTAACCCTGAAGGCTATAGAAAAGCCCTAAGGCTAATGAAACTTGCCGAAAAATTTAAAAAACCAATTTTAACTCTTATAGATACCCCTGGCGCATCTCCTGGTTTAGAAGCTGAAGAGAGAGGACAAGGGGAAGCAATTGCCAAAAACCTAATGGAAATGGCAGTGCTTAAAGTTCCTGTAATTTGTGTTGTTATAGGCGAAGGTGCAAGTGGTGGTGCATTAGGCATAGGCGTAGGCGATAGAGTAATGATGATGCAATACACTTGGTATTCTGTTATTTCTCCCGAAAGCTGTTCTTCTATCCTTTGGAGAAGCTGGGATTTTAAAGCAAAAGCAGCAGAAGCTCTAAAACTTACTCCTGACGACATGTATGGAAACAAGTTGATTGATGGAATTATTTCTGAACCATTGGGCGGAGCTCATTACAACCCTGCAGAAGCATCGGAAATTCTAAAAAAAGAAGTTAAAAAGCTATACAAGGAACTTAAAGAACTTAGTCCTGAAGATTTAATTCACAAGAGAATTGAAAAGTTTAGCAATATGGGCTCTTATAAAGAAAATTCCAATCTTTCTGCTTAATTTAACATTGGGTCTAATGGCCCTCATATACTAAGATAAGCACTTAAAACTGCTTGTCTTTTTGACGTATTTTATAGGATTGGTTTATCCTTATAACTTATAGTTAAAATATAGTCCGAATGAATATTGTAAATCATTTGATTTTAGATCGTAAACGGGTTCTAACCTCAGATCTACATTAAAACCCGGTGCTAATTTTTGGGTGTAAAGCAAACGAACAAAAATCAACTGCCTTTCTCTTTTTGTAGCATAAAAATCATTGAAAGTAAAACTTTGCATTAGAGGCATACCAAGATTTGAACTATACTCTGTCGCATTCCAATAAGAAAGCATCCCTGTAAATCTAGACTTCCTAATACCTAAATTTAGATAATATGCCCATCCATCTTTAAAAGGCTGCTTAATTTGTATGGAATGGTCTATACTATATAGAAAAAAAGGCTGGGCAAAAAATGAAAAATTCTTTCGAATAAAATAACTGTAGTCTAATCCCATTGCAAAATTCGACCTGCTTACAATTGGCTGTGGAACAAAAGACCCTCCCCTATGTAAAATTGTTGCTTGTGTTATTGCCTTAAGAGAATTATTATGTTCTATGCTATCTTTTAAGCTTTGGTTTTCCCCTAATAAAAAATATTCTGAACTTAATCCTGCCCTAATCTCTTCCTGTCTATTACTCCCTAACTCGGTGGTTGCTCTCCAGTCTACCCACGCATCTGCCCAAAGTTTCTTAGAAGAATGTTTAAGCTGAAACCCGTCCTCAATTCTGTCTTCCAATGCACGTTCAAACCGATACAATGGCTCTATGAGTTTATGAGATAATGCCCCTTCTATTGTTCCAAATAAAAACCTCGTATGTTTAAATTTATATTCCATTGTAAAGGTAATCCTGGAACTCTTTAAACCACTTTCTCCAAAATTTTTTAACAAAAATAAACCTCCTCTAAAACTCAAATTATTGCCTTTAGAAGGCATCCAAACAATTGAAGGCAAAAATTGATATCCAAAAAAAGTATGCCCAGGGTCTAAAGTTCCAAAGTACTCATTGTTTCTAACAAAATTAAATACCTCTACATTGTAACCAAGAGTTTTAGCAGGTTTTACTTTTATAGCGCTCGCTCCTTCTCTAAAAAATGAAGAATTATCAAGCTGGGCTACAAGAGTAAAATTCCAGGTTAGTACAATTATTAAAGGGATTCTTAAGAAGGTTTTCATCTTATGTCTGCAAACATACATCATTAGACCAAATTTCTTCATAATCTTGGGGGTTATTTTTAAAATACATGTACTATTACTTAATAAGAATTACTGTCCCTCAAATATCTATAGTATTGTAAATCTGATACTTTTTCCAGAAACATTATACTATTTATGAAATTGGAACACTTTTGGCATTAAAAATAAAGGAGGTAATTATGAAAAACCAAATATTAAAAAACACTTTGATTATAGGAAGCTTAGCTATTGTTGGCTTTTCCTTTGTATACTCTAACAAACCGATACCCGATAGCAATGCAGATGTTCCTGCAGATACAAAATCTAAATACATGTATAGAAGCGTCAAAAATAAGGCGTTTCAAGAAGGGGAAGTATTAAAATTTAGAGTACATTATGGAATTATTAATGCAGCTCATATTGTTATGAAGGTAAATAAAGGAACTAGTACTTTTAATAGACCTGAGGAACTAAATGGAAGAAATGCATACCATATGGTAGCAGAAGGCAAAACAATTAGTGCCTTCGATTGGATGTTTAAAGTAAGAGATAAATTTGAATCATGGGTAGATACGCAGTCTTTATGCCCTCTTAAATACAGCAAATCTGTTCAAGAAGACAACTACAAAGACCAAGACTTGGTTTTTTATAGACACCCTTCTGGCAAACTAAATGGGCAAAAAGGAAACAAAGACATGCCTTCCTACACCCAAGACATAGTTTCTGCACTTTATTACGCTCGCAATATAGATTTTGCAAATGCTTCTGTAGGGGATACTTTCCCCATAAATATTTATCTCGACAACGAAATATATAACTTGAATTTTAAGTTTGCAGGTAAGGAAACAATAAAAACAGACATAGGTAAAATAAAATGCTATAAATTAATTCCTAGACTAGTAGTTGATAGAGTTTTTAAAGGAGAAGAGGATATGACCGTGTGGATATCAGCAGATGAAAATAAGATACCTATTAGGGTTCAAACTGAAATACAAGTTGGTTCTTTAAAAGTTGACATTACAAGCTACGAAGGACTTAGAAACCCTTTCTCGGCTAAAATCAAATAAGCCCGAAAATTTTAGCAGATTCATACGCTTGGATTTCTAACATTTCCAAACCATTTTTAACCTTTGCACCAGCATCTAACCCTCTTTTCATAAACTCAGTGAGAGGAGGGTTATATACCAAATCATACAAGATATGTTCACTGTCAAGAATAGAATAGGGTAATTCTAGAGAATCCAACTGCATTCCCATAGTTCCTATAGGTGTAGTATTTATCCAGATTTTATGCTCTTTATACTCCTGCAAAGCCAAGTCGGTGTATGAAATTACATTTGTTTTAGATTTATTTTCACGCCCTAGCTGCTTAAAAGCTATACCTAACTTTTGCAATGTAAATATAACAGCTTTTGCAGCGCCTCCACTTCCAAAAACTAAAGCCTTATACTTCTTATCTGAATATAGTAAGGGCAACAAAGAATGTTCAAAGCCTATGGCATCTGTATTATAGCCATGCAATTCTCTTACTTCATTATCCAATAGCTTAATTTTGATACAATTTACTGCGCCAATGAGTTTCGCTTCATCCGAAATAAAATCTAAAAAAGGAAAAACTTGCTCTTTATAAGGAATGGTTACATTTAATCCTTTTAGGCCATGGTTTGTGTCCAATAAGTTTGTCAAATCGTCAACAGAATCTAAAGGAAAAAGAGAATACGTACAATTGGCTAAATTATTTTTGATAAAAAAACTCTCAAACCATTTTGGAGAGAAAGAATAATGCAACGGGAAACCAATTAATCCAAAATCATTACCCATGTCTAATTTACTTGTACTTTAACCTTACCTAATACATAAACTAAAACAAAACCTAAAATTATGCAAAAAATAGCAGGTAAAAATACTGGATCTTTTTGTAGCATCCCTAATTCTAAATCAGCTAAACTTGAAATAGAGTAATCCCCAGGCAATACATTTTTGTCTAAGAAAGCAACAACTTCGCCTTTTGAGTTCACTCTTGTTTGTACGTTCTGCTTCCAAGGCCATATTTTATTAAGAGAACCTATGAGAAATCCAGTTAAAACAGACATTGCAACACCAAAATGTTTTGCTAATAAATATTTAATTAAATTTGAAAAACTAATTATTCCAACAAGAGCACCAAGCATAAACACAAAGATTATTTTAAAATCTAGTGCCGACACGGCACCTAGCACATAATGGTATGCGCCCAAAAGCAATAGAATAAAAGATCCGGAAATACCGGGTAAAATCATTGCACATATCGCAATAGCTCCACAAAGAAAAATATACAATAAAGATTCGCTACCCTGAGAAGGCGATGCAATTGTAATATAAAATGAAAGTCCTGTTCCAAAAGCCAAAGATAATACATTAGCCAAATCCCATTTTTTAACTTCTTTAAACAACATTGGAATACTAGCTAATATTAATCCAAAAAAGAATGACCAGAGTTGAACTGGAAAATGCTGAACAAAATATTGAAAAACCTTTGCCAATGAAAATATAGAAGTAGCAATACCTGAAAATAATACCAAAAGGAAAGACCCGTTTATTCTATTCCAAAACGCCTTAAGTCCATCCTTCTTAAGAATTTTAAGCGCTTCTAAATTTATGTTTGCAATTGCCCCTAATAAAGAATCATATATTCCAGTTATAAATGCGATTGTACCTCCACTTACGCCTGGAACTACATCTGCAGCTCCCATAGCCATTCCTTTCATAAAAAGCACTATTTTTTTCATATATATAATAAAGAGAACAAAACTACTGTTTTAATTACAATTCAAAAAATAGATATTTGCAGCAAATGAAAATCAAATTTAAAGTTATAATTTTTCTCCTACTTGGTATTTTAATCATACAAAGTGGCTGCTCTAACAGAAAGAGAATGGGTTCAAAGTCAAAAAGCAACTGCAACTGCGGTTTTTAATAAAAAAAAAGGCACTCTTTTGGAGTGCCTTCAAAGTATTTAGTTTCTTATAATTATTCGCCAACAACCTCAACATCAATTTCCACAGAAACTTCTCTGTGTAAATTAATTGTTGCTTTGTATTGACCTATAACTTTAATATCGTCATTAAAAACAATTTTTCTTCTATCCACTGTAATTCCTTTGTCTTTTAGAACGTTTGCTACCTGTAGAGTAGTTACAGCTCCGAAAATCTTACCGGAATTGCCAGTTTTAGTTTTAATGGTAACAGATACTCCTTCCAATTGCTTAGAAGATGCTTCTGCATCCAATTTAAGTTTTTCTTGTTTGAATGCTTTTTGCTTAATTTCCTCTTCCAATTGTTTTACAGCAGAAGGTGTAGCAAGCTTAGCCATTCCTTGTGGAATAAGAAAGTTTCTACCGAAACCATCTTTAACAGTAAGGATATCGTCTTTAAATCCTAGTTTTTTTACGTCTTGAGTTAGAATAATTTTCATTGTAATTTCCTCCTTAATTATTTAAATCCATCTGTAACATAAGGCATAATTGCAATAAAACGAGCACGTTTAACCGCAGCTGCAATCTTCTTTTGGAACTTTTGCGAATTACCTGTAAGTCTTCTTGGAAGAATCTTACCTTGTTCGTTTACAAATTTTGTAAGGAAATTAACATCCTTGTAGTCTATGTATTTTATTCCGCTCTTTTTAAAACGGCAATACTTCTTTTTTAATGTAGCCTGAGGCTGTGAATTAAAAATAAAATTCGAGTCTTTTACTTGTGCCATGAATTAGTCCTCCTTAATTACTTGTTGGTTAAAATCGCCTCTTTTTCTTCTTTCGTTGTAAATAACAGCGTGCTTATCCAACTTAGTGGTTAAAAAACGCATTACTATCTCATCCCTTCTGTAGCTTAACTCCAAAGTAGATATAAACTCTGGGTCTGCTTGGAATTCGAAAATGTGGTAAAATCCTGTTACTTTCTTGTTAATAGGATAGGCTAGCTTGGCTAAACCCCAATTAGTTTCGTGAACAACTTGTCCACCTTGCTCTGTGATCAACTCTCTGTAGCCTTTAACAGTATCTTTCATCTGTTGCTCGGAGAGTACGGGTGTTAATATGATCACAGATTCATAATTTTTTAAATTCATAAATCTGTTTAAATTTTTGAGGGTGCGAATATACGTATCTTTTTTATACTTACAAAGTATTTATTCTGTAGTATTGTCAGAACCCTTTTCAGCCTTTGCTCTTAGTTTCATGGTTATATTTCTCACCTCTTCCATTCTTCTCTCAAACAAGGACTCTGTTTCTAAGATTGGCTTTAAGTATATCTCTGCATATTCTACAAGCCTATCTACATCTTTCTTTTCGTCTGCATAGTATTTCTTGAAATCTTCCTTAGCGTATTCTTCTGATTGAACCGACTGCTTGAGAGTAGCTACCTGTGTATTGAGTTCTTCATATTCCATTACTATCTTTTTGTAATTGGTTAAACCTGCTTTGTAAATTTTAAATAATGCCCTAAACTCTTCTAATGAATGGATGTACTCTTGAGGTATATCTGAGCTATCTGCCTTTAATCTGATTAAGGTGAGTTCAGACTCTACATAGTCCCTTCGTTCTGCAATATCCTGCATATCTACCTCATCCATCAGATACTTTACATACGACAATTGATTTGACAGACTGTCCATCAGCTCTAAGGATTTTTCTTTCTCGTAAGCCTTTATTTTAGTATCCGAACAGGAACTTATATAAAAAAAACTTGTCATTACTGACAAAATGAATAGCATTGATTTCTTCATTTTTTTATTCATGGTGCAAATCAAATCAAAAGATTTGATTTTTAGCTATCCTTTCGCTTGTTGTTATTCAATATTAGATTATTTAAATACACAGAGGCTTCGGGCCCGCAGTTAAAAATCAAATCGAAAATTGGAGCATCCTTTACAAAGCCTAATTTCTCCTGAAACATTTGGTGGTACGGATTTATTTTGATTTCAGGGTCACAAATACCTGATTCAATTGCTACTAGCTCTACCTCTATATCATTTTGCAATGCTTGTTTAGACCACCTTAGTGTAGTTAGAAACAATTCTCCTAACGTATTGTCTTTTAATGAATCCAGTGCATCCCATAGTTTATAATCATAGTATTCGTAAAAAGGCGATTTGCCATATATTGTTTGTAAGGCATTTTTAAACTCTCTTTTCCACTTTTGTTCCTCTACGGTTTCGATTTGTAACAAATTGGATGAAAGTGATTTCTTGGACAATGGTATACTGAAAAACTGAACAGTATTTGGCCCAGGAAGAAGAATCTTATTCCCTGTAAAATCTTTAAATCTTGGCGACATATAGCCCACCCTAGCTGGTTTTGTTTTGTCCATTTCTGCAAACCAAGCAATACTCGGGAAAATTTTAAATGGCAGCATGTTTTATTTCAATTGTTGGAATGACTTTTGATTTGTCTTGGCAATTATCTAATAGATGTAACATCGTTTTATGAAGTTTGGGATGCTTGTATTTTGGATACATTTCTACCAAAGGAACTAGTGCAAATTTCCTTTGTTCGAGTAAAGGATGAGGAACTACAAGCCTATCCTTCTGGATAATTTCATCACCCAAAAAAAGTATATCTATATCCAAAGTTCTTGCCCCCCATTTAATTTCTCGCTTTCGATTTGCATGGTATTCTATTTTTTGGCAATAATTTAATATTTGCAGTGGGGGCAATTTGGTTCTTACAGCACAAACCATATTTAAATAATCTGTTTGCTCTACTCCTCCCCATGCTTGCGTGATATAAATTGATGAAAATTCGACTTTTTTATTTATGCTAATTTTCCTAAGATTAGTTAAACCTAAAATCAAATTTCCTAAACGATTCATTTGGTTACTTCCCAAAAGAAAAATTACTCTGTGGGATATCGATAAATTTTTATTACGTTTGTGTCTATGTTTCATACCGCAGAATTTGACTTCAAAAATATACTTTATTTAATAGGGGGCGCAATTTACTTAATTTACAACCTATATAGTACAGGTAAAAAGGGCCAGAAGAAAATGCCAAGAGAATTTGTTGAAAATGAAGAAATATTAGAAACCGTTAAAGTAAAGAAAAAAAAGAAAATTGTTGCTTTAGAGAATCAAAAAACCCCTAATAGATTAACAAAACAAGGCCAGGTTCAATATAAAAGTATTCAAATGAAGAAGTCTAAATTCGAACCAACAGAATTAGAATCAGAAAAAGAAGCCCATATTTTAGATGGTTTTGAACTTAATGAAGAAGAATTTAAAAAAGCTTTTGTTCTAAGCGAAATCATTAAAAGACCAACTTATTAAACCCAAATTTCAAGAAATTTCATAAACTTTGACAAAACAGGGCTAACTTATTTGTTACAGAAAATCAAGTTAGATAGAATTCAGCATTAGAAAATTATACTGCTGAAATGACGAAAAAATTGCTT
>DIUJ01000007.1:56432-63434 GCA_002422315.1 Bacteroidetes bacterium UBA6161
CCAAAGGGCAAAATACGCTAATGCGCATTTTGGGTTAAAAATGGATTAGCCCTATATATTTAATAAAAAAGCCGACAACTTTAAAGTTCTCGGCTTTTTTATTTAGATTGGTCGTATATTCCTTAAATATGTGCCTTGGGGTAATTAAAATCAAAAAATGAAATGAATATTCTATGCTTGTTTCGATTTTTGTAAAGAAACCTATAAGGGCTTTGGAAACACTTAATAATTGTTTAACATCATTGGCATAATCAACATAAGCACATCTTCCCCGTCTTCGTTCTCTTTTGGCAATACTAATCCGGCCCTGCTAGGAGTAGAAAGTCTAATTGCAATCTCAGATGCTTCAATATTGCTTAGTAATTCCACCAAATATTTAGAATTAAACCCTATTTCAAGGTCTTCACCTTCATAATCACAAACTAATTTTTCATGAGCTTCACTTGCTTTTTCAATGTCTTCAGACATAATATTAAGTTCACTTCCAGCAATTTTAACTCTAATTTGATGGGTATGTTGGTTGGAGAAAATAGCAATTCTTTTAACTGAATTAAGAAATTCTGCCCTAGGAATAAAAAGTACATTGTTATTATCCTGAGGTATTACCATTTTGTAGTCAGGGAATTTTTCATCCAAAATTCTAGAAATCAACACAAAGCTACCACAAGTAAATCTAATATTAGACTCACTAACATCGATTGTTACAGGGGTAAGGTCATTTGGCAATCCGGATTTTAGAAGATTTAAGGATTTCTTTGGTAAAATAAAACTGGTTTCAAAACCAGGCTGTATGTCTGTTTTTGAGTATCTAACAAGCCTGTTTGCATCTGTTGCTACAAAGTTTATACTGTTCTCAAAGATTTCGAAAAACACACCTGTAAGAGCCAATCGAAGGTCATCGTTTCCTGTAGCAAAAATAGTTTTATTAATCCCTCTTAACAATACATTTGCAGGAACTACAAATGTATTTATTGCATTTATCTGTGGGGAATTCGGGAATTCATCAGCAGATTCTCCAGCTAATTTATATCTTCCAGAGCTTGTACTTAATTCTATGCTATTGTTTGGGTCTATTGTAAACGTCAAGGGTTGTTCTCCAAGTGCCCTTAATATATCTGTGGTAGATTTTGAGGGAACACAAATTTGGATATTTTCTTTTGATTCGACTTCTAAACTTTCTTGTAAGAAAGTTTCCAAATCGGAAGTGGTTATTGTTAACTTACCATCTGCTAGATCAAAATAAAAATTTTCTAAAGCAGGAATAACCGGCTTAGATAAAATAGCTCCATTTACAGCTTGAAGCTTTTGAAGTAAAGGAGTAGAGGGTACGATAAATTTCATATACTTACAGAATAAGAGGCAAACCTAATTTTATTTTTAAATAGACATGCTATAGCATAGGAATGTTTTATACACAATTTCTGCCATAGAAATTCACATTTATTCAGTTTAAGGAGCAATTCTGCCATACATTCTAGGGAAAGGAATAGTTTCTCTAACATGGTTTAGTTTGCATACCCATGCTACAAGTCTTTCTAGTCCAAGTCCAAATCCAGAATGGGGCACAGATCCAAATCTTCTCAAATCTAAATACCACTCAAATTCATGCATTGGCAATTCATGTTCTATGATTTTACTTCTCAGTTTTTGTTCGTCTGTTTCTCTTTCACCTCCCCCAACAATCTCCCCATAACCTTCGGGTGCCAATACATCCACTCCCCTAGCAAATCGTTCGTCCTCTGGGTTTCTCTTTAAATAAAAAGCCTTTACCTCGTGGGGCCAATCATATACCATTACTGGAACATCAAATAATCTTGTTAAAACAGTTTCATCGCTTCCTCCAAAATCACTTCCGTACTGAAAGTTCTTGGCCGAATTTAACCAATTAGGAATATTCCTAAGTTCTTCTTCCAAATCCTTTGCTTCATTTTTTAGCTGCGCAATTTTAGCAAGATTAAAGTTTACTTCCCCTTTTTTCATTCCTGGAGTAGCAACTTTGTTTTCTCTATCAATAATCTCTTCCATTACTCTCCTTAGCTGGGTTTCTGCATTGTTCAAATCCTGCTCTAAAGTTTCAATGGTAGTCCTACCGTTAACAGCCTTTTTAGCTTGGATAATATCTACTGCTTCAGTGTAAGTAAGCCTAACAAAAGGAGAACTAGATTTTTTCAAAACCTCTACATCTCTCCCCAAAATACTCAATTCTTCAGAAGACTTATCTATCACTTCTTTCACTACATACTGGAGGAATTGTTCAATCAAATCCATATTCTGAAAAAGATCATAAAAAGCCATCTCTGGTTCTATCATCCAAAACTCAGACAAATGCCTTCTCGTCTTAGATTTTTCTGCCCTAAAGGTCGGACCAAAGGTATATATTTTGCCCAATGCCATAGCCATCGCTTCCCCATATAGCTGACCGCTCTGCGAGAGATATGCAGGCTGACCATAGAAGTCTGTTTCAAACAAATTTGTTGTTCCTTCGCACGCATTTGCTGTAAACAAAGGTGCATCTGCTTGCACAAAACCTTCTTTCTGAAAGAAATTATGAATGGCAAAAATAATCGTATTTCTAATCTTCATAATAGCCCATTGGCGTTGGCTTCTTAGCCAAAGATGCCTGTGGTCCATCAAAAATTCCACCCCATGTTCTTTTTTCTGAATAGGATAATCGGAAACTGATTGGTATACAAACAACTCTGAAACATGAATCTCATATCCTCCTATTTGTTTTTCATCTCTCACAACTTTTCCGGTTACAGAAATAGCACTTTCAAGCCCAAGCTTTTTGACTTGTTCAAAATTCTCTTCGCCTATGTTTTCAGCAGCTACTATACACTGACAGAAGCCAGAACCGTCCCTTAAAATAACAAAGGCGATACCCTTGCCTTCTCTTTTGTTAGACACCCAACCTTGGAGTGTAACAATTTTCCCTTCATTTATTGCTAAATCTTTAATTTGCATTTTGTACTTTTGTAAAAAAATCGTTTGCAAATTTACAAAACATGCGCTAGCTTTTAAAGATAAATATTTTTATGCTTAAACAATCCCTTAGTCAGAAGTTACTTCAGAAAATGTCGCCCCAGCAAATACAGTATATTAAACTGTTGCAGCTAGGCACCATAGACTTTTTAGAAAGAGTAGAACAAGAACTCTTAGATAATCCTGCATTGGAAAAAGGGCTGGACTCGGATCCTAACGCAAATGATGTATATGATGATATTGACAAATCAGATGTAGACAAAACCGATAGCCAAAGCGACTCCGAATTTGGAGAAAGCGACGATACCTGGGATAAAGATATAGCAGATTATCTTACAGATTCTAATGAAAGTGATTATGGCAACAATGACGACTACAACGATGACAACGAAAGAAAAGAGATACCCATAGCCACAAACCAAAGTTTCTATGAATACCTTTCTGAGCAAGCAAGAAATAACATTATGAATGAACATAAGTTAGAACTTGCGCTGCATCTTATCGGCAGTTTAGAAGAAGATGGTTACTTAAGAAGAGAACTTAAAGCTATTGTTATGGACTTAATGTTTACAGCTAACATTCAAACTACAGAAGAAGAACTTCTAAAAGTGTTGTTAGAAGTACAACAAATGGACCCCGCAGGGATTGGTGCTAGAGATTTAAAAGAATGTCTCATCCTTCAACTGGAAAGAAAATTAGAAAACTATCCGACTAGTGCATCTATTAATATTGCTATTAAAATCCTAAATGAACAAATGGATGCTTTTACTAAAAAGCACTATGACAAAATAACTAAAGTATTAAAAATTAGCGAGGAAGAGCTAAAAGATTCAATAAATGAAATAATTAAATTAAATCCGAAACCAGGTCACTCTTCTAACGATTCTGCATCCAAAGACCAATATGTGTCGCCTGATTTTACAGTTATAAACGAAGATGGGGAACTTACTGTTTTGCTCAATTCCAAAAATGCTCCAGAATTAAGGGTTAGTCGTTCCTATAAAGACACTCTTAAAGCATATAGTTCCAACAATGGCAATAAAAAACTTAAGGAATCTGCACAGTATGTTAAACAAAAAATAGAGGGTGCAAAATGGTTCATCGAAAGCATTAAACAAAGGCAGCATACCTTATTGCAAACAATGAGAACTATTGTGGAATTACAAAATGAATTTTTTCAGGAGGGAGACGAAACAATGCTTAGACCCATGATAATGAAAGACGTTGCGGATATTATAGGGATGGATATATCTACTGTATCAAGGGTTGCGAATAGTAAATACGTTGAAACCTCTTTTGGTATTTTCCCCTTAAAATATTTTTTCTCAGAAGGACTATCGACTTCTGACGGCGAGGAGGTTTCTAGCAGAGAAATTAAACATATCCTTAAAACAGCGATAGAATCTGAAAGCAAAGAAAAACCATTGACCGATGAAAAACTCATGGAAATTCTAACTGAAAAAGGGTATCAAATTGCTAGAAGAACTGTTGCAAAGTATAGAGAACAACTTAATATCCCTGTAGCTAGACTAAGAAAAGAATTATAAATGAAATCAGCAAGTAAATCCTTTTGGGAACTAATTTCTTTTATATTTCACCCCCTTTTGCTCATCACAGCTAGTATTTGGCTTCTTTTTGAGCAATACCCATATTACAAAGCAAGATATTTTGAAGAAGAAACGAATATTCTTTTGTTTTTTATTTTTGCAAATACTTTTGTTATGCCAACAATTGCAGTATTAATTTTGAAAAAATTAGGTTTAGTTCAGAGTATATATCTTAAAAACCAAAAAGATCGCTTATTCCCTTTTTTAATTACTTCTATGTTTTGCTTTTTCACTGCGTGGCAATTGCATCAATCTTTTATTGGAGATTTGGCATTTAGATATCTCCTTGCAATTGGCATCAGTATATTTGTTCTAAGTTTTATTAATATCAAGAAAAAACTTAGTGCTCATGCCACAGGATCAGGCGGAGTTGTTGCCCTTCTTAGTTATATTGTTATTTATCTTGGAGAAGGAGAAATGGCTTTTTGGCTAATAGGCAGTCTCTTTTTGGCGGGGCTAGTTCTTAGTTCTCGCTTGTATTTAAAAGCCCATAGTGTTTCAGAAATTTATCTTGGATTTTTATTGGGTTTTAGTATCATTTTTTGTAGTGTTGCCATATGAATTATAACTGTATAAAATTAGAAAAAAACGCCTCCATTGCCACTATTACACTCAATAGAGAAGATGTTTTTAATGCTTTCAATGAAGAACAAAGCTATGAACTTCAAAATGCTTTGAAAGAAGTTGCAAAAGACACCGAAGTAAGAGTTGTAATTCTTACAGGTGCTGGTAAAGCATTTTGTTCTGGCCAAGATCTAAAAGCTATTGCATCTGCAGAAAAAAGATCCCTTTCCGAATCTCTACATAAAAGGTACAATCCAATTATTAGAGCGATGAGAGAATTACCCAAACCTATTATTTGTAAACTAAATGGTGTTGCAGCGGGAGCAGGATGTTCTCTTGCCTTAGCATCAGATTTTATTGTTGCTTCTGAAAAAGCATCTTTAATTGAAGTATTTATAAATGTAGGACTTGTTTTAGATTCTGGATCCTCCTATTTCTTACCAAGACTTGTGGGAAGTAATAGAGCTTTTGAACTATCTACCATGGGAAACAAAGTAACTGCAAGCCAAGCACTTGAGTGGGGAATGGTTAATAGAGTTGTGCCGCATGACGAACTTGATAATACAACTCTGGAAATTGCAAACTATTATGCAATTGCTCCAACTAAAGCGATTGCTTTAATGAAAAAAATGCTCAACAAGTCTTTCCATTCTGATTTAGATACGATGTTAGACTATGAAGCCTATTGCCAAGAAATTGCAGGAAATTCAGATGATTATAAAGAAGGAGTTAGCGCTTTTAATGAAAAAAGAAAAGCTAATTTCAAAGGCAAATAACATGACTTTTTTACCCAATCATGTACTTTTTAATTTTGGTGTAGTTTGCCTCCTATCTTTTAATTTTACCCTTTCTCTTAATCTAAATCTCAAACCAATAACTATCCTCCCTTCTGATTTAAATGAAAATTCCGGTATGGTTTATTGGAATAAAAAAATCTATTTTATAAATGACAAAGGAAACAATGCGTCAATTTATTCCATAGACACTCCTTTTTCAGGAAAAGCAACAGAAATAAAAATACTAAATTTAAAAAATAAAGATTGGGAAGAAATGTCATCTAACAGCAACTTTATTTTTATTGGAGATATTGGCAATAATAAGCTTGATAGAGAAGAAGTGGAAATATACAAAATCAAAAAAAGTTCATTTATTGAATCTGATTTCCGACATATTAATAAAATACCATTCAGATACGAAAAAAACACGAAACAAAATTGCGAAGCATTTGTGGCATTAGAAAACGGCTTTTTATTTTTTACTAAAGAACCGAATATATGCACAGTATATTTCCTTGCAAACCAAGATAGTATTGCGAAAAAAATTGGCACATTGAACACAGAATGCCTTATAACAGGAGCTTGTATATCAAACAAGAATCTTCATTTAATTGGGTATAATAAAAAAGGATCCTGCTATCTATTTAATGTTTCATTTAAACAGACACTAAATGTAGGCTCCTATAAAATGGAAAAAATAAATTTAGGGTCCTATAATGAAATAGGACAAATTGAAGCAATATCTTCATTGAACGGAAACGAATTAATTATAAGTTGTGAATCTTCTAAAAACAATCCTGCTAAACTTTATAAATATACTTTTTAGTTGACAAACCTATTCACTTATATAAGAATAAGTTTAACATATATTCCAAAAAAAGAGCCGCTAATTGCTTAGCGGCTCTTTTAATATTGTTTCCTTTTTGCTTATCTCAGAAGGGATATGGTACCACTATATTCGTATAGCTTGCCATCAAATCCTTTTACATTTACCACATACATGTATACATCTTGCTGGCAGTCTTTCCCTTGGAATTTACCATCCCAGCCTTCTTTTAGATCGTCGGAGATAT
>DIUJ01000087.1 GCA_002422315.1 Bacteroidetes bacterium UBA6161
AGGCAAAATTTGCGATAGGCTTATTTGGAATTCTAACACAAATGGTATCCACGTACCACTCCCCATAGCCGCCCCCTTTGGGGCTTTGTGCAAAAAGCTGAACGGGATAATTTCCATTTTGTGTAAAAGAAAGTACGGGCGGTTCAAATTGTTCAAAAACCAAAAGGCTATCGTTTTGGTTGCGAATATGCCATTTAAACTTAGTAAACCCAATATCTGGCAGGGAAGTATTGCGCAGGCGAACCGATGCACTACAGCTATAGCTTATTTGCTGCTCTACGCGAATGAAATCGAAGAGATGGGGAGTCCTGAATGGAGAACTAGAGATATATTTGTCCGATTGAATTTCTACTCTTGAAGGAGTTTCTGATTGAATATTTCTAAAGACGCTCCAATTGATATTAGATTTTGATGAGAATAAAGATTTATTGTGCGTAAGAACTAAATAGTCAAAACCATGTTCTTCATTGTGGATTGGCACAAATGAAAGGTTGTTGCGTGATTTAAATCTTATGATTTCAATTCCTAGATATTCAGTTTGATAATAAAAATTTGTGTTTAAATTGTGCAAGTGTTCTGTGTTTAGATTGTTATAACTGCTTACATAAATAAAACTATCGTTTGGAGTATAAACTATGTTGTTAAAAAGCCTATATATTTTCCCTATAGAATCAGGTGGCATATTTATATTCCAATCGTAGTTGTACAATATTTGTTTGTTGCTAAACTTGCCTGTGTTTTTATCTAAATCTAGGGTATAAATTGTATTTTTGTTTTGTATTGTTTTAGTTCGGAAAGTAGTAATTACTTCATAAGAAGTATTTAGCGCAATCTGAGAACCTGAATGATTGCATGCGGTTTGAACCGTATGATACCGTACTCTAAGATTAGGATTTAACCAAACAGAATCTGCAACCCCTTCGGATAGTGAAATAGGGAAAGAATCTAGCTTTTGTAATATTCCATTTTTTAAAGTTTTGATACTATATACAAAGTCATCCGACACAACAATAAAAAAAGGCTGCCCCGAACTATCTCTTGTGGCAGTAGCTTTTAATATGGGTTTGTTCAAGAAAAGACACTTATTTTTATTTATAGAATCTATCTTATAACCACTTTGGGTAGAATTATCTTTTGTTATGTAAGTATATATAATGTTGCCAGTGGAGTATTCAGGGTGGTATTTGTCTCTATAAATCCTAGATGGTGTAGAGTAGGAGTTGTAAAACATTAGCAAATTAGCAGTATCTGTATGCACTAGATAATGTCCTCTGTAGCTGTTATTAAACTTACAAGAATCTAAAATATTGCTGTTTTCCACTTCAATATTAGGGTATCGAAACATTTTTTCACCATCGGTATACAAGAGAGGCTTTCCATTAAAATCACTTGTAGAAAAGGTAGTTTTTAAATTATTCCAATTGTAGGAAAGGTCAACAACATCATTTAAAATCAAGAAAGTATCTTTAGAATCAAATTGTAAGCCTAAGGATTTGAATTGTAATGTAGTAGAGTTAAAATGGCTAGGAGAATACCAAAAATTATTGGTTTGTGCATTCGAGGGGAATGCACAAACCAATAAAAAAAATAATACAATATTTCTAGAAATTTTTAGCATTAATGTTGTACCATTAGTTTGCTGTGGAAGAATGTTCCATTGCTACTGCTTACTTTTATAAAATAAGTAGCATTTGGAAGAAAAGAGAGGTTTAGTTGGTGTAAATATATATCCATAAGCTTATTTAACCATACAAACATAGCATAAATAAAACTAATAAACAATAAGGCAAAGAAATGAAGCTTTTTATCCATATCTTTATTTCTTTTTACTTTACATCATTAGCGAGGTTGATGGTTCCTCCCTTTTTCCTTTTTCACTTCCTCATTCTTCTAATGTTTACGGTTTACTTTTTTCCTATTCCCTTTTTCATTCCTCGTTCTAACTTCTACATTCTTCGTTCTACATAATCTCGTTTTTTCTTCTTACATTTTCATTTTAATCCCCGGGTTAAAACCCAGGGCTATGGATATTTTTCTCCTCTGGAGAAATGGAAACGTTGTTGTTTTTAAAAGGAATGTTGGTTTATGGTTTACTTTTTCCCTTTTCACTTCTTCATTCCTCGTTCTAACTTCTACATTCTTCGTTCTTTCTTCCTTTTCACTTCTTCCTTCTAATTTCTTCCTTCGTTCTTCCTTCCCCTACCTTTCCAAATACAACATGCCTTGCAGTTCGTGGAGCTGACCTAGGATATCGCGGGCGGAGAGGATATACAGATAAGCGCCATTGATTGCACCTTCGCCGTTCCATTCGTCGGTGGCTTTGGTGGCTTGCCACACTTGTTGTCCCCAGCGGTTGAATACTTTTATGCTAAAATCCTGAAAGAGCAACATGCCACCCACTTTCCAAGTGTCGTTTATGCCATCTGCATTGGGTGAAAAAGCATTTGGAACAAAGAGGGTAATCTTGTCGTACACTGGCACCACTATGCTGGTATCGCTACTGCAACCTTGTGGCGAGCTAACCCTGAGGGTAATGGTGGTCATGCCGGTATCGCTAAAGCGAGGCTCCCACACTTGGCCGCTACCACTATTTCCTTGGCTACTAAACCACTGCCACTGCGCAATAGACCCAGAGCCGCTGCCTGTAAAACGGTAAGCGAGTTTTTGGTCGCGGAGCAAAACCGCCTGTATGCTTGCCCTAGGGCTAGGATTTGGGCTAATGCTTAGGCTAATGCTATCGGTGCAGCCTTGGCTGCTTCGGGCTATAAGCTTGGCTTGCATGGGTGCGGAACCAATGTTGCTGTACCAAGTGTGGCTTTGGTTTGGGGGCAGACTTGCGCTATCCACCAGCACTTGGTTTAGATACAAAAAATGGGTGTTTTCTTGGCTATGGGGGTTGGAAGAGATCAGCACGAGGCTATCGTTTTCGCAGGCCTTAAGCACACTAAGGCTAGGACTAGGGGCAGGGAGTACTTGCAAGGGCACAAGAAGGGTGTCTGTACAAGCTCTGTTGCTAGTGGCAATTACCATTGCATTATAGGAACCGGGTGCGCTATATATTTGGCTTGCAGGGCTAATGCTATTGGACTTGCCATTGCCCCAAAGAATGCTACGGGAGGCCACAGAGCCAGAGGCAACGCTTGCGCCAAAATCCACTTCCACAAAATTATCTGCAAAGCAGGGTCTTTGTTGTAATATATTGGCAAAAGCCACAGGATTTGGAAGGGTGCGCAGTGGCTTAAACAGGGTATCGGAGCATCCTTGAGCATTTACAAGTGCTAGTCCAACGCTAAAAGAGCCGTGGTTTTGCAAGCTAAATTGGTACAGGGAATCGCTACTGGAGCCACCATCGGGGTTTATCCAGGTACGAGCGGCAGCAGCAGGGCTAAGGTCAGTAGCGGTAAATAGATTGTTTCGCAGGCACAGGGCGGTATCGCTAAGTGTAAAATTGGGCTTGGGTTTGGGCAGTGCCACCACAAAAAAGTTGTGGGACTGGGAGCAGGTTTTGCCCCTAAAAGTATAGTTGTAGTCTAGGGTATAAGCCGCATTGTTCAACAGGGTTCTTTGTAAAATAGAATCCGTAGCAATGGTATTGTTATTTTGTTTCCAAACAAAATTTATGGAGCTAAAAGCTGGCGGAACGGGAGATTTAAGTGTGGCTAGGGAGCCTGCACAGACTCTAAGTGAAAGACTATCGGGGCTAGGCAGAGGGTTTACCCCCACAAACAGGGTATCGGAACTACTACAGCCAAACTGATT
>DIUJ01000077.1 GCA_002422315.1 Bacteroidetes bacterium UBA6161
GCAAAAAAGAAAAACCATGCAAAGATCCAAGCAATCCCAAATGCGAAAATTACGACCCTTGCTATGGGAAAAAAGCTCCAAGCGCGGATTTTACTATTGAAGGGAATGCTTGGCATGTGGATTTTTTTAATGGACAAACTAATTTTTCAATTGAAGACTCAATTTTTAATAGAAATGCAAATGGTATAACTTTTAGAGCTACAGAACCAAATGCTAAATATGTTTGGAAATTAGGTGCAGAAACAATAGAAAGTAAAAATTTTATTAGGACATTTTCTAACACACCTTATGGTAATTTTACAGCAACACTTACCATAGAAAAAGAGGTTGACAATACTTGCTTTCCTAACTATACCGGCTCTGCCACTGTTACAAAGAGATTTGAAACAAGACCTCAATATTTATTCCCCATTATGGGCAAATACAGAGTTTTGTTTGAAGGAAACAAAGACAGTTCCATAGTAGAAATTAGACCCTATGAAACAGTAGGGAACTATCCAGGCCCTTATATTGTAACAGACTCATTTAGTTTGAACCATGTATCCTTTTTAGGATTTACGAATACAGGCGACAGAAGAGATAGCTTAAATAAAGCAGAAATTGGTGATGGCTATTTAGTAACGGGAAATAATGTGGTTTTTAGAGATAATGGTTATGGGTATTATAATGGTTATGTAAAACTAATTGAAGGCAAATACATAGAAGCAGATTATGTCTATGGAAGAGGTGGTGGAGAACCAGAATTTCCAAAAAAATTTAAAGGTATTAAAATCGACTAACATGAAAAAACTAATTTTAACAATAATAATAGCGGTAGCAAGCAATGCTTTGCTTGCACAATGCAAAGAGGATAAAACTATAAGAACCAATCCCAATAATCCTGCGAATACAGAATTAACGCCTCTAATTCCAAGCGGTGGGGTAAATGAAAAATGATTCAGACAAAAAATGCAACCCAACCCATCAACTTAAAAAAACCTAAAACATGAAAAACCTACCCCTACTCACCATACCCCTACTAGCCCTGCTAGCCTTAGGCGCCTGCAAAAAAGAAAAATGCAAAGACCCCAGCAACCCCAAATGCGAAAACTACGACCCTTGCTATGGGAAAAAAGCTCCAAGCGCGGATTTTGCGATTGAAGGAAACGCTTGGCACATGAATGTTTATAATGGTCAGGCAAATTTCTCAATTGAGGATTCAATTTTTAGACCAACTATAAGTGGAATTAGATTTATTGCAAAAGAAGATAATGCAAAATACAAATGGAAATTAGGTTCTGAAACCATAGAGCAAAAAGGATTTACAAGAACTTTTCATAACACACCTTATGGTCATTTTACAGCAACACTTACCATAGAAAAAGAGGTAGACAATATTTGCTTTCCTGACTATACCGGTTTTGCCACTGTTACAAAGAGATTTGAAACAAGACCTTTGTATTTATTCCCCATTATGGGCAAATACAGGGTGTTATTTGAAGGAAACAAAGACAGTTCCATAGTAGAAATAAGACCCTATGAAACAGAGGGCAATTCCCCAGGTCCTTATATCATAACAGACTCATTTAGTTTGTATCATGTTTCCTTTTTAGGCTTTACGAATACAGGCGACAGAAGAGATAGCTTAAATAAAGCAGAAATTGATGATAGTTATCTAGTTACAGGGAATAATATAATTTTTGCAGATAAAGCCAAAGGTTACTCAGATGGTTATGTAAAACTAATTGAAGGTAAATACATAGAAGCAGATTATATGTATAGAAGAAGAAGAGGTGAGGATGGTCAAACTAAAAAATTTAAAGGACGCAAAATCTACTAACATGAAAAAACTAATTTTAACAATAATAATAGCTGCAGCAAGCAATGCTTTGCTTGCACAATGCAAAGAGGATAAAACCATAAGAACCAATCCCTCCAATCCTGCGAATACAGAATTAACGCCTCTAATTCCAAGCGGAGGTGTAAATGAACAATGATTCAGACAATAAACGCAACTCAACCCATCAACAAAAAAAACCTAAAACATGAAAAACCTAGCCCTACTCACCATAAGCCTACTAGCCCTGCTAGCCTTAGGCGCCTGCAAAAAAGAAAAACCCTGCAAAGACCCCAGCAACCCCAAATGCGAAAACTACGACCCTTGCTATGGCAAGAAAGCTCCAAGTGCGGATTTTATTATTGGGCAGTCGTCTGCTCAACCATACTTTGGAATGGACTCCTATGAATTCATCTCAGACGATACCATATTCGCCCCTTTTTATTGGCCTATCGACTTTATGGCCAAAGAACAAGGGGCAGAATACGAATGGAAACTAGGAGCCGAAACCATTACAGCAAGACGCTTTACAAGAGGCTTTAGCAATGCAGGCTATGGTAGATACACTGCTACACTTACCATACGCAAAGAAGTGGACAATTCCTGTTTCCCGGAATATACCGGCACCGCAACCTTTACAAAAAACTTTGAAATTCGACCTTTTTATGAATTCCCGATAGTGGGAAAATACAAGGTGCTTTTTGAAGGAGAAAAAGACAGTAGTATCATTCAAATACAGCCTTGGGAAATGCTTAAAGAAGGTTCGTTTAATAACCCCTACACCATGATAAATGACAAAAGCGAAAACAAACTGATGCTTATAAATTTTTCTAATGGGAAAAGTGCAGAGGCAGATACAATGCCTAATACTCATTTAACTACCGAAATGCTTTTTTCAGGGAATAAATTGTATACAAACAGTTATCCTGTAGATAAAGCAAAAATTGAACTAATAGAAGGTAAATATATTTATGCAGAATACACATTACAATATTTAGTTAATGGAAAAAAGGAACGCTTCCCTGGAATAAAATTTAAAGGCATTAAAATAGATTAA
>DIUJ01000068.1 GCA_002422315.1 Bacteroidetes bacterium UBA6161
TATTAGCCTTGGGTGCAGCCCAAGGAAAAAGAGTAAGGTTTCGTAAGCGCTGAAAGCGCGAAATAGAATTATGTATTTATTTAAAAAACGCTTCACTTATTTCGCACCGTTGGTGCTTTTAGTTTAGTTGTCGTTTATTTCATAGCCCTATCAGGCTATGCTAATGATTGCGCACCTTTGGTGCTAATGGTACCTACCCGCTCTCGCTCGCATCTTGCGAGTGAGCTAGCATACCGCCTCTGACGTATTTAATAAAAATGCTTTTCATCTTTAAAAAATGGATAATTTTGATGATGTATATTTTTGGAATAAAATAATGAAATATGAGAATGGGTTTAAGAGATGCCAGAGACAAAGAAAGAGTTCACTCGCAAGATGCGAGCGAGAGCGCAGCTTGGAAAGCAATTATTCATAAGATAGAAGAAGGCCAATTTCCAAAGGGGAGCAAGATCCTCTTTGTGCATACAGGTGGACTAAATGGGTGGTAGAGTTTTGCTTAAAAAACGGTATATACAAAAAAACCTATACCGTATCGGTATAGGTTTGGGTATTTAAACTACGAAAGGGTAGTTTAGCTTTTTATTTCTACTATAGTAATTTCAAATACAAGGTCTTGGCCTGCAAGTGGGTGGTTTGCATCGATAGTGATACTTTCTTCTGCTACACCTACTATCATTACAGGGAACTCTGTGCCGTCTGGCATTCTGGAACTTAGCTGCATACCAACTTCTGGATTTAGCTCAGGTGGCAATTGGTTTTTGGGAACTTCCTGTATGAATTCTGGATTCTTATCGCCATAGGCTTCTGCACATGGTATAGAAACAGACTTGGTTTCGTTAATCTCCATGCCAATTACTCCATTTTCAAAGCCCGGTATTAACATGCCTTGGCCAAGTGTGAATTCTAAAGGTTCTCTGCCATTAGAAGTGTCAAAAATTTCTCCGGTTACCAATGTGCCGGTGTAGTGTACCTTTACGGTGTCGTTTTGTTTTACTTTATTCATTGTTAGTGGTTTATAAATAACCTGAGAAATTCAAAGAGAAGAAAGAATTCTGTTTCTGTATAAGTTTTTCAAGTTTAGGCAGCAAAAATACCAATAATTCAGATAATTATCCTAGTTATTGAAGTTTTCTATGCCTAAAATCTCCAAAGGATTCTTACATATTGTCCCAACTTTTAACCCGTTTGTATGCAATACGGTAAGTAGATGTTCTTGAAAGTGAAAGGCAATTGATCCAGTAAAATGGATAGGGTAGTCCTTTGAATTTTTGTGCTTTAAGATAAATACATTTAAAAATTCTTGAAAACAACCTTGAATTAACTGGGCAACATAAGTTTCGTTTCTATGTTCGAAAAGTTTTTTTGTAAAACTTGCTACATATTCGTTTGGTTTACCTTTCTTGTATACTTGTTCAATAGTATTTTCTAGATTGGGAAGAGCTAACTTTTGATACAATGTATTGGGGATTTCCTTGTAGAAATAATCTCTGATAAATTTTTTTCCTATGTGGGCGCCACTCCCTTCGTCGCCAAGAATAAACCCGAGTGAAGGAGAAGTGCTAAAACTAGATATGCCATCGTAAAACAAAGCATTGCTTCCTGTGCCTAAAATACATACAAACCCTTTTGTGTTTTTACAAAGTGCAATTTGGGCTAGTTCTAGGTCGTGTTTTACATCTACTACTAAACTAGGTAATAGTTGATGCCATATTTGCTGTACGGTATTTTTTTGTAAATTGGTAGAACATCCTGCACCAAAGTAGTATAAATGAGTACATAAGCGTAGTTTTTCCAGTACGTTTTGTTCTTTATTTAGAGTTTGTATTATTTCTTCTGTGCTGTGAATATTAGGATTTATACCTTTGGTAAATAAGTTTTCCGAGTTGTCGCTAAATTTAAACTCACATTTTGTACCACCACAATCTGCAATAGCTATCATATTTTCTTTGTCATTTTTATATGTGGAATACCAACTTCTTTGAATAAATCTCCTAGAGGATTGTAGCCTATAGTTTTGTAAAATTCTAGTGCAGAAATCCTAGCATGAAGACTTATATTTTTAAACCCTTTGTTTTTAGCATAAAATTCAGAATAAGCCACCAAAATTTTGCCAATTCCTTTGCCTTGTAGTTCTGGAGATACTGCTACTTGTCTCATTTTTAATTCCTTTTCATTTAAAGGCACGAGTAAAAGTATTGCGGCCAAAACTTTATTGTAATATGCCGCCAAATGAATTTGTTCTTTTTCTGCCTCCAGTTCCGTTGCGCTAAACTCAAGCCCCAGTGGTTTTCGCAAGACCTCATGCCTTAGCACAATTGTTTCTTGTTGCTCTTTACTATTAAATTCTAGTTGTTTTAGTTCTATGTGCATTGCTTCACAAAGGTAAAGTTTATGCATAAAAATAAAAGTACATTTAGCATTTACATGTTTTTTTCTTGTATTTTGGGTTTAAATCAAAGCGTAAATCAAATCTTTTGCTTCTCCAGCAGTTTGCAATTTGTCTTCTTTTTTAGATGCAACAAGAGCGCAATAGGTGGCATCTAATTTATCTGCTTCTAGTCCTGTGGTTTTAGAATTTATTTCATTTCTGCTTAAGTTGAATTCACTTTCTAATATTTCGAATTTCTGAGATATTTGGATGGGTGATTTTTTGTAATCTATACCCAGCCTGTTTTGCCAAAACCAATGAGGGAAAACCTCTATAACAGGTGCAAATTGTTGGATGAAATTTGCGAATTCTACTGCAAAATACATCCAGAGGGTAAATCCGCTTACCTTTTTTATAGTTCCTGCGTTAAGTTTTTGTCTTATTTCTTCGATT
The DNA here is from genome assembly GCA_002422315.1 of Bacteroidetes bacterium UBA6161. Lineage (GTDB taxonomy): Bacteria > Bacteroidota > Bacteroidia > NS11-12g > UBA955 > UBA6161. The sequence continues at coordinate 2,822 of DIUJ01000068.1, forward strand.
TTTATTTCTAAATTTTCTTGGGTAGGGGTTTTAAAAATCTTGATTCCTTTGTGTAGTATTTCTTGTTCGCTGCTGCGTATGGTTTTGTTTTTAGGACAAAACATGGTAGGGCAATCTAAGGCAATTTGCAAGATAGGTTGATTGTATTCGTTTTGGATTTTTTGGAACCAATGCTCAAGTTTTAAGAAATATTTTTCTTTTGCCTCTGTATCCCACAATACTTTTAAACCAGGCCCCTCAGGAGGGTTTTGTGCAGATACTAAATTTAGAACCCCTTCGTTTTTCTGAAGTATTGCTATGGGTAAGGCTTTTGTTTGGGTAAGTGCAAAGTCTATTCCTATGTACATTCTTAACCAAACATTCGGGTAGCAAGCATTGTTTGTAAAAAAAGATATATTTTTCATAAGCCAAGCTGTTTAATTGAGTTTATTCAAAGGATTAGACTTGTTTTTAAAAATAATCCGATTTTAAAAAAATCGAAGTCTATATTTATCCCACAGTTAGCATTAGATTTTTCTAATGCTGAATTGACGAAAAAAATCCTTTTTGTGCAATTTTATATCAGGTTTAACCTTCTATGGGTCTAATACGACTTTCGGAGTCGTAAGACTTGAAACCCTAACGAAAATCAAAGATTTTGTAAGGATTGTCAGTTCTTGACGCTTTGGTCAGAGTGTGACATTTATCGTCACCACCCAATGGGGAAAATACGCTAATGCATATTTTGGGTTTATTTTTTTTTGTGTATCAATTAAAAAGTCTAATTTAGTAGCTTCAAAAAAAATATATGAAAAGAAATTTACTGTCCTTAATTTTAATACTTTTTGTTGTTTTAAATACTTCGGCTCAGAATACCACAATAGGAGGTGGGGCCTTTGCTTCCAATGTTTTTGGTCCGGCTTATACTTCTGTAAATGCTAATTCCATAAGCAGGGTTGCTTATATTTATTCCTCAGGCTTGTTGTCTACATTGCAAGTAGGGGATACCATATCTTCTTTTTCTTTTAGGAAGGCAAGTGCAGGTACTATACAAGGAGCAACGAATATTAAAATTTATATGCGTCCTACTGTAAAAACAGATTTTGGTACAGGTGCTCTTAATTGGAACAATGAATTACAGGGTATAGGGTTTAAAAAAGTTGTAGAAACCAATTTGGCGCCATTGGTACCCAATACTACAGGCTTTGTTACGGTTCCTTTTGATACTGCTTTTAGATGGGATACTTTATTCGGTAAAAATTTAGAAGTACTAATAGAATACTATCAACCATTAGGAACTACGGCCAATATTTCTTGGGCCATAGACAACAACAATACACAAGTTGGTTATTTGGACAATCAGTGCAAATACAGTTCTGCTATAGGAACAGCTTTTGCAGATTCTTTGGTTAATTCTTCCTCTTTTAAACCCGTACTAAGAATAAACCATCCCCGATACGATACGGAATTGGCTGTAGTGAATTTATATTCTTTAGGTAAAATACCTGCACCACTTGGGAATCCGGATACCGTAAAGGCAATTATACAGAATGTTGGGAAAAAGGCAATTAGTAGCCACAAAGTATACCTAAAAAGCGAAGGCGCAAATGATTTTCTAGATAGTGTATTGGTATCTAATTTAGCGGTAAATGCTTCGGCTTGGATTACTTTCCCAATACGAAACATACAAAATGTAGGAATGGATACCCTACAGGTAATTATTTCTGCAGATGGGGACTCTTCGAACAATGTTTTTGAAGGGTTAAGAGAGGCCACGGAATTTACGTATTCTTATAGGAATTTACAGGAGCCACCTGCTCCCGGTGGGATTGGTTTTAATGGTGGTACAGGAGATTTTGTTGCAAAGTTTCAATCTACAGATCCCAAGGCAATAAATCAAATAGTAGTAACTTTTGGGTTTGGTGGTCAGCCATTCCGTATTGGTATTTGGGATGCCTCTGGTTCCAAAGGTCAGCCTGGGGCATTGCTTTGGCAATCTTCGGTTTTAACTTCGGTAGGAGGGAATTTCACAGTTCCAGTTTGGCCTCCGGTATCTGTAAATGGCAACTTCTTTGTTGGGGTTAGACAAACCGGGACTTCCAATGTTGCATTTGGATACCAGAGCGAGGTTCCCGTTAGGCAAGGGACCTTCTTTTACGCCGCTCCCACAGGGGATACAAATTGGGTGGATTTTTCCCCAGATGCTCCTTTCCGTTTTTTGATTGAACCGAGAATCCAAGCCCAAAATGATGTAACCGCAGTTTCGGTTATACAACCCAAAGATACCTTGTTTTTTGGCCAATATGCAACCATTGCTCCTAAGGCTACCATAAGAAATATTGGAAGCAATGATCAATTGATCCCATTTGATGTTACCTGTTTAATAAAGTATGCTGGAGCCTTTGTACAGTATTCTTCTACTATATCCGATACTCTCTCTTCTGGTGCGTCCCGAACCATAACCTTTGATTCAACTTTTTTGCCAACTAGTTTTGGAGACTATACCGTAGAAATTATCACTAGGTTAGCAAGCGACCAGTTTAAGCAAAACGATACCATACGAACAGTATTTCATGTTGGTATTTTAAATGATGTAGGTCCAACCACGGTTTTTGAACCTGGAAATGGTTTTGAATATGAACTGAATATAGATACGGTTTACCCTTTGGTTAAAATTGACAACTTTGGATTTGATGCCAAGTCTTTTGCCTCTAGAGCTCAGATTATTGACTCTGCGGGTAATATTGTATGGCAAACAGATTTTGTACACAATATAGGTGGATTAAACAGTCAATTGGCTTCGTTTGACCCTCCCTTTGCTCCAAAATTTGAAGGGAGATATACTTTTAGAGCTTTTACCAGATTGACCTCAGATGTACGTAGACAAAATGACACAGTAACCCGAACATTTAGAGTAATAAAAAGCAACGATGTAGCTCCACAAATGGCTCTTGTGCCATCAGATAATCAGAAGTTCCCGTTTCCAACTTCTGGCTTCAAACCAAGTGTAGAAATTGTAAATCTAGGGGATGACAATCAAGTTAATCCATTCCCTATATTTTTCGAGGTGTACAAAGATTCTGTATTGCAATACATAGACTCGTTTGAAACACAAATACAATTTAACCAAAGCAAACAAATTGTTTTTGATAGTATATACATTCCTACCGAAGTTGGTAATTACAAAGCGCTTTTTTATACCGCATTGTCCACCGACCAATTAAAAACAAATGATTCTATTTGGGTTGATTTTGTAGTGGGTATAGAAAATGATATAGAAGTTTTGGCGATTGAATTATTCCCAACCGACACTGTTTTAAATCTGTCTGAAAAGTATAGGCCTAGAGTTCATATTACAAACAATGGGTTCAAAAATCAAAACACCCCATTCTTGGTTTGGCTAAATTCTTTGGATTCAAACGGACAATTGGTGAATAGTTTTTCAAAAGCTACTACATTAGCCGCAGGAGATTCGGTATGGGTGATTTTTGACAGTACTTTCATAGCTCGACCAGAGGGCCTAATATCTTGCTTGGCTTATTCTAGTTTGTTGGGCGATGAGGTAAGTTCTAACGATACTTTTATTTTGCCCCTCCTAACTGTAGTAAAAACCTATGATTTTTCTTTGATACCCCTCAATACAAAGGATACAATATTAACAAACTTAGAAAACTATAATCCCCTTGTTGGCCTACAAAACAATTCCAGACTGGATACCGATTCGGCCTTTGTAAGTTTATGGATTAAAAATCCACTTGGAGAAGTAGTTTATAACCGGACTTTGAAAAGTAATCCATCGATAAATGGTGGGGAAGATAGCCTGTTTTTCCCAGAGTTTATGCCTACTAGACCAGGAGTATATGTGGGTTTATTTAGTGTGTTTTCATTAACTGATCAAAATCCATTTAACGATAGTGTTGAAATTTCTTTCCTTTCACAAATCAAGTTTGATATCAAACCCCTTTCGTTTATTAAACCATCTGCAAACGATACCTTTTATCTGCCAGATAATGTGTTAGATGAACTGCGTTTTTCTATTGAAAATTTGACAGAAGAAGAAAGCGACACTATGGGTTTTGAGATTAACTTGTATGGAGGGACCGAACTATTGAAATCAGCTAAAGTAGAAAATGCAAATACTATTTCTGCATTAGGACAAAGAATTTTTGTACTTATCAATTTCTTTGAAAATGTAAATTGGGATAGCGATAATTATATGCTAGAATGCATTTCTCTATATCCCAATGACCAAGACAATACCAACGATACGCTAAGAATAGATTTCGTAGTGAAAAAAGTATTTGGTTTGGATAAAAAAGTAAGCTCTGATTTTATAAACATCTCACCCAATCCTTTTTATACCCATGTTCAGATAGAGTTTGTAGAGCGTAATTTTACTCATGAATTAATGCTAATGAATCAGTTGGGTCAAGAAATTAAAAGTATTTCAACTCCCCAAGGAACCTCTAATATAAGCATAGCCACAGAAAATTTGCCAAGTGGAATTTATTATTTGAAAGTTAGCAATAAGGATAAGATATTTGTGGCCAAATTAATTAAACAATAAACCAGATGCAATATCAATTTAATGGTCAAGGTCATAGTACAGAATTGAAAAAAAGTGGAATCGAAATTTTCTTAAATGAAAATCTTGTGGATGCCCAAATACAGTGGATAAAGCCCGGTAAATATGCTCATATATTGCTGAATAACAATGGTTATACCTTGCTTGTAAATAAAATAGATTCGGAAAACAAAACCATCAAAATTAGTGTAAATGGTTCGGAAATAGAATTGCAGGCCAAAGACCACATGGATAAATTGCTGGTAAGTTTGGGCTTGGATAAGCTTATGCATAAAAAAGTAAGTGAAATTAAAGCTCCAATGCCAGGATTAGTTTTAAAAGTTGTAGTGTCTCCAGGTTCTTCTGTTCAAAAAGGAGAAACTTTGTTGGTTCTAGAAGCCATGAAAATGGAAAACAGTATAAAAAGTCCTATAGATGGTGTTGTAAAATCCATAAAAGTAGAAGCGAAACAAGCGGTAGAAAAAAATCAAATTTTAGTGGAATTTGAATAAATTATAGATTTACACTTGGTATAAATGTCAACCAACAAAAGCTTTGTAAGCAATCAGATTTTTCTTCAGGTTTTAAATTGGTTGATTAAACCCGTTTGGATATTTCTTATCGACAGAGAAGTACAGAACTTGCTAGGAGAGGAGGTGTATGGGAATTACTTTTTCTATCTAAATACAAGTTTAATCCTAATGTTACTTCTGGACTTTGGAATGCATAATTTTAATGCAAAAGAAGTAGGTTTTAACCAACGATTTTTAAAAATAGGCACCCCGGGCTTGGCATGGCTAAAGTTATGCATGTCTATTCTTTACTTCCTACTTTTGTATTTCCTTGGTTTGAATTCTGTTTTTTTATTGGCTATAGGTTTAAATCAAGTATTAAGTTCTTGGATTCTATTTTATAGAACCTCATTGTCTGGCTTACATTTATTCAAATTCGATGCTATTTTCTCTGTTCTAGACCGCCTATTGTCGGTTTTTTTATTGTCTTTGTTTTTATTTTCAAATACCTTAAGACCTTTATTTACCATACAAACTTTTGTATATCTACAAACAGTAGCATTTGTTATTTCATTGTGCATATTACTCGTAGTAAGCAAGCAAAAAAATGCTTTGTATATTCTTCAAAAGCCTTCTTTAGTTAAGCTTAAAAAACTATTTGTCAGTAATTTGCCTTTTGCAATGCTAACTCTTTTAATGACTTTTTACATGCGTTTTGATGCAATTTACATAAATATATTTTCGGAGAACTCTGATTTGCAAACAGGCCTCTACGCACAAGGGTTTAGAATGCTAGAGGCTTTATCTATGTATGCAATGATGTTTACTGGCATGCTCTTACCCTTATTTTCTAGGCAAATTAGTCAGCAAGTGGAAAGTTCAGATCTTTTAAACTTAGTTTTGAAATTTGTATGGATACCTGCCTTCTTTATGATGGTTTTGGCTTTATTTAAATCCAGAGAAGTGATGGAATTGCTGTATAACTATACAGACCCTGTAAACCGTATACAGGCATCAGATACTTTCAGGGTCCTTATGTTTGCTTTTATTCCAATGTCGGGTTCTTTGGTTTTAGGTACTTACCTTACAGCAGCCTCTAAACTCAAACAACTTATTTGGTCTTCTTTACTTGCTTTTTTAACCTTAACCATCTTTTCTATGGTTTTTATTACAAATAAAGGTTCTTTGGGAGCAGCATATAGTGTTTTTGCTGCCCAAGGGGTAGTTTTTATTTGTTTTGTACATGTTTACATAAAATTTAAGAATGAAAAATTGGTCCATTTTATTTTATCACAAAAGCAAATCTTGCTCTTTGGAGGCTTGTTGTACACATTGAATAGGATACTTTGGGCGATTTTTAATACCGATTTCGTGATTTTTTTAGGAGTAAATATTCTGCTTATAGTGTTGTTAGTCATAGTCTTAAAATTATTTAATTTGACTAATCTTAAGAAAATATTAAAGGATAGGATAAAAACAATTTAAACTAATATTTTTGCGTTCTGTAAATTTAGAAAACGAGAATGAATCAAACCAATAACCCTACCTTAACATTTGAAGACCTTGTCGCCTTTTTTTGGCGTTGGAGAAAAAAACTAATTTTATTGTCCATAGTAATTGTAGTTTTATCTTCTGTGTTTTCCTCTCCATTTTTTATTAAACCCAAATACAAGAGTACTGTGATTTTTTATCCTACCACTACAAATTCTATTTCTAAAGCTTTATTGCCCGAAGTAGGACAAAAAGCTGCGGATGTACTTGAATTTGGAGCAGAAGAAGAGGCAGAAAAAGCATTGCAGATACTACAATCTAGTAAACTTAGAAACAAATTAATCAATCAGTTTAATTTGATGAAGCATTACAAGATAAATCCTAAGAAGGATAGTTACCCAATGTTGAAATTAGAAAGAAAAATGGAGTCTAATTTTAATGTAAGTAGAACGCGATACCTTTCTATAAGAATAGATGTAATGGACGAAGATCCGAAAAAAGCCGCGGATTTTGCTACTGGAATGGCAAATCTATACGATACCATTAAAACAGAAATACACAGAGAAAGAGCTTTGGAAGCATTAGAAATAGTGGGACGTGCAAACATGAACAAGGAAATGATGATTCAAGGATTGCACAAGCAAATGCAAGAACTAGGACAAAGTGGGGTAACAAACTACGAGGAACAGTCTAAAGCTATTCAAGAGGCCATGATAAATGCGAGTAGACTTGGTTCTAGCCCACAGGTTTTAAATGATTTAATTATGCAGCAAGAGAACCTAGTTAAATTTGGTGGTTTATACCTTTCTATAGTAGACAAAATTAAATTAGAAGAAGAAAAGCTAAGTGATATTAGGGCGAAATACGATAGGGCGAAAATAGATGTGGAGGAAAATATGACCCACAAGTTTATGGTGAGCGATGCTTACCCGGCCGAAAAAAAATCGTATCCAGTTAGATGGTTAATAGTAGTAGTTTCTTTGTTCTCTGGATTAACCATAGCAAGTTTTATTTTTGCTTTAATTGAAAAATTGAACAAAATAAAACTAGAAAAAGAACAAGCAACAGTACAACCATAGTGCATTATTTTAGTCAAAAATATCACACTGTTTGGTTTTTTGCACTTGGGCTATGTGTAGCCATGGTGCAAATGCTACTGTTTTATTTGGAAATACCCGAAGCGAGTATTTTTCCATTATTATTGGTTGGTTTATGGGCCGCAATTAGTTATCCTGTATATTTTGTTGTTGTTATATCTGCATTAGTTCCTTTGTCTATTCAGATAGATGATGTTGGATTGGGGCTGGGGTTAGCAGTTCCCACAGAACCCATGATGATTTTGTTTTTTACCTTGCTAGTACTTCGTTTAATTCTTAATTTTTCTGTAGACTATGCATTTCTAAAACATCCAATTGTTTTGGCTAGTATTTTATACCTTTTTTGGTATTTTATAACCGCACTTACTAGCTCTATGCCACTTGTTTCTTTAAAATCATTTATCGCAAAATGTTGGTTTGCAGGGGTTTTTTTCTTTTTCTTATCCAATCAATTGGTCAATAAAAAAATTATTAAAACATTGCTTGTTGCCACTATAGTAGGGGCAACCATAATGGTACTATATACAGTTTTGAGACACGCTTCAGAGGGCTTTGTAAGAACACATTCGTACACTATTATGCGACCTTTTTTTAGCGACCATGGTATTTATGCAGCTTTTATCGCCATGTATGTACCAGTTCTTTTTGTATTTGTTTTTTATGGCAAATCCTTCAATTTCAACCGTTTTTGGAGAGCCGTCTTTTTTGGACTTTTGGGACTTTTTGTATTGGGCATCGTGTTTTCCTATACTCGTGCCACATGGTTAAGTATAGTTGCCATGATAGGTTTTGGAGTATTGGTTCGTTACAAGGTAAAGTTCAAACAACTGCTCACTTTTTTAATTATTGCTTTGACTGTTTTAAGTTGGCAAAGTGAGCGAATCTTGTATGAATTGTCTAGAAACAAACAAGATTCTGCAGATAGGCTAGAGAACCATATAAAATCGGTAGGAAATATTTCTACAGATCCCTCCAATATGGAAAGGATTAACAGATGGAAATGTGCTGTAGCAATGGCCAAAGAAAGACCAATCTTTGGATTTGGACCATACACCTATACTTTCCAATATGCACCATTTCAGCGGCCGGAAGATTTAACCATTATAAGTACCCATGCAGGTACTTTAGGAAACGCACATAGTGAATATTTTATGGCTCTTTCTGAAATGGGTTTTATTGGGCTGATTTTACTCTTTGCTTTGTTTATGTCGTCTATTTATGTAGGGCTAAAGTTGTTTAGAGAATCCAAAGTACTTTGGGTGAGAAATCTTTCCATTGGCCTCATATTAGGCTTGGTTACTTATTATTCTCATGCATTTTTAAATAACTATTCAGAATACGATAAAATAGGGGTGCCATTATGGAGTTTTTTAGCAATTCTTACCGCATTGGATTTGTACCATTCCGAAATAAAAAAACAACCCCAATCTATTGCATAATCCAATGTCTATTTGGTTTAAAATATGGAAATATCCCCTCGGAAAAATAGGTTTAATATGGGTTGTATTATGCTCCATAGTGGCATTGAGCGGTTATTTGATTTTGCCAGACAAGTCTCCAAATGCCTCTAGAATTGCCTTGTATGCAGCTTTTGAACCTCCTTTTACCAAGGTAAAACAAATTTCTTTGAAAAAGGAAAACAAATTAAGCACTTGGGAAATATGGCTTCATGGAGACCCCTCAGCGGCAGAATCTTTCCTCTTTTCTCATCTTACTTTTTCCGAAGATTCTTTTTTCCTTTGGTACAATTTACAAGAAAACACAAACTCTTTGGTTTTTTCAGACCAAATCCAATCATTAACTAAGTATAAAATCCAATCTTTTACTTTTTATTTAGGTTCCGATGCTTTGGGAAGAGATGTTTTTAGTCGTATTTTACTTGGTACCCGGATTTCTTTATCTGTTGGAATTATCGCTGTATTTATTTCGGTTTTTTTAGGAACTATGCTTGGTCTTATAGCGGGTTACTATGGTGGCGTAATAGATAAGTTAATTATGTGGTTTGCCAGTGTTTTGTGGTCCATACCTACTTTGCTTTTGGTATTGTCTATCAGTTTTGCTCTTGGTAAAGGGTTTTGGCAAATCTTTATTGCCATTGGCATTGGTAGCTGGGTAGAACTTACAAGGATAGTAAGGGGAGAGGTATTGAGTATAAAACAAAAAGAATATATACATGCAGTTAGATTATTAGGAGTTAGTAATTTTTCTATATTAACCAAGCATATTTTACCAAACTTGTTGCCTTCCATCACCGTCATAGCTGCTTCTAATTTTGCATCGGCAATACTGTTGGAATCTGGTTTGAGTTTTTTGGGATTGGGTGTAAAACCCCCAACTCCTAGCTGGGGTATTATGATTCAAGAATATTTTGGATTTATCGTTTTGGATAAAGCATATTTGGCCTTGGTCCCAGGATTTGTAATTATGTCTCTGGTTACATCCGTAAACTTTATAGGAATGGCTTTAAGAGAAGGCTTTGAAAAATAAGCTCCAATTGGCCTTAGGGTTCATTTTTGTAAGGTGTGTGTGCAATGTATTTCTACCATTTTAACTCAAAATTTCTATTACTTTACTAACACTCTGTTTGTCTTAGACAAATACTCTATAAAACAGATTAATTATGGAGAGTGGATAGTGCAAAATCCAATCCTATCCTTATTTTTGCAAACTAATTTGTAAAATAATAATTATTCTGTTATGAAGAAAACTTTTCTAGGCTTTTTGTTAGTTTCATTCTTTTCGATTTCGTTACTTGGTCAAAATTCCAACGATTGGATATTTAGCTACGGCGCAAACAAGGTAAGTGTAAAGGAACTTGAAAGGGGGATTCTGAAAAATCAACCCGGGGCTACACTTAAACTTTCAGAGTCTGATATTGATGAATATTTGCAACTGTACACTAACTTTAAACTAAAAGTTCAAAGTGCGCTAGACCAAAAACGCGATACTTCTTATGAATTTTTGGCAGAACTTTTAGAATATAAAAAGCAAATGACCCGTCCTTTTTTAACGGACAAAGAGGTTACAGAACAATTAATGCAAGAAGCTTACGATAGGTTAAAATACGAAGTAAATGCTTCTCATATTTTAATTATTGTTAAAAACTTTGACAATGCGGCAGATACACTTAGAGCATTTACTCATTTAGACAGTATCCGTAAGCAAATATTGAACGGTAATCTAACTTTTGAAAATGCAGCAGAACTATTTTCTGAAGATCCTTCTGCTAAATCAAACAAAGGCGAATTAGGCTATTTTACAGCATTTGAAATGGTTTACCCATTCGAGTCACAAGCATTCACCACCGAAGTAGGATCTGTAAGTCAAGTGTTTAAAACAAGTTTTGGTTACCATATTTTAAAATTAAACGACAAAAGGAATTCTTTGGGTGAAGTAAAAGTAGCGCACCTTATGCTTACTCTAAATGCAAACTACACCGCAGAGGAAGATGCAAAAGCTAAAGAAAGAATAGACGGGATATATCAAAAACTAATTTCTGGAGAAAAAACTTTTGAAGAATTGGTGCAACTGTATTCTGAAGATGTAAGTTCTAAAAAAATTGATGGTGAATTAAATTGGTTTAGTAGAACAAGCCAATTCCCTCCCGCATTTAAAGATGCAGCTTTTGCGCTAAAAACCAATGGCGAATATTCTAAACCTGTAAAAACACCCTATGGTTACCATATTCTAAAAAGAATAGATTACAAACCTCTGGAATCTTATGAGAGAATGAAACAAAATTTGTCTCAAAGAGTAAACAGAGACAGCAGGTCTTCTAAAAATACTATTGCAGTATACAACAGAGTAGCCAAAGAATTAAATCTTGTAGAGAATGCGAAAAATTACAAAAAGTTTGTTAAAACCTCTGTTGGCAAAGATTTTAACTCTGGAGAATGGAAATACAAGGCAAACAAAAACCAAAACAACATTTTGTTTTCTTTTGCAAACCAAAATATTACAGTAAAAGAGTTTGCAGATTTTATTGAATCAAACCAAAGCAAAGTAGAAAATGCTTCGATTTCTGCGGTAGTTGACAAGCATTACGATAATTTTAAAAAATATAAGGTAATGTCTTTTTATGAAACAAACTTGGAATCCTACAACGAAGAGTATAAATATTTACTCCAAGAGTACAAGGAAGGCATTCTTTTATTTGGATTAATGGATGAAATGGTTTGGGCTAAAAGTTTGAAAGATTCTTCAGGATTAGAAAAATATTTTTCTGAAAATAGAGCAAAATACCAATGGCAAGACAGAGTGGATGCTCATATTTACACCTTCTCAGATTTGGAAGAAGGAAAAAAATTAAATGCATTAATCGCCAAAAATATTTCTAACGATAGTATTATATCTTTATACAAAAAAGGAAACTCTCTAGCTATATCCGTAAGAAATGGCAAGTTTGCAAAAGGAGACGATCCAATAATGGATGAACTGAGCTCCAAAATTAATAAGCCAGGAGTATACAATAGCAACAATGGCAATGGAGTGTATTACTTAATAAGAGTAAATAAATTATTGCCTGCAGGCCCTAAAGAGTTAGACGAAATTAGAGGCCCTGTATCTAGCGATTACCAAGATGTTTTAGAAGATAAATGGTTAGAGGAATTAAGAAAAACCTATCCTGTTGTAGTTAATCAGGAGGTTTATAAGGCTCTTGTACAGAAACTAACAAAATAAAAAAAATAGCCCCCTGAAAAAGTTTTCCAATATATTGACTGCCTTTGTTTTTTTATCCTTATTGGTAGCTTGTTCTTCCAATGAAGATAGGAAAGGCAATTCCGTAAAGTTGGCTAAAGTTGGGGATTATACTCTTCTGTTGGAGGATGTAAATCCTGCCTTGTTTGCAGGGTTAACCAAACAAGACAGCGTGGCTAAATTAAAGCAGTTTACACAACAGTGGATAGATGAACGTATTTTTTTAGAAGAAGCAGAAAGTATTTTGTCGGACGATGAGAAAGAAATAAGTCAAAGAATAGAGGCATACCGTCAAAATATTTTGGTGTATGAATTAGAAAAAAAATGGGCTAGTACTTTCGCCGACACTATTATTTCAGAAGAGGAACTAAACAATTATTATGAAAAGAATAAGGAAAACTTCTTACTCAAGAAAAATATAGTTCAAATAAGATACCTCAAGGTAGATAAAGATTTACCTAAAAAAGAATTGGATAAAGTAGTTGGATACATTCAAAATCCAAATCCTAAAAACGATAGCTTACTTAGAATATTTGCAGAAACCAAAGCAGATAATTATTACTTAGAAAATAATTGGCTCCTATACGAAGATGTGTTAAGAGAAATTCCAATTTCACAATCCTATTCTCAGGAAAGATATCTAAGGTCTAACCGTTTTGTGAAACTGGTAGAAAACGAATTGTTGTATCTTGTTTATTTTGTAGATTTTAAGGTAAGAGATGAAATATCTCCTATAGAGTTTGAGTTAGAAAATATAAAACAATACATTAGGCTTCAAAGACAAGAAAAATGGCTTTCGGAAAAGCGAAACAAACTTGTTCAAAAGGCTAGAAAAAATAACAAAATTAAAATATGGTTAAAATAAAAAACTGTTGGGTATTGGTAATTCTTTTAATGTCTGTATTTACTTTACAAGCACAGACAGAAAAAGAACGAAAATTGGGAGATTTTGTAATTGCGGTTATAGGGGACCAACCTATGCTTAGAAGCGAATTTGAGCAAGAATTAGCGCAACTTGTAGATGCTGGGCAGGTACTTACTCCAGAGCTAAAATGTATCGTATTTGAAGAAATTTTACAAAGAAAACTTTTGGTTCACCAAGCAGAATTGGATAGTTTGCCTATTTCAAATGAGCAGATAGAAGACGACCTTAACAGAAGGCTAGGATATTTTGCGGCACAAATGGGTGGAGAGAAAAAATTGGAAGAATATTTAGGCAAAAGCTTAATGGAGTACAAAAAGGAAATGAGGCCCAAATTAAAACAACAAACTTTGGCAAAAAGCATGGAATCTAAGATTTTTGAAAACCTTAAAGTAAGCCCTGTGGATGTTCAAAATTATTTTAACTCTATTCCCCAAGACAGTATTCCTTTAATAGATGCAGAATTTGAAGTTGCACAGTTGGTAATAAAGCCTGAACCATCGGATATAGCAAAGCAATATGCTTATGAACAAATTACAAAAATCAGATCGGATATAATCGAAAAAAACTTGAATTTTGGTAGCGAAGCAAAAAAGAAAAGCGAAGACCTTGGAACAGCCATAAGAGGTGGTAGTTTGGGAGAATTTGGAAGAGGCGATATGGTGCCAGAATTCGAAAGAGCTGCATACAAACTACAAAAAGATAGCATTTCTCCAATAATTGAAACCCAATTTGGCTACCACATTATTCAATTGGTAGAAAGAAGAGGAGAAAGGGTAGAGGCAAGGCATATTCTTATTAGACCTAAGTTGACTTCTTATGAATACAAAATTGCTTCGGAACTAGCGGATTCTCTTCTACTTGTGTCAAGAAAAGAACCATTGGTGTGGTGTGAATTGGTGAAAAAGTTTTCTAATGACGATCAATCCAAAGGAAACTGTGGTTTTTTTGTAGACCCCGCCACCGCTGCTAGTAAAGTGGCTTTAATTCAACTTGAAAAAGACGTGGTACAAGGAATTTCTAGCTTAAAGGCTGGAGAGTTTTCTGAACCAAAGGTTTTTGAAATGAGAGACGGAACAAGAGCGGTAAGAATTTTGTATCTAAAAAATGAAATACCTCCCCACAAAGCGAATCTTAAAGACGACTATACCAAACTTCAATTGGCCGCTAGCGAACAAAAAAGAGAAGAGGTAATGCAAAAATGGGTTCAGAAAAAAATTGAAAATACCTATGTTAGAATAAATCCAGATTATTTGGACTGTGAATTTGTAGCCAAATGGATGGAAATGGCAAATAAAAAAGCCTCAAAATAATACCCTAAACTATCATGAATAAAGTAGAACTTGTACAAGAATTTCAGGACACAACCAAACAATTAGAAAAGGAAATTTCTAAAGTGATTGTTGGGCAAAAAGAAGCAGTTAATGGGGTCCTTATTTCTATTTTTTGTAATGCTCATAGCCTATTGGTTGGGGTTCCCGGTTTGGCCAAAACCCTGCTTATAAAAACCATTTCTGAAGCCTTGGATCTTAGTTTTAATAGGATTCAGTTTACCCCAGATCTTATGCCATCCGATATTACAGGCTCGGAAATTTTAGATGCCTCCAGAAATTTTAAATATAGCAAAGGCCCTATTTTTGCCAATATAGTGCTTGCAGACGAAATAAATAGAACTCCGCCCAAAACCCAAGCAGCACTTCTGGAAGCCATGCAAGAAAAACATGTTACCGTTGCAGGAGTTTCTCACCCTTTGCCTAAGCCTTTTTTTGTATTGGCTACCCAAAACCCAATAGAACAAGAAGGAACTTACCCTTTGCCCGAGGCGCAGTTGGATAGGTTTATGTTCAATCTAGTGCTAGACTATCCCAGTTTCGAAGAAGAATTAAAAATTATAAAAGATACCACCTCCGACCATATTCCAAAACCCAATAAAGTTACGGGTGCCGAAAAAATACTTGAATTCCAACAATTGGTTAGGCAGGTACCTGTGGCAGACAATGTAATAGAATATGCAGTTAAACTGGTAAATAAAACTAGGCCAGGAAACGATTTGGCTACTAACAGCGTAAATGAATTTATTTCTTACGGTGCTGGACCTCGTGCAGGTCAGTTTTTAATTAGCGCAGCTAAATGCCACGCCCTTATGCAAGGCAAAATGTCGCCAGATATAGAAGATGTACAAGCTGTTGCTATACCCGTGCTTAGACACCGTATAGTATTGAATTATAAAGCAGAAGCAGAGGCTATAAAAGTTGCAGATTTTATAAGAAATTTATTTTAAAACAACGGTGCCCATTGTTACGCACATTTTAACAGCAAGTATTTAAATTTGAAAATATAATAAAATAAAGATATGAACGGATTTTTTAATGTACCCCTTCCCATCAACGAAACAGTTTTAGAATACGCTCCCGGTTCTAAAGAAAGAACGAACCTTAAAAAAGCTTTAGAAGAAGCTAGATCTAAAGTATTGGAAATTCCAATGTATATTGGTGGCAAAGCCATAACTACAGGTGTTACACAAGATATATTTCCTCCTCACGATAGAAACCATAAAGTTGGTTTTTTTCATAAAGGAAACAAAGAACATGTACAAATGGCAATAGATGCTGCCCTTGCAGCTAAATCCAATTGGGAAAACATGCCTTGGGAACAAAGAGCTAGTATTTTTCTTAAAGCAGCAGAATTGATAAGCGGCCCATATAGAGCCAAACTAAACGCCGCAACCATGATTGCTCAATCTAAAAATGCGTACCAAGCCGAAATAGATTCTGCTTGCGAAATCATTGATTTTTTGAGATTTAACGTAAAATATATGACCGAAATATATTCCGAACAACCCCCTGCAAACTCTAAAGGGGTTTGGAATAGATTGGAATATAGGCCATTGGAAGGATTCGTATTTGCTCTAACCCCTTTTAACTTTACAGCTATTGCAGGAAATTTGCCTACAAGCGCAGCAATGATGGGGAATGTAGTCGTATGGAAACCTGCATTTACTCAAATATACTCGGCCAATGTTCTAATGGAAATTTTCACCGAAGCAGGAGTTCCAGATGGTGTAATTAACCTAATCTATACCGATGGTCCAGCTACAGGCGAAGTGATTTTTAACCATCCAGATTTTGCAGGAATTCATTTTACAGGTTCTACTGGGGTATTCCAACAGGTTTGGAAAGACATAGGAACAAATATAGCTAAATACAAAACTTACCCTAGAATAGTAGGCGAAACCGGTGGGAAAGACTTTGTAGTTGCCCACGCTTCTGCCGACCCCGCTGCGGTTGCAACTGCGCTTTCTAGAGGTGCTTTTGAATACCAAGGCCAAAAATGCTCTGCCGCTTCTAGGGCTTATGTACCATCTAATTTATGGCCAGAAGTAAAAAATAGATTGGTTGCAGACCTTGCTTCCATGAAAATGGGTCCAACAGAAGATTTTTCAAATTTTATTAATGCAGTTATTGACGAAAAAGCATTTGATAAAATTAAAAAATACATAGACAATGCTAAGGAAAATCCAAATGTAGAAATTATAAGCGGTGGAAATACTGACAAAACCAAGGGCTTTTTTATAGAGCCGACTGTCCTAAAAGTAAATGACCCCAAATATGTAACCATGTGCGAAGAGATTTTTGGACCTGTTCTATCTGTATATGTATACGAAGCAGACATGTTTGAACAAACCCTGGAGTTAGTAGACAATACTTCGCCATACTCTCTTACAGGAAGTATTTTAGCCAAGGACAGATATGCCATAGAATTGGCTTCTGTAAAACTAAGAAACGCAGCAGGCAATTTTTATATAAACGATAAGCCAACTGGAGCTGTAGTGGGACAACAGCCTTTTGGCGGAGCAAGAGCCTCTGGAACCAACGACAAGGCTGGTGCAAAAGTAAATTTACTAAGATGGGTGTCTCAACGCACCATTAAGGAAACCTTTATTTCGCCAACGGAATATGGATATCCCTTCTGCCAGCCAGACTAATCTAAATTAAGATATATTTTTAAACCGCTATTCTTCTGAGTAGCGGTTTTTTTATGTAGAATAGGAGAGTTATCCTATTTTCACCGAGGTCATGGTTAGGGAACCAGCCACCGCCTTGTCATTAAAAATTTCAACCTTATCTTTTTCCTCTTTTAAAGCTAAAGAATATAAAAGAGGCAGATAATGCTCAGGGGAAGGAATGGAAAGCTGAAAAGGCTTCCCTTGTTTGTTGTATTCAATCAAAGGTTTGTGGTTATTAGCCAATATCCATTCTTTCATTTTTTCGTTTGCTTCCAAAGCCCAATCGTATCCAAAGGTTTCTTTTAGCCTTTTCCATTCTACCATTCCCAAATTGTGCACCATATTGCCACTGCCTATAATTAATATTCCTTTTTCTCTCAATGATTTTATTTGTTTAGCTAGGTCATAGTGGTATTGCGCACCTTTGCTATAGTCTATACTCATTTGAATAATAGGGATATCTGCATTAGGATATAAATGCTTGATTACACTCCATGCACCGTGGTCTAGGCCCCATTTGTCGTCTAGATGAACTTCTGTTTGGCTAATTAACTTTTGGGTTTCCTTTGCAAGCTCCGGGCTGCCTGGAGCAGGATATTGTACCGCAAAAAGCTCTTTTGGGAAACCACCAAAATCATGAATAGTTCTAGGATTAGGCATAGCTGTTACATAGGTGCCATTGGTTTCCCAATGTGCAGATATACAGAGTATAGCATTTGGCTTCGGAATGTTTTGGGCTATTTGCCTAAAACCCTTCACAAATTCATTTTCTTCTATGGCATTCATTGGGCTACCATGTCCCAAAAAAAGAACTGGCATTTTTGGGGTTTTACCCATAAGTAACGAAAGCTTGTTTAATTCTTGTAGTTTCATTGTGGATGCTATGAGAGGGCTTGTTGCTATAATTGGTACAACAGTTTGAATAAATTTTTTCCTATTCATTTCCGCTTATTTTTATAGCCAAATGGAACCATTTTTTGTTTTATGTGTAGTCAGTTTTCCTTCCTTTACCAGATTGTTTAGTATAGCTTCGCATTCTGTTCTTGGAGTGCCTGTAAGTTCTGCAAACTCTTTGGCACATAGGCTTGTATAACTATTAAAAATCGTTTCCCAGTTTTTACTGTATTCGCTTTTTACAATACTTGGGTTAAGCTTTAGAATTGCCATTTCATAATAGGCATAAGGCTTGGCTCCATAAACTATTTCTTTGTTGCCTTGGTCATTTATGAAAAAAATGGTAGGGAATCCCCTTACACCCATTTCTCTCGCTAGTTTTAAGTCTTGTTCAAACAATAACTTTGCATTTTCTTCATAATCTACTTTAAATCGTTTTACATCCAAGTCTACTTTTCTAGCTGCTAGTTCAAGATTTTCCCATTTTGTGATATTTTTTTTATGTAAAAATACCATTTCTCTAATTTCTCTTAGAAAACTAATGGCTTTTTGTTTGTCTTGCAATTGAGCACCCTTAAAAGCAATGGAGGGGGGATAAGAGGAATGTAGAGGGTCTTCCAACCACACATCTCCATCTATAGGCATATCGTAGTGCTCACTAACTTCATCCCAATGATGGGCTACATCGGAGGGTTTACTTATTCCTCCACTATTGTAACTCCAATCGGGAAGCAGTCCGCCCATGCGGTATTCTATTTCAAGGTTCTTGCCATACTCTAATTTTAGTTTTCTTAGTTGAGGTTCTATACCCCAGCAAGAAGAGCAAATAGGGTCGGTAAAGTAGATAACTTTAAGTTTGTTCACAGGTAATGAATCTTTTAGTGGCATATTTTCCTCACTTACAACACTAGGCACTTCACAAATTCCTGTTTCAGTATCGCATAGCAATGGGTTGTTTTGTTTATTCATAGATTGAGTATTTGAAGAGTGGCATGCATACAACGTAAACAATAGGTTCATGGACAAGAGATAAAAAAGGTTGTCTATTTTCATAAAATTTAAAAAATCACGAAGTATACTGCAAAGATGCATTTTTAAAAAAGAGCTTGGGTAATAGTTTTGGGTAGAAATGTTATAAAATCAGGAAAGTATTGATTTCATTTCTGCTCGGAACTCTGAAGGGGTTTGCCCTGTTCGCTTCTTGAAAACATTTGTAAAATAGGTCTTTTCTTTAAATCCTAAATCAAACCCAATTTCAGAAATATTTTTGCTAGTATTGGTTAATTGATTTTTTGCTTCTATCAATTTACGTGTTTCAATTAACTCTGTAACTGTTTGGTTTAAAATTTCTTTGCAAATCAAGTTTAAATTTCTTGAAGACATAAAAAGTTTTTCGGCATAAAAATCTACTCCAAGAGGTCTTTTGTAGTTTTCCTCTAATATCTGTAAAAAATTTTGTAAAGTAGTATTTTGCTCACCATTCGATTTTTCGTGGTTTAACACGCTTTTTCTTCTTTCAGTCTCTATCATCATAAATAAGGCAAGAAGCAAATGCTTAACTACACTCAAGTCCTTTTGATTTTGACAAGCTTCTTCTTGAATCATTTCACAAAGTCTGCCAATTCTTTTAAAACAGTAGTCATTTGGTAATTTAAGCATTGCATTCTTGTGGTAGGTTTTATACAGTTGGAAAGTAATTTCAGGTAAAAATTCACTTTTAAAACGAATAACCCACATATTGCATTTGCCGTCTTTTAACTTAGGAATTACCCTATGAATTTTCCCTTTGCTAACAAAACTTACAAGAGGTGCATGCAAAGAAGTAATTTCAAAATCAATAAAGTGTTCTATTTGTCCTTCTATACCTATAATCAGTTCTTCAAAATCATGGGAGTGTGGCTCATCGGGCATAGCACTAATTTGATTTGCTTCTGCTGCACCTATTTTGAAAATTTTGAAAAGCTCTGTCATATTGTTTTTATTGAATAGCAAATTACAATTTTTTGTTTCAATAATCCCACATTCTGTAGTATAAAATTCTAATGTTGAATAGACTCTATGACGACACTGAAGTGCATTTGTGAGGGTGTTAGGTTATAAGGTCTTATTGCTCCAATAGTCTTTTAGTATTTATTTTGGATTAATTCTGACCCAACCGTTGTTTTTCCTTATCACCCAAAGGGCAAAATTGCAATTGCGTATTATGGGTTTATTTGTTATGATTTTTGGTTTTAGGTGTGAATGAGTTTAAGGATAATTCTCCTTTTTCACTTCGCACTTAAAACCCTGGCTTATGTCGGGGTTTTTTGTTTGCTATACATTGATATTATGCACATAGGTCCTATTTGTCGGAAATTTTTTGTAAGGATTAGATGCAATTGGCAGTAAAAAATATTTTTGACCGGAACTGCATAAATGAAGTTTTTTATGAAGAAATAAATGGGAATGTTGGGTATGACAAATAGTGTAAAAAGCAAAATAATGATGTGGAGGCAAGACTTTCAGGTTTTAGACGTGTCTTTTTCCCGAAAAACAAAAGTAGAGCTTCAAAATGGCAAGTCTAAATTTTATTTTTGCGATCAAGAGGTTAAAAAATAACGCTGAATGAGTTTCTAAATCAGAAAAAATATTGATTCATTTTTCCTTTCCTCTCATCCCTTCCCCTTCTTCGCTCTCTTTAAATACTTTATAAACTTATCCGACCCGATTACTTCTATTTCGTTCAAGAAGCCCATTACAAATCTTCCAGGGCCTTTGAAGCTATGCACAGGGGCTTTAAACTGGTATTGGTTGGTATTGTGAATAGGCTTGATGTAGGGTAGGCTCATAGGGTATTCCTCTTTAAGTAAAAGGCTAGCCCTTAGGCTCATGTTCCATTCTATATCTTGTGCTTCGTTTTTGCCTTGGAAACCAAAAATATCTGGTTTATAGTATTTGTGTTCGGGCTCAAAGGCAAAGTCTGAATTTAGGACTTGCACTTCCGAGATCCGTTCAATACTAAAAAGCTTGTTGCTAGCAGAAGCAATCTCGTATGCAGAAACAGTACTGTAGTTTTCGGTAAAGCACATGGGTTCTACTAAGCGGTCGGCAATGGTTTGGCTGCTTGCAGAATAATATCCTTTTAGTAAGACTTGCTTTTTTTCCTGTATTGCCAAAGATAGGCTTTCAACTATTTTAGCTAAGTGAGCATTGTAAACAGTTTGGACACCAAGTTCTACTTCGGAAGAGGATCTAATTTTGTGGTAAATACTATCCGTCAAAGGACTTGATTTACCCACGGTTTGCAATAGTATAGTCAAATATTCTGTTTCCTGGGTGGTAAAAACAGGTTTATTGTCATTCTCACCTGGAATAAAATATTTGCCATGCATATCTTTTTCTATTTTTATTCCCATTTCTTGTAGCAGGTCCATGTATCTGTAAACAGACCTACCGGTGATTCCAAGTAAAATAGCCAAGTTTTGATTGGATTTATAGGGCTCCGATTTCAGATGGTTTATGAGCTGAAAAAGGCGATAAATTCGGTTTTGATTAAACATGTGGAAAAGTTTTGCGACAAATAAAGTCAAAGTGAAACAAATAACAAAGCGGTCGACCCTATTTGTCAAAATATCTAACGTGATTTGCAGAACAAATAAAACATTTATGAATAACATAATAACCAAAACTTTATTATTAATATTGTGCCTAGCTTCTATTTCAGTATCTGGCCAATGGACTTACAAGAATATCAATAGCGAATTTGATGGAACATTTAAAAAGGCATTTACCCAAACCAATAACAGTGGTTATTTAATAATGGAAGAAGGAGATACTATAATGAAAGATTCTGTTGAGATAAAAAGACCTTTTTTAGCACTAAGAGGCTCTTATTTTTGTGATGACTATGCAATCATTGATTTTGTTTTAATTGTGAATGGTTCAAACAAGAAATACGAATTTAATGTTTCAAAATCCTCGGATAGTAAGCTTTACTATTTTGATGAATCAATATGGACTGATGAGTTTATTAAGGACTTTAAAAGTGCCTCAAAATGTTCCATAAGAGTAAATCAAGAATATTGTTCAGACGATTATTATGTCTTTAACTTTTCCGGCTCTGCCGCAGCTTATAACTTCATAACTAAAAAAACAAATTAGCCTCATGAAAAAATATCGCATGAAAAAAAATAACCATACTATAAGTGTTAATTTAATTCAAATCCTAGAAAATATACTTAATGGAACATTTAATATGAAAAAAATACTGTTTTTATTGTTCGTATTGATTGGGTTTTCTTTTATGAAGAATTCCAACCAAATAACACTTTTAGATAGTGAAGGAGAAGCTGTTTCATACATTGATTATAAAGAAAACGGTACTATATTTATGTGGGAAGGGACACCGGTAGCATTTATTCATAATGAAGGAAGAGATATATGTATTGTTGGCTTCAATGGTAATTTCTTAGGATGGTATGAGGATGGGATAATATATGACAAGCAAGGTTATGTAGTTGGAGCGAGAAAAGGAGCAGTAAGTATGATAGCAAAAATTGAAAAAATAAAAGGGATACAGAGAATCATACCAATACGCCCAATCACACCCATTACGCCAATAAAACCAATTTTGCGCTCAAGATGGAGTAACACTTCTTTAACAGAGTTTTTATATTTAGGGAAAAAATGATGAACAGAAAATCAATGGTATTTCTATGTTTTTCCATAATTCTTGCATCTTTTGTGGAAGCGCAAGTTACTGGTTATGGATATGTTGAAAGAGATCCTAATTATACAATGGATTGGTCTAAAGTAGGTCAAGATATTAGTAAAACATTCAATGATGCTGCCTTAGCAAGGCAAGAGCAATACAGTCAATGTGTTGAATTAACTAATCAAATACAAGGAATCATTCTGAAAACAAATTTTCAATCTAAAAATCAAATGATAAGCTTATTGGCTAATGAAATACACTCATTAACTTATAAGTATTTAGATAACCACAGGAAATTTTTGCAAGAAACTAAGTCGGCAAACTTTTCGAGTTATAAAATCGGTTTAAATAATTTGGTTAATAACTCTGTGTTCATTAATAAACAATTATATGATTTGGATTTGTTTTATTTTAACCAAAAAGAAGAAATCTTAAATAAAAGTCAGAACATAGCTAAATTTAACGCTTTCGACAGTTTATTCAAGCTTACATTATCCAGTATATATGTTCAATCTGTAGATAAAGAGGGGTATCATTTTAAGTTAAATAATTTGATATTCAATTCCAGTGAAAATTTAACAATGTACAGTCTGTTTGGTTTTGTTGTATCTTCAGCTAACGGAAGATTTGAAGAATATAAAGATGCTTATAAAGCAAAAATTGAAAAGCAAAGGGATGAGGCTCGTAAATTAGAAAGCGAAATTCTTACTTTGAAAAACTTTGTTGGTTACCGTAGTAATTATATTTCTAATCTTAATAAAGAATACAGAAAAAAATACTTGAAGAAAGAAGTACAATGGTTAAAAAACTACACACAAACGACTGGAATTAATAAGAAATTTATTGTAAATCTAGTTTCAAAAAATCCAAAAAGTTGGAATCTAAATGAAAGACAGATGATATTTAGTCTTAAAAAGTTCTATGAAAATGAAGTAAGTACTTTCAAGTAACTCTTCCCTCACTCCATTTTCAAACTCCCACCGCCATTGAATCTCCCACTAGCTGTGGCCATTTTATTTTCTACGGTAATGATTACATCTACTTCGTGAGCCAGTTCATTTCCGCCACGGAATTTACCGTCTTTGGTGGAGTGAAACACAAATACAAAACCGATGCGAGGGTATTTGTTTTTAAGTTTCACCATATCAGACAACTCCATACCGGCCCGGCTTACACTGTCTATAAACACAAAATCATAGGCACTTAAATTGCCGGGTAATTTTTCAGCAAAATAAAGCTCTGGGTGGGTAGCATTTACCCTTTGAATTTTATCTTTAAGCGTATAGCCATACCCCTCCTCAATAGCAGCATATAAAACAGGTCCGTGCTTGCTTGCCAGTTCATTTGCAAACTCCAACATGAGGGTGCTTTTGCCGCTTTTGGGTTGGCCAAATACCATGGCAGTAAACCCTACACTTGGATCGCCAATAAGTTCTCGGAACTTGCCTTTTAAGCCTATGGTTTCAAAATCCATGCGCATGAGTTCTTCGCTGCTCATAGTTTCCTTACTTTTTTGGGGTCCTGGGCTTTAAGGTATTAACTCCCTTTGGTCGCTGTTCCCTTGGTGGGGGAGCGGTTCAAAGGCAATCCAAAAAGCCCAAACAAGAAGTTTGGGTTTTTTATGACCCAAGGCCAAGCCTACGTGCGAGCACGGGCTTTAAACCGTTCCGTTTTTAACCCAATTTCAGCATTAGAAAATTCTAATATTGAAATGACGAAAAAATTGCTTTTTAAGCATTTTTTGTCAGGGNNTTAATTGAAGTGTTTCATAGGATTAACTCCCTTTGGTCGCTGTTCCCTTAGTGGGGGAGCGGTTCAAAAGCAATCCAAAAAGCCCAAACAGAGGTTTGGGTTTTTTTAGGATTCACAACGATATAATCTTAATTAATTTGTATTAAAGACTTATGATTTTTGAACCCACTCATTAAATTCATTCTCCAATTGTTTAGCAAATGACATAAGTTCTTCAAATGAAGGAATGTCTTTATAAATCATTACAGTAGTTCGAGTGTAGTCTCCATGCCCATCTGTCAAGCTTTCTTTTGAAGGCACAACACGCACGCCATTGCTTAAAATTTCTGAATAATCCAATGAGTTATAACGGAAAAAAGTTTGACGATGCTTTACAACCATTTGCAAAAGTTCACGGTTGTTTTTTATTCGTTCAAAAACACCTGCCTTATAAAGTTTTAAAAGGTCGTAATAATGCCTGCTTTTTCTTTCGCTGCCTTTATTAAAACCTTCAAGTGTTTCGTGAATGAAAAGTAACTTTTCTTAAAATGTACGCTCTGGCGCTAAAGTGGATATATTAAATGAGCCATTTCCTAACAGGTCTTCAAACACTTCATAAATTATCGGTGTTATTTTTCTTTCTTCATTTGGAATTTCATCAGCCCTTGGTACAAGCTCAATTAATACAACAGGAAGCAATCCACCCAATTCATTTTTAAGTGTTCCAGGATATTTAAATTCTATATTGATTTGATTGCCCTTTTGAATTGACATGAGTGTAAATTCTGACGGTTTTAAATGTCCTTCGATTTTTTCTTGTAAAATTGGCAAGAGCACATCCATAATAAATGATGCACTCTTATCTTCTAATTCTACCAAACGCGTTTTTCGTTGTGTGTTAGATATAGCATCCTCTGCACCATGAGGCGGCTGTTGTCCAAATACTTTTCGGTTAATGGCAATGTCAATATCTTCTGAAAATCGATCAATCAAACCCCAAGCTTTCGACAACGATGTACCTCCCTTGAAGGTGATATTTTCTTTTAAATCAGGAATTTCATTCAGCAAATTGAGTGTCCAACAGACCCAAAAGTCTTTTTCAATTACTGCGGCAGGCAATGGTGTCTCCATTTTTTCCGCTGCCTGTCGAAAGTATAGGTTTTTTTCATCAGATGTTAATTGTATAAATGTAATCATGATTTATTTTTCATTAATAAGTGAGCGCATAATTTTTGCAATCCATACTGGTGCAAACTGAATCTGTTTTTTGATGTGTTTGATGTCTTTTTCTTCTATCTTACTTATAATCTGCTGTATCATTTCTTCAGTTACATTATCCTTTCCAATTTGTTTAAGTGCATGAAGAATTAATCCTGCTTTGGTTCCAGCCCCAATCATATTTTTGGGGGTAGTTGGCTTGAGAATTATTTCTTGTTTCCCTATACGTATTGTCTTTTTTGGTCCGTTTGTATAAAGTTCAATTCGCATTGGAATCTGCGTTGATAATCCAAGCAAATTGGCTGCGTAGGCTCCTGTGGGCTGCACTTCTATTGCTTCTGATGCTTGAATTGCTTCGATTATCTTTTGGGTTGTAGGCATAATTTCGCCAAGTTTTGGATGAATTTCAGGTAGATCATAAAGACCATGTGTTAGTCTACGTATAACTTTTTTTTGCACCAATCTACTAAGTGCAGATGTTACCACGCTAACATCATCGGTTTGGGAAGAAAAATACTTTGATGTAAAAACAAACCCTTTTCCTTTTGCCTTGATAAGTTCTTTTATTTTATTTTCAGTTAATTGCATAATTATCTCTTTTATTTTCGTGACAAATATACACTATTATTTGTCACGAGTTGTATTCTTTCGTTTCATGTTTTTTTGGGCGCGATGCAAGAATATTAGGCGTAAAGATTAAATCAATTGAGAATTCCCCTTATTGAAGTTAACCTTTTTCCTTTAGAAAATCTCTCTCTCTAATTCTCAGGAGCTAGAATTCAATGGTTCTAAAAACATTTGTAATCTATTAGGAACACCTTTACAATTAGTACCTACACAGTAAAAGGCTTGTTAATGAAATACTCGCTGAATCATGAACAGCATCAAACTCGGAACTTGCCTTTTAAGCCTATGGTTTCAAAATCCATGCGCATAAGTTCTTGGCTACTCATCGTATCCTTACTTTTTGGGGGTCCTGGGCTTTAAAGGATTAGCTCCCTTCGGTCGCTGTTCCCTTAGTGGGGGAGCGGTTCAAAAGCAATCCCAAAAGCCCAAACAAGAAGTTTGGGTTTTTTATGTCCCAAGGCCAAGCCTACGTGCGAGCACGGGCTTTAAACCGTTCCGTTTTTAACCCAATTTCAGCATTAGAAAATTCTAATATTGAAATGACGAAAAAATTGCTTTTTAAGCATTTTTTGTCAGGGNNTTAATTGAAGTGTTTCATAGGATTAGCTCCCTTTGGTCGCTGTTCCCTTAGTGGGGGAGCGGTTCAAAAGCAATCCAAAAAGCCCAAACAGGAAGTTTGGGTTTTTTATGTCCCAAGGCCAAGCCTACGTGCGAGCACGGGCTTGGCCTTGGGACATAAAAAAAGCCCCTTTCAGGGGCTCTTTTTGGATTGCTTTGGCGGAGAGAGAGGTTAAAAATACACCTTGCTCTTTCCCCCTGAATATCTTAGTATTTACGAATTTTCGGTTCCAAGTGCGATAACGAAATGAAAACTAATTAGCCGGTAGAGGACTTCTCCGTTAGTTCCCACCCCTTCATCGTTTTGCAAAGCTAATGGTTTTATAATACGGAGACAAATTATTTTGAACTATTTTTTAATACGCTGATATTTAGGCGTTTAAAATATGGGTAATTTTTACTTTTTGCCCACCCATTGCCCAATTGCCCATCCTTTTTTTCCCTCAAAAAGGCATGTTTTATAGTTTCTAGCGAACTATAGTTGAAAACTATTTCGACAAATAGGGTCAATTTGCAGCATGTTTTGATTAATGATTGTTTGGATGAATTAACAACCCAATTAATTAAAAAACCTTATGAATGACTCTTACTTAATGATTATCCTGGAGGAGCTCCAAAACTCTAAATGCACACTCAAATCCCGAGTAACGCGCACCGAACTAAGTTTTTTAGATCTAGGCTCCAATTTAGATATTGAATTCAATGGATTCAGTACCCTAGCAACTTATCACAACAATATGAATGCATTGTTTATCAAATTTAAAACTGCGCTAGAAGATTTGGTTTCTAATTCTTCTCCAGCTTTGGTTGAACAAAGTCTAATTGATTTACTAAGCCGTGTAACCGAATTGGACATTCTACTCAATCCTAAAAACCCGGAAATCTTATTGGCTCAAATCAATATTGCTGGTAATTTTACCAGGAAGTTAGAAGAATCCTATGAGTTAGAATCCGTTAAAAAAAAATCTTTCAATTTTTAGATATCAAAAGACAATACTTAAAGCTTGTCCGCACTACAATAAGAAGTGTGCTCTTTCATCATTTTCCCCATTTAGACAAAAAAGCAGCTAAAAAGAGAGAATCTAGGCAGTTTACTATGTTTGACAAGCAGGTAGAAGCTAAACTAAATTGGAAATTAGAAACAATAAGTTTAATTGAGCTTGGAGCAGCACTTTCAGAAGTAAATGCTTTTGGAAGTAAAACCACTAGAAAAGAGATTTGGGAGGCATTGTCAGTGGCCTTTAATGTGAATTTAGAAAGACCAGAAAGTGCCCTTAGCCAATTAAAGCACCGAAAAATAAATCCAACACGTTTTCTCGATACCCTCAGATATTCAATGATTAAGCTTATTGATAAGAGCCTAGACTAAAATAAATCGTTAATGAGTCATTAGTGAGTCATTAATTCATTTTTTCGGCAACCCATAGTCTTGCAATCACAAAATAATTGAAAAACGTATGGAAATTATCACAATGGAAAGCAATGCCTACAAGCTCCTGATTCAGAAGCTCGACGAGGTACATGCAGAACTTAAAAAGCTACAAGACCCTGCCAAGGAATTGTCTCGGGAATGGGTAGATGCCTATGATGTTATGAATATGCTGCATATAAGCAGACGTACATTAAGCAAGTACCTGCAATCTGGAAAACTACAGTATTCCAAAATTCAGAACAAAAACTACTTTAGGTTGAAGGACATCGAGGAGTTTTTGATGCATAACCACCGTTCACGTGCTCGTATTAATCAAAATCATCATGGGGCTTAACAAAGAAGAAATATTGCATGCAACAGACCGAGGACTAAAGGTATTTACTTACTTTCTAAGGTCCAATTATCCTGGCATAAACAAGCCTTTCAAAAATCCTTTTTATGAGGATACCAAAGCTGCTTGCCATGTATATTTTGAAAAAACCAGTAACCAGTATCGCTTTATAGATTTTGGAGACAGTTCCTACAACTGTGATTGCTTTGGTTTTGTGGCTTTGGTATTCAATCTGCAATGCAGCAATGCTGAACATTTTTTGCAGGTTATGGAAATTATAGACCGTGAATTAGTGTTAGGTCTGGCAAACAACCACGATAAAATCAGAGAAATTACCAAGCAATTTCCGGAAGTAAAAGTGGCTTCTGAAATAGAGTCCTTAACTATTGCCGATATGAGAAACAACGTTTCTAAAAAATTCATACCTCCCATGTTTAAGGATTATTCTCAAACCGAAATTAATTTTTGGGGAATGTATGGCATAGATATGCAAACCCTAAAGAAATACAATGTGGTTTCTTTGCAGCGCTTTTATGGAACAAACAAGGATGGAAAAGAATACCAAATAGAAAGTGCAGTAGACGAGCCTATGTTTGGGTATCTTGGTAAACGCTTTTTAAAAGTGTATAGACCTCGCTCCAACAATCGCTTTTATTATTCCGGTGATTTGCACGAAGGCTATTGTTTTGGCTTGAAACAATTGCCATTAAGAGGCGATATTTTATTCATTACCGGAGGAGAAAAGGATGTATTGAGTTTGGCTGCAAGGGGATTTAATGCTATTTGCTTTAACTCCGAAACCGTTACTATTCCTAAGAACCTGGTTAGGCGTTTGTCTTTTCGTTTCAAACATATTGTGCTGATGTACGACAAAGATGAAACAGGCTGCAAGGCAATGGAAAAACAGGTGAACCAACTCAAAGAGTTTGATGTAAAAATGCTGCTATTGCCACTTAAAGGAACGCCTCAACAAAAGGATATTAGTGACTTTTTTAAAATAGGACATACTGCCCAGGATTTAATGAAATTATTTCGTGATTTATTGGATGTACTGTATGAAGAAACCATGAGTTTGCTGCGAAGCTTTGAGGTGGACTATGACAAGGCACCGGCTGTACCCGAAGCAGTAATAGCTATAAACGAAGTGCCAATTGGATCTGCGGGTAACCTTATGGCAATTACAGGCCCCGAAGGCAGTGGCAAATCGAATTATTTGGGCGCTGTTTTGGCAGGAACCATGGTTGCGGAAGGAACAGAAGTAGATACTCTAGGAACAGAAATAGCTAGAAATACTACAGGCAAATCTGTGTTGTATTATGATACGGAACAATCCGAAGAGCAACTTTTTAAAAACTTACGTCAAATTGTAAGACGTTCGGGAGCATCGAGACCACCTTCCTGGTTCAAAACCTATGGTTTGGTGGGGATGGGAAGAAAAGACCGTTTGGTAAGCATTCTTCACTCCATGGATAGGTTTTATTATGAACATGGAGGCATTCACCTTGTAGTGATAGATGGTATAGCAGATTTGATAGATGGGGTAAACGATGAAGAAAAGTCTGTAGCGCTTATAGACGAGTTGTTTCGGCTTGCCGGTATTTACAAAACGTGTATTTTGTGTGTATTACATTTAAGCCCAAGCGGCTATAAGCTTAGGGGGCATTTGGGTTCAGAGATACAACGTAAGGCTGCCGGGATATTGTGTATAGAAAAGGAGGAGGACAAAACCCAATCCCTTGTGAAAGCTTTAAAAGTAAGAGACGGAAGTCCGTTGGATGTACCTCAAATAATAATGGCTTGGGACGATACACAAAAATTCCATGTATTTGTAGGCGAAAAAGACAAAGCTCGGCCACAAGAACGCAAGATTGAAGAGCTATCCGACATTGCACGTCATATATTTGAGCGAGAGGAAAGCCTAAACTACATGAAAATCATCTATGAGTTACAAGAGCGACTTCATGTTAAAGAAAGGCAAGCCAAAAACTACCTTAAATTTATGCGTGACAACCACATTATCGAAGCTTTGCCAGGGGAAACCAATGTGTACAAACTGAAAATCCCACCCTTTTAATACAAATTTAGAATTTAGTTTTTCTAATACTGAATTTGGATTAACCCTGACACCCTGACGAACCTGCATAGCATCTATCAGGTTGTAAGGGTCGTCAGCCCAAAGGGCAAAATAAGCATTAGCGTAATTTGGGTTTAATACGGTATTCGTATGGTTTTAAGGCAAAAGTCTTTAAACTGTACTACAAGCATCACCTATTTGTCGTAGAAGACCGATAATTTTAGGTGAAAATTGATTTGTTCTGATAAATTTGTCTTCACTTCGCACTTAAAACCCTGACTTATGTCGGGGTTTTTTGTTTGCTATGCATTGATATTATCCACATTGACCCTATTTGTCGGAAAATTTTTTGCTTGAATGAGGTAAAGTTGTGAGATAAAATATATTTTTGAAAACGAAGTGTAAAACAAGTCCTTAGTTATTCACTATTAAAAGAAAACGAAAGTAGTTAAGGTGATTTAGCTAGTTGAATAGGAAAACAGAAAATGAAACAGAAAAAAGAAGTTAAAGAAAAAGCAATTGAAGTAACCCTTTGGGAAGCTGCAAATAAATTGAGAGGAAGCGTAGAACCAGCCGAATACAAACACGTTGTATTGGGCCTGATTTTCTTAAAATTTGCAAGCGACAAATTTGAAGAACACCGATCCAAACTCATTGCCGAAGGCAAAGAAAAATACATTGAAATGGCAGAGTTCTACAACATGAGCAATGTGTTTTTCTTAGAAGAAATATCCCGTTGGAGCTACATTGTAAAAAAGGCCCGTCAAAATGATATTGCTTTAATCATTGACACTGCACTTCACACAATTGAGAAAGACAATAAATCATTGAAAGGTGCATTGCCCGACAACTATTTTTCACGTTTGGGCTTAGATAAAACCAAATTAGCTTCGTTGATTAGTGAAATTGATAGCATCAACACTTTAAAAGACAAAGAACAAGATTTGGTTGGACGTGTTTATGAGTATTTTTTGAAAAAGTTCGCAATTGCGGAAGGAAAAGGAAAAGGAGAATTTTATACCCCAAAAACGATTGTAAACCTCATTGCTGAAATGATTGAACCGTACAAGGGAATCATTTATGACCCTGCTTGTGGTTCAGGTGGTATGTTTGTGCAGTCCATCAAGTTTATTGAAGCGCACCAAGGAAATACCAAAAACATTGCAATTTACGGACAAGAATACACTAAAACAACCTACAAACTGGCTAAGATGAACTTGGCCATTCGTGGCATATCTGCTAACCTTGGTGAAAAAGATGCCGATACTTTTGCAGACGACCAACACAAAGATTTAAAAGCCGATTACATCATGGCAAATCCTCCCTTTAATCAAAAAGATTGGAGGGGTGAAAATGAATTGATTGACGACCCACGTTGGAGAGGTTATGATGTTCCGCCAAAAAGCAATGCGAATTATGGTTGGATTCTGAACATGGTTTCCAAACTTTCTGACAATGGTGTAGCAGGATTTATATTGGCTAACGGTGCATTGAGTGGTGGTGGTGAAGAGTATAAAATTCGTAGAAAACTCATTGAGAATAATTTGGTAGAAGCCATTGTGATTATTCCCCGAAACACCTTTTATACCACAGATATAAGTGTTACACTTTGGATTCTGAACAAAAACAAAAAAGCAAGAACAGTTGAAATAAACGGTAAACAAAAAAACTATCGCGACCGTGAAAAAGAAATCCTGTTTATGGATTTAAGGCGTTGGGGTACAGAATACGAAAAGCAATTCATTGAGCTTCTACCTGAAGACATTGAAAAAGTGGCTGACAATTACCACAACTGGCAACAAGTAGATTATAAAACAACCTACAAGGATGTACCAGAGTATTGCTACTCGGCTCATTTTAACCAAATACAAGAAAACGACTTTTCATTAGTGCCAAGTAAATACATTGAATTTGTTGACCGTGATAGCGGCATTGATTTTGATTCTGAAATGAAACGCATACAAAAAGATTTTAAAACCCTTTTGAAAGAGGAAAAAGAGTCACAAGAACAATTGATTAACGCTTTTAAAGTACTAGGCTATGAACTATAAGCGTATAGGCGACTACATACATTTAGTGGACAACCGAAATAAAGATTTAGCGGTTTCACTGCTAAGAGGTGTTTCAACAACAAAACAGTTAATTGAGTCTGTTGCGAATATGTCAGGAGTTAGTTTGCACAATTACAAGGTTGTTGGAAATCGGCAGTTTGTATATGTGTCTGACACATCAAGACGAGGAGATAAAATTGGTGTTGCACTGAATACTGGCGAACCTTGCGTAGTTTCAAGTATTTACACAGTGTTTGAAACTGATGAAAATTATTTATTGCCTGAGTATTTGTTCATTTGGTTCAATCGTTCAGAATTTGACCGATACACAAGATTTCATTCGTGGGGCAGTGCAAGAGAAACTTTTGATTGGGCTGATATGTGTGAAGTAAAGATTCCTATCCCAGCCATTGACGAACAACGAAAATTTGTAGCCCTCTACAACGGTTTATTGACCAACCAAAAAGTGTATCAAAATAGCTTGGATGATTTGCAGTTGATTTGTGACACCTACATTGAAAATCTAATAAAAATCGAAGAGCCGAAAACACTTGGAGATTATATTGAGCAATCGGATGAAAGGAATAATGATTTGAAAATTGATAACCTTATAGGAATAAGCGTGAATAAGGTTTTTATGGAAACCAAATCTAACAAAGATAGACTCGACTTGTCAAATTATAAAATTGTTCGTCCGAGAGAGTTAGGATATGTCTCGGTAACCTCAAGAAATGGAGAGAAAATTTCAATAGCAATTTTAGATGGTGAAGCAGGTCTTGTTTCAAGTACTTATACAGTGTTTAGAGTTAAAGACACTTCATTTTTATTACCTGAATATTTGTTTTTGTTTTTTAAGAGAACTGAATTTGACCGTTACGCTAGATTTAACTCTTGGGGCAGTGCTAGAGAAACATTTGATTGGGTTGATATGTGTAATGTGAAATTACCCATTCCCGACATCAAAGTACAAGAAGCCATTGTTACCATTTACCATACCTTAGAAACTCGTAAACGGATCAATGAGCAATTAAAAAACACCATTAAACCACTTTGTCCTGTGTTGATGAGGGGTGTTGTGGGGAGTGTGAAACTTGAAACTGTAAATTCCTAATGATTACATCCATAAACATAAAGAATGTAGCAACCTATGACCCAGTGAATGGGGTTGAAATAGATGGTTTAAAAAAAATAAACTTTATCTATGGGGCTAATGGATGTGGTAAAACAACTTTATCAAACTTTTTGCTGTATCCTGGTGATACGAAATTTGCTAATTGTGTTTTAAACTGGGAGAATCAAACTCCACTCAATACTTTAGTTTACAACAAAGAGTTTAGAGAACAGAACTTTGGCAAAGGTAAATTGAATGGAGTATTTACACTTGGACAGGCTACAAAAGAGGAAATTAAGGTCATTGAAGAAAAAACAGATCAACTAAAAACGATAAAAGATGATGGGCAAAAAAAGCGTGAAACACTAAACGTTCAAAAAAAGAAAAGAGAGGATTTAGAAAAAGAATTTACTGAAAGTTGTTGGAAGAAAATCTATAAAAAGTATGATCAAGAATTTAAGGAAGCCTTTGTTGGTTCAATGAGATCTGGAGAGTTATTCAAAAATAGGTTACTTCAAGAATTTGAGAATAACTCTGCTACTCTAATAACTTTAGAAGAGCTAAGAGAAAAGGCGAAAACAATTTTTGGAGAAGTTCCACAAAATATATTATCCATAAGCGAAATTAATTATGACAGAATAATTGAAATCGAAGGTAATACAATTTGGGCAAAAATTATTGTTGGGAAAGCTGATGTAGATATTGCCAAATTAATTCAAAAATTGAATATAACCGATTGGGTCAACCAAGGAAGAACTTATATACAAGAAGAGGTTGAAACTTGCCCATTTTGCCAACAAAAAACAATTACAGATGATTTCAAAAATCAATTAGAAAGCTTTTTTGATGAAACTTATTTAACAGATATAAAATCACTTAAAGAATTAAAACAAGAATACAATTCATTGACTCAAAACATTATCAATGAGCTAAACGAAATTGAAACAAACCAAAAGAACTTTACAGGCTCTAAATTGAATATAGATAAGTTTTCAGCTTATCTAAAAACATTAATAAGTCAGATTACGACCAATAGTGAATTTTTAAACAACAAATTAAAAGAACCAAGCAGAAGTATTGAATTAATATCACTCAACGAACAACTTGACTTGATAAATGATTTAATAAAAATTGCCAATGCAGAAATCAAAAAACACAACGATATAGTACTCAATTTCAATACTGAAAAAAGTACATTGATACAATCAATATGGAAATTCATTATAGAAGAATTTAGAAACGAAATTACAAAGTATAACACTGATAAAAACGGGCTAGACTCTGGAATTTTGGCATTACAAACTCAATTAACTACTAAGCTCACTGAACACGGTACGTTAAAAGCTGAAATCCAAAATTTAAGCAAAAACGTTACAAGTATTCAGCCAACTGTGGATGAAATCAATAGACTTTTGAAATCCTATGGTTTTCTAAACTTTGAAATTGTACCCACAGCGGAAAATGGATTTTATCAAATTCAACGTGAAGATGGTGAAATTGCTGAAGACACTCTAAGTGAAGGTGAAATTACGTTTATTACTTTTTTGTATTATTTGCAACGTGCTAAAGGAGGTGAAACAGAAGAATCGGTTAATGAAGAAAGAATCTTAGTTATTGATGACCCCATTTCTAGTTTAGATAGTAATGTGTTGTTTGTAGTAAGCACATTGATCAAGGAAATAATCAAAACTGTAAAATCAGAGACGGGAAATATCAAACAGATTATTCTTCTTACCCACAATGTTTATTTTCATAAAGAAGTTTCTTACGAAGGATTGAACAGAAAAGGTGAGAAATCTCAATTTTGGATTTTACGTAAGAATAACAAAGTTTCTACAGTCCATTATTATGCTGATAAAAATCCAATTCAATCATCTTATGAACTACTCTGGCGAGAAATCAAGGAATGGGAAAACAATTCAGGTATAACCATTCAAAATACATTAAGAAGAATACTTGAAAACTATTTCAGCATTTTGGGAAGTAAACGAGATGATGTTTTAATCAATAAATTTTCAAATCAAGAAGAAAGAGAAATATGCAGGTCTTTATTGAGTTGGGCAAACGAAGGTTCTCATACGTTACCAGATGATTTGTTTATTGAAGCTCCAGACGGTACGATAACTAAGTATTTAGATGTGTTTAAGAATATTTTTAATCACACAGAAAATATTGGTCATTATAATATGATGATGGAATTAGAAAGCGATTGAGCCCAACACAATATTGAATAATTAGAATAAAAGGATTATGAATAACAAAGACATGATATTTAACATTTACTACGTGAACTTCCCAAAAGTTTACGAAATAAAAATGATGCTCAACAACATGATTCTTTCTGGACAACAAATAGAGAAAGGTAAAAGTGTTGAGGGAGAAGCATACTTAAAAACAAAATTGGGCTTCAATATCATGGACATTTTTAAACTTGGTGATGCGGAAGCAGGTGGAAACATTAAGGGTGCTGGTTCTAAAAAAGTTTTAGAAACCTTTGAAATAAAAACAACTAAATCAGTAATTCTAAACGAAATTGTTGAAAAGAGTAATAAGATTTCGGATTTAAAAAATATCAAAGAAGGAGAATTGATTCAAATTAATAATGTAAATCTATCGCTTGAAAATGAAGCGGAACTCAGAACAGTAAAATTGTTTACAAGCGGTTCTTTTAAAGGTCTTTCATTACCAGATACAAATGGTCTTGATATTAACAACCTTTTCAATTCCATGTTTAAAGATTATGCTTATAAAATGAAAGGTTCATTAGACGGTTCAGAGGATGATTTGCTTGTGAAAATACCTTTCACTTTTGAGAACGAGTTTGAAAGTTCTTATAGTGTTGACGACCTCTTTATTGGTAAAGTCTCAATAATAGGTTTATACAAGGGAAAAATAAAAATTGACCAACTCCGTAATTCATTTGAATTTTATAAAGATTTGGGCGAATTAACTCAACTTCAAAATACTGGTGTAACAAGTAAAAATGAAGAAATTCAAGACAGCCAGTATAAAAAGGAAGATGTAAAGGATAATTTTTTTGCCAGTTCAAAATTTAGCGATAAAGAATTCCATTATATAGATCTTTTAGCCATTGTTCAAAATATTAGCATTCCTGAATAATATAAAATTATGGAAAAGGAGTTAACATATTTTGAGCGAATAGATTTCAACGAGTTCAGAGAGCTAAAAGAATCTGAAGGTTTTCTTATTGAAAGCATTTCAGATTATATAAAAGACAAAAATTTAATCGAACAAATTGATCCGCTCAATGTAATAATTGATATAACCGCATTATCTGGTTATTCAGCATCAATGCAAGCCTTTTCTGAAGAATTATTAATACCCTTTGACGATTCTATATTATTTATTGCTGATATTAAACACGAAGAAACCTTCAACTACGAACTAAGATATTGCTTTACAAAAATTGATTACTGGAAATCTAAAAAAGACAAATCAGACGATAAAGTTGAGAATACAAATAAATCAAAAAGTAAGCACAAGAAAATAACTGACCTATCAGAGGATGAGTTAGGGGTCTTCTTTCAAGAATTTAGAAAAAGTCTTTATGGACATGAAAAATTCAAAGATGATTTTTTTGATTTAACCAAGACTTTTAGGGTTTTCAATGGAATTAGGGAGCATAAAATATTATCACTTTTTTTACTTGGGGAATCAGGCGTTGGAAAAACGGAAGTTGCTAACTCTATTTACAAATGCTTGGGCGGAATGAAGAAACTTGCTAAAGTTAATTTCGGGAATTACAGTAGTGAGTTTTCATTAAGTTCACTTATAGGAAGTGCGCGAGGGTATATCGGAAGTGATGATGGAGAAATATTTATCAGAGTTAGAGATACTGATATAGGAGTAATATTAATTGATGAATTTGAGAAGTCAAATGCAACTCTTTTTAACTACTTTTTAGATGTATTGGAAAGCGGTAAACTAGTCAGCTCTTTAGCTGAAGAAATTGACTTAGATGGCTTCATAATAGTTTTCACTTCAAATATTAGCAAAGAGGACTTTTCAAATAAGATTTCTCCAGAGCTAAGATCAAGGTTCGACTACAAATGTCAATTTACCTTACTCTATAATGAGGACAAGAAAAAATATGTTGAATTTAGGGTGAATAGTATTGTTAGAAAGGTAAATGAGAAATATAAAATACAATTAGAAGAGAACTTACATGAACGTTTTTTAACTCAAATCAATGTTTCTGATTACAATAACATGAGAGATTTAAATAAAAAAATCAAAACAGTATTTGTTGATTATGTTACAAGCGAGAAATTAGCATTGCATGAACTCGAAAAAGAAATAAGCGAATAATGAAATTCACAGAAGAAAAATTAGAAAAGGCATTTGCTGAGTTACTGGGACAAGAAGGATTTCCGCACTACACAGGCATTACAATTTCTCGTAATCCAGATGAAGTATTGATTGAAGAAGATTTACAAAACTTCTTATTGTCGCAATATGCCCATCAAGGTATCACGATCAATGAAACCAAATCGATTATTCTTCAACTCAAATCCCTTTCTGCTACTGATTTATACGAAAGCAACAAAACCTTTCTTAACATGCTTTCTGACGGTTTTATTTTGAAAAGAGAAGACCGCAACCAAAAAGACATTTACATACAATTAATTGATTATACAGGATTAAACAAACACCGTCAACCTGACGAAGAACAATTAATTTCAGTAGTAGCAGAAGGCAAAGGGGAATACGGAAAAGACAATAACATTTACAAATTTGTTAATCAACTAGAAATTGTTGGAACGGAAAAACGTATTCCTGATGGCATTGTGTACATCAATGGTTTGCCTTTGGTGGTGTTTGAGTTTAAAAGTGCCATACGTGAAGAAGCTGCCATTTTTGATGCATTCAAACAATTAACGGTTCGTTACCGCAGAGATATTCCCGAACTGTTTAAATACAACGCTTTTTGTGTGATAAGTGATGGCGTAAACAACAAAGCAGGTTCTTTTTTTGCTCCCTATGAGTTTTTCTACGCTTGGCGTAGAGTAGCAGGTTTGGCAAAAGATGTGGACGGTATAGACAGTATGTTTACCCTTATTCAAGGTATGTTTGATAAAAACCGTTTACGTGATATTATCCGAAACTTCATTTACATACCCGACAGCTCAAAGAAAAACGAAAAAATTGTGTGTCGCTATCCACAATATTATGCAGCAAGAGCCTTGTATGAGAATATAAAACATACACAAAAACCTGAAGGAGACGGTAAAGGAGGAACTTACTTTGGTGCCACAGGTTGCGGAAAAAGTTTTACCATGCTTTACCTCACACGTTTGTTAATGAAAAGCGAATACTTTGAAAGCCCAACCATAGTTTTAATAACAGATAGAACAGACCTTGACGACCAACTTTCGGGGCAATTCACCAATGCCAAAAACTTTATTGGAGATAGTACAATCATAAGTGTAGAAAGTAGAGCGCATTTAAGAGAATTGGTACAAGGCAGACAAAGTGGCGGGGTTTTCCTTACAACGATTCATAAGTTTACAGAAGATACCGAATTACTTACCGAAAGAACCAACGTAATTTGTATTTCAGATGAGGCACACAGAAGCCAAACCAACCTTGACCAAAAAGTAAAAGTCACCGAAAAAGGTGTTACCAAATCTTATGGTTTTGCCAAATATTTACACGATTCTTTACCCAACGCAACCTTTGTTGGTTTCACAGGAACACCAATAGACGCAACCCTTGATGTATTTGGTAAAGTGGTAGATGCTTATACTATGACAGAGTCCGTAAAAGATGAAATTACTGTTCGGATAGTTTATGAAGGTCGTGCAGCAAAAGTGGCGTTAAAAAACAGTGAATTAGAGAAAATCGAAAAATATTACGAAGAAGCAGCAGAATTAGGAGCAAACGATTATCAAATAGACAAAAGTAAACTCGAAACAGCCAATATGTACACGATTTTGGGTGACCCTGACCGTTTACGTGCCGTAGCAGAAGATTTTGTGAACCATTATGAAAAGCGAATTTCAGAAGGAGCAACTGTAAAAGGAAAAGCACTATTTGTAAGCAGTAGTCGTGAAATCGCTTATGAATTGTACAAAAATATAATAGCATTGAGACCTGAATGGGCTGAAATTAGAGAAGCAGAAGAAGGTATTGAATTAACCGATAAAGATAAAAGGGAATTAAAACCGATTGAGCGTGTAAAAATGGTAATGACCAGAGGAAAAGACGACCCAAAAGAACTTTGGGATATGTTAGGCACTTCTGACGACCGAAAAGAACTCGACCGCCAATTTAAAAATCCGAAATCGAATTTCAAAATAGCCATTGTAGTAGATATGTGGCTCACTGGTTTTGATGTACCTTTCTTAGATAGCATATACATTGATAAACCGATACAACAACACAATTTAATTCAAACCATTTCAAGAGTAAACCGAAAATTTGAAGGCAAAAACAAAGGTTTGGTAGTGGATTATATCGGCATCAAAAAACAAATGAATTTGGCACTTGCCAAATACAACAAAGGTGACGAAGACAACTTTGAAGACATTACACAATCTTTAGTAGTAGTTAAGGACCATTTGGATTTATTAGCCAAATTGATGCACACATTTGACAATACAAAGTATTTCAAAGGAAGTACCATAGAACAATTAAACACCTTAAACCTTAGTGCTGAATTTGTGCAAAAAACCAAAGATTCAGAAACCCGTTTTATGGGCTTAGTAAAGCGACTAAAAGCCGCTTATGATATTTGTGCAGGAAGTGAAAAACTAACCCAAGCAGAAAGAGACTACACACATTTCTATTTGGCTATTCGTTCCATTATTTTCAAATTAACCAAAGGTAATGCACCCGACACGGCACAAATGAACGCAAGAGTTCGGGAAATGATAAAAGAAGCCTTAGAAAGTGATGGTGTGGAAGAAATATTCAAACTTGGAGACGAAAACGAAACCGAACAAGATATTTTTGATGAAGATTATTTAGCCAAAATCAACAAAATCAAATTACCCAACACAAAAATCAAATTACTTCAACAGCTATTGGCGAAAGTAATTGGAGAAATCAAAAAGGTAAACAAAGTAAAAGGAATTGATTTTTCAAAAAAGATGCAAGCCTTAGTTGAACGCTACAACCAGCGAGATGAGAATGATATACTCAGAAGCGAAGTATATGAGGAAATGGCAGATGCCTTAACTGAATTAATCTGGGAGGTTCACAAAGAATTTTCAGCAGGAGACGCATTAGGAATTGACTTTGAAGAAAAGGCCTTTTATGACATTCTAAAAGAACTTTGTATCAAATACGACTTCAATTACCCAGACGACAAAATGATTGAATTGGCAAAAGCCGTGAAAGACTTAGTAGATGGTCAAGCCAAATTCCCTGATTGGAACAAACGTGACGACATCAAATCAGCTTTGAAAGTTGGACTCATTCTCTTGCTTGACGAATTTGGCTATCCACCTGTAGAGAGAGACGAAGTATATGTGGAGATTTTTGAACAAGCAGAAAATTTTAAAAAGAATAGGGGGTAGTATGGAAGAAATAGAAAAGAGTGAAAGCAATAAGTTAATCATTATAGGAAATGGTTTTGACTTGTCGTTA
The DNA here is from genome assembly GCA_002422315.1 of Bacteroidetes bacterium UBA6161. Classification (GTDB taxonomy): domain Bacteria; phylum Bacteroidota; class Bacteroidia; order NS11-12g; family UBA955; genus UBA6161. Next base: position 44,482 of record DIUJ01000068.1, read on the forward strand.
AGAATTAAAACAAGTTATAAAGACTTTTTACTTTGGTTGTTGCAGAAGTATATAAAGAAGACTTATGAAAAGAAGCATGCAACTCATCCAAAATATAAGATAATTAATCAATTGTCTAAAGAAGAAGAAAGATTAAAAGTGAACCTCCTTTCAGAAAACGGAGCTAAAACAGTATTAGTGCAGATGGGAAACCACAATGAAATGACAACACTGCCTCAATCAATATTAGGTAAGACAGATGTTCCATTTTATGGGAATAGTCAAATGTTGTTACAGAAATCGGTGTTGGGAGAGTAAAAATTTGAAGTATGGCAAAGAAAAAACATTTAAAATTATTAAGTGATAAACAACTTGAAGAAGTTGCCAAAATAGAGTTTAAATATGGGTTTGGTGGTAATGAAGACGATGAAGAAGAAAATACACAACCTAATTATTATAGACAAGCATCCAATCTTCGTGTAAGTATCGAAAACTTTTCAATTGAACAAGAGCAAAAATATGCTCGGAAGGATAGAAGTCTTGAAATACCTGCGGATGTTGATTATATTCAAATTAACTTTGTGTCACAATTCGTAATTAGTAAATACTTTAATGAATATTACAAGAAATTTGGACTTGAAGCAATAAATTTTTCCAATTTCGGGAAAACGGGTCTATTTGCAATTATCGAAAGAGATTTATTTCAGACATATCTTAATGAAATAAATAACTTTATTCAATTTGGGCTCAACCTTAATCCAGAGAGCAAATACGATAATTATGTTACTTATGTCAATGGTTTCAAGCTGTTAACAGCTAAAGACATTATACGCTTTAAAGTAGATGAAATCGGCAAAGTAGTTTGTCTCTCATTAGTTGAATTGCCCTTAGACTTAAAGTTACAATCACTCTTAATTGATTCATTAATTGCTTTTCTTGAAAGTAAAAATATATCATATTATTTTGACAAAACTGTAAACAGGATTGAACTATTAGATATACCCTTTGAGCAAGTACAGTTGATTGCGGAGAATTTCGACATCATCCAAAATGCCACCTGCTCTTTATCAACCATAGTAAGGCCATCTGAATTCAACTTTGTTAAAAGAGAATACGGTTTCAATATTTCAAATGCAGATGAAAATTTGCCAGTGATCGGAATTATTGATACAGGTATTAGTATGGATACACCCCTTAAATCCATTACAATTCAAGATGCCTCATTTAGTTTGGAAGGCAATCCTTTAATAGATGTTTCAGGCTATAAAAGAGAAGGTCACGGCACAGCAGTAGCGGCATTGGCTGCTTTAGGAAGGCTTAATCATTTAAATAAGTTTCAAGGTGAAATAAGAGCAGATGCAAAACTTCTATCAATAAAATTGTTCGAAAGTGGCAATGGCTATTTATCCGAAACCCAAGTGGTAAAAATGCTGTATGATGCGAAAAGTAAGTACCCTCATATAAAGTTGTTCGTCTTAACTACTTGTTATGATAAGTTCAAAGCTAAAAACGAACCCTTTAGTTCTTACACTTATGAGTTAGACAAATTTGCTCATTCAACAGATAGTTTAATATTTATTTGCACTGCAAACAATAGAAATGCTATAAATGAGAATACTGATTATGACTTGGCTTATTTCAATTCAGTACACACCAATCTTTCAACGCCAGCGGATAGTCTTAATAACGTTACTGTTGGTGCAGCCGCAGAGAATTTAAACGGTGATACTTTTTATGGTATATCAAGTGGCAGAGAATACCCAACCCTATACTCACGAAAAGGGCATATAGACTTGGCAGCTGTTTTTCCTCGCAATAAGTCCAATAAAAATTATTTCAAACCAGATGTAATTGATTGCGGTGGCGATTTAGGTTTTTACAATCCTTCAGCTATTGATTACATTGATAATTCTGCGATGGCTGTTTTATCAGCACGCCCGGAATTGGGCTACATTTTAGAAACTGGCACAAGCTTGTCAGCTCCTTTAACCGCAAATTTAGCTGCAAAAATTTTAAAAGAATATCCTCATATAAATGCTCAAACAGTTAAAGCACTTATTATAAATGGTGCATCTTTAAATAATATTCAATTTCCAAAACAGGTTAGTCATTTACTTAATGTTACAGCCGGTAACGGTTTTGTTGATGTTGAAGAAAGTTTGTTTTCCAATGAAAATAGAGCCACATTGATTTTGGAAGATGAGATTTCCAATACTGATCTAAAGATTTACCCAATAAACTTCCCTAAGTATTTAGTTGAACATGATTTAGGTCGTAAGAAAGGATTGGTAAAAATTACTGCAACATTGTGTTTTAGTTTCGAACCAATATTAAATAACCAACTATCATACAATCCTATTCATATGGCATTTAGTTTTTTCAAGAACCATAGTGCTGATGAAATTAATGCGAAAAATGATGATTTTAATTCGAAACTAAGGTCTTCACTATCTTGGTCACAAAACGGTAGAAACGTTTCCAAACCAATTCCGTTTTCTAATTCTCAGAAAATCAATTTTACTATTGATTTGAACCATTTAGTTACAGAAAATCAAGTGTTGAAATTAGCCGTTCATTGCAAGGTTTCAACTCAAATTGTTGGTGGTTTACCAGCAGGTTATCCAAAGCAATTTCCATTTTCAATGGCTATAACTATAGAAGAAAATACTAAAAAGAAATCAGGCAAACTTTATGATGAACTGCGTGCAATAAACAACTTAGAAGTAATTAGTGATATTGAACTGGACAGTTCTATTGATGTATAAATCTTACTTATTGAGTGCTTGTTTTTCAGCTTCAACAAGTTCCTTCCATATTTGAGTATCAATTTTGCCACTCAATTTTTTTTCAGGTTCTTTTGCTGCAAATAAGCTTCTTTTAATGGCAGTAATCAATGTTTTTTGAATGCTGTAGTAGGAAAGACCCAGGCATTCTTTTATTATTTTGTTCGCAATAATTTTTTTGTCAAATGAGAATACACCATTCTTCAGGGTTAATGCAATTAACTCTTGTATCTCCTTTTCATTCGGCAATTTAAATTCAATGATATTATCAAATCTTCTAATCAAGGCTTCATCAAGCATATCTTTTTGATTTGTAGCAGCTATAACGATACTACTTTGCGGTAGGTAATCAAAAAGTTGAAGAATTGTGTTTACAACTCGTTTCATCTCTCCGTGATCTTGGCTATAATCTCTTATTTTTCCAAGACTATCAAATTCATCTAAAAATATGATACAATCTTCTATCGCAGCTTTCTTGAAGATTTTAGATAGGTTTTTGCTTGTTTCACCTAATTTCGAAGAAACAATAGCCCCGAGATTAATAACAACCATCATTTTCTTTAACTCTCCTGCAATAACATAAGAAGCCAGTGTTTTTCCGCAACCGGAAGGTCCGTACATTAAAACTTTATTGGCTACAGGCAACTCAAACCTTCTAAGGATTTCAATCTTTTGGTGTTCTTCAATGAAAAATTTTAGCTCGTTTTTTACACTTCCCTCTGCAATAATATTTTCAAGTGTATAGTCCGATGTTACTTTCTCAAGAATTAATTCAGCAATTTCTCTGTCATCCAACTTCTGGTAATAATTGTCAGAGCCAACTTTGGTAAGCGTGTTTGTGCCTTGCTGTTTTATTGCATCTTTCAGTATAGATTGGAGCTGAATTGCAAAATTTAGTTTTTTAGTTTTCTTTGAATGTTCAATAAGTTCATTGAGTACAGACAATAGCCTTTCCTGGTCATTTTCAAGACCGAATTTGGCTATATCTTTTATGTATTCAAACTGACTCATTGTTTAAAAACTATGGCACAAAGATAATTGATTTAAATCGAAAATCAGAATCAATAAGGCCTTTTTTGAAAACCTGTGCTTTATGTCTATTTATGTGAATATTGTCAATTATAGAGCGACTAATGGTGTATTAATGTGCCTCTATTTTTACGAATAAACTCATTGGAAAATCTGTTGTTTGAAGATATTATACTAAAAAAAACATATCTCTATAAGAAAAAGAATTGGCTAAAAACATTACTTTTTTGAGGCATATACAGCAAGTTCGTTAGTTTTACCTCATCAAATGCACAGATATATTTTCTGTAACAGATCTAAAAGGTGCAGCACCAGTTTCAATTGAATTGAAAGTTACACGTACAATATATACCCCAGATTGGACTTGTTGTCCTTTGTATGACCCGTCCCATGCTGCTTGCGGGTCTTGGCTATCGAAGAGGAGTTCTCCCCAACGGTTATAGACGGTCATTCTTGATACTATCCAGCCTTCTGCAACTGGTCTGTAGGTGTCGTTTTTTCCGTCTCCATTGGGAGAAAATGAATTGGGCATGTATATACCGTATTGTTTGAAATAGGGCATGCACTCACTTATTTCTTCACATTCTCCCCGGGTAACTCTCACAGCAAAAAGCCCATTGTATGGTGGATGGAAATCTTGCGAATCTGCTCCTTCAACAGTTGTGAAATTGTTGTTACAATCATACCACTGATAATTTGCTCCCGAAGGCAATGCCCTCAAAATGGGTAAACGCTCTTCAATTCTTGCAACAATGGGAGGATAAAACGAAATTTCTACAGTAGATAAACTATCACAACCTTCAGTTGTACTTAGTGTATCAGTATATCTACCCTCACTATTTAAGATTCTACCATTAAAATTGTAGGTCTCGCCCTCACAAAGAAAAACGGGTAGAATAAACTCAGGTGCAGGGGTGACAGTGATGTTGGTAGTAACAATACTATCACAACCCTCAGTAGTTTTAATTGTGTCCACATAAGTGCCGCTTTCCCAGTATTCGTTGTTTGCAATGCTATAGCTTTGACCTGCGCAAATAGTTACATCAATCAATGTGTCTGGAGGAGGCAATACAATAAGGTGGGTATAGACAATGCTATCGCAACCCTGATAGGAAGTAAACGTATCGAGAAAATCGCCACTAACTGAGTGTTCTTTATTGCCCACCCAAAAGCTAGAACCTGAGCAAATAATTAGGGTATCGTTGCTCACAAAAGTGTCTGTGCAATTGGCGAATTTGCATATAAATCCATTTTGATAGCCTTTAGCAATAAGGGTTTTGGAGGAATCTCCGGGGTCAAATTCAACTGTGTCTGCAAAAACACCTGCCACATAGAGTGCTCCATAAGAACCCTTATACACGGCATTGCCTCTATCATTCATTTTTCCTCCCATACTTTTTGCCCATACAAACTCTCCAAGACTATCATACTGGGCAACAAAAATATCTGTAGCTCCGTTAGAAGTTAAAAAGTAATTATTTGAGTTTGGGTCAAAATCAACTGTGTTAGAAAAATATCCGACTAGTAATATGTTATTTTGATTGTCAATAGTTAGACTAGATAATGTAGCAAACATTAGATTAGATTCAGACGCAAAATGTTTTACCCAATTTAGTTGTCCATTCGAATCGTATTTAGCTAAAAATAAATCAAAAGCATTTGGTTTATTTGATGTTAAGCGATAGTTGCTTATTCCTGTGTCTAGATTTATTGTTCCAGTAAACCTACCCCAAGCAATTACTTCTCCGCTATTATTAGTTCCTGATATAATAAAAGGATTACTATTTGAATTAGTTATTTGTTTAACCCATTTAAAATCACCCCATATATCTAATTTTAGTATAAACTGATTGGAATTATTTATAGGTGAGGAGGTTAGTATCTCCCCCTCAAAATCAACTATACCTCTAAAATGTCCTGAAATAATTACATTATCAAATGAATCTATGCTTAGACTTGATGACCACTCATCACCAGTTCCCCCATATTTTTTTGCCCATTTGAATTCTCCTTCTGAGTTTAACTTTAAAATAAAAATATCATTATTACTTCCTGCCGAAGTTAATCTGAATTCGATTAATGTATCTGGATTAAAGTCAATAGACCTTTTAAACCATCCAGAAATGTAGATATTAGAATGTTTGTCAATTTTCAATAATGGCCATAAGATTGTAGAGTTATTTTCGATTGCGTTTGTTTTCTTTACCCAAATAAAACCCCCATTTTGATTAATTTTCAAAACAAAAAGTTCTCTTGAATTTGTTTTTGTAGATAAAACATTTGAACCGCCACTAGGATTAAAATCTATATTCCCAATAAACTCTCCCGCAATAACAAGGTGTCCAACAGTATCAATTGCAATGGAAACAGCTTTGGAGCTTGTGTTTGAACCAACTACACCAACCTTTTTTGCCCAAACAAAATTTCCATTCTTATCTAATTTAGAAATAAATCCTAAACTAGTGCTTACTGTATTTAATAAAAAGGAGTTTTCTCCTGGGTCAAAATCGACTATACCATTAAAAGCGCCCACACTATATACATTCCCAGAGTCATCTATCACCATACTATAGATTTGCGCATTATCCCCCTCAAACCCCTTTACCCATTGCATATTTTGAGCATTAGTAATTGTTGCAAAGAGTATGAATAGATACAGAGAAAGTGCTTTTTTCATAGTTAGCTTGTTTCAAAAGTAGTGAATATAATTTAAAAAATAAACCATCTCCTATTCTTTCATTGAATAAGAGATGGTAAAAAATAGCATATAGTTGCCTTTCTAAAGCACTATTATCTTGTGTATTTCAACTTTATTATCCATACTGACTTTAAGCAAATATACTCCTGCTGCCAGATTAAAGGTAGTGCGCCCTTTTGCGCTGCTTGTTTGAATAAGTCTTCCATCAACCGTATAGAGTTCGTAAGCAATATCACCCATTTCAGGAGAATTAGGAGTTGATACAATTGTAACTCCACCGCCAACAGGGTCAATAAGTAAGCTTACATTTACCAAATTGTTGTCTTGGATTTTTTCAAAGTATTTTTTTTGGTTTTCGGGTCTAATCAAGGGCGCAAAGTCTTCATCCTCAAAAAATTCAAAATCTTCTTCGCCATCCATCCCTTCTTCACCGTCTTCTCCTTCTTCACCAGTTACTTCGTCATATTCAATAGGCTCTCTTGGACCATAGGGATTTAAGCCACTTCCACTCCAGCTACCAGCTCCCGAAAACCTGTAATTATAATAACAGTTTGAAGTTTCAACACGTGATTTGCTAGGGTCATCAAAATCAGTTAAAACGCCTACTTGGGTTGGGTAAACTTCTGGTTCATATTCAAAAAGTTTCCAAGTGTTAGTACCATCGTAAAAAGATATTATGGTCTTTGAGCCAGTCATAGAAACCACATTTGCTCCAACTCCAAGATATGAAATTCCAGGTTTGTAGCCAACTAAATCTGTAATACCTAACATTTTTTTAACCATAATGTCATATAAACTACCATCCCTCATATAACAGTTGAATCTAATATTTGGACTACCTGTTTGAGTGTAATATAAAACTTGTTGACCATGATGACTTTCTTCGTAATAGACAGGAAAGCTTGAGCCATTTGTAGGGTCGATAAATCTAAAGTTATTAGCATCTGCTTGAATACCAGATGTTCCGTTGAGCGAATATAATTGTTCAAACACTTTATTACAATTGCATATTTCTATTGTATATGAAGGGGGAGGGGGTTGACAAAAAGTCCATTTATTGCTTCCCAAGTTACATGCGATTAGAGCATCAACAGTAGTTAAACTTAATCCATCATAATAATTATTTGCCAAAGGAAGGGTTAAATACTTCGTTGAATATCCTCCTATTCCTCCTCTTCCTGCTCTTCCTCCTTTGATACTAACTTTAGAGGAAAGAGATTGGTTTCCAGTTGAGTTTTTCATAATCCAAATAGTTCCGCTGTTTCCTCCGTTACCTCCATCACCTCCTTGCGCACCAACGCCACTTAAACCTGTACCGCCAACACCTCCAGATGGAACAATATCTCCTGAATTACAACCACCTGCTGTACCATCCCCACCATTTCCACCTCTTCCTCCATCTCCACCTGTTTGTCCTGTCCTTCCGTTTTCTCCATCTACAAAAAGAAACTTAGTGCTTACATTAACTATGTATGATTTTGCTTTTAATAATATTATTCCACCACCTCGAGCAGCAGGGGCGGCTTTTCCACCAGGGTTACCGTCAAAACCAGAAAAGCCAGGTTGTGCCTGAAAAGGAGCTGGAAGAAATGTTTCTAATGAATTTACACCACCATCACCTCCATATCCACCTGCACCTGCTCCGTCACCTCCACTAATTCCAGGCAAGCCTGCATCACCCATTCGCAATGTTGTCCAATTACTAGACCTATCAGGGTCACTTGGCGAATATATTTCTACATCATTAAAATCAGTATTTGTGCCTTGATCGCGGTTGCTATCATCTGGCCCCTCTCCGTTATCTCCATTTCTTATATTAGTTAGTGGATTTGCTGTTAAATTGAGATCATCAAAACTAAATTCTAATGCAGAACCTCCCCCAGTTTTGCATAAATATCCATGTTTATTAATATCATTTATATCAATTGGAGGATCTGTCCCTGCTGGCATAGGAACACCATTTCCTGGAGTATATGCATTATCAATTGGGCCTGCATGAGGTCCACCAGGCCAACCACCATTTGCTGAAGAGTTTTTTGCTGGAGCTGCATTTCCTACCCCTCCTTGCCCAATTAGAGGAGTGCTACTAGACCAACCAACATGATATCCTTTTGCTGCAGAATTAATTATACCACCATTGAAATTTAATTCATTTGCAACAATCAATGCTGTAATCCCACCAGTTCCATCTTCATGGTCATAAGGACGACAAGTTAGTTCTCCTCCTGGATCCAAATCCATATCCCAATAAATGGGAACTCTGCTAATTTGTATTCTATCATTAGCAGTTACTGAGAAAGTCGGAAGCCCGTAAGGAGCAACAACCCTTAATATTTTTGTAGAACAATTATATGAAACAATGGTAACCCTTGTGTGATTTCCAACAGTAGTGGTTCCAGATGTAGTATGGTCTTCCATCTGAATCAATAAACACCATTTGTCACTACTAAATGCTAAACTACAAGGATGGATATAGTTTGGAACATCATCCCAATCTTTTGGAGGAGCAATTTCAATATCATATATATCTGGAGAAGAACTGACTAGGGTAATATCTAAAACTCTTGCCCTGTTATCATCCGTATATACTTTTGTGTTTATTGCAATACTTGAAGCATCAACTTCTGGATTTCCTGAACCGGAAGGCCAACCTGCAAACTGACCTAGAACGTTTGAAGCAAAAAACATAAATAATGTTAGAACTGGATAATATTTGTAACCACCAATCTTGCTTTTTAATAATCGTATTTTATTTTTCATAATGACTTTTATTTAGTTAAACTCAACTGTCTAACAAAGACAGTAATTAAAATTTCAAATTGAGAACTTATACTCCCAATTTGCTTTGTAATTTTAGTAGCTATAAGAATTGCACGAACCAAAGAAATCATGCATTTTATAAATTCGTTTTCATAGTCCTTTTTCGGACAGCGAACAATGTGGTAAATAGCTATATTATTAAAATGAGAACTAAAAAGGACAAAACAGCAAATTCTGCGGCAAGCATAATTGAATCTGCCATAATAGTAATGAACTCTACTGACTTGGTCGGTTGCCGAGCAGCTGTTCTGTCCTTCTCCATGGGGTCTTGAATAGCTAATTCAATTTCCTATAGAGGCAAGTTTTTATAAGCTTATTTGCAATACAAATTACAGTTAATAAACATTAGATTACCAAACATATTGAATGAATAAAACAAATTTCAGGAAATTCCCTGAGATAAACTCTCAGGAAATTTCCTGAATATTTTTTAATTTAACTCCTGTTTTAAGGAGTATTTATATTTCATTTCATAGTAAAAAAATAAAAACTATGACTCTGCCACTCACCTGTAATTGTAAAAATTGGACTGTAAAACAAAAAATAGTTCTTAATACTATTGGAATGGTTCAACATGATATTGTTTGATATCATTCAGTTGTATTCTAAAACTTGAAGCAGAGAGTGGGTAAATTGATTAAACCTTTACCCAGGAAAATTAATTACTACATTATCAAATGGAAATCTTTAATTTCCATTCTTTGTGTAGGGTTTAGCTTTTTGCAAAATTATTCCGCTACCTCATGTTGCAGGAATATTTACTCTATTTTTAAGGAATTTTGAGAAGTTTTTTCTCTCGTTCCTATTTCACAAGTTGTTAAAAGAAAAGTTAGCAAAGGGAGTTATCTCAATAAGTTAAGCGTTCCTCTATATATGTACTTTTTATCCGGCTGTGTGAAGATATAATATTGTATAATTATGGTATAAACACCTGCTTGGCAGGGTTTGCCATCAAATGTTCCATCCCATGCAGAGCCTAGGTTTTCGCTTACAGATAGGATTTCTCCCCAGCGGTTTAGTACACTTATTTGTGCTGAACTTATATTCACACAATTAATAGATAACACATCGTTAAGTCCATCTCCATTAGGGCTGAAAGCATTTGGAAAACCGCATATATCAGAAAACTCTGGGCAATATTCTTCCAGATAGAATGTATCTCTTACTATACAGCCCAAGCTGTCTGTAAGGGTAAGATAAACATAGCCTGTGTCTGCACTTGCAAACTCTGTACCTGTTTGATCTGTTCCGTTTATTTGCCAAAATGCACTCACTCCTTGTTCTTCAATATGAATCTGCAAACGGTTAAAATCATTGCGGGTATATTTGCAAAGACTGTCAATATGTTGAATAGAATACGCAGGTGTTTCTTTTCCAAAAACATAAAGTGTATCATATTCACCATTCCATAAACCAACAATCTGTTCAACTGCTTTGGTTATTTCTAAATGCAAAACATCACTCACAACCTCACTGCCATTTTCTAATATCCAAGTAATTTCTCTCCCAAAAGCTTCTCTCAACTCAATTTTCTCCCCAATACAAACAGCAGTGTCCTTAGTTAAAGAAAAACTATCTAAAGCGATAAGATAAACACTGTCAATAAAGGCATACATTTCCCAATCAGAATATGCTATGCAACTGTCTCTAATTATACTGCATGGGAAGTTAAAGAGCCATTTTATCATGTTTTGCTGTTCTCTCTTCCAAAAATTACCAATAGTCAAGTGGGTAAAAGTGTCTTCTGCTACAAACTCCCATGAATACTCAATCCATTCTCCTTTGCTCATAAAAGGCTCGGATATTCTGAACTGCGGGGGGTGAGTGTTAAAAGGGATTTCTGGTGTACCAATGCCCGGTTTATAGTTGACAGGCTGATTTGTAGATAATAGAATGCCCAGACCGTCAGTCAGATAAGTATTCCATTCTTGTAAAGGCCAATTAAATTGGTACGACCCTGAATTAGGTACGCTCCTTTCTATTTTGACCGTGTCAGGGATGTTGTTTGTGTCTATGAAGTTATTAGCAGTAGCAAAAAAACCTATCTTATATCTTATTCCTTCTTTTAAAGGCTGTTTCAGAATATTAGTCATGTAGTTTGTGTTTAAATTGCTATACATATAACTATTGATTGACATATTTTCAGTTATACTGTCATTGAAGTGATAATAAAATCCACCTTGTGACAAACTAATTACAGCCATTTTAGTGCCATGAAAAGCTGAGTCTATATTTGCTAAGTTCACAAATAATCGTGAGCTATTATCAAACAGAAAAGGGTGAGAATGGCTGTGATAGGATTCTGTTATCGGCATGTTACTAAGGGGGTAAAAAGTATCTGGCAGGTTATTTCCTCCGCAATCCCCAAAGGCGTTGGGTGAAGCGCATGAGCTCCAGTAATCGGCATATTGGATGTTCGCAAGTGGAGGACGAGAATACCAGTCGGGATAACTTAACTTACCCCAAAAATGCTGCTGTTCGAAACTGCCATTCTGCACAAGGTTTTGTGCAGTAATTGGCAAGGACAGCAGCAGAACAACTGCTGCTGCCACAAACCTATTAATTATTGCCGATTGATAGCGCATATTACAAACAAAGATAGCATAAAATTAATTAACTATAAGCTTATAGCTCGACACATTTCCTTCTTTTGTTATTGTAACAAGATAAGTTCCTTTTGCAAAGTTATTTGTATTTACTGTGTATTGCCTTAGATTTGTCTGTACCTTGTATATTTCTCTTCCAAGTAAGTCATAAACTACAATTGTTTTGATTTGATTTGGTTCTTGCATAACTGCCTCTTCATTAAAATCGTTATCCCTAATTACAAACATATCAGTATGTTGCATGAAGGATACCCATTCTCTATTGTGTTCTTGTATATTATCGTTGGGTAATACCAGCAAAGTACTAGGGTTTCTGTTAAAATGTATGGTTGGGTCAACATCTGGAACTGGTTCCGGCAAAGTTTCACCTGTTTTTCCAAATTCAAGATCGTCTTCGTCCATGTATGGATGCCATGCAAAGCAACGTGTTGTATCAATTTTAAACGATTGTGTGGAAGTACCAGGAAACTCATAGAAAATAAATCTGTCCTGAATAGGAGCATTAATTGAAACATACTTCATTACAGGTAATCCTCCTATTTCACTGAATTTATATTCAAAATGGTCCGTTGTAATAATTTGCTTATCCGCAGGAAGAACTATATCACTTCCTGTTAGGGTAGGAAATTGTTTTTGAGGTGTTTCAAGGTTGCTTATAAGGGAGAGAAAAACTTCTTCTGCTTGGTCTCGTTCATAAAAGCGACATACATACTTAATTCCAGCCCCAATATTGTGGGTTGTTGTCAAAGTAGCTTTAGTAATATCAAACACACTTTGCCAGTTTCCAGCAGTCCAAGTAATGTCAGTGCCTGAAATTACTCCTGATGCTGAAGCGTATTCTGCTTCGAAGGGATACATAGCCATATCACAGTTGCAATACCATTGAATGGCACTTCCTCCTCCACTATTACATCTTTCGTAGTCATTTGAGAGATCAATACCGTCAGGTTCCTGCACAAATGGTGGATTAAAGGGTATATGCCTAAAAGCTCCTTGTCCTCCAAAACCGTTTGATCCTGACTTCAAGTTCACCCAATTCATAGTAAAAGCCATTCCAAAAAAATGAAATTCGGGCTGTGGGATTGAAGATGCATTGGTATATAAAAAGATTGTCCCACCTTTTCCACCTAAACTGCCATCACCACCATCAGAGGGTGTGCCTGGTTCTCCGCTTCCACCTGTTCCACCCGAGAACCAAACGTTAGGGTCCGAAATGCTTCCTTGACCACCAAAACCACCAGCACCTGGCGCTCCCCCCATTTCTCCTGTTTTGCCATGTTCTCCTTGCTGTCCAGCTGCATTTAGCCATCCATTCATCATTCCTTGATGGTCCGATGAATTTCCCATGTCATCCCAAAAATTAAGAGTTTTAATGAGAATAATGCCTCCGCCACGTGCCCCTCTACCTGCATCTCCTCCTTTCCCTCCATCATCACCATGATTTCCGTTTGCTCCCATTATGGGGGTTGAATGTCCGGAAGCACCTCCTGTTCCACCATGCCCTGCTCCACTTCCTCCTTCTCCACCTTTGAATGCATCAAACCCTCCTTTTGTATAACCTGCTGAACCCATGACAGCAATATTGCTAAAAATATTAGGAGCCCCATAATTGTAGGCAGTAAAAACCAGTGGACTGACTTGTGTTCCAGGGTTTCTATTATTCATTTCGTTGTCTCCTGGAGTTCCCGCTGTGCCGCTAGTTCCATTTGTACCCGGGTTTGGAGTTAAACAATAATCAGAGTATGGAATAGGAGACAAATAGCCGTCATTGTTATACATATTGTCTCCTGCTCCGCCACTTCCTCCTTGGCCAAATGTAATGTTCTCAGGATAAAAACCGCAACCTTCAGCTGTAATAACTGATCGATGAATTTTTGTCTGACGAGCAGAGTAGCACAATACCCCACCAGTATAGCCATCCCAAGGCTTACACCTGACAACTGCATGATTAAGGGTTAAAATATTGAATCTTGGAATCAGTAATACCTGCAATCTGGACGATGGATTACCTGGACTACCTTGTTCTGTTTCAAAAGCATAAGAATACTTGCTTACATGAATCTCAACTGGGTTTGCCATTAAATCAACCCCTACAACATTAAGTTCTTCAAACCACCCACCAGCAACCCCATCACTTCGTTTCATCTGAATAAGCATTGCTCTTTGACCTGATACCGCCCCCCAATCACTTTGTCCATGAGAATGTACCACATCTAAATAAAGTATATCGTGGGTGGTTGGCGTTCTATCAACATGTGTGACATGTGCCCTTGTATTATCAGTGAACCAATCTATACCAGAAATAGGTAGTGGAGATGGGTCGCTTGGAGTAGGATATCCAGTCATAAATTGTCCTTTGATCAGAGGTGCATGAAAAATAAATCCAATAAACGCAAGTATAGTAAGTAAATGAAAAACTTTTGTTGGCTTGCCATTGGGATGATGTGCATGTTTGTAAATTTCACTACATGATGCACGGTTCTGTGATTTCGTAATTTTTTTCATAAGCATAAATTTATTTTTTTAAATCGACTTGAAACTCTTTCAAGCATTGTTTAATATAAACGGACAAAAGGGTCTGATTGTCCAGCAGAAAAGAAACACAAGCTTGTGTCTATTCACTTAAAAAAAGAATCAAACTGTGTAGTAATACCTTGCCAGCCTATACTTTAATTTTGAGGTTAAAAACGTCAGTGCATTGGCAAAAGTGTGAAGTTATTTGTGAAAACTATGCAGCATATTTTAGTATCTACTGTCTGCAAGCAGTTTCAAATTTGCATTATCTGCACTCACGAAAAAGGCGAGCTTGGATACTGATTAGAAGAAACGAACTCTGACCGCATTATTTGAATTCACAAAATCTACTTAACTATCATCTATATTCGTTTTCATAGTCCTTTATCGGACAGCGAATAATGTGGTAAATAGTTATATTATTAAAATGAGAACTTAAAAGGACAAAACAACAAATTCTGCGGCAAGCATAATTGAATCTGCCATAATAGTAATGAACTCTACTGACTTGGTCGGTTGCCGAGCAGCTATTCTGTCCTACTCCATGGGACTTGAATAGCTAATTCGATATTCCATAGAGGCAATTTTTATAAGCTTATTTGCAATACAAATTACAGTTAATAAACAGTAGATTACCAAACATATTGAACGAATAAAACAAATTTCAGGAAATTCCCTGAGATAAACTCTCAGGAAATTTCCTGAAATTAATTAATATTTTTTTTATTTTATGGAGTAATGAAATATCATTGCAGGGTTAATAAATAAAATACTATGACTACACCAAACACCCCAGAGGCACAACCTATTAGTTGGGACGAAGCACAAATCATGATTCAATCTTACCGAACTAAGTTTCCCAACACTTTAGTCAACGAAGATAATCAACGACTTGATGGTTTTAGAATCCCAGTAACAGAAATTGTTAAAATCATACAAAGTATGCCTTTAGTTCCACATACAGGACCTCAAGAAGCATATACCTATTGTAAAGATATATTTATGATGCCTGCCGTTAGAGTGAGTGATACAGATCCGGAAGTTGAAGTTTTTACTCTTGTTGTTGCAGGAATCGATGCAGATAACAAGATTATCAAAAATGCTGTTTATGAGTACGTAAGACCATGTCCATGGTTTTGCCCCACAAACTTCTTTTAACTAAATGGAAACTTACGATGTTTTTCATCTATTTATTGTTTCCCTAATATTCCTTATTGCAATTTTTGGACTTTACAATTATAATCAATTAAGTGCCTTTGGCACATCTTTGTTTTTCTTTACAGCCTTTCTTTTTATAAGTGAAGCAATAAGCTTTTATTTTGCAATTAGAATGAAATCTAATACAGTGTTTTTTCATATAGTCCCGTACTTTCATCATTTGTTTATTACAGCTACCTATTTCAGTTTGTTTAAAGGTAATCCGAAATTAAGGAGATTTACAGTGTATAGCATTTTGCTTTTTTTTGCATTTTCATTGGTCAATACCGTTTTCTTTCAGGATCTAAACCAAGTCCCAACATTAAGCATTATTCTACAAAGTTTCTTAATTATTGTTTATACCTCGATACATTTTTATGTTATCATTTCTGACTATAAAGGACAAACACTCAGTAAAAACAATGAATTTTGGTTTAGTACAGGAAACCTGTTTTATTACCCCTGCTTAATGCTGTTATGGTTATTAATAGTTTACCAGAAAGATTATGAACAAGCTTTACCAGGATTCATTTTTTTCTTACTTATTTTGGCGAATATTTTCTTGTATATTTTTTATTTCTTCGCCCTTTTTACTGATGTAAAAGTTAATAATACAAAAGATAGTTAAACAATGAAAAATTTACTAGTTCTATCTGAAACTAACTTTGTAAACTATATTGCCATCATTGTTATTCTGATGCTATTGGTATTATTTTCATTGTTCACTTATCTCATTTATAAGTACTATCAAAAACAACAAGAGTCAAAACTTGCGTTAAAGAATTTGGAAGTAATCCATAAAAAAGAACTACTAAACATGCAAAGTGAAATTACCAAACAAGTTCTGAAAACAATTGGAATGGAGTTACATGATGATGTAAGCCATCATTTAGTCATGCTAAAACTTGAAGCAGAGAGTGGTAAAATTGATTTTAGTAAAGGCAGTTCTGAACTTAGTGATAGGCTTGGCAATGTTTTAAAAACGCTTCAAGGGATTACTAGTTTTTTTAGCACCTTAGACAATGATTTTCTTGATGTTATTAGTAATATCGAAGACGATATAAACCGAATTAATCAAAAAGGAATGATAAAAATAAACTATGACAATCAGAACCCAGAAACTCCTGAAAGCCTTTTGTCTAGATTGTATATATTTAGAATTTATCAAGAAGTAATTACTAATATTTACAGACATTCCCAAGCCAAAGAAATGGATATCATGTTACTTTCTGACCAAAAAAACTTTATTATGATGATGAATGACTATGGTAAAGGTTTTGAAACGAATTTGCTAAATCAAACAGAAGGAAAGTTTGGACTTAATAATATAAAAAACAGGTGTGATTCGATAGGCGGATCTTTTTCAATTATGTCGAAACTAGGTCAAGGTACTAACATAGTAATTAAAATACCTCTAGAATGAAACGTAATAGAAATTCCAAAATAAGAGTATGGATTGTTGATGACCACTTGCTATTTACAGAAAGTTTAAAGTCTGTAATAGAATCGAATTGCGAATATATTAAAGTTGAACAAAAAGCTTCTAATGGAAAAGAGTTATTAGAATTACTAGAAAGAAAAAAACATCCTAATTGCATTTTGTTAGATATTCAAATGCCTATTATGGGAGGATTGAAATTTTTAGAGTATTATAAACACAATTACCCAAATCTTAATATCCTTATTTTATCGATGCATTGCGATAAACTTAGTATTAGTAGGGCATTAATTTACAAAGCAAAGGGGTTTGTTTCAAAGAATATTTCACAATCGGAATTGATAGAAGCAATTAAAACAGTAGCACTTGGAGAAAAGTATATTCAGAATGATTATAAAGATTTATTCAACGAAATCCTAACAGAAAGAGAAGAAATAAATGGAAAAGTACTAAAGTTTACTGCAAAAGAAAGTGAATTTATTCGACTTTGTCTAGGGGACTGTTCTTATACAGAAATAGCCGACATTATGAATGTTACTTACAAAACTATTGATACACATAGGTATAATATTTTCAAAAAGCTAGGAGTAAAAAGTCGGAATGCTATGTTAATTCATTTGAGAGAAAGAGGTTGGCTTGAAGGTAATGAATAAAAATACATTTTTCAAATATATATAGAATTCTTCGCTCTCTTCAAATACTTTATAAACTTATCCGAGCCTAAGACTTCTATTTCATTCAAGAAGCCCATTACAAATCTTCCGGGGCCTTTGAAGCTATGCACAGGGGCTTTGAAAAGGTATTGGTTGGTATTGGGAATAGGCTTTATGTAGGGTAGGCTCATGGGGTATTCCTCTTTGAGTAAAAGGCTAGCCCTTAGGCTCATGTTCCATTCTATTTCTTGTGCTTCATTTTTGCCCTGGAAACCAAAAATATCTGGTTTATAGTATTTGTGTTCAGGCTCAAAGGCAAAGTCTGAATTTAAAACTTGCACTTCCGAGATTCGTTCAATACTAAAAAGCTTGTTGCTAGCAGAAGCAATCTCGTATGCAGAAACTGTACTGTAGTTTTCGGTAAAGCACATGGGTTCCACCAAGCGGTCGGCAATGGTTTGGCTGCTTGCAGAATAATATCCTTTTAGCAAGACTTGCTTTTTTTCCTGTATTGCCAAAGATAGGCTTTCAACTATTTTAGCTAAGTGAGCATTGTAAACAGTTTGGACACCAAGTTCTACTTCGGAAGAAGATCTGATTTTGTGGTAGATACTATCCGTCAAAGGACTTGATTTACCTACTGTATGCAATAGCATGGTCAAATATTCTGTTTCCTGGGTCGTAAAAACAGGTTTGTTGTCATTCTCACCTGGAATGAAATATTTGCCATGCATATCTTTTTCTATTTTAATTCCCATTTCTTGTAGCAGGTCCATGTATCTGTAAACAGACCTTCCCGTGATACCAAGTAAAATAGCCAAGTTTTGATTGGATTTATGGGGCTCCGATTTCAGATGGTTTATGAGCTGAAAAAGGCGATAAATTCGGTTTTGATTAAACATGTGGAAAAGTTTTGCGACAAATAAAGTCAAAATGAAGCAAATAGCCAAGTGTTTAACTCTATTTATCTCGAAATTAATGATATGGGTAATTGTTTTTTATTTATGTTTGAAGAAAGGAAATTTATTAATCATAAATGCCTATTTATAAGTTATAACATCTTAAAATTAAAACTCAATGTACCCAGTTAAATTAGGCTTCGAAGGCGCGAAAGAACGAATCAATAAATTATTAGAAAATAATCATTACGCTGAAAGTTTGGTAACTTCTGTTTTTACAGCGGAGAAAACAGTCCGAAGAACACTGCGCCAGCTAATTGTATCATCCGGTTTCAAGAGTACAATAGCAAACAAAATAATATCAAGGCTTTCAGGGATTTATCAACTTGTTGAAGCATGGGAAATTTATGATCCTCAACATAGGAAATTAACGAAAATTGTAAAATCAAACGATATTGAGATTATAAAATTAGCCGCTCAAAAAAGAAACAAACTAATTCATGGAGAGCAAGTTTTTAAACTTGAGTTATGTAAAGAAGAGACATTAAAAGTTATTAGAGCTCTTGATAATATTAAGAATTGCTTTGACGAAGAATATGGATATAGTGGTTGGACAAATATATCTACCAGAAAAATAAGTATGCTTCATAAAGATCCAAAGATTAAGGAAACAATAAAAATATGAATAAATGATTTTGGAGATTTATAAAACGAAAAAGCAATTAGTTAAACTGAGATAAAACCCAAAATTATGCTTACTTACAGAATTGAGTATAGAAATGGTGAAATTTAAGAGTTAATACGTTAATCGTATACTTTGCAAAAAACTCTTTTTTTGTATCGCTAAAAACCATCCAACTTCTAATTTTCTCACTCCATTTTCAAACTCCCACCGCCATTGAATCTCCCACTAGCTGTGGCCATTTTATTTTCTACGGTAATGATTACATCTACTTCGTGAGCCAGTTCATTTCCTCCACGGAATTTACCGTCTTTGGTGGAGTGAAACACAAATACAAAACCGATGCGAGGGTATTTGTTTTTAAGTTTCACCATATCAGACAACTCCATACCGGCCCTGCTTACACTGTCTATAAACACAAAATCATAGGCACTTAAATTGCTGGGTAATTTTTCCGCAAAATAAAGCTCTGGGTGGGTAGCATTTACCCTTTGTATTTTATCTTTAAGCGTATAGCCATACCCCTCCTCAATAGCAGCGTATAAAACAGGTCCGTGCTTGCTTGCCAGTTCGTTTGCAAACTCCAACATGAGGGTGCTTTTGCCGCTTTTGGGTTGGCCAAATACCATGGCAGTAAACCCTACACTTGGATCGCCAATAAGTTCTCGGAACTTGCCTTTTAAGCCTATGGTTTCAAAATCCATACGCATAAGTTCTTGGCTGCTCATCGTATCCTTACTTTTTTGGGGTCCTGGGCTTTCTTTTTTTTTTGAAGAACTACTGTAGGTGTGTGCACCCAACAGACCTTTGATTCCGTTTAATTCTCCTTGGCTAATAGCCGGAGTCGCTTTTTTCTCTCTAAGATAAACAGCCAAAGACTTAAAGGCAGCATTTAAACGGTCGGAATACGGGTCTGATTTGCTTATTTTACCAGACTTTACCATGCGTTCCATTGCATTTTTTAAGCGCAGGGCTTTGTCTTCCACACCCGGTTTGCCATGTATAGAAAGGTAACGTTTAAGCAAAGCAATAGACTCGCGAATTCTTTCGGAAGAAGCTATTTCCTGGTAATGTTTTAAGTTCTTAGAATCAATCTTAAACTCAGCTGTATCTTCCATTTTATCCAGGGCACTAATAAGTTGATTTTGGATTTGTAAAATTTCTTTAGCGTAAGGAGATGTTTTTCGGATACGCTTTTCTAGCATGGCTTTCTGAAGAGAAGACAACAAACTTAGTACACTTTTTTTCGTTCTTACCTTTCCGTCCATAGCAGCATATCGTTTGATAAAAGTAATTTCAATTGGTATCATTTCAACCCTTTTAGAAGTATCTTCTGCCTTTTCTTTTTTGGGTTTAGCCACTCTTTTGGAAGCTACGTTTTTTTTTACAGCAGGCTTTGGATCGCTTGTGCTTTTCGCCTTACTTACTTTTGCTTTGCTTGGAGCTTTGCGAGGCGTTTTGGCATTTGTATTGGGTTGGCTATCCGTCTTTGGTGGATTAGACTTTAAGTAGGCATTTAGTTTTTCAATGTAGTTGTCAACAACTCTTTGAATGGTGTCGTTGCTATTATATGCTTGCTTGTTGTTGCTTAGGGCTTTCCTGGCCAAATCGTCTCCTTTTTTAAGCGCTTCTGGCAAAGAGGAGAAAGATATATTTTGTGTTTTTTCGGTATAGTTGTTTATGGTAATCATCATTGTAAAAAATTAAAAGTCTAATAATTCTAGTTCTAGTTCTAAAGCTTCTGCTTCAAGAGTAAGTAAATCAAAGTCTGCCTCCTGCTCCTCGGATTCAAAATCTTCGGTATCATCCACAGGGTCGCTTGGGGGGAGCTCCACTTTAAAGTCCAACAAATAGTTAAGTTTGGCAAATTCCTCTGCGCGTTGTTCCGCGCTTCTACCTTCCACCTGAAGGGCTGATTTCTTTTTTTGGATTTCCTCACGTAGTTCTTCCCAGCGAGGAGAATTGTTGTCACCTTGGTAGCGTTCCCCTTGTTTTTTTAATGCCTCTAGTTCTTGGGTATAACTAGCAACAACTTGATCTAAATCAGAATCAATGGAAAAACCCTTGCTTTTGAGAACTGTTTTTTCTGTTTTTCTTACTTTAGAAACATATTCTTTGAGGTATTCTAAAATGTAGCGATTGGAGAAATACACCCCAAGAACCACATAGCTAGCATCTATCTTTCTGCCTAAAGCAATCAAATCTTTATCCGATATTTCACTTGCCGCAAGAAGCGATTCGATTTCATTGTGAAGTTCTACTGCTTTTTTGTGGTTCTTTACCCTTTGCAGCTCTTCGGAATCGGGTTCAATCATCCAATTGCTGTTTTTAAGCGATGCTAAAAAAGCACGTATGGCATCTATGGCTCTTTCTCTATAATTCTTATAGTAGCCTATATCGCGCTTAATTTCTTCAATAAGCCCAATAGCATAGCGAATGCGTTTGTATTGGCGGTTAAGTTCTTCTTTTTCCTGGTCAAAGAACATTCGTACCAACCTGTCAATATCAGTAATTAATGCAAGTTTAATTTCTTGAGGGTCCAAGCTTTCTAAATCCAATACATTGCCCCTGTCGCCCCTAAACCAAATATCATTTATTCGAGAGGTTTTTTCTTCCAACTTTTGAAAGACAAACACATCCATACTATCTTGAATAAGTGGCATCACAACCCTCACATATTCAAATTGATTGCCTTGTCTCCAAATACGGCCTTCCAATTGACGAATATCCGTTGGGTTCCATTCTGGATAGCAGTTATAAATTACCGTTCCTCGTCTTTGAAGGTCTATGCCTTCGCGAATGGTAGCAGTTCCAATAATTACTTTTACCACTCCATCCAGGAAGGCTTCTTTTACGGTTTCTTTCCGGGTATCATTTATTTCAGAAGAAATAATTTCTACCTCATCCACCTTCGTTTTGGCGAAAAACACCCCTCGTTTAAAGCCTAGTTCCTCTTCTAAATATTGTTTAATTAAACTAAAAAACTGTTTGCCACGGTTCATATATATTACCTGCCCAGAAACATCTTCTCCTTGCTTTTGATGGTACTTTTTCACTGATTTTATACACTCCATTACATAGGCTATTTTAGGACTGTTTTCTACAAACTCTTTATAGTTTTCAGGAGTGCCATTAAGTAAATAAGGAGACAGTGCATTGTCTAAACTATACGCTAATGCTCTAAATAAGTTCCCCATATCTAATTTACCTTCAGTGGATTTTTTGGCCAGGCTTACAATGCGGTTTTGGTTTTCACGCTGCATGGGGGTCATATTGATATAGGTAAGTGCTTGTTTAGCCGTTGGCAGTCTTTGTTCTGGCTTGTTTTCAAGCAAATTATAAATCATGGGAAGGTTTATTTTTTTAGGTCTTTTCACACCTGCTTCTTCCCCTGTTTTATAAAGGATATGGTTATATATAAGTTTTTGAAGTACCCTTCGGTTGGTAAAGCTTTTGATAACCTCTTTTTCTACGATTTCTTCCTTATAATTTGCGGTCCATTCTACAGTAGGTAAAACAAACAAATCAAAGAAGGTGTCAATATTGTAAATACCGCTACCAATAAGGCTTTCGTATCCTACCAAAGAAAGCATAGAATAAATTTCCAGGGGGGAATTAGAAAAGGGTGTAGCTGTGAGCAACATGGTATTACGGCCATACTTACGTTGAACATAGTTAAGCAAGAGAAAAGCTTTTTGTCCTGTTTCAGAAACAGCAGATTGGATATTGTAACGTTTTCCTTGGTCTTCATCGCTTTTAACAGTAGCAAATACATTTTTACACCTATGGGCCTCGTCTATCACCACATAATCAAAGCCAAGTGCATCTACATCTGCTACGGTATTTTTTAAGCCAACACCAATCATTTCCCTAAACTTTTGGTATTTGATTTCTTTATCTCTTTGAGATTTTTCATTGCTTTGACCAAGAATATTTACCAGTTCAGTAAACAGCTCTTCTGAAACCTGTTTACCAAACCCCAGGCGTTTAAACCCTTCATAAGTTACCAAGGTGATACTCTTTTCAGGAACTGCCTTGTTGAGGTTTATTTTCTTAACGGTTTCTGTTCCTAAGTTATACCATTCATTGATACTTACATCGGTATAAGACAACACGCCAGGTACAAACTCTCCAGTTCTTTTGTCGGTATACCCAACGAGTTCACCCACCCATTTTTTATAGGTTGGTTTAGGAACCACAATCAAAGGCCTACTACATTTGCCGGAATACATTGCATGGGCTAGGTTTGTTATAGCAGTCATAGTTTTACCCACGCCCACATCAAAGGCATTGATACCGGAACCCATAGCTTCCATAAAAGCGATGCCCTCTCTTTGAATATCGGTAATTTGCAATACACCGCTTTTAAACCTTCGAGAGCACTCAAATCCTATAGGTACTTTGTGGTGTTTTATATCACTTTGGCCATTATACAATCTGTTCCAGGAATAATCCAATCGTTGTTGGTCCTGGAAGGTGAGTACCTCGTGCAAAAACTTAGAAAACAATTTTTCGCCTTCTTCTCTTGCATTGGCTTTAAGTTCGGCTTTTTCCTCCTTACTCAACCTATCATCGCGAAGGGGCCTATTTGCTATATAATAATCTGCAATGTCTATGGCACTACTCTTGTTAAACTCCGTTTCCTGTAGCGTAAAAAGCCATTTCACATAGACCTCTTGTAAGGAAAACTTTCTTTCGCCATCAAATCGAAGGTTGATACTGTCTTTGGAACTTTTACGTGAAATTTTACCATTCACTTTTTTAAACTCTTCTGCATTTTCTACATCCATATACTCCTCACGAACTAGCGTTATGAAAAAGGTATCTACACTTGCAGCAAAATCAGAAATAGCAGTAACAATGGGTCTTTCTTTTTCATCTGGATTGGTAACAGTCATTAGCAAAGGTTTTGCCTCTTGAATTTGTTTTGCATGTTGTTGGTACACTTCTGTACCCCAGGTATCTATAATGATACTTTTGTCTGATTCTAGCTGAAGCTCCCTGTCGTACATGTTGCCATAGGTAAATACAGGCAATGGTAGTAATTCCCCGCCATGATAATACAGTGCGCCTTCTTTCACAAGGCGATTAAGTTCCACCTGGTTGTTGGTACTCTCGCCAGGGATTAGTTTGCAATCCACAGTGTGCAAAAGAAACAAGCCCGCTCCGGCCCTTACTACATGGAATTTGGAACCTAAGTTTCCTTCTTGGTCTCTGATCCATTTGCCAATGACCTCGCCAGGATATGCCATTCTTATTTCCTGCATCCTGGTATCGTACAAGATAGTTTCCTTAACTACCTCCACATTTTTAGTTTTTTCTCCTGCTTTCAGGTAAAAATCCTCCCATCCCTTCATTGGTGTTCCCACACTACGCTTATACCAAACCCAAGCTTGTATTTCACTCTTGGTGATGCCTTTATTGTAGCGTTCTACTACCTCTGCAAAAGGCATTACATTGTCAGACTTGGTATTTCCTAATCCAGAAAGTGTCGGCTTTTCGTCCAAGAGTTTTTTTAAATCCTCTTTTCTCCAGGCTAAACTAGCTGCCAAGTAAGGGTTTATTTTTCCGAGCGCTTGGGCGCTTTTAATTCCATTTAAATAACTCATAATTCCAATAAATTTAATTCTGTTTCTAAAGCTAGTGCCTCTAGTTCATCTAGTCCTATGCTTGTTTTGCTACCCAAAGTAGTATCAATTGCTTTCTCTACATCTTTTCTATCCCCTTGTATGGTAACAGGAAAATCACGTGAGCTAGTGCCTACTTCTTTGCCGCATACCTTCCAAGGATAGAGTTGGAAATATGTATTAAAGGTCATCCATTCAGTAAAACTTAAAGATGCATTACTCAAGTCTTGTTCTTTTAAAATTCTTTTTTGTATTGCTTCCGCATCTGCATCTACAGGAAAAACTCCATTTCTTAATTGAGAGATGTAGGTTTCCAATCTTTTTGCATCGTCCTTTTTAGCATCTTTCAAAAAAGAAGTTAAGCGGATTCGCAGGTCATGCAGCGCTTCAATTCGCGCGCGTAATTGTTGTGGATTTAAGCTTGCCATTCCATTTCAATTTGAGGGATAATTGCTTCCGGTATTCTGTTTTCACGAATTACCTTTTCCAAAATTCTTTCTTCCATTTTCAAAAACCCTTCTCTGCTATGTATCTGCTTGAATACATAAGGCGAATTGGCTTTAGTTACAGCTTTTAGTGCTTGTAATACACGCTGTCTCATTTTTATAACCAGGTCATTGTCTTCGTTTTCTAGCCCCGACAATGAAGCTTCTCCTTTGTCGGCAAATGAATAATAGCCATCTGTGGTAACGATAATATGGTCTAAAATACTTATATCAAACATTGCAGCGGCATCTTTAAGTTTTTTAGTCATCCTTTTATCCGCATCACTAGGGTTTAGGTTTCCGCTAGGATGGTTGTGAGAGATAACCATTCCTTTGGCCAAGGTTTTAATGGCAACAGCCGTCACAAGCTGAATGTCAACCTGGGTAGAGTTGATTGTACCTTTAGAATGCTTGTAGTACCCTATAATTCTATTTCCTTGGTTCATGTACAATACCACAAAGTGTTCCTGGACTTCCAACCCTTCAAAGATTACTTCTTTTACAAAGTCATAGGCATCTCTAGAGCTTTTAATTTGATTGAATTGAAGGCGTTCTTCCTTAAAAGTGATGTCAATTTCTCTTACATTAAAATCGCGTTCTATCTCACTTAGATTGATTTCTAGGTCGGACATGTCTACGCTGTCCATGATTATTATTCCATTTTGTTGTGGTATTTTATAAGGTTTCATATTACAGTTTTCTTAAAATAATTATATCCGTAGGCACTTGACTGAATTTAAAAACCGGAGGCAAGCGGTAAGCATCAACTAGCTCTGCAATTTGGCCAATGGTTTCTTTTTCTCCTTGATAAGTGATTCCACTGCGCATGATATTACTAGAAGTAAGATAAACCAATAAGCCACCTGGTTTGAGCATCTTTACTCCGTAGTACATGAAAAAAAACTCCATTTGTTTCATTTGTGGGGTTCGGAAATAGCTTGAATATTGGTTTACATGTTTGCCGTAGGGAGGATTAGAAATTACCAATGAAAATGGGTAGTCTGAAAGCCAGGTTAAACCCTTTTTGTAGGGTTGGGTAAATCTATCGGGCTCCATAAAAGCGGTTTCGAAATATTGGTTGTACACCTTTGTTCCAGGGTATAAAATCTGCGCTATTCTAGCAGAGGTAGGGTTAATTTCAAATCCAGTAATTTCTTTCTTATTCGGTGCATCTTTAAACAATCTACCGGAAGCGCAAGCAGGTTCTAAAACAGGGCCTCCTTTGTAGCCATGGTATTTAGCCAATTCCCACATTTTAGCACAAAGCCAGTCTGGAGTGTAAAACTCATATAAAACACCTTGCCCTTGTGCTCCTTTTGAACCATGACCTCCAGCGCCTTCATATTGGGCAATAAAGGTTTTATCCGCCAAAGAATAGGTCTCTTTTCGGGCATCCTTTTGTTTGATTAAGGCCTCAATCTTATGGTTCAGTTCAAGTTGATTCAAGGTTGAATTTTAAGAAAAGTGGAATAGTGAATTTGTGCATTAGGATTTTTAAGACTTACCCTTTGCATGAGTTTCCTTTTTGAGAAAATCCATAGCCAGGGCTTTTCTCTTGGCCCTTTAAAAACCACTTGAACCAAAGTATCTTTATAAGACAAATCCAGTTTTTGCTTATTTTCATGCAACACTCCATTAACCCTAAAGAAACCATCGTAATAGGAAAATACTTTATGCTGTTGGGTGTCTAAAACTATAGTATCGTGTAGAACAAGTTCTACTGTTTTGGCAGCTTCAAAAGAAGTGACTCCAAAGTTTTGCACTTTTGAGAGTTTTACCTTTAGGTTGCTAATTTCATTTTTAATTTCAGGCAAAAGGGTTGTAAGTTCTTGAGCACGTAGTGAAAGTACTGTGTTTTCAACCATTAAAAGTCCGTTTTCTGTTTCTAATTGCTTGCTTTCTTGGGAAAGTAGGGAAGTAGTTTTAAGTAACTGTTTGTACTTGCTTTGTTCTTTTTTCCAAGAAAGAAATAATGCAACGGCCACTACTAAAAGCAGGGCGAAGGCAAACAAATTGGCTAGTTGAGTAGTGATTGATCGTATCATTCTTTGGGGTCACTTGGTCTTTTGGTTTCGGCCCATATATAGGTGGATAAAATGGTCATAACCCCTGCTATGCAAGTAGTTGCTACTGCTTCCATATTTCTAAACATTGCCACATAAGTGGTAAGCACCAAGAAAATAGAAGCGCCTAATGTGAGCTTGAATCGAGTTCTTTTGTCCACTATATTCTTGTCCATTGTCCTTGAAATGTTTCAATGATTAATTGTCCATTTTCAATTAAAAGCCTTTGGTTTCCAAAATCATCTAAGATTTCAGGGTTTTGCACCCAGTAGATATAGCCATCTGCAATAACGATATGCCATTGCGACCCCAAGAAAGCCTGGGGAGCAGCAAATCGCTTTTCCCCAGACACTACTTGAGTAGAGACAGTATCCATTGCATCTTCTATTTGCTTAGCTTTTAATCTGTCCATGTCTTATTTTTTTAGTTCCAAGCATATACCACAGTTATGGTATCGGAAGCTTCTGTTTCGTAAGGTACGGTATAGGTTAGTTGGTTGCTACCGGGTGTAAATACCACTGTTTTTACTGCAATTCCATTAAAGAATACCAAGGGCACAAAACCTGCTGCAAGGGTATTGGCAACGGTTACAGGAGCAGGAATGTTAGCGGCTGCTGTAATCCCAGTAATGAACTCTCTTTCTTGGGTAAAAGCGTCCTCCTTGGTATTTGCCATAGCCAAAGCATCGTCTGCGGTGCTTTGTGCCGTTGCTGCATCTGCAACTGCGGTATTTGCTGTGGACTGAGCTGCTGCCGCTGCGGTATTGGCTGTATTGGCAGTGTTTTGGGCATTGGCTGCTGCGGTTCCTGCGGCATTAGCATTGCTTAGCGCTGTATTTGCAGTACTTGTAGTGCTTGCCAGTTCACTTTCCATGTTGTCCAGATTTACTGCCTGGGTAACAGTTACATGTCCTAGCTTTGTTTTTTCAGCATCTGTGTAAGCGTTGGTATCGGCATTACTTTCGTAGGATGTTTTAATTGCAGTTGCAGAAATAGCATTGGTAAAAATGTCTTCATCTGCAATTTTTACAAAAGTTGATGTACTACCTACACCATCTGTAATTGCGGTAACAATATACAATGCCCATTTACCGTCTCCATCGTTGGTCACAAATACCCTGTCGGATACTTTTAAACCGCTAAGGGCGTTTCTTTCGGCAATGGTATCTACACTGTGTGCATTGTCGGCACCTGCAACCAAAGATTGTACTTCAGATTTGGAATATACATCCAAGTTTGTTCGTGCGGTGGAAGGGGTAACGTCCGATAGGTTGTTGGACTTTTTTACTACTTCGCTGTCAAGGGCTCTAGCTGCTAAATCTGCAACC
This sequence comes from Bacteroidetes bacterium UBA6161, assembly GCA_002422315.1. Lineage (GTDB taxonomy): Bacteria > Bacteroidota > Bacteroidia > NS11-12g > UBA955 > UBA6161. The sequence continues at coordinate 73,282 of DIUJ01000068.1, forward strand.
AGGCCTTGTACCTGTTTCTGTTTGATAAATTCACTCATTTTTTATTTTTATTTAAGTTTTAGGGTTGTTTAGGTTATGATTATTGGGTAGCGTACTACCAGTTTGTCGCTTGTTTCTAAAGCAAAGTTGCCATGCCAGTATATTCTATCTGCTTCAATATGGTAGTCTGCTTGCACGCCATGGGTGTAGAGGATATTGTTTACTGTGAGAAATACAGATTCTTTATCTTCCACGGTGTCGGGCATATAGAATACGGTATCACCATCAAATCGAATGTCAAGTGTTCTTGAAATCCAATCCATAATAAAAATGCCACCACCTGAAATTTCTTGACAAGTAGAAATGCGAAATACCTCCCCTTGGATGATTATTTCATCATTTATCTTATCGCCAATAAGGCCAAGAATTTCTCTTGCAGTAAAGGTTTTTGCGTCTCCTGTACTTACTTTTCTTAATATAAATGGCATTTCTTACTTTGTTTTTTTACGCTTCTTTCCTCTAATGATTAACCAGGTAATTAAACCAGCTGCCAGGAGAGGACCTCCTGAAAAGCCGGGATCGGGTAGGATTAAGTCAAGCCCTTTTTTTTTACAATAGCGGCAATGCTATTAAAGGTTGATATAATCCCTTTTCTATAAGCTTCGCGGCTATCTCCATTTGCTTCGCTGATGTAAGGACTGTAAGCTATAGCCTGTGCGTATGCTATGGCATCCTTGTTTACAGCGTGTGCAGTCTTATACTTGCTAGAGATAAGTCGCGCGAAGTCATAGAAACTGTCTTGTTCGGTTTTGTAAATCCGAAACTTTAAGGCGTATTGGTTTTGACCAACCGAGAAGCTGCCATCCCAAAACTCATTGGGCGAACCTGCTGCGGTAATTCCAAAAAAATTCTTGCGAACCCTGGCACCATAACTACTGCCCCATGCAGATTCAAATGCTGCTTGGGCCAATATGATTTCAGGGGTCATGCCAAATCGGGTTCCTGCTTTTTTGGCTATTGGGTAATAGGTGGTGGTAAATGTTTCTTTATCCATGTTCTTAACTCTTTATTATGTGTTTTGTGTTTACCCATCGGTCTATCCCTTCTAAAGTTCTTACCAGGGTGTATTCAATACCTTTTCCGCTTAAACTCATGACCGGGTAGCCAAGTAAAATATTGGGTTCTACATAAGTTATAGGCTTAAATTGTGCATCTAATATTGGGGTGTTTTGAATAGTAATAATTCGTGAACCCGGTGCCGATAACCAACCAAGCGAAGTGATGGGTAGTAAGTATTTGGTGGCTCCTTTGGTAGTAGGGTATTTGGCCTCCATCGCGGAAACCGTACTAAATTGTTCTGTATAGTTAGCGGAAGCACTTATCCAAAGGATCTTTGTTTGGCCAATTTGATTGGCATAGGTACTAGGCATGCCTCCTGTGGGAGATACTTTATAGGCTATTTCAATAAACTTTACATTGTTTTTGCCGTCGTAGTGTTGTTTTCCTGTAGCATATCCTACAAACTCTCCGGCTCTTGCTGTTCTAAAAATGTTTTTGTTACCAATAAATTCATACCATGCATCCTGGTAGCTTGCATCGGGGGAGGTGCGAATAAATACATTTTGTTTTGCTACAATTAGTCTTTGTGCCTGTGTATAAGCGCCACTTGGAACAGTGCCTGAACCACCGGAGCTTGTATTGCTTTGTTGGTTGATTCTATTGTTTGCTACTGTTTGCAAAAAATTGTTAAAGTCTTTGCTGCCTAGTTCGGATTGTAAATCAGAAAGCAATTCAGAGCGATACAAGTTGCGATAAGCAGAGGATACCCCTTCTAAATTATAGATTTGGGTAGCAATTTGTTCAATTGCATTCTCATTTGTACCATCGGCCCACATCATCCAGGAAACACCACTTGGGTTCATGGCCGAACGCAAGCCCATGGCCTGTCTTACCTCGGCAGATTGGTCGGCTAGGTTCGCAGTTTTACGTTCCCTATACTCTTGGAGCACACGCTTGCCAACCCTATACCCAATATAGAGTCCACCGGCAATCACCAAGCCACGAATTACTTGTTGTTGCATATTGGAGGATATGAATTCGCCTTTACTCATGTCAATAATATTCTAATACGCATTTGCACCGTTTTGTCTTTCAGCTTTTTGGATATTTGCTGCCATTCTTTGGCACTAAAAGCACCACTCATTTCGCTCATAGATTGTGCGATGCTCGCAGCATCTATCTCGTTTTTTGCTTGTATCTGAATCTCTTTTTTTATACTCATGGTTGTTTTTTTTGTGCATGTAATTGTCCTAGTAAGCTGCCAATCAAGTCGGGATTGTTGTTCAACTCAATAAATACCAAGTAGAGGTGTCCCAGTTGGGTGTCATCTAGTCCTCTCATAAATTCTGTTACCAGGTCTATGATAGTTTCTCTTTGGTCTTTTTCTGAGTTTTCATTTTCATGGCTTGGTGCAGAATGGTCTTGCAATCCTGCAAGCATTCCAAGAGTTCCTCCCAGAGCTGTTTTACTCAACATTTTGGCAAGTCCTGGTAGGGCAAGGCCTATAATGTTGGAATAATACTCCAAGTTCTTTTTAGCATCTACCACATTTTCTAATTCGCCTAGCTGTTGCCTTAGCGAATCGTTTTCTTGTTCCAGTTGGTCGCGCATTGCCCTAAGCTCTTCCAATTCGTTGTTGCGCATGATTTCTTCAAGCTTGGTGTTTAGCATTCGGTTTACTTCTGCCTCACCTAGCCCTTGGAATTCTGTTTCTTTGGCAAGTTTAATTTCTTGTTCCGGCTCCAGGTTAAAAGTTTTTGTCCATAAGAGTTCTTCATTTTCGCCTCTTAACTCCACACGGATTTTATCCGGTTGTTCACTTTCTACATACGTGAGAAGTAAGCGTGAAAAATTTTCAGATGCAGCTCTTTCAAAACTGTTTACTTTTTTTCCGCGTTTGCTAAAAACGGTACTACAATAGATGGTATCATATCCTTGTAAGTTTTGCGCTTTAATTGCTTTTTTACAGGCAGAAGTAATGTTGTACAGTTTGTTTTTTAATGGGTCTCTACTCATATTCTTGGTATTGCACGTATAAATTCTATTTGAGGTATGGCACCAGGAGAAGGAAGTTTAATACTCATTTGGCCTCCGAATTCTTGGATTTTGGTTATGGTTTTACTGTCCCAACTAGCATCTACTTGAAGCACAGAAGTTTCGCTTGCTATTACCGTTCCTTGCGGGAGGGTATGGGTTAGCAAGTAATAAAAGGCACGGTCCGCATCAGTGTACAGCTTTACAGTTCCGGGAGGTACCAGCAGCGTATAGATGTCCATGTAGTAGTCGTCCACTTTTCGGGTGGCCAACAGTCTTTGGATATACGCTATGGACTCGATTGAAATCATACTGTATGGAGATGAAATGTGAACCTAACCTTGTATGGTTGAAATACTTCCGGTGAATGAATATCCTGTTCGCCTAAGTCTCTGTAGTAGCCAGTGACCAATCTGTTTTCCTTAATCGGAACTTGCAAGGGTAACATGCCTGGTCTAAATTGGGTCTGATCTGAAAATACCTCTTGTTTTGTAAATGGTACTATGAAGTTGACAGGGTGAATCTTTTTGCCTTCAAATTCTAAAGAGTATTCACCAAATACAGGAATTACAGTTTTGTTTGTTGGAATAATGCCTACAATCATGGCCTGCACTCCAAAACATTCTGAAACATCTCCCGGTAAACTAAAGTCTATGGGAACCGCTTGCTCATTGCGGTAAACCTGTATGGTTTTTGTCAATCTTCTTATTCTACTCATTTTAAATTTTCATTTACTAACCAAAGAAAAACCTTGGCTTCATAAGGGAAGCCTTGGTCTGTTATTCCTGCATCTCGGTAGCGGCCTTCAAAAGCATTTCCTGCGGCTTCAATGTATTCTTCAAACAAGAAAAACTTCTCATTAGGGGCAACACCTTGCCCACAAGTAATAAGCCGCACATCGTGGTCTTCTTCCAAAATGTCAATGCCTCCCACTTTTAAACTTAGCGTAGATCCATATTCAAGCAAAGGATTGGGTAAAGCCACGAAAATGCCACGGATACGCTTGTATGCTTTGTCCGTTGCTCCGGTAAAGCGTACAGAAACTCCTGGGGTGGGAACTCCTATGCGAATAAGTTGAAATTTATGGTTTTTCATGGCTGATTACCTTAGGCTTTGATGATAATTGTACCACGCATTATGGCTTTAACAAAGGTTCTTGCTGGAGCATTTGCTCCCCATTCCAAATTGAACTCAATGGTTTGTTGGTCTTTGATTAGCTTGGGGTTGTCTAATTCATATTGACCCACAGGTACATTTTGTCCGCTTGTGTTAAACAATTCACAAGAAGCATTTTGCAACAAGGTGGTGCCGTTTGCAATGAATTCAAATTCGCCATTTCTTAGGTAGTCTGGCAAAACGGTAAAATTCACATCAAAAACTGTTTCGTCCTGTCCTGCGGTTCCTGCAAGTAGGGTAAGGGCATTTAACAAGAAGTAGTTGCCTTTTTCTAATTTCGCAGAGGAAATATTAGATACTCCAACCACTTTGTTGTCGTCGTCTTTAAGCAGCTTCTGAACCTTACTTCCTGATATGTCTTTTACTACATAGTAGGCTGCATCTACAGCTTGTAAGGTTTGCCTTGCCAAGCCTTCTTGGATTTCTTTGGGCAACATGTGCAAGCGCTTTTCTAATTCTCCACGGGAACCGCGACTTGCTGCGGAACTACGTGTTTTTGCAAACTGCCTAATGCTTCGTGCAAAGGTCTGTTTGGCCGAAGGGCTAGCTGCATCCATGGCTGCTACCAATTCGGACTCTGCAACTGCACCTAATAAGGTGAATTCGCTTTGGGTAATTTCTCCTAATGACATCATAATGTTATTCTTTGGGTTTTGGGTTAAATAATTTCAAAATCTGCTTCTACAGCATTGCCAGTGTTGTTATTGTTAGAGGAAATAGACTCCTGGTAGGGTGTGTAATTTCCTGCACTTAATTGTGGGAGGTCGGGATTGTACCTTTTAGGGTTCAATCTTGCAAGGTCTTGATATACGCTCAATGGACGAGCAAATGAGCCTATATTACCAAGTCCGGAAATACCTGCTAAAAGGTCTTTTTTCAATACTACTTTTACAGTACTTACTACACCGCTTGCGCCTACTCCGGCTGCTACAAGTTTCAGGTTGGGGTCTTTGAGCTTCATTGCTCCAATTACTCCTGCTCCTAGTTGAACAGCAGGTTTAATAAGCTTTTTGACCTGGAAGCCAGGCGCGTTATCGTCTACTTTTAACATGGAGTCCAAGGCTTTTCCGCCCATGGAGCCCAGGACCAATCCTCCACTGATCATTGCCAGTGATTTTAGCTCGCCCATCATGGCGTTGCTGTTTCTTTTTTTTGTTCTCATGGGATTTTATTTAAGGGTTAATTTTTTAATTGCTGTGTAATTTGAACTCTTGGTTTTTCTTTTTGAGCTCGTTGCTTTTCGTTTATAAGTTCTCTTTTTAGGACCTGCCAATCCATTCATTCCTCTCTTTTTAGGCTTGAACACCAAGTAAGCTCCAAATGCAAGTGCACCTGCTCCTGCAATTGCAATTCCAGGATTTTTCTTTATAAATGACATGATTCCACCTGATTCGGTGTTTGTAACGGGTGAGGGAAGGCTTGGAATAACTGATACCATATTCCCAGAAGAGGTGTTTGGAGTGACTGTTACTAATTCAGGATAACTAGCACTTGGTAGTAAAGTTGCCGTTGTAACAGAAGGGCTAAAGCTTGGAGAAGGGGGAGTATAGCTAGGTGTAGGAGTAGAATAATTGGTGCTTATTCCTTGTTCTGCTGCTTCCGCCTCTGCCACTAAGTTGTTTGTATTTATATCCTCTCCTGGGGCTATTAAACCAGTTTCTTGTAAGATCTTTAATGTCGCAATAATTAAAGGTGTAGCAGCTGCAATGGCTGCCGACATAGAAATAGGTTCTCCAAGGTTTTCGTATGTATCAGTGTAGCCTAGTCCTCCAGCTCTACCTTTTAAAATGGCATCTTTTAGTGCTTGTCTATCCCCTTGTAGCTTGTCAACATACAGGTTTTCTATCCTGGATAATGCTGTCTTTGCTCTTGTCCATTCGTTAGATGAAATGCCTCTTGCTGCGGCTTCGCTTTGTGAAGCATAAGCCCATTTGAGCTTGGTGCCCATTCGCTTTAAATTTAATCGCATCGCAGCCAAAAAACCAAGTCTAGCTACTACACTGATAGGGTTGTATTGTACAACCGCATCTACCACCGCTTTGCCTGCATCTACAATTCCACTGCCTACATTGCTCAAAAAATTTCCTACTTTTTCAAACAAACCGCTCATACCTTGTGGCGAATAGTCTGTGTTTTCACCAAATAGTCCACTGTTTTGTTTGATTTGGATTTCATTGGCTATCAGTATTGCTATCGCTTCATCGCGTTTGTCTGTATTCCAATAGGTTAGAGCATAGTCTAGCATTTTAATAAACCCTTCCGGGTCTTCTACGCTTGCTATCATAGAGGGGTTTTGTGCAATGCTGTTTCGGGTTGCTACCAGGTAGTTGTACATGGCTTGTAATTGCTCCTGTTGCGAAACGCTCATTAAGTCTGCCGGAATATCTGTTCCAAACAGTACTTGGGTTAAAGGTTCGTTGTGGCCACTTAGTACTGCCACATCAATTCCGGATAAGTTCATAGTAAAATCTTTTTTTTGGGTAAAGGGTTTTTCATAATCAAAACTGGATAAAACAGCATCAATCAGAATAAGATTAGATTGGTCAGGAACCACCACATACACATGTTGGTAATGCTCGCTTCCATATTTTGTGATACGAAAAGAATGGGGAATCTTTAGGTTGGTTAATATAGAAGAACAGAATATAGAAAAACAGTCGCAGTCAATACCTGATTTGCGGTCAGACCAGGACCTAGCAGGCCTTCTGAGCTCCTCTAGTCCTTGTTTGTCTAAGCGATACTGTATGTGGTGGTACAAGAAATTCCAAATATTTCGGCAGGTCTCACGCTTGGTATTGCTGCTTAATATGGGGGCGATTTGTTTGGTATCGTCTATGTATTTCCAAACCACACGTTTCATTAAGTCCACCGTTTGATGCACTTCTCCGTCTTCAATTATAATACGGTCTTGTGATTCGGGTTTTGGGAAATAACGATCGTATTCCGCACCACTTTTTATCGGACGGTAGCCTGTAGTAATGGACCCTATGTGGAATGTGTTACTCATACAATTTTCTGCACAGGGGATTCGTAATACATATTGTTTATATACGTTGAATACTTGTATTCAAGAGGTATTGCCAATGTCTTAAAGTCAAGTTTACCACTCTGATTATAACTTGTAAGGATTGACGGGATTTTAGTTATTAAAGACCCTATATAGCCTGTTAGCGACATCCAGGGTATTGAAATTTCTGCTACTTCAAGCGAAGTTTGCGTTTGTGGTGCAATGGTAAAAGTTTTGGTTTGAGGCACTGAGCTAGCCAGGTATTTTCCTCCGGTACTCAGTGTTATGACAGGTTTTGTAATAAAAATTGCGGTGTTTGTAGGGTTGTCTAGTGCTATGTCAGTTCTGATTACCAAGCCATTGGTATCGGCTTTGTGAATGCGAGGGTTTAAAGTACGCACCACGGAATTATCACTAATACGTTTTAGGCCTACAAGCCTGGTGCTCAAGTAAATTAAGCCTCCAATAATGCCAAGTGTAAGGAGCTTATTCATGGTCTTTCTCCTTTTTTCTTATACGGCTAAACAAAAAATCCCAGGTTACTTTCACACAATAACCCACACTAGCACTTACCACGGCATAAAAAGCAACGTCCACAACCCCATGCAAGGAAATTGCAGACAAAGTCATTTGTTCCGAAATGGCTCTTGTTACTCCGCCAACCATTCCGGAGGCTGTAGCTGCTAATGATAAACTGTGGTCGTGTTGCATTGGTATTTCTCTCTGTATCGAAGAGCGAAATAGCAACAAGTCCCTAACACAAAAAGGACTTAGAAGGAGTTAAGAGGGGATAAGAGGGAATAGGAGGAAATAGTGTTAAATTTCGAGTGTAATTATTTGGTTTGGTGAAGAAAAAGAGATATTTTTGAGGACTTGGTTATTGTGCTATAAAATAGCAATATATCCATAAAACGCTCTTGTTTTCGGTAAAAATTCCCCAAAACTACAAGATGACAAAAATAAAAACTGACTAATAAACTAAAGTTTTAAAATGATAGACTTCAACTTTCTTTTAGTTAATAGATTGATTATTCATACAATTAATGCTAAACAAGATGGACAAGATAGTGCTAGTGTAGACGCTTCAAATGAAATTTCTGAAATAGACCATTATGTTTTAGAAATTATCAGAAACCGTCTCATTGATGCCGCTGGTCGTAATTCAAAAGCGTTTGAACTTGAAATAGAAAATTCAAATTCGGACTCGTTTTTTGAACTATCAAGCGAAATGTCTGAACTTGACGAAACTGCATTTATTCAACGTACAACAGAAATTGCTGAACTTTTGGCAGACAGTCAAAGAAGAGTATCAATTCCTGGAGGCTATCTTCTGATTTTGGATTGCTTAGATAATGAAAGCAACCTTCCTATAATCATTGTTATTAAAGCAGAACCACACGAAGCATTACAATTTTCAATAAATGGTGGACATACTCAAGTGAGTGTTTTACATAAAGTTTTTCTTTCACCTTCTCAAAAACTTTACAAGATTGGTATCATTTACAAAAAAACTGAAGAAGAAACAGAGAACGTAAATGAACAATTCGGTTGTTTCTTATATGACGATCAGTTTAGGACAGATACTCATCCTGCCGAATATTTTTATAAAGACTTCTTAGGTTTTACAGTAGGGAATAATGCAAAAATTCAATCTCAAAGATTTTATGATAAGACCAAAAGCTTCATTTTGAAAAATGTACAAGACTTAGAAACAAAAACACATTTGGTCTCAGCATTAAAAAATGAGTTTTCAATTAACCAAAATGACACAGTCGATCCAATTAATTTTGCGAATACTTACATTCCAACAGAAAATGGTTTGAGAGATACCTATATTGGTGACGTTTGTCATGAACTTCCACTTGCTATTGTTAAAGACGATAGCTTAATAAAAATAAAATTAGCTAAACGAAAAATAGATTTTCCAAGCAATATTAATCTAACAGGACCAGAAGAAGGCTTTGACAATAGAGTGGAAATTATAAGTGATTTAGAAACTATTCAAAACCTTGAAGCTGACAATCCTAATTATACTATTGTAAAAATATCAGGCAAGCCGTATTCTTCAAATGAATAACAAGGAACAAGAAATATTAGAGCAGTTCAACTCAATTAAACCACATTTGAAAATTTGGGGCGAAATTGTAGATACCTATCTTGTAAATAAACTCTTGCAAGATATGATAGAAGAGCACCTAATTAAGATTTATCCCTGCTTTAGGATTAAAGATGATAAGTCTTATCTATTTAAAGCCTTATACAGGAAAAAGAACTATCGAAATCCTATAGAAAATATTGAAGACAAAATAGGAACAAGGATAGTAGTTTTGAAATCTGACGATATAAAAATTGTTCAACAAAAAATTCTAGAAGCAAATTTTTGGGTATCAAAACTCACTAAGAATATAGACCAAGAAATAGAAGACAAGCCAAATATATTTGATTACCAATCTTCACACATTATTGTTAAACCATTGGGTAAAGATGAAAATTTCCCAAATGAAGTAATCAACTCATTAACCTGTGAAATCCAAATTAGGACACTATTGCAACATGCATTTGCAGAAGTGAGCCATGATAGCACATATAAAGGCCCTTATAAGAATGACAAAGAAATACTTCGCAAATTAGCAAAAGCAATGGCTCTAATGGAAGCCACTGACGATTATTTTTGTAATATTTTTAAAATGATGTCAGATGAGAAAAGGCATTATGCACTTTATTTAAAGGAGTTGATTAACTTGTTTAGACAATTTAAAGAAGATTTTGACAATGATGAACTAAACTTATTCATAACTGACAGCATTTTTGACCTATTGGAATGTGAAAATATTTCAATTCAAGAATTGGAAGTTTTCACTGCAAAGCACTATTCAGACCTGGTAAAATATATTCAGCCACAAAACGGACTATTATTTCAGCAGCCAACAATCATTTTGATACTGTATTATTTTTATAATAAGAGGACGTTTTTAAAGGATAATTGGACTCTTGATACAGAAGCTTTAAAAAGAATTTATCAAGTCACTACTACTTCATTTAATTCATATTAAAACATACTTGGTTTTGCTTTTAAAGCAGGGATTGTATAAAATGCCCTTTTTTGTTGAACTAAATTTAATTAAAGTTATTTCTAATTCGGCCATTAAGTGATATGATTACTTTTTTAAAACTATATTTTAACTTGGGTTTTAAATTTTAGAAATTACTATTGAAATCAAATCAACTTAATTTGCTTTGCCAAAAAAAAGTATTTTTTTTGTTAATTATCTTCACGGCTCCCCAATAAACCTTACCACCAACCTAACCTGTTCTGGAGTGAGGGTACGCAGACCTTTTTTAAATCCTGTTTCTAGGAGTTCGCAGTGTAAGGCTTCATTTCGTTCTATCCAGGCTCGAAGGCGAGCAGAAGCACTTTTGCTACTTATGTTGGGCATGTAGAGTTGAGCGAGCTCTCCAAACCCATAAGTCCTAATTCTGAATTCCCCATCATTCATGCAGCAAAAGTAGAAAATACAAATTCTCAGTGTTAGTGCATAGTTCGGAAGCAATTTGGAATTTTTTGCCCACTATTCAAATCATATCTCTATAAAGGGCAATGGGCAATCCTATATATATATAGGATTGCCCATTGCCCTAGAGGGGTGATTATGAAAATAAAATTGCCCTAAAACCTATATTTATCAATACTTTAAGACAATAAATTTCCATGCAAAATGCATTGCCCTACAAAAGGGTCAATTTATCCCATTTTTTAACCCAAATAAACTTGCCATTTAATTTAGATTTTTCCAAAATTTCTGCGTTTTTAATTCCATAAGCAATCAAAACAGAAGGAGCTCCTGCACTGTCACCTTGGGTGCCGTTACTATGGTAAAACCGTATTCTGCCTTTTAAAAACAAAACCGCATCTGCTTTACTCCATACCTGTTCAAAAAACATCTTGGTTTCTGTTCTAGCAAAGGTAAGAGCAATGCAATTGCCATGGGCTACACACTTATCTAACCATAGGTTTGTTTCATTGCCATAAGGAGGATTGCACCAAACCCTGCCAGTCCAGGGTTTGGTTAATCCATTGTCTAAAAGTGTAAAGTGTTTGGTGGCTGTATCCCAGGGACGCTTTACAGGACTACATGGGTCTAAGTCAAATTTACCCAATGCACGTATTAATTCCGGAGGGGTTAGCCACTCATCTTTACCTGTTTTATTCCTTTCAAACGAAGTATCCATAATTCTCTTCTTATTTGGCCATTTCCATTTTCGTTCTTAAAGACATTCCCATCATTTCCTGGGCTATTTTCTTATCTACAATTCGCGCGTAATGCTGTGTACTTTTAATGTTCGAGTGTCCAAGCATACGACTAACAGATTCTATGGAAACCCCATTTTGAAGGGTTACAGTTGTTGCGAAAGTATGCCTGGCTACGTGGTAAGTAAGCTTTTTTTCTATTTGGCAGAGATCCGCAATTTCTTTCAGATAGGCATTTAGTTTCTGATTGCTCAATACAGGCAACACTTTGTCATTTGCCCTTAATTGTGAAATATCTGCGTACTTATCAATGATCCGTTTGGCAATATCTAACAGAGGAATTTGGCTTCGCTGTTTGGTTTTTTGTCTTCGGGTTTTAATCCACCACATACCATCTGGTGTACGTTCTAGCTCTGCTTTGGTAAGTTTTGCTACATCCGCATAAGCGAGCCCTGTATAGCAGGAAAATAGAAACAAGTCACATACATGTTCAAGCCTTTGGAAATCGAATTTCTTGCTTACCAAACGCTGTAATTCTTCATCGTCTAGGTAAGGCCGGTCTGTTTCCTTTAAGGTGAGTTTAAAGCCATCGAAGGGGTCGTTTTTTATCCAATTTGAACGTATAGCTCGCATGGTGATTTTTTTGAGGAATTGCAGAAATTTAATAGAGGTATTGTAGGTGCAATCTTTTTCAGCCATAATATACTGGTGAAACTCACGAATCACATTGTACTTAACGGATGCAATAGGCATATCTTCCATTCGATAGTAGGATTTTAGGAAGGCATGGAAATGATTTCGGGTAGTGTTGTGTTTTTGCCACAAGGTGTAGGAGCATTGTTTTCCAATGGTCTTTTTCAGTTCTGTGTTGTGTTCATCCCAAATAGCCAGGATAGTGCGAGCTTCACCATTGTGAATGCCGAACATGTAGTCTCGAATCATGGCAGCAGTAATGTGGTCTGTGTCGCGTGTAAGTTCTGTAAATGCAGCATAGGCCTTGGAACGTAAGGTTTCAATGAATAGGGTAATTTCCCTTGTGTATTCATCTTTGTTGTACGGAGTTCCGCGACTTTGGTTCCAATCTTCAGGGTTTACACGCCTTCGGATAAAGGTAGCCACTTGGCTTCCATTAATGGTGATACGGAGCATGATAGGAGCTCCTTCATTGTTGGTTTTAGCTCTGTTGAGGTAAAACATGAGGTTGAAAGTGTTTTTTCTTGACGACATAAAAATTTAGTTTGTGTCTAGGTGTTTTTTGTCGTTAACCAAAAAGGGTAACGATTATTTACACTTTTGACGGGTTGTCGTCCTCACTTCGCGATGCAAAGGTAAAAGTTAACAGTTACCTTTTGCTTTGCATAATGTTGCATATCAAGGCATTAAGTTGGAACCCTAAAAAATCGTTACCTCCGTTACCCCCAAAAAAAAGGGTAACGATTTGAATAATTTAAAGTGCCAAAACATGCATTTTTCTGCCAACCTTAGAAAACAAAAAACCCTGTAAATGCCATGATTTACAGGGTTTTGCCAAGAACGTTCCTCTTGACATGCGGAGAGAGAGGGATTCGAACCCCCGGACCTGTAACAGTCAACGGTTTTCAAGACCGCCGCATTCGACCGCTCTGCCATCTCTCCAGTTCTTCTTTGGCCGCTTGGCCTCAAAAGGAGTGCAAAAATAGAAAAATTATTTTGAAGTGCAAATTAATTTTCAAAAGTATTTTGTTTTTTTACATGCTTGCTTTTTTCGTTGGCTACCTTGTTTATGCTGTGGTTTAATTCAAAGCCTATTAGTATAGAATATACGTTTACATAGATCAACAACATCATGGCTATAATTGCGCCTATAGAACCATATACCTTGTTGTAAAGGTTAAAGTGGTTTACATAGGAGGTGAAAGCGTAGGTGGAGATAAGCGATAGGGTAGTGGCAACTATACTCCCTGGGCTTATCAATCGCCACTTGCTTATGCTCGAAGGCGCATAGTGGTATATAAACGATATGGTATAAAATACCAGAGAGGTAAGGGTTAGTGTTTCTATTATAAACAAGCCCGCATTTACCAAACTTTCGTTCATGCCCCACTTGGATAGGTTTGCAGAGATATAACCGCCTATAATGAGTACTACAATAGATAGCAGAAGCAAGAGGGTAACCAACAGTGTAATAAAGATAGAGGTTATTCTTTTTTGTAAAAAATTGCGTTTTTTCTTGATTTCTGTCTCCAATGAACTGTCAAAAGCGCTCATCATATTGTGTACCCCATTGGAAGCAAAATAAAGTGCCGATATAAAACCCACACTTAATAGGCCACTTCTTTGGTTTTTTACTATATCTGTAATGGAGTCATTTATGGTAGAAAAGGAACTCTGTGGCAAGAAAAAATTTAAGGTTTCTAAGATACCCTCTTTTAGATTAGGAATGGGTATATAAGCAACCAGTGTAAATAGAAAGATGATAGCAGGAAATAAGGCCAGGAAAAAATTAAAGGACAATGCCCCTGCATACAAATTAAAAATTGGTTTGCGTGCATAAGAAAAAAACAAAGACAATATTTCATAAAGCGATGCACCATGAAAGCCAGGAGGGAAAATACCACTCATGAAATTGGCGACAATTTTCTTTATATTTTTGAATATGACACGAAAGATGTTTTTTTGAGGCATAGTTTTAAAATCTAAGAATGAAGTTTTCTTTTTCTTGTTCTTTCCTTACAAAAAGTATACCGACCATAAAAAGATCGATACTTACATGAAAACGAGAGTCTTTTTCTAGTATATGCCAAGCTTCTTCCATCTCACCACTCCATCTTATATCGTCTAAAATTAGGATGCTATGGTTATGGCATTTTTGCCAAATTAGGTCAACATAGTGCAGGGTAGCATCTTTCCTGTGGTTGCCGTCTATAAATGCATAATCAACTCGGGGTAATTGAGAAAGCAGTAGGGGTAGACTTTGGTCAAAATTTCCTTCTATGCTAGTTATTTTCTCTTGTAGTCCGGTTTTTTCAAAGTTGTAGTTGGCTATTTCTAAGAGCTTAGGGTTTCCCTCTAAGGTGTATAGGTGACCATTTTGTAATCCACTTGCTTGGTACATGGCGCTTATGCCTAAGTTGGTGCCTAGTTCTATGCAGTATTCTGGCGAATATGCTGCGCAAATTCTATGCAGAAGCTTGGCGTATTTGCTATTTTTGGCAGCCGAAGCCGCAATCTTTTGAACAGTACTTTGGTATGTTTTTTTTTCAACCGCCCCTAAGTCTAGCATATTTACTTTGGTTGGTGATTGCAACATTTTTTGCCTAATCAACTCAATATCATAAAATACAGGGTTCTCGTATTTTTGATACAGAACCCTGTCGGCAAATGCATATACAAAAGGGGAGTGGGTGCCATGCCTTGTTTTGGCAAGCAACAAATATTTTATATAGTCAAAAAGCAATGCAACCTTGTACAGCATGCTCTTTTTTATTTTTTAACAGAACGAATAATGCGAAGTTCTTGTTCGTTTTTGTGTATTAATTCTTTGATTTTTTCGATCTTTTCTTCCATCTGAGATTTTAACTTGTCCGCATTTTTTGAGTTTGCAAAAAACTCAATGTTATTTTGCAGTGTAATTAACTCAGATTGTAAAGCCTTCATTTTATCTTGAACCTTTCTCTCTTCGCCTTGTAAAGCAAATTTTCCATTGCTTTTTTCTGCAAGCATTTCATAGTGTTCTTTGGCTCTGTTTTTCTTAAACTCTTCTGCAGAAAGCTTAAATTTATTTAAAATAGAATCGTTAATTTCATCGTAAGCTTTTCTGATTTTTTGGAATTTGCTAGAAGGCACAAAACCAATTTTTGACCATTCGCGCTGAAAATCCCTTAGTTTGCTTAATACAGATTCTCCATTTGCATCTGCTTCATTTAGAAGTTCTTGCATTTTGGCCAAAATTGCTTCTTTCAGTGTTAGGTTTTCTTTTTCTACCTCTTTTTGGGCGCTACGTTGAATGTCTCTGCGCTTAAAAAACTCATCGCATATGGCTCTAAATTTTGCCCAAATTTCGTTGGAGTACTTTTCAGGAACTGGGCCTATTGCTTTCCATTTTTCTTGCAGCTGAATAAGTTCTATACTGCCTTTGTCCAAATCACTGCTTTGGGCAGATTTTTCTGCTTTTGCAATCAACTCCAATTTTTGCTTGTAATTGTTTTCTTTGTCGTGGCTTAGGTTGCCAAAAAACTCTTTTCTATTGGTATAAAAAGTGTTTTGCGCTTCTCTAAATCTTTTCCAAATTTGATCGCTTACAGACTCAGGAACAGGTCCTATGTTTTTCCATTCTGTAAAGATATCTTCAATTTCTTTGCCTTTGCTGTTCCATTCTTTAACCTTAGTATATGGAACCTCAGCTATTTGTTCTATTTTATCGCACAAAAGAGTTTTAAGGTCTAGGTTTTGCTTGCGCTGTTCCTTCATTTCCTCAATTTTCCTCTTGTTTTGTTCTATAACATTGTCGCTTGCAGTTTTAAAAGTATTCCAAATTTCTTCGCTAAACTCTTTGGGAACAGGTCCTATGTTTTTAAAGTCTTCGTGGTATTTGTTTAAAAGAATATGGGATTTTTTTATGGATTTTTCTTCTAGTAATTCGCCCACTTTTTTACACAATTCTATTTTAGACTCAAGGTTCTTCTGCCTGTCTAGGTCTTTTAATTCATTGAAAATAGAAAGATTGTCATAAAACTTATCTAACAAGAAACGATAGGTTTCCCATAGTTCTTGCATTTGTTCTTGTGGTATTCTTCTAATTTGTTTCCATTGTCTTTGAAGCTCTTTTAATTCATTCAGCGAACTTTCTTTTTCTTCAGATTCAGTAAGAACACGAATTTTTTCAAGAATTTCTTTCTTAGCTTTTAAATTTTTAATTTTTTCTAATTCAGCTTGTTCTTTTTCTTTGGCTCTTCTTTCCAAAAACTTAGTGTAAGCAGCATAAAAATCATTTTTTAAAGGGTCTATACTAGGTTTAAAATTCCTAGGTTCGTTGCCTTGTGCTACAAATTCTTGTAAATTTCTTTCCCTATCTTTTTTTATGATTTCATCGAAAAGCAAACGCATTTTCTTATACGATTCATTAGCCTCCGAAATATTTGGGTGGAAAATTAAATCGTTGGCTTTTTTAACGAAATCTTCTTTTGTGAACATAGAATAGTCTGTTCTGTCTGTGTGCATTTCAGAATCTTCCATTTCTAAAGTTTCATCTTCGTCTTGATGGTTTCCCGCTTGTTCCAAAGCATCAATTTTGATACTTTCCTCTTCTTCCGGGTTCTCGGGGGTAAATTTGTTAGAAGTCATTTCTATTAATAAGCTTTTTAAAAGGGTAGCAAAGATAAAAAAAACAACTATTTTTGGCAGCCTTTCTTTTAATATGTCAGTAAAAATAATTGAGTGCCCAAGAGATGCCATGCAAGGCTTGTCAAAGTTTGTTCAAACAGAGGATAAAATATTGTATATTAACAAGTTGATTGATGTAGGTTTTGATTTTCTAGACTGTGTTAGTTTTGTTTCTCCCAAGTCTGTTCCTCAAATGAGAGACAGCAATAAGGTGATTACTCAATTGAATTCTTCTTCTAAAACGTCATTTATTGCCATAGTTGCCAACTTAAGAGGTGCTCAAAACGCAGTTTTATATCCAAATATTTCAGTAGTTGGCTTTCCTTTTTCGGTTTCTTCTCAGTTTCAATTAAGAAATACCAACAAATCCCAAGAGCAATCTGTTCAGGAGGTTATTGCCATTAAACAAGAATTGGATAAACACAACAAGGAAATGGTTTTGTATTTGTCCATGTGTTTTGGAAATCCCTATAAAGAGGATTGGTCAATTTCTTTGGTTTTAGAATGGGTAAAGGTATTTGCTGATTTAGGAATTCGGGTTATTTCTCTGAGCGATACAGTAGGTATAGCAAAAAACAAGGATATTTTCGAAATATTTACCATTTTGCAAAAAGAATACCCTGCAATTGAATTTGGTGCCCATTTGCACACACGCCCCCACGACTGGGAGTTAAAACTAGAGGCTGCATATACCGCGGGTTGCAGGCGTTTTGATGGTGCAATGAATGGATTGGGTGGATGCCCTTTTGCAACAGATTCTCTTACGGGCAATTTGTCTACCGAAAATTTAATTCATTTTTTAAGCAAACAAGGAGTAAAATTGGATTTGAATATGGATGCTTTTGAAGAGGCAAGAATGATGGCCACTCGGATTTTGGGTTAGACTTGAACCTTTATCTCTTTAATATCGTATTGATTATTAAAAACATGTGTGTGGTTGGTGAAAAACACCAACCACGGCGTATATTTTTAAGTTCTCGTAGGAAATGTCATGGTGAGGTTCTCGAACCACGACATTTCCTCTCTTTAATGGTTCGAGAGCCTCACCATGACAAACTCTTTTTTCCTTTTGTTGGTGTTTGTCTGTCCCCAATTTATTGGTGGACCACCTACCAACCGCAAAGCATCAGAGATCAGTCTAGTTTTCCTTGTGATTGGTGAAAAACACCAACCACGGCGTATATTTTTGAAATGGTTGATGGCCCGCCGTGCATGATGAAGAAAATGGAGTAAGGAGTGGTTGATGAAAAACACCAACCACGGCGTATATTTTTAAGTTCTCGTAGGAAAAGTCATGGTGAGGTTCTCGAACCACGACATTTCCTCTCTTTAATGGTTCGAGATCCTCACCATGACAAACTCTTTTTTCCTTTTGTTGGTGTTTGTCTGTCCCCAATTTATTGGTGGACCACCAACCAACCGTAAAGCATCAGAGATCAGTCTAGTTTTCCTTGTGGTTGGTGAAAAACACTAACCACGGCGTATATTTTTAAGTTCTCGTAGGAAATGTCATGGTGAGGTTCTCGAACCACGACATTTCCTCTCTTTAATGGTTCGAGATCCTCACCATGACAAACTCTTTTTCCCTTTGGTTGGTGTTTGTCTGTCCCCAATTTATTGGTGGACCACCAACCAACCGCAAAAATTAGTCTAATTTATTCCTAACTATTTCATTTACCTTTTTTGGGTCTGCAGAACCTTTGGAAAGTTTCATTACCTCTCCTACAAACAAACCTAATAATCCTTTTTTGCCATTTTGGTATTCGGCTACTTTTTCTGGCATACTTTCCAATACCTTTAAAACCCAATTCTCTAGTTCTTCGGAATTAGTATTTTGTAAAATATTGTTTTTTGTAGCTATTTCTATAGGTTCTAAAGAAGGATTGGCAATAAGTTCGGGAAGAACTACAGATACTGCAGCCGTGTGGCTAATGGTATTTTCCATTACCAATTGGATTAATTTGGAAAGCTGTGTAGGATTTAACGGGAAAAGTGAAATATCTTTTGCTTGTTCGTTTAACCAAGATTTTATGGGGCCTAAGATCCAATTTGCAGCTGTTTTAGCATGTTTGCATTGTGCATACAATTCAGTAAAATAAGCGGCTGTATCTCTATCTTCTGTGAGTACTTGTGCATCATAATCTGAAAGGCCTAGTTGTTGTGTGAATTTTTCAAATAATGCTTTGGGTAATTCTGGTAAACTTATTTTTACCTTATCCAAAAACTCTTGGTTTATGATGAAAGGGGGTAAATCTGGTTCTGGGAAATAACGGTAATCTTGGGCTTCTTCTTTGCTTCGCATGGAAATAGTGCTACCATTGGCAGCATTAAAGCTACGGGTTTCTGATACAATTTTTTCTCCTGCCAATACCGCTTCTGTTTGACGTTTTATTTCAAATTCTATGGCTCTTTTTACATTGGTCATAGAATTCATGTTTTTTACCTCTACTTTAGTTCCAAAGGTTTGGGAGCCTACAGGTCGTATGGAAATATTGGCGTCGCAGCGCATGCTTCCTTCTTCCATGTTTCCATCGCATATATCCAGGTATCGCACCAGTTTTCTAATTTCGGAAACAAAGTGGTAAGCCTCTTCTCCGCTTCTAATTTCTGGTTCGCTTACTAATTCCACCAAGGGTACACCTGCTCTGTTGTAATCTATCAAGCTGTCGTATAGGTCTTGGTCGTGCATGCTTTTACCAGAGTCTTCTTCCATATGAATTCTGGTAATGGTAATTTTTTTGTTACCATTGTTGCTAGGTATTTCTACAAATCCGCCTGTGCAAATTGGGGTTTTGTCTTGAGATATTTGATATCCTTTGGGCAAGTCGGCATAGAAGTAGTTTTTTCTAGCATATCCATTTAATTGGGTAATGTTGCAATGAAGAGCAAGCCCTAGTTTTGTGGCATATTCAATGGCAGAAATATTGTGCATAGGAAGTGTGCCTGGGTGGCCTAAGCTTATAGCACTTACCAATGTATTTGGGGATTCGCCATACAATGCACTGTCTGCACAAAAAGCTTTGCTTTGAGTTTTTAACTGAATATGGATTTCTAATCCTATAACTGCTTCAAATTCTTGCATTTTACTAATTTAAAAAGGAGGGGGTTACGTTTAGTTATTCAATAGGTTTTTTAACATAGAAGCTACAAGAGCGCCATCTGCTCTTCCTGCTATCTCTTTTACAGCCAAAGGCATTACTTTGCCTAAGTCTTTCATGCTAGAGGCGCCACTTTGGCTTATAAGGTTTTCCAAAATATTTTTAAGTTCTTCTTCTCCTAGAGCTTTAGGTAGGTATTCTTCTAAAACCAATAGCTCTTCTTGTTCTTTGCTTGCAAGGTCTATTCTGTTTTGTTGTTCAAATACCGCAATACTATCTTTTCTTTGTTTGGCTAGTTTTTGAATCGCTTTTAAGCAGGTTTCGTCATCGGGTTCGCCGGCACCGGTTTCGGTTGCTAAGATTAAAAAAGCAGATTTCATGGACCTAAGTGCACGAAGTCTTGCTTCGTTTTTAGCCTTCATGGCCTCTTTTATTTGTTCGTTTACTTGTTGGAATAAAGACATGGTGCAAAATTAGTAAATACTATGGGAATTTGAATTAAATAAAAAAGTCGAAACTGTCGCCACGCAAACCAAGTCTTAGTGCTTCTAAAGCAGATACTTCGTTTACTGCAATATTTCCTAAATTTATATTTGAACCATAAAGTTTTATAAACCAGACTTGCTGAGATTTTTGTGGGGCTTCCCAAATTACATTGTCAATATTTATTTTACGTTCAATTTCTGCCACCAAGCCTGTGCGTATTTCTCCACTTCCTCTAAACACGCCTACTGTTCCACTTTCTCTAGATTCAGCTACTACTTTCCATGCGCCTGCCTGTAATTCGTTTTCCATCATTTCTATCCAAGCATAGGGAGGGATAATCTTTTCAGCATCTTTGGAGCCTACTTCGCTTAACACTTTATATTCTTTTGCAAATTGGCTAATCAATTCACATTTTTTCTCATGTTCTAGGGAAATGCTACCATCAGAAATTTCTATTGTACTTATTCCTAAATTGTCTATGAGTCTTTTGTAATCCTCAATTTGGTTTCTAACTAAGTAAGCTTCGAAAAGTGTTCCACCTAGATAAATATCTAAACCTGCTTGTTTGTATATGGCAATTTTTTCTTTTAGTTTAGGGGTCACAAGCGATGTTCCAAATCCCAGTTTTACTAGGTCTATAATATGTTCTCCAGACTCTGCAAGGCTAGCTGCTTGGAAGGTACTTAAGCCCTTGTCCATAACCATGGTTATGCCATTTTCTCTAGGCTTATTTGGGCGTTCAGGAAGGTTTGTTAACTTAAATAAATCGTGGTTAATAGTCATAAGTTTGCAAAGTAAAGCATTCTAAAACAATTCTCTAATACTAATTACTTCTGGGTCGTGTAAAAGTTCTTTGTCTATACTCTCTAAATATTCCAATGACTTGGCAGGGTCTTGCATAAAACAATTCAACAATTCTACATGGTGTACCTTGTTTCTTCCCTCTAACTTGTATACAAGCGATTTAAGAATAAGCATAAGTAGTTCGTTTTCATTTTTTTGAGAAATTTCTTCCTCGTATACCATGGTAGCCATAGGCAGCATTTCCAATCTGTAAAATATTCCGAAAAAGGTTAAAACAAACTGATCGGGCTGCATGAATCTAAGCTCTTTTGCCTTGTTGTAATTGTCTAAAATATCTGATTCTCTGTCTAATACAAAGTTGCATTCTGCCATAAGAAGCAAGGTGTCCAGCAAAGGCATTATGTTGTAGGACTTTTCAAAAAAAGTAAGCGCTTTGGCAGCCATAGCATCATGAAGAAAAGAAAAACCGATTTCAAAGTATAGTTCGTAATCATCTTCAGAATCTGGTACCAGATTTTGAAGTAAAAATCGCGCTTGAACATGTTCTCCAGATCTGTTCATACAGATAGCAGTTTCTATTACACAGTCTCTTTTATCAAAACCCAAGGCAGAGGCATCTGCAAAATATGTTCTTGCCTTAAAATAGTTCTTATTCTCTTTATAGCAAATCCCTAAATTATACAAAGGTTCGGGCTCGGATTCTTTAATGTAATGTGCAAATTCAAAAGATTGAATGGCTTCGTTCCATTCTTCATTCATCATGTATACTTTTCCTTTAAAATTCCAAAACACCTCACTGTATGGGTTTTTGTCTATAAGAATGTCTACTGCTTCTATAAGGTCTTCTGGTTCAAAAGATAGTGTAGCTATATTGTTTATTTCAGAATCAATATATTCCATTTCAATAAGCTTACTAAGTTTTTTTATAGCAGATTCTCTTTTCTCAAAGTGGAATAGCAAGGAAACAAGGCGGATGTTTAATTCTGGGTTAAATTCAGATACATAGGTTTCTGCTTCTTGCAATATTTCTAAGGCTCTGTCGTACTGTTCCAACTCTTCAAAACACTCTGCTTCTAAAATTGCCGTGTCTTGGTTTTTTGGGTCCAATAGTTTAGACATGTCAATAAGCTTAAGAGCTTCGTGAACATTCCCCTTGTCGTATAAAAATTTAGCCGAACAGAGCTGAAAAACACCCGAATTCGGGAACATTTCCATACCCAAATCCAAAATCTTTAACACTTTGTGGTCTCCATCGTGATAAAAATAATGAAAATGACGAAACAAAAACTCAAGTTCTGCTTCTGTAAAATATTTAGGATGACCATTTTCCCAAGCTTCAAAATTCTCTAAAAGACTTGTAGCTCTAGGTGTTCCAGGCATAATGACATCTTCCTCTTCTTCATCATCCCACATCATAGTATTTTATTTTTAAGTGAATCAAATATAGTATTCTTTTGTTAAACATGAAATGTAGTTTTCCATAAATTATTCACTAAAATTGCAACTCGTTTAGCAACCTATGAAAAATCAACTATTTCTTTTTGTAAGCTTATTTCCTTTTTTGCTTTTTGCGCAATCCAATAAGCAAACACAAGCCACTTGGCAACAAAAATCGAACCACTCTATAAATGTAGTGTTGGATATAGATTCTAATAAGTATTTTCTGAACGCAACGCAAAAAGTTGTGTATTATAATAATTCGCCTGATACCTTGGATAGAATTGTTTTTCATCTGTGGCCAAACGCCTACAAAAACAGGCAAACACCTTATGCAAAACAACAGGCTGCTTTGGGTAAAAAGGACTTCTTAACCAAAAAATTAGGACAAGGTTATATAGAAGTTTCGAATGTTATGGTTGGAAAAAATGTTAAATCTGAGCTTCAGAATTCTCAAGATGAGATTGCTACACTTCTTTTGGAGAAACCATTGTTGCCAGGGGATTCTGTGGAAGTTTTTATGGACTTTAAAGTAAAAATGCCTAAAGTTTTTTCTAGATTGGGCGCTGAAAATAACTTTATAGCGGCCACCCAGTGGTATCCAAAACCAGCAGTATATGATGTGAATGGCTGGAATCCAATGCCATATTTGGAACAAGGTGAGTTTTATAGCGAGTTTGGTGATTACATTGTGAATGTTACCGTACCCGCAGATTTTGTTGTTGCTGCTACCGGACAAATGCAGTCGGAACAAGAGGAGGCGTATTTAAACTCCTTGGAACTTTTTTATAAAACAAATCCTACTCGAAAAAAACACAAGATAACCTACGACAACGAACAAGTAAAACCGCTGCCTCCATATACTTCAAAGTTTAAAACCATTCAGTTTACCCAAGAAAATGTGCATGATTTTGCATGGTTTTCTTCTCCTGATTTTGGAGTTTATACCGAAACTATTACCTTGGACAGCAACCATCAAGTTCTGAATAGATTGTTTACACGCCAAAATAATATGCAAGCTTTAAACGGGCTCGAATATATGAAACAAGCACTCGTTTTTTATTCTGAAAATGTTGGAATGTATCCTTACAAAACTTGTAGTGTAGTAATTGGGGATTTAATCGCCGGAGGAGGTATGGAATATCCAACTATTACCGTATGTCAAAGTATCAATGCCGAAGTTATTGTTCATGAGTTAGGACACAATTGGTTTTATGGAATTGTAGCTTCCAACGAAAGAAGATGGCCTTGGATGGACGAATCTGTAAATACTTATTTCGAAAATCAGTTTTTTAAGAAACAAAACAACCAAAATGATTTTGCAGTGTTGCAAGGAATGGCCAAAAGGAAAAAATCTGCCTTGTTGCAATATTACGTTCAAGAAACCTATAGAATTTTAAATTTAAACGCCCAAAGACTAGGAGAGGACCAACATTCTTGTAAACATTCCCAAGACTATTTGTCAAACAATTACTTCGCTGTAATTTATGGTAGAACTGCCACTCATTTTGAATATTTAGAAAGTTTCTTGGGTACTGAAATGTTTCAAAAATGCATGTTGGAGTATTATCAGCAGTTTAAATTTAAACACCCTCTGCCTTACGACATGCAAAACTCTTTTGAGAAAACTAGTGGTAAAAACTTAGATTGGTTTTTTGATCACCTTATGAACAATGAAGGTGGTGTAGATTTTAAAGCTAAGGTAGTCAAAGCAAATGAGCTATTTACGGAAATTAAAATTACCAATAAATCAGGGATAGAAATTCCTTTGGCAGTTTCTAGTTTTGAACTTAAGGACACTACTATGCCTAACCTGATTTTCTTAAACCCTTTTGAAAAAGACACTGTTTTGAGTGTTGCCAATAATGCCTCTGTTTTTAGAATTGATCCTTTGTATAAATTACCAGATTATAAATATTCTAACAATCAGTTGCTCCTTGGTCCTACGGTTAAAAACAACAACTATAAGCTTACCTTGTTACCCACGCCAGAAAATCCATTTTTTAATGAAATTTATCTAAACCCCGCCGTAAACTATACTTCCTATTCTGGTTGGGGCTTTGGTGCTTCAGTATTTAATAGGTTGTATCCTCACAAAAAATTCGAATATGACTTTACTGCTTATTATGGTACTAGAACAAAGAATATGATTGGCAACGGAAGTATAGGTTGGAATTTTCCTGTGTACAACAATAAATTTTTACAAAGAGTTAATGCAAACTTAGGACTAAGCAGATACGATTACAAGCCAGATGGAATTTCCAATACGTTTAACAAAATAAACCCTAGCATTACTTTTTATCTAAAACACAAAGGTGTACTCTCCAATAAAGTGCAGAAAAAGCTTAGAATGGAGTACATGTATATATATTCTGATAAATATTATGCACAAATTTCTGATTCTACTAGAAGAGAGTTTGTATACCCTATTGGAGGACAATTTGCTAAAATAAATTACGAGATTTATAACAAACATGGCCTACACCCTTCTAAATTGAATTTTATTCTGGAATCCGGTATACCAGGAGTACAACAAAGCCAATTTAGCAATGCTTTTGCAAAAGCAGAAGTTAGAACTAAGTTTAGCAGGCGCTACAACTCAAAGGACCGCAAATTTAGAGGAGAATTTAATACAGGAATGTTTTTGTTTCGTCAAGCCAATCTAAGTCCAATATACGCTTTTCAGCTTAGTGGAAACAATGGTTTGTATGACTATACATTTAATGAAACCCTGTTGGGAAGAAGCCAGTCACATCCTAGTGGTGGATTGTGGTCGCAGCAGCTCATAAACGCTGGAGGAGACATGAGAACACCTCTTGGAACCGCATTGAACAATGAGTTTAATGGTTATTCCTCTCTAAAATTAGAATCTTCTTTGCCTTTTATAAAAACTCTTAGGGTATTTGCAGATTTTGGAATAGGGTTTACAAACCCTCAAGAATTACTTTGGGTAGGAGGGGTTTCTCTTATACTTATTGAGGATGTGTTTGAAATATATGTTCCACTTTTATATTCTGACCAATTCCGTACAATTATTGAACTCAATCAAATTAAGCCTTTTCAGACCATGGCTTTTAAATTGGATTTAAATTATTTTTACCCAAGGAAAAACGTTGAGAAATTTAGAAGACTTTTTAATTTCTAAAGAGTAACTTTTCTGTGTTTTACTGACAAAGCGTAGTATTTATTACGGCTAGTGTGAGCTATTTGTGACAAAATGACAAATCGAAAGGGAGAATTGTGCCAAAAAATTAACAAAATAAAAATGGCATTTATATTGGTAGTAACAGATAAAAAAAAATAAACAAATGAGTAAAATAATTGGAATCGACTTAGGAACTACCAATTCATGTGTTTCTGTAATGGAAGGTAATGAACCCGTAGTTATCCCTAATTCAGAAGGCAAAAGAACCACTCCCTCTGTAGTAGGTTTTTTAAAAGACGGAGAACGTAAAGTAGGAGACCCTGCAAAACGTCAGGCAATTACCAATCCACAAAACACGATTTTCTCTGTAAAACGTTTTATGGGTAACACTTTCGATCAGGTTACCGCAGAAACAGGAAGGGTACCATACAAAGTAGTAAAAGGCGACAACAATACTCCAAGAGTTCAAATAGACGACAGAATGTACACTCCACAAGAAATCTCTGCTATCATTTTACAAAAAATGAAAAAAACAGCAGAAGATTACCTTGGTACAGATGTTACAGAAGCTGTGATTACCGTTCCTGCTTACTTTAATGATGCACAAAGACAAGCTACTAAAGAAGCTGGCGAAATAGCAGGCCTAAAAGTAAGAAGAATTATAAACGAACCTACCGCTGCTGCCCTTGCTTATGGCTTGGACAAACGCAACAAGGAAATGAAAATTGTAGTATTTGACTGCGGTGGTGGAACACACGACGTATCCGTTCTGGACCTTGGCGATGGCGTTTTTGAAGTAAAATCTACAGACGGAGATACCCACCTTGGTGGAGACGATTTTGACCAAAGAATCATAGATTGGTTGGCAAAAGAATTCCGTGACGAAAACCCAGGGCTAGATATTTCTAAAGACCCAACGGCTATGCAAAGATTGAAGGAAGCAGCTGAAAAGGCTAAAATCGAACTTTCTTCTTCTGCAAGCTCTGAAATAAACTTGCCATATATTACCGCAGTAGATGGTGTTGCAAAACACTTAGTTAGATCTCTTAGCAAAGCTAAATTTGAACAACTAGTAGACGACTTAGTTCAAAGAACTATTGAGCCTTGTAAATCTGCTCTTAAAAATGCTGGATATACACCAAGCGATATTGATGAGATTATCCTAGTGGGTGGTTCAACAAGAATTCCTGCAATACAACAAGCCGTAGAAAAATTCTTTGGCAAAGCACCTTCTAAAGGGGTTAACCCAGATGAAGTAGTTGCAGTTGGAGCTGCTATTCAAGGTGGTGTACTTAGCGGGGATGTAAAAGATGTACTTCTTCTAGATGTTACTCCTCTTTCTCTTGGTATAGAAACCATGGGTGGTGTAATGACTAAATTGATAGAATCGAACACTACTATTCCTACCAAAAAGAGCGAGGTGTTTTCTACCGCTGCCGACAACCAACCACAAGTAGAAATACACGTGTTGCAGGGTGAAAGAGCAATGGCTAAAGACAACAAAACGATTGGTAGATTTGTACTAGATGGCATTCCACCTTCTCCTAGAGGCGTTCCACAAATAGAAGTAACTTTTGATATAGATGCAAACGGTATAATGAACGTAAGCGCTAAAGATAAAGGTACTGGCAAAGAACAAAAAATTAGAATCGAAAGTTCTAGTGGTCTTAGCCCAGAAGAAATAGAAAAAATGAAAAAAGAAGCAGAGGCAAACGCCGATGCGGATAAAAAATTAAAAGAAGAAGCGGATAAATTAAACACTGCGGATTCTTTGGTATTTACTTCTGAGAAGAACTTGAAAGAATACGGAGATAAATTGCCAGAGGAGAAAAAAGCGGCCATTCAAAGTGCTTTGGATAAGTTGAAAATAGCGCATGGTGCTAAAGATTTTGCAGCCATGGATTCTGCTTCTGAAGAACTAAATGCTGCATGGCAAGCCGCTTCTCAAGATATGTACAATGCCCAACAAGAAGGCGCTGCACAGCCAGGTGCTGAAAATGCAGGTGGAGCAAACAACAACCCCACCGACGACGTACAAGACGTAGACTACGAAGAAGTAAAATAAATTTTATTTTCTTTCTCAAATATTAAAAAGGCGGTTTTTACCGCCTTTTTTTGTTTGGATAGTTGGTGTTCCGCCAATAGATTGGGGACAGGTCCTCTAATAAATTGGGGAAGAAAACCTATAAGGTTTTAGCGACAGAGAATAAGAAAACCTTATAGGTTTAATGCGTCAATACCCAAGAGTCTTGGGGTGAGTTATATTAAAAACATTCTACCCTATTGTTAACCTGAGGTCCTCGAAGGGACAATAGGGTATGTTAATGGAAAATTAAGGGGGATGGAATATTGTTCTTCGAGAGTCACAGGAGGACATTCTCTTCCCTCAGCCATTTTTGGTGTTATCACCATAACTGTTCGGAAGAATTGCAAAATGCTGAATATTAAAACCATGTAATTATTTTTCAAGTGAGTTTGGAGTGGATAAAAAGCATCAAGATCTAAAAATCCCTAAGGGGTTTAATATGAATAGCCACCGATTGCAATCGGGGATATTGAATAAGGCGATGTTAACAACCCGCCTCAGGCGGGTTGAATTTTGCTATGGATAAAATTGATTTTCAAAGATAAATGAATCTTCCGAACAGTTATGGTGTTATCACCAACAAGCTACTAAAATGAAATGAACCAATAGCTTTTGTTCGCAAAGTAACTTTGGAGAAAAGATAAAAGAATACATGTTACAACAACGATAAAAAATGCATACAATCCACTTGGAAAAAATAATTTTGTAAGCCAAAATGTTTATAAGAAGGCAAATACAAAATCAAATATATTAAAAAAGCGTTTTTTGTTTGCAAACAAAAAACGCTTTGATAGGTAATATGATATGAAAAAAATTGTTAATAAGACTGTAAAAATCAATGTAAGAACATGGGTCCTTGACAAATTCCTGCACTAATTACCCTCACGGCATTATTATTTGTAGTTTGCAGCATTTTGTAATTTCCTCTAATAAAAGCAGTTTCAACAAACCATATATTTTGAGAAGTTAGCTCCGAAAGAAAACCTGAAGGGATGGTAAAACTTCCATTGTCTTCAATTACTATAGTTTTATAAAAATCTGAAGAAAGGCTTGAATTTATTCCTTTACTGGCACTCAAATAAAAAACTACAGCATTGGAACCTGTATCTGCATTCCAATTAAATGTCATTCCTTCTGTTAAAAAATGATAAGAAGTATCATATGTGACACGCATTGGAACTGAAGAATAAAAAGCATTATCTAAAGTATCACTGTCAAAAGCGATAGTAAGTTTTGTGCCAAATATATCATTTGATAAAGATGTAAGATTTTGTTTGTTGTATTTGTCTGTACTATTCACTGAAATACTGTTTATTGAAACAACATTAGGTTTTAATCCAGAGAATGAACTTCCGAATCCTATATTAAAATGCTCATTTGCATCTTCAAAATCATTATATTGTGTATATCTTACTAATCTTACATCAGAGTCATAATCTTGTTCCATAAAATCTAGCAAATCGGCAGATAAGATAGAGTTAGATGATTTAATATCGATATTTTGATTCTTGTCGAAAATAGGTGTTTTACTACATGAAAACAATACTATGGTCATAAATGATAGGAGAAATATTTTGTTCATTTTACAAATATATCGTTAATAAGTAAAATTCATAAAATCCATTCGTTAAAAATCTCCATGCACCTCAATTTCAATAAATCTACAATATCCCTAAAGCTATGTTTATATAAAATCCAGTGATAATTCTTAGCAGCCTCCCAACATTCCTTAGCAACACCCATTTATTCCTTAGCAAGTTTTCTTCGTAGTTTAGCTAGTATGCATCAAAGATTAGTAGCTTAAAAACAAAGCTTTATAACTTCCCTACGTTTATTGGTTAGAAGACTTTATTCTTTGGTTATAGTGCAACAGGCTTTAGTTGCCATACAACACTACTTAGTTACCTGCCATCAGTTTTTGGTAGCTTCCCATCACTCTTTAGCAACCTCCCGTCACTTTTATTTGTAGATTGCTAAGTGCAGATTGTTAGTGTTTTAGAAAAATGGGGCTTTGACTAGGTGATTTTGGGTAATGATTAGAAGGAAAGGTAAACTTAGTCAGGTTAATAGAGAGTTGGATAATGAGAATCAGTCTAGATTTTCCTGCTTTCTCAACTTGACACCCCGTCAAACGCCATTGGCGCTTGCCACCCCTCTGTTAGAGGGGAATGCGCGAAGCGCGGTATAGTTCGTTCGATTTCATTTTCGAAATTGTTGTAAAATCTGATTCCCCTCTTTCAGAGGGGTGTCTGACAATTGAATGGTTTTAAAGCTTAGTAAAATTCTTGTATTGTCAGGCGGGGTGTCATGTTCCCGCCCTTGCTGGGGTTATGACGTTAAGCAATGGAATATCTTTAATTCTTACCTCACAATATTAATCCTATTTCTACTCACTAAGCCATTCTGTGTGGTTTCTATAATGTAAATACCACTTGCCCAGTCTATATTGTCTATAGTAATAAGCTTTGTATCTATGTTGTTGTCATACATTATCTGTCCTATATTGCTATAAATCCTTATTTTCCCGATTACATCAGTGTTTGATTCTATGGTAATGAAGTTGCTACTAGGGTTTGGATATACTTTTATTTGATTTCTTTCCAGCCATACATTGTTTATGTTAGTGGTTTTGTTCCAATATTTAACAAAGAGTGTGTCGCTTTCCTTGCAACCGTCTATGTTTTGTACGATTACACTGTATCTACCGGTATCGCTAACATTGATAAAAGAACTGCTGTCTCCAGTATTCCATTGGTATTTCGCAAAACCATTTCCAGCGCTTATTGTCTCGTTTACAGGCAAGTCTGGATTTAGGAATCTGTCGCTTCCTAAGTCAAACACAGGAGCACTTAATTCCGTGATTTGAATACTATCCGTATATGAACAACCAAACGAGGTTTTTACTTCTGCACTATACATTCCCGCTTGGGTAACTACTATAGTATCCGTTTGTTCGTTTGTATTCCATGTATGTAGGTTTTGTGGCATTCCTGTTTTTAGGGTTAAATTAAATGTTTTGTTGCTACAATAGCTTGTGTCGTTTCCTAAACTGAACATAGGCAAAGCAAGGGTTTGTATGGTATAGTTAGCTGAATCTGAACAATTGTTTTGTGTATTTGCAAGGAGTTTGATTTCCATTTGTCCAATTTGTTCTGCTTTTATGGATAGGTTTTTAGTGGTAAAATTCATTCCATCATATTTCCATACAAATACTGTATTTATATCCGCACTATTTACAGTTAACAAGGCGTTGTCGTTCAAACACACGCTATCGGTATAGTCTACATTGAAAACTGGCTGTGGATGAACCAAAATATTTCTACTTGCGGAATCGCTACAACCAAAGTTGGTGCTATTGATCAGTTTTACGGAGTAGATTTTTGGGGTACTGAAACTATGCTGAATGCTGGCAGTATTTCCATACACAGTTGCATTGTCAAATTTCCAGATATTGTTTGCAATAGAAGAGGCGTTGCCGGTATTGTTTGGAATGGTGCTGCTTCTGCTAAAGCTAAAGTCGTTTCCAGAGAGACACTGGGCGGTGTCGTTTACCGTAAAGCTTACACTAGGCTGTGGATGAACCAAAATATTTCTACTTGCGGAATCGCTACAACCAAAGTTGGTGCTATTGATCAGTTTTACGGAGTAGATTTTTGGGGTACTGAAACTATGCTGAATGCTGGCAGTATTGCCATACACAGTTGCATTGTCAAATTTCCAGATATTGTTGGTAATAGTAGAGGAGTTCCCGGTATTGTTTGTAATGGTGGTGCTTCTGCTAAAGCTAAAGTCGTTTCCAGAGAGACACTGGGCGGTGTCGTTTACCGTAAAGCTTACACTAGGCTGAGGATGAACCAAAATATTTCTACTTGCGGAATCGCTACAACCCAAGTTGGTGCTATTGATAAGTTTTATGGAGTAGATTTTGGGGGTGCTGAAACTATGCTGAATGTTGGCAGTATTTCCATAAACAGTAGCATTGTCGAATTTCCAGATATTGTTTGCAATAGAAGAGGCGTTGCCGGTATTGTTTGGAATGGTGCTGCTTCTGCTAAAGCTAAAGTCGTTTCCAGAGAGACACTGGGCGGTGTCGTTTACTGTAAAGCTTACACTAGGCTGTGGATGCACCAAAATACTTCTAATAGCGGAATCGCTACAACCAAAGTTGGTGCTATTGATCAGTTTTACGGAGTAAATTTTTGGAGTGCTGAAACTATGTTGAATGTTGTCAGTATTTCCATACACAGTTGCATTGTCAAATTTCCAGATGTTGTTGGTAATAGAAGAAGTGTTGCCGGTATTGTTTGGAATAGTCGAACTGTTGCTAAAGCTAAAGTCGTTTCCAGAAAGACACTGGGCGGTGTCGTTTACCGTAAAGCTTACACTAGGCTGTGGGTGAACCAAAATATTTCTACTTGCGGAATCGCTACAACCAAAGTTGGTGCTATTGATCAGTTTTACGGAGTAGATTTTTGGAGTACTGAAACTATGTTGAATGCTGGCAGTATTGCCATATACAGTTGCATTGTCAAATTTCCAGATATTGTTTGCAATAGAAGAAGAGTTCCCGGTATTGTTTGGAATGGTGGTGCTTCTGCTAAAGCTAAAGTCGTTTCCAGAGAGACACTGGGCGGTGTCATTTACTGTAAAGCTTACACTAGGCTGTGGGTGTACCAAAATATTTCTGCTAGCGGAATCACTACAGCCAAAGTTTGTGCTATTGATAAGTTTTATGGAGTAAATTTTAGGGGTACTGAAACTATGCTGAATGTTGGCAGTATTTCCATACACAGTTGCATTGTCAAATTTCCAGATATTGTTTGCAATGGAGGAAGAGTTGCCGGTATTGTTTGGAATGGTGCTGCTTCTGCTAAAGCTAAAGTCGTTTCCAGAAAGGCACTGGGCGGTGTCGTTTACCGTAAAGCTTACACTAGGCTGTGGGTGTACCAAAATATTTCTACTTGCGGAATCGCTACAACCAAAGTTGGTGCTATTGATCAGTTTTACGGAGTAGATTTTTGGAGTACTGAAACTATGTTGAATGCTGGCAGTATTGCCATATACAGTTGCATTGTCAAATTTCCAGATATTGTTTGCAATAGAAGAAGAGTTCCCGGTATTGTTTGGAATGGTGGTGCTTCTGCTAAAGCTAAAGTCGTTTCCAGAGAGACACTGGGCGGTATCATTTACTGAAAAGCTTACACTAGGCTGTGGGTGTACCAAAATATTTCTACTAACGGAATCGCTACAACCAAAGTTGGTGCTATTGATCAGTTTTATGGAGTAGATTTTGGGGGTGCTGAAACTATGCTGAATGTTGGCAGTATTTCCATAAACAGTTGCATTGTCAAATTTCCAGATATTGTTTGCAATAGAAGAAGTGTTCCCGGTATTGTTTGGAATGGTGCTGCTTCTGTTAAAGCTAAAGTCGTTTCCTGAAAGGCACTGGGCGGTGTCGTTTACCGTAAAGCTAACACTAGGCTTGGGTCTGATATTAAGAATGATGCTATTGGAAGTATCTCTACATCCTGAATTGTTGGCAACTAAAAAATAAAAACCGCTATCCGAAACCGTGGCGTTATTTCTAACATAAAAATTACGTGTAGAATCGTTGATTATTTGATTGTTTTTATACCAAGAAAAACTTGCACCGCTTTGGGTAGAATCTACTGCAGAAAAACTAAAACCAGTATTCAAACAAATATTTGTATTGGAAACGGACTGTGTGATAGAAACATTAGGTGTAACATTTACTAACACAAAACTATCCTTCCTTTTGATTTCATTGTTTACACTTAGTGTCACGTTTTTATAACCCGGGGTAGAATATGTAACCACATGAGGACCTGGGGTAAAAGCAGAAGAAGGGGAGGCTCCGCTGCCGAAATTCCAAACATAGGATCCGATTTTGTGTGTAGTAGAATCTGTAAATATTACGCTATTGCCTGCACATATAGAAGTTTTGTTCACACTAAAGTTAGTATATACAGAGTCTACAGGAATATATACGGTATAATCCTCGCTTTGGCCATAAGAGACACTATCGCATGCATTTGTTGAAACTGATATAAAATCACTTTTTACTCTCATTCTAAGTGGTACTCCAGATTTGGCTGAAAAAGGAATAGAGAAGGTATCAAAATGATTTGTTCTGGCCCTTAAGGCATCAAATACAACTTCGTTGGAATTATTGAATGAACCATCGTTATTTAAGTCAATAAACACCTTTACTTGTTCATCGTTGGAGTTGCCTGTTCTTACATACATGGGGTAGTTTTTGCCCTTTTCTAAAACAAAGGTAGTTTGGCAGGTATTGTCTACATAGGGTCCTTCTTGGGCTGTTCCTCCATTGATTATGGTTTTTCCAGCCAGCTGTATTTCAAAAATTCCAATCCCAAAATTTCCAAGATTCCTTAAACCTGTTTTACAAACTGGTTTAAGGGTGTCTAGAACTTGAACAGAGCCCCACAAGGTATCCGCACCTTGGCAGTTTGCCGCTAGCATATAAAAGCTATAGTTCCCAACATTTTGGAATTTTACAAAAGGACTTTCAGAAGTAGAGTCCGTTCCATTTGTATATTCCACTCCAGAACTGAAAAACTTCCATTTGAACTCGGATGGGA
Organism: Bacteroidetes bacterium UBA6161; assembly: GCA_002422315.1. GTDB lineage: Bacteria > Bacteroidota > Bacteroidia > NS11-12g > UBA955 > UBA6161. Next base: position 107,826 of record DIUJ01000068.1, read on the forward strand.
TATTACAAGAGTTATTCTTAAACTGAACCACGGAGTTCACACAAGGTATAATTTTAGAGTATTCTTCTAGCTTTGCAATTGGCTTTTTTAAGCTATCCACGTAAACATTTCCATACCAAGTACCTCTGTTGTAAGTAGAGGCATAAATTCTGTTACAATTACAATCTTTTGCGGTATCGTAATACATTTCCAGATCAGTTACTCTAGAAGTAGGAGGGATGCCATTGTTAAAGTATTTCCAAGTACTTAAAGTAGAATCTGTATACCATACTCCGCTACCAAAAGTACCCACATACAAGCCTTTTTTGGCGCTAGAAGTATCCAACAGGATAGATAAAACATTAAAAGGTAGCGTTCCATTCACCGTAGTCCAAGTGCCGCCCTTGTTTAGGGATTTGTATACTCTGTTGTTTATAGAAATGTAAACTATGTTTTCGTTTTTAGGGTCTGTTTCTATGGCCCTTACCAAGCCTGAAACAGGTTGAGTAAGGGTAGTAAAAGTAGGGCTTACATCGTTTATATTGTCACTTCTAAAAAAGGTATTGTTAGATCGGGAAGCGTATAAAATATTAGAGTTTGCAATACAGTTCTCTAACTCATGAAAATCAGAATTATTCACTCCGCCCAAATTGTTGGATATTTTTTTCCAAGTTACTGGGCTTGATTTTACGTTGGTACTTCTCCAAATATTTTTGTAGCCAATGTACATGGTACTGCTATTTCCTTCCCTAAGTTTAAAAGGGGTAACCCATGCTCCAGATTCGTTTATGGTGTCGCTTCCTGCAGCTATGTATCCATTTCTGGCAATAGTTCCTTGGCTATTTACATTAAACACACGATAAATATCTCCATAATACACTTCGCCATAGCTGTACCTTGGGTCTTCTTGGTCCACAGCACAGTCCATTCCATCGCCCCCTCTGGTGGTAAACCAGCCATTGTTGTAATTTGCTGTTCCATTGTCTTGGAAGCCTGTAATTATAATGTCTTTTTGGGTTCTAGATGCACCCATTTTATATATTTGGGCAATAGCCAAACCAGATTTTACAGGAATCCAAGGGGTTCCTTTAGTTCTACTAAAATACAAGCCTCCATCATTTGCAACAAATATTCTTTTGGTAATAGGACAGCTCACCATGTCGTGGTGGTCGGCATGCACTTGGTTTACCCAATATCCAGCTTGAGCCCATGTTTTTCCTGTATCTTGAGATTTAAATATATTTACCCCACCGCAATAAATTATACCTGCATTTGTAGGGTCTACGGTCATGGTTTTGTCGTACCATGCTTGCCCGCTAGTGCCCGAGCCATCTATAGAATTGGCGTGTATGTTTGGGGTGTTGGACATTAGTTGGAAACTTGTTCCTCCATTTCTAGACAAGTAAAACCCTTGGTGAACGCTACCGTTTGCTAGCCAAAAATACACCAAAGTACTATCCAAAGTAGATACCGAAATAACCCCTCTGCTTACGCCCGTAGTAGGTATTCCCGAGCTAATTTGAGTCCAATTGATTCCATTGTCTGTGCTTTTATAAAATAGCCCAACTCTTGTAGCATATACCACATTGTTGTTGTTGGGCATAAAAGCTATGTCTTTAAAATTGGTATTGGTATTTACCCTTGTCCAAGTTGCTGCCGCATTGGTACTTCTATAAATTCCATTGGAAGTAGCGGCTAGCAAAATATTGGGGTTTTTAGGGTCCACAATCAATCTGCCAACAGTTACATTTCCCATACCGCTGTTAGAAATTACCCAAGTATTGCCTCCATCCACACTTTTATATACCCCAAAACCTAATGCATCGCTAGCGTCTCTATCTCCAGAGCCAAAATACATGGTATCGGGATGGTTTGGGTTGAGTGCAATACTAGAAACCCCTAAGGTAGCAAGAGAGTCGCGGTACACTTGCCATGTATTTCCTGCATCGTGTGTTTTCCAGAAACCCCCAGCACAAGCACCCACATAAAAGGTATTGGTATCGGTGGGGTGTAATGCTACTGCATTGAGTCTGCCCATTCCATTCATTTGGCCAGTATTGTTTTTGGGTAAAAATACAGGTCCCAATTCTTTCCAGTTCCCCTGAGTAAAGCATGGAGCACCACTCAAAAGACCCAAGCCATTGGAACTATTTTGTTCTATTATTTTCTGGTAATCTTCTATTTGTTTGTACTCATTTGGGAAGTTTCCTTGCTCATCAACTATCTGCTGTGCCATCCATTCCCATCTTTTAAACTGTTTCCAACCCGAGCCTTTTTCAATTTCTCTATTTTCCCAATATGTATTAAAAGCACTTTGGGTTCTATAAAAATTAATGCTTCGGTCCTGCATCATTTCTATCCAAAAAGGATAATTTGCAGTATCTTTTGCTTGTATATTCTGGCTTTTTATCTTAGATGGCAATAGTAGAGTAAGCATTGCCAACAGGGCAGGAGAGAGTAGTTTTATTCTCATATTAACTACAAATGTATTCAAAAAATACAAATTTGCTTAATCCCAAAATACGCATTAGCGTATTTTNNATTAGAATTTTCTAATGCTGAAATTGGGTTGATTTTCATTGAGTCCGCTGCGGAGTTATTGCTAAGGGTACTTTTTTAAAATCCCAAATACAGTATTATATACTAATGCTTGAATGGACTTGTTGTTGGTAGCACACTAAGGGCGGAAAAAGGGAGAGAAAGAGGGCGTGAGAATCGAGCTTATTTAAGGTTTTAAAGGAGTTGTGCACTTGTCCGCCTTAGGAGGAATAGCTACCGATTTTGTGCGATTGTCATTTTTTTCAACTAGTAAGCTAATTTGTGGTCGTTCAGTTCAACATCAAATTTCACTTTAGCTCCTAACACTTTAAATACTTTTAAAATTGTAGAAAATCTAGCGTCAGTTGCGCTATTCTCAATTTTTGAAATCTGTGCTTTTTTAACTCCAACAAGTTCTCCAAGTTGTTCTTGAGTCAGATTCCTTTCTTTACGTGCCTTTTTTATTTCATATCCAAGCAAGTCAAGTCGAAGTTCATTATCAAATTCGTCTCGCCTTTTTGTTCCTTTCTTACCAATGTAATTGTCTGTCAGTTCTTCTAAGCTATATGTTTTCATTTCCTTTTATTATTTTCGTTAAAATACTGTTGTCTTATTCGTTCAGCTTTTTCAATCTCTTTTTTCGGTGTTTTATCTGTCTTTTTAATTATTCCATGTGTTGAAACTACAATTGTATCTTCTTTGTCTGACTTGTCCCAAAAGGCAAAAAGTCGGAAGTATGTTTTGTTGTATTTAGTCCTAAATTCCCATATCTCGTCTTGTAGTTTTTTGAAAAGCTCGTTGTCATTTGTTCTTTGAGCTTTCCAAATGTTATAAATTATTTTCTCACGACTTTTCTCGTCTATGCTGTCAAGAAATTGTTTTACCTCATCTAAAATCTCAACTCGGAATTTATACTCGTCCATTCAAATGTTTTTACAAAGATAAATGTTTCTTATTTAGGAAACAAACGTTTTTTTCGAAGTTCTAGTTTATGCTGTAACACAACTTCCTTATTATTCCTTCCTTTATCCCACTCATACACAAAAATTATATTGCATCAGCCTGCAAAGTATCAGGGTTTATTTTTCTGCTTTCAAACATACTTACTTTTTTTATAAATACAAGTGATTCAATGCATAAAAGATTTATACTTGGTGGTGAATAACCCCGTATGGACGGGACAAAGCAACAAAAAGGGCGGAAAAAGCCTCTAATGAAGTCATTTTTTGTTCTTAAAATTTAAATTTGAAGGTTTTTGAAGAGTTGTGCACTTGTCCGCCTTAGGAGGAATAGCTACGCCTGTTAGCAGTATGCCTTCTGTTGCTTTTCATAGTATTTTTTTATTTCATCGGCTTCAAATAGCAGGAACATTTCACAAATTGCTTTTGTCTGTTCATCCAAATCGAACTCTCCCAAATTGGATGAATTTGATATTGCTGTTTTCAGAAGAGGTCTAAGTTTTAAGTAAATATCATTGTCTTGTTTAGTGAAGTATGTCTTAGTTTTTTCGTAGTCTTTTAAATGTTTTTTCAATTCAGTTTCAGCCTTGCCACAGGTGTCAAAAAGTTTTGAGGTCTTTTCAAAATGTAGCAATAACCAAAATTCTAAACAAGGATTATTAATGATTACAGTAACATTTTTATAATCTTTTTGAAGTTTTCCTCTAAGCTCAATTAAACTCCATAAAGGTGTTTTCTTGCCTTTCGGAGCTTCTCTAGACTCTTTAATTATTGTGTCTAAGTCAACTATCCAAAAAACTTTTGAATACTCACGTACTGAAAGGTCTGTTACTAGTTTAAACTGCTCGTCAATGCTTTTTCTTTGAGGAAGTTTTGGTTCGATATTTATTTTCAATTGTCGTTCATTTCGTTTCAACATTTGCAAATACCAAATTTCAGTTTCCCCGTCCACAACAAATGAATATGTTGGAACAACCTGATTTCTTATCTTCCTTGACTGTCTCATATACTCAAATCAATGAAGTTGTCGCCCAAATTTGGTGTTGCTTTTAATTTCCCGCTTTTATAGGCATTGTAAATATTTGTTGTGTTTCTAACTATTGAGCTATCAAAATCAGCTAACGAAAATAATTCCGTAGAGCCTTTTTCATTTTTATCTGTGAACCAAATAGCATCGTTTCTAAAAACGTCTTTATTGTCGAGAATTTCTCTATTGTGTGTTGTTGCTATTATTTGAGATTTATTGGTATTAAGTAAAAAAGAAAGAATGAAATGCGAATATAAGTCAGGATGAAGAGATGTTTCTAATTCGTCAATTGGAAATGCTGTTGAATTTTTTATTAATAATGCTAACAATCCTGCGAAACCAAAGAATCTTCTTGTGCCTTGTGATTCCATTTCAATTGGGAGTGTATATTTTGTTTTGTTTACTGTATGCTCAAACTCAATATTTACAGATGTTATTTTCCCTTTTTCCTCCAACTTTTTAACTTCATTGTCTGGTGCTTTTAGTTGTTTTTTTACAAATTCAATAAAACCATCTGGAATTTCCTTTTCTTCTTCCTGAATTACAATGTCCGAAATATGAAAATCAGCTTTTTTAAGGATATTTATTACGTCAAGTTTTGATAATTCTCCCTTATCAATTTTTGATGTAACAAATCCTTCCAATTGTGTTTTTGTGAAAATTAAAGGTCGCAAGTAGTTTTTAAACCATTCAACAGCTTCTTTTAATTCTTTTACATCAACGTTTGTTTTTAGAAATCCACCTAAGACCGTGTTGTTCCAAAGTGTATTTGCTTCAAGATTTTTTTCAATGGTTTTGTCGATTTTAATTTTGCTTCCAAATTTAATTTCGGTGAATTGATTGTTAATATCAGTTGTTCGTTTAAATACGTTTGCTTTATTTGGATTATAGAAGTTAAGGGTCTCATTAACCACCGCTTTTCTAAAAAACGCTACTTCGTAAAAGTATTTTGTGTCGTTTGCTATGAACTCAATACTAATTACAGAGTTTTGATTAGGTGTTTCGGAATCAAACAAAAATGGCTGAAAGTCTAACTTATCAGTCTTTTTAGTTTCAGGCTCTAAAACTATGTCCCGTAGAAATTCAAGAGCTTTAAGAATGGTTGTCTTACCTGATGCATTAGCTCCATAGATTAAAGCAATTTTCAGTAATCTTAGTCCATTTGTGTGAATGACATAACTATTTTCTAGGTGGTCGGATTTGTCAGCTTCAAAGGTTAATGTTTGTTTGTCTTTAACCGAGCCAAAGTTCTGTATACTAAAGTTGATTATCATTTTTTCTTGTCAATTTGTAATTGTCCTGCAAAAATAAGAATAAAAAACAATCAAATGCTAATTTTTAGTCTTAATAATGTAAAATTGCTTCAAATATAGGCTAAAAACTGTCGGTTAAAGGGTTTTGGTAGGCTTGCCTATAACTTCCTTATATGCCTGATAAAATTCAACTTATACAACCAAATTCTGTTGAATATGCCTGAATAGTGTAAGGTTTTTTTTTCTGCTTTCAAACATACTCACTTTTTCTATAAATACAAGTGATTCAATGTATAAATGGATTCATTCTTGTTGGTGATAACCCCGTATGGACGGGACAAAGCACAAACATGGGCGGAAAAGCCTCTATTGAAGTCGTTTTTTCTCTAAAAATTCAGATTTGATGGTTTTGGAAGTGTTGTGCAACAGCTACTGCTGTTAGCAGCTGTTATTTCTTTTCTCGCTTGTCAATTTCTAAATTTTTTATGTCGTATTTTAACTCAAATGTGTAAGGTATTTTTACGTCAATTGAGTCGTTTATTTTCATTTTTATATCCTTTTTTATTGGGTATGTGTCTTTGGTTTTATTTTGTTTAGATATGTAACTAACGAAAATTGTCATAATAAAAAAAGAAACAAACAAAACAATTCCGTTTCTGATTAAGGTAAATGATGCGTATGTAAAGTTTGATAATTGAATATTGATTAAATCATTTTGTTGTTTGCTTTTAATTAATTCTTTGAGAAAATCAGTGTCTGGTTTTTTGGCGTTTAATTTGTAGTTGACATCGGTAATTTCAATTTCTGTCTGGATAACGTGAAATTTTCTAATGTTTAACGTTTGTAATGCCCTTATTGTCCCTAAAACAAAATATAAAATACTTAAACCCAAAAGAATTAAAGCAATTGTTTGAGGAACATTTATTTCAAGGCTGTTAAGATAAGTCATCGAAAAAGTAATTGCGGTAATTGAAACGGTAATGATGAATAATAGAGATTTGGCTTTGTCCTCAATTATTTTTTTTCTGTCGTGTTGTTCTTTTAAGTCTACCTTAACCTGTTCAATGTAACCTTGTTCTTGTCCTGCTGTAATAGCAGTTAAGTCAACGTCAAAGTTGTGCTGTTTGTCATAGTTTTTAGCAACAATTTTGTTTGCGTATGTAGCATAAAACCCTGGGAAAATATGCTGTAATATGAAGTATTTTATCTTAGACATTATTTAACGACTTTACAATTAGTTTATCAAAATTATATCCCGTGTTTTTTTGCAACCAAGACCATTCGCCTGTTGGATTGATTTCAATGAAATAGTAATCGTTGTTATGTATGACCAAGTCAATAGCACCAAAATTCAAATTGAGTTTTTTCGTGTAGTTAATACAAAAGTCGTGAACTTCTTTTGGTAGCTCAAATATGGAATATGTTAGTTCGTCTTTGTATCTTCTCCAATCTTCATTAATTTCTTTATCGCTTGTAATCTTTATTGCAACTACGTCATTTTCTACAACGGTAACTCTGATGTCAGTTTTAGGAACTAAACCTTGTTGTAGAAAAAATGGCGAAGTGTATTTCACTTCTTCCAATTCGTTCTTTTTGTAAATTTCAGTATAAACAAATCCTTCATTTTCTCCACTACTAACAATAGCTGTGTCTATTGATTTTATTGCTTGAAATTCAAAGTCGGAATTTAGCGTAACATTAGAAACCGTTGTCTTAGGTATTTTAATCCCTAATTTGTTTGCAATAAATAATTGATATGGTTTTATTTCTGCTTTGTAAATGTCAGTCGGGTTGTTTAACCACTTTACATTTTCAAATACGCACAAAGAACGGACGAACGCTGCCCATTGAGTTCTAATTAACTGTTCTTCTTCCGATAGCCCTTCTTGGAAAATGTCTCTTAAAAATGTTGGGGCACGGTAATAAATAGACTTTAGATGTTCCTCAGAAATTGTAAAAGAATAACCGTTGTATTTTGCTCTTAATTCAGGTTTGACAGGGTCAAAGTCAATCGTGTAGTCTTTTAATTCATCACGATTAATTCTTATGAAGTCAACGCCTTGATTGGCTAATTCAACAGCAATAAAGTCCGTGGAAAAATCGAAACGATTTGATATTAGCAACACTTTTGGAAACTTCATTATTGCCCTTTTTGGTCTTCGCCAGTTTCAACGTCTTCTTTTTTTGTTCCCAATGCTTTGAAGTCTTTCGCAAAAATCAGCAATGACTTGTCAATGTTTTTGACCCACGCACCAAGTAAACTGTCAAATGAAAAACCCTTTGGGGCTTGAATTTCTTTTCTCTGTTTGTATTTTAGAGCTTTTTGTAATAAGATGTGTTTCATAATATTATCTTTTTATTGTCCTTTGTTGTCTTCGCCTGTTTCAACGTCTAATTTTTTTGTTCCTTGAGCTTTGAAGTCGTCTGCAAAAATCAATGGTAGTTTGCTGGTGATGTTAAACCAAGCACCTAAGATAGAGTTATAAACATAGTCCTTTGGCGGATTTATGTCTTTACGTTTTCTGTATTTAAATGCTCTGTTCAAAAGTATATGTTTCATTGTTGTATTTGTGTCGTTTTATAATAGCTGCTAACGGTAAAGTATAAGCGTAGTGAGGGATTACGAAGCCGACACTTTCAACTTCACCGATAAGTTTGTTAATCGTTCATAAGTTCAAATTTAGCACTTTCGCCCGCATTGCGCTTATACAATGTTAGCCGCACGTGCTTTATATTTTAAATTCATTAATTATTATTTGTCTTGGTTCAACTCCTTCCTCAGGAATTATGATAATTACATCTCTCTTGTTTTCTGGATTAAGTAAACCATCTAAAATACAAATTTTGTTATAATTTTTTAATAAGAAACTTTTTACTTGTTGGAGACTACACGGAATAGGATTAAGTGCAACAAACTCATCCCCATTTTTTTCAATAATAGAAAATATTATAAATTTTCCTTCTATTTTAGCTGATATTTTCAATTCTTCATTTTTGAAGTAACGAAGTAGACCAAGTAGCCCTTTGGGGTCTAAATTTGATATTTTATATACAAATATTATAGCAGGCAAATTTTTGTCAGTTGAATGTGAAAATCTGACGTGATCTACTTTACTATACGAATCAATTATTTCTTTTTTTATCTTGTCTTTAATCTGGTTTATAACTATTTCTCTAAATTTATCAACGGGAATACAACATTCATTTAATTTTTTTCCACTTCCACAATAGCATGGATCAGTTTTACTTATCCACGACTTTTTAATAATAAATTCTGCATCATCACTCTTTTCAAGTTCAATATAATCGCCTTCTAATGCTTTTTCAAATTCACGCATTTTTTCTTTCATCATTTCTTTTTCGGCTTCTGAAATTTCTCTGTCTCCATTATTTTGGATTGGATAATTGAAATATTCTTTCCAAAGTTGAAAAGTGTAAGATGATTCAATAATGGGTGGAACACTTTTAAACTTTCTTCTTTCATCAATTTCCAAACTGTTGAGAAATTCTACAATATTTTTTAAGTCCAGTTTTAAATCTGGACCAGCAATAAATTTTTGGTCATTTCTAAGTAGAAGAGGGGCTAATTTTTTATGTACTTTATCGTTAGATGTAAATACGTGTCCAAAAGGTAAATAATAGAGATACTCTAAATCAACTCGATTAGTTGGCCTAGTTCCTATTAAGTCACTTGTCAAACCAAAATGAAATAATGTGTCAACTCTTAAACAATGAAATGCGTATGGTGCAAATTCTTTTATCAATGGTTTCCCCTGCTGATTCCATCGTCCAAAAATTTGCACTCCTGTATTAGCGTCAATATCGTAGTTTTCAAGGAGACTAATTAATAGATATTCTTGTATTTCCGGATTACTTAATACTTCATTTACAGATTTATCAAGTTCATCGAAATTTTTGAATTTTGGAGACGAATCTGATTTTAAGGATTTTTTTAAACGCTCAAGCAAATCTTCTTGTGTGGTAGTCATCCGCCAAATTGCAGATAGTTCAAGGTCAGCTTCTGTAAAATTCCCTTCTTTCCATTTATAAATTGATTTTTCTTCTTCAGATTCTTTAATTATAAAACCTTTCATTCCACTTTCTGATGCAACGGCCTTTTTTATATCGACATGAGGCCTTCCATCAAGTGAAACAGGCGTGCCTAAAAGTTCACCTTTTAAAATAGCTTTATAATGAGAGTTTACAATTGTCTCCATAGGAAACAGTTTATTTGCAAAATCTTTAACTCTTTCTGATGAAGGTGGTTTTCCTTCTTGTACTTCTTTCTTTAAATCGCCCAAAATTTCCATTGTGAGCACTGGAGTAATTATATGTTTATAATAGCAACTCAATCTATAAAGCTCTTCAAAACTTAATGATTGGAATGTTGATTTATCAATTATAATTGAGATATTCATTTAAATAATTTGTATAAAATGATTAATTGCAGTCGTAGGGTGAGCATTACCGCAAACTTCCTTCTACCCCTTCCTTCATCCGACTCACACAACCAAATTCTATTGCATAGGCCAAAAAGTGTAAGGGTTTATTTTCAGCCCCACAAACATACTTCTATTTTTCATAAATACAAGTAATTAAGTACATAAATAGCTATTATTTGTAAGTAATAGTACCTAAAATGGCATGAAAGCTACTATTTAATTTACAAAACATCAATTTTTATTGTTTATGCTATGATTTGATAGGATGGGATGGAGTGGGGCAGAATCACGCTGTAAAAGCTATGTGTAAAAATTCTAAACTAAAATTTCGCTTATTCTTTTTTTAGGTTTATGTTTGTAAATGAGTGCTTGTCGGAATATAGTCACTATGTTAGCTGCATTCAATCACATAATTTAATGGAAATAAATGACCCTAAGTTGGAACGAAATAAAAGATAGAGCATTAAAATTCTCGAAAGAATGGGCAGGTACTACAAATGAGGAGGCAGATGCAAAACCATTTTTAGATGCTTTTTTTGATGTTTTTGGAATAACACGAAAAAAGATAGGAACTTTTGAACACAGAGTAAAAAAACTATCGGATGCCGATGGCTATATAGACTTGTTGTGGAAAGGAAATATTTTGGTGGAAATGAAAAGCAGGGGCAAAAACCTAGACAAAGCTTTTCAGCAAGCCATAGAATATACCCACGGGTTGAAACAAAATGAACTGCCAAAATATGTTTTGGTATGCGATTTTCACACTTTCAGATTATTTGATACCGAAGAGCAAACTACTTTTGTGTTCACTTTAGACGAGTTAGTACTAAATGTGCAAAGCTTTGCGTACTTATTGGGCTACCAAAAGAAAACCTACAAAGAACAAGACCCCGCAAATATAAAAGCAGCCGAGCTGATGGGAAAGCTACACGATAGGCTAGAGGAAATTGGCTACACAGGGCATCCCTTAGAGGTTTACTTGGTGCGTTTGCTTTTTTGTTTGTTTGCAGAAGACACTACCATTTTTGAAAAACAACAATTCCAAGACTTTATTGAACAACGCACCAATATAGATGGTAGCGACCTTGCTCCCAAACTACAAGAACTTTTTCAAGTGCTGAACACACCCAAAGAAAAGCGTTTTAAAAACTTAGACGAGCAATTGGCCGACTTTCCGTATGTAAACGGGAAACTGTTTGAAGAAATACTGCCTATGGCAAGTTTCGACAGCAAAATGCGCCAAGCGCTTTTGGATTGTGCTTATATTGATTGGAGCAAAATTTCGCCTGCTATTTTCGGTTCTATGTTTCAGAGTGTAATGAACCCCAAAGAACGCAGAAACCTTGGGGCACACTATACCAGCGAAACCAATATTCTAAAACTTATTAAACCGCTTTTCCTAGACGAACTTTGGAAAGAATTTGAAACTGTAAAAGACAATAAAAACAAGCTACCACAATTTCATAAGAAACTAGGAACACTAAAATTTCTTGACCCTGCTTGTGGCTGTGGCAATTTCTTAATCATTACTTATAGAGAACTGCGCTTGCTAGAATTGGAGGTTTTGAGGGTAGCCAACAAAACAGGGCAAAGGGTAATGGATGTGGGTGCCATTATTAAAATAGATGTAGACCAGTTTTATGGTATAGAATACGAAGAATTCCCTGCCCGAATAGCCGAAGTAGCCATGTGGTTAATTGACCACCAAATGAATATGCTAATAAGCAATGAATTTGGACAATACTTTGTGCGTTTGCCTTTGAAGAAATCTGCAAAAATTGTTCATGGTGATGCTTTAGAAACCGATTGGCAATCTTTGCTTAATCCACTAAATAGTATAGATGTTATTGCCAAACATGCAAATATTTACATTACAGAAGAACCACTTATGGAATATGGTAAAGTGAATGTTCAAACAGAATCATTTACCGTACATAAAGGCAAGCCAAAACATTCTGATGAGATTAAATTTGATTATATCCTAGGCAATCCGCCATTCATTGGTTCTAAGATAATGACGCAACCTCAACGTAATGCTGTTGTAAAGGAATTTGATAATATTCAAGGTGCTGGTGTTTTAGACTATGTAACAGCTTGGTATATCAAAGCAGCTAAATACATTCAAAACACAAAAACTAAAGTTGCTTTTGTTTCTACCAATTCCATAGTTCAAGGCGAACAGACGAGTATTCTTTGGGGTCAGATGCTCAATAAATACAATGTAAAAATTCATTTTGCTCACCGAACTTTTAAATGGAGCAACGAAGCAAAAGGCAATGCAGCCGTATATTGTGTAATAGTTGGCTTCGCCAACTTCGACACTCCAAACAAAAGCATTTTTGAATATGAAGATATTAAAGGCGAAGCNNAAATGAGTTTTGGAAATATGCCTTTAGAAGGTGGAAACCTATTGCTTACTGATGATGAAAAAAATGAATTAGTTAATAGAGAACCAAAATCTGAAAAGTTTATAAAACCGTTAATTTCTGCTTATGAATTTCTAAATGGAAAGAAACGCTGGTGTATTTGGCTTCTAAATGCAGAACCAAATGAAATCAAACAGTTACCTGAAATAATGAAACGTGTTGAATTGGTTAAAAAGTTTCGCCTTGACAGCGTAGCTCCTTCTACTCAAAAGTTTGCCGCAACATCTACGCTATTTCGAGATAGAAACCAACCAGACACTTACATTCTTGTTCCAAGCACAACTTCGGAAAACAGAAAATATATCCCAATGGGATTTTTCGGCAAAGACGATATAGCAAATAATAGTTGTCATACAGTTCCAAATGGAAATCTATTTCATTTTGGAGTTTTAATGTCCGCAATGCATATGGCTTGGGTAAAACATATATGTGGGCGTTTGAAAAGTGATTATCGTTACTCCAAAGATATTGTTTATAACAACTACCCTTGGCCAGAAAATCCTAGCGACAAACAAACAAAAGCCATTGAAACAGCAGCACAAAAAGTTTTAGATGCAAGGCTGCAATTTCCCAATAGTTCCCTTGCCGACCTTTACGACCCTTTGACAATGCCACCAGCTTTAGTAAAAGCACACAACGAATTGGACAAGGCAGTTGACTTGGCATACAGACCACAAGCATTTACAAGTGAAGCCAACAGAATGGTGTTTTTGTTTGAACTTTACGAGAAGTACACGAAAGATTTGTTTACAAAAGTAAGGATAAAAAAAAGAATGTAATGGCTTTCTAAAGGAGTAAACTTAGATTAATTCAACGCTTTTGCAGGGCTTTTATAATATTTAGCTTGAATTCATTTCTTTCTTGAATTATATTTGTAATATGTTAGATTTAAGAAAAAAATCAGACGTCAAATTCCCTTATCCAAGTTTCGAGGAGTTTTTTGACTTTATTACTTCGGGGCACCCATCCATTAATGCTGAACTTGTACAATTACCTTTTGATTTAAAAGGGAGGAAATTTAGAGAACTTGGTGAAGATGAAAAAAATCAAGTAAGATGGGCAGAATATTCATATTACACTAGCTATAGTATACTCTTAGACAGTCTTAATAAAAATATAGGATATTCTGGCACCTGGTACGCGGTTTGGATAAAAGAAAATTGGAGAAAGAGCAATTTATGGAACAAATAATAATAGGCCTTTTCATTGGAGTTTTTTTACTCTTGATTCAAATATTATATAGTAGGTTTAAGGAAATACCTCGATTAACAATCGAATTAAAAAAGTATAACTTAGGACACGACATAATTGGAACAAGCCCTAAAAATAAAGCATTTACGAAAGTAGGGCATGTGGATGGAAATAATTCCTTAAAATTATTCAATTTGATTTATCAATTTGAAATAATAATAACAAACAATTCAGGGTATCATTCGTACTACCCATTTATAAAAACAAACGACAAGCTATCATTATTTAAAATAAGAGAAGATATTCCTAATTCACCAATTGAATCAAATAAATCTATTACATTAACTGCTAAATTAAATTATGAATACGAGCGTAATTCTGGGAGTTTGATAAATCACGAGTCAATAATAAATGATTTAATGAAAAATTTTGAGATTGAAGTTACGTTTGAAAACAAATACAAAGCAAAGTTTTGTACAATATACGAATTTCATGACAAATCCAACAGGCATATTAAGATGTAAACTGATAAAACGATGTTCGATTTTGTCCATTAATACGATACAGATATACAATGTTTATCTACTTCAAAGGCCGTTTAGTACTTGGACTAATTCCATTAGTAATCCTTATTGCATAAACGTTTTTAATGCTTATATTTGAGTCCCCCTAAAATAGTAGCTTATTTACGTTTGTTTACTATTTAGCCCCGAAGAAATTCGGGGCTTTTTTTATTAAAATAGGCACTACTGTATTTTATGTTAATAAAGTTATTCTAGATTTATCTACATTTGCGGAGTTGAGAAAAACAAATTATTTTTTCCAAAATATAAGAAATCAGATAAATTACATTTACAGATTAAGATTTTATTTTATTTAAAGCCATGGAAAACAACACTATTAACCAACAAAAACAAGCAGAAGAAAACAAAGTATTTGATTTATTGCAAAAGGCAAATGAGGAATACAATCAGTATGTAAATTTGACAAAATTCAATTACAATACTGTCATAAAAAATAATGATTTGGATTTGAAAAGAGATATTCATTTTCCATTATTTTAAAATAAATTCTTTTTTAATCTATAAGAGAATAAATAGTATTTATTAGGGGGAAGTACAAATTTAAAGAATCAATAATAATAAAATGAATTATCCTAACGCTCCAATAAGAGAAGCAGTTTTCGATATAAGGGTTGATAAACTAAACATAGGTGATGTAAGTGACCTTCTTAAAATAAAAGATAATTTAATAGAAGAATTTCCTATTGAAAAGAAAAGCCATCAAATCACAGGCATGTTTCAAGTTTCAGAGGATAAACCAATAGAAAGTAAAACCCATAGCGACCTTACAGGATTCGTTTTTATATCTAAAGATGGAACTAGACAAATTCAAATTAGAGTAGATGGATTTACTTTAAACATTCTTAAACCATATGGGAATTGGGAATCACATTTTGAATGTTTTATTAAGTATTGGGAGATATATAATGCCATGTTTAACCCTAAAAACATTACAAGGATTGCAACGAGATTTATTAATAGAATAGAGATTCCTTTGCCGCTAAGTAAATTCCAAGATTATATATTAAACATGCCTCCAATACCTAGTTGTTTACCTCAGGAATATGCAAATTTTTTCATGCAAATACATGTGCCTTGTAGCGACGGTATTAGATCTGCGATAATTACAGAAACTATAGAGCCTATACAGGCAAATCTATTGCCCTTCATTTTAGATATAAACGTTTCGCAGAATTTAAATCTAGATAAAACAAAAGAAAATTTAACAAGAAACTTTCAAGAAATAAGAGTAATTAAGAATCAAATTTTTGAAAGCTGTATAACAGAAAATACTAGAAATTTATTTTCATTATGAAAGCAACATATCCAACAATAGAAGAAAGACAAAGAGCAGTAGCTGTTTCATCAGCAGCTGATTTTGTTAGAATTAATTTACAAAATTGTCATGTTAATTTTATTGGTCACAGTGTATTCGCACAGGAAATGTATAAACATAAAATTAAAAAAGACTTTGATATTTTAACTTCCGTATGGGAACAAGAAACATTATTCAGCTCTAATTTTTCTGAAATAATAAATAATTCTGCATATAGGTCAATTATTAGTCTTGGCGAAGATGTAATACCCTTTATTATTGAAGACTTAAAACATGACGATAAACTTTGGTTCTACGCTTTAGAATTGTTAACTGGGCAAAATCCTATAAAAGAAAACCATAGAGGCATAATCCCTTTAATGAAGCAAGACTGGATAGATTGGGCATACAAAAACGACATTTTGAATGAAGCTTAATTTCCCCAATTTCCCTAATAGTATTAATGAGCCATTTCTATTAACAAGCCCTAAAACTACTCATTATAACTGTATAGCTTGGGCATATGAAGATAATAGCAAATGGTATTGGCCAGATGCAAATGGATTTGCATTTTGGCCTTCTGAAATACCAAGGGAGGAGAACTTAAATTCTTTTATTGAATTGTTTAAGTTGAAAAATTATGAAATATGTGAAAATGGACAGTTAGAAATTGGATTTATAAAAATAGCAATTTATTGCAATAAAGAAGGTAGCCCAACACATGCGGCAAGGCAACTACCAAATGGATTTTGGACTAGTAAACTTGGGATGTTTTTTGATGTGTCTCATACCTTATTTAGTATGGAAAATGGAGAATATGGAAATGTCGCAGTATTTATGAAAAGGATTTTATAATATCAAAACAACACACAAGAAAGCCCCGAAGAACTTCGGGGCTTTCTTGTGTCCTTTTATCAAAGCACGACATAGCTCGATTTTGAGCTATGAAACACCTTTTTCTCTAACTCCAACTTCAATTTCCACTCTTTACCCCTGCGCCCCTCCGCTAGCTTCGTTGGGTACATGTGATTATAATGAAAGGCAGGATAAGGCGCCCAAGAAAAAATTTTTGAGGATGGTGAACTAGATGAAGATTCAGTTCTCCGGAATTTCCGGATAACTGCCACAGATGGTAAAAACTATGAAACACAGCACTATAATCTATCAGCCCTTGAAAGTGCTTTGTCCCGTCCATACGGGGTTATCACCTGCAACTTTTCTCTAACTCCACCTTCAATTTCCACTTTCTACCCATGCGCCACTCCGCCAACTTCGTTGGGGCGAGGACTATAATGTAAGGCAGGATAAGGCGCCCAAGAAAAAATATATTGTTTGGGTAACCCTTCTAAAAACTCACACTACTTGCCAATGTGGCTACGCTTATTTTGCTGCTAGGCGACTTTACTCGGATTTCTTGCATGATAGATTCTAGTGTTGCACCAGTTGTAATGGTGTCGTCTATGATTAATATATGCTTGTCTTGTAGTTTTTCAGAGTTTTGTAGTAAAAAGACCGATTCTACGTTTTTCCATCTGTTTATTCGGCTCTTTTTTGTCTGGCTTTGTGTGTGTGTGTGCTTAACTACAAGCGAATGGTAAATTGGTATTTGAAGTATTTTCGAAATTTCGGTTGCCAGTAATTCGCTTTGGTTGTAGCCTCTGTTTAATTGCTTTTTTTTATGGATGGGAAGTGGAATGATAAGGTCGAAATGCTGGGTTTCGTGTACTGGTTTTAACCATTCCCCCAATAGCTTACCAAAGTATAATCCCATGTCTTTTCTGCCATTGTACTTAATTTCGTGTAGGATTTTTTGTGCCACTCCTTTTTTTGTAAACATCAACATAGCCCCTGCAAACTCTACTTGTATGCGGCCTCTGAAAACTTGTTTAACCTCATTCTCGCTCTCTAGTTGATGGTTGGTGTAGGGTAGTGAGTTTTCGCAAGGGATACATAGGTAGTCTTTGTGAGAATATAAGGTTTTGTTGCAAACACAGCAAGCATTTGGATACAAAGTAAAAAGTATGCTATCAATAATTTTTTGGAAAATAAAAGCCATTTTAAATTGGTAACTTTGCAGTTCCAAAAGTAATGTAATAATGTTCGAAAACAAATCAAAATCTAGCATAGAAAGCCTAGGTGAATTTAAACTGATTCACCATTTAACCGACTCATTTGAAACCAACCAAAAGAATACCGTAGTAGGCATAGGAGACGATGCTGCTGTACTGGATTCAGGGGAGTATTTTACGTTAGTAACTAACGATTTGTTGATAGAGGGGGTGCATTTTGATTTTTCGTATAGTCCATTCAAGCACCTAGGCTATAAGGCCGTGGCGGTAAATGTGTCGGATATAGTAGCCATGAATGGGGTAGCTACTCAAATTTTAGTATCCGTAGGCCTTAGTAGCAAAATAAGTTTAGAAGCAATAGAGGAATTTTACATGGGCGTAAAAGCGGCTTGCGAAAAATACAATATAGATTTAGTAGGTGGCGATACTTCTAGTTCGCGAAGTGGTATGTTTGTGTCTGTTACTGCCATTGGAAAGGTGCAAAAGGATAAATTGGTGAGAAGAAAAGGAGCCAAGGTTGGAGATTTGGTATGTGTAAGTGGGGATTTGGGGGCAGCTTATACAGGCTATCAATTGCTTGAAAGAGAAAAGAGGATTTTTTTAGAAAATCCCTCTGTACAGCCAGATTTAGAAGGAAACGATTACATACTACAGAGACAACTAAAGCCTGAGGCTAGGGTAGATATAGTGGAAATATTGGACGAAATAAACGTATTGCCCACTGCTATGATTGATATTTCAGATGGGCTGAGTAGTGAATTATTTCATTTGGCAGAGCATTCGGAGGTGGGTTTTAGGATATACGAAGACAAACTACCCATAGACCCTACTGCTTTTCAAACTGCTCGTGATTTGGGTTTAGACCCTACAATTTGTGCTTTAAATGGTGGGGAGGACTATGAACTGTTGTTTACTGTAAGTCAATTGGATTATGACAAGATAAAATCTAACTTAGACATTACAGTGGTGGGTTATTGTACCGAAAAAATAGAAGGAGTTCAAATGGTTTCCAGAAACGAGAATCTTTATCCCCTAGAAGCCCAAGGCTGGACAAGCTTTAAAGGGTGATTTTATCCAAAAAAATACGCATTAGAAACGAATTATTCAAGGAATGTTTTTCATGAACTATGAATTTTTAACTTTGCATGTTTAATAAAAAACTTAAAATATAAATATAATGAAAGAAGTATATGTGGTAGATGCGGTTCGTTCTGCTGTTGGAAAATATGCTGGAACTCTTGCAGGACTAAGGCCAGACGATATTGCTGCCGAGGTAATAAAGGCCCTGATGAGAAGGAATCCTACTATAAACCCCATGGATATTGAAGAAGTGATTTTGGGCGCAGCAAACCAAGCAGGAGAAGACAATAGGAATGTGGCTAGAATGGCTTCTCTTTTGGCAGGATTACCAATTGAGGTTTCGGGTTATACGGTGAATAGACTGTGTGCTTCTGGATTACAAGCTATAGCAGATGCCTTTTTGGCAATTCAAGCAGGTTATGGAGATGTTTATATAGCAGGTGGAGTAGAAAGCATGAGCCGAGCACCATTTGTAATGGCAAAAGCCGAAAAAGCTTTTGATAGAGCTCCAGAAATTTATGATACTACCATTGGTTGGCGTTTTACAAATCCTGCATTAAGCAAGCTGTACCATCCTTACACTATGGGCGAAACAGCTGAAAATGTTGCAGAAAAGTGGTCTATTTCTAGGCAAGCACAGGATGAGTTTGCATACCAAAGTCAGCTTAAATGGAAACAAGCAAACGATAGCAATAGATTTGCAGAAGAAATAGCACCCATACAAGTTACAATAGGGAAAAATACCCTAACTTTTGACCAAGATGAACACCCAAGATTAAGCACTACAGAAGTTTTGGCAACACTTAAGCCGGCATTCAGAAAAGAGGGATCTGTTACTGCGGGAAATTCTTCTGGGGTGAACGATGGTGCCTCTGTACTTATGTTGGCCTCCGCAGAATATGTTAAAAAACATAAACTAAGACCCATGGCTAAAATTGTATCTTTTGCAGCAGCAGGAGTAGAGCCCGCAACAATGGGTATAGGGCCGGTTCCGGCTACACTAAAAGCCTTGAAAAGAGCAGGACTTACAGTGCAAGATTTAGACTTAGTGGAATTAAATGAAGCTTTTGCGAGCCAAAGTTTGGCTTGTATGCAAGAGTTAAATCTAAACCCAGAAAAAGTAAATGTAAACGGAGGTTCTATTGCCATAGGCCACCCCTTAGGTGCTAGCGGAGCAAGAATTACAACCACTTTGTTGCACGAAATGCAAAAACAAGAGAATGCAAAATATGGCTTAGCTACCATGTGTATTGGCGTAGGGCAAGGATTGGCTATGATTTTCCAGAAGTATTGATGCGCTATTTTTTGGAAATTGCATACGAAGGTTCTGCTTTCTATGGTTGGCAAATCCAAGCAAAAGGACCTACTGTGCAGGCAGAAGTAGAAAGAACTCTGCACATAATATTTCAAACCAAAACACCTTGTATAGGCTGTGGCAGAACCGACACGGGAGTTCATGCTACCCAGTTTTTTTTACATTTTGATACGGAACAAGAAATTGAAAATCCAAGCCAATTTATATGGAAATTTAACCAAATAATATCCCCAAGTATAGTGGCATATAGGCTTATACCCGTACAACATGATGCACATGCACGCTTTTCGGCCATCTCTAGAACCTACAAGTATTACATTTCTCTTCAAAAAAATCCTTTTTTGAAAGGTAAGGCCGCTTTTATAAGTTATACTCCAAATATAGAGGCTATGCAGAATGCCTGTAAGTTTTATGAAGGAACCCATGATTATAAGGCATTTAGTAAAAAAAATGACCTTAATTCTCACCAATGTGAAGTTTTCGGAGCTTCGATTGTAAAAGAGGATAATTGCTTGGTTTTTGAAGTTTCTGCCAATAGGTTTTTGAGAAACATGGTGAGAGCCATGGTGGGAACTCTGCTAGATGTAGGCAAAGGCAAAATCAATTCATCCGATATCCATTCTATTTTACAATCCAAAGAAAGAGCAAATGCTGGAGAAAGTGTTCCTGCAGAAGGCTTATTCTTAGTGAAAATTGCTTACCCCGAATTTATACTCAATCCATGACAAGCCCCAACCAAAATAAAAAAGAATCTGCATTCGAATTTGCATTGCTTTGGAGAATTTTAAAATTATCTTCCCCTTATAAAACTCAGTTTTGGCTAGCCATTATTACCACTATATTAGTATCTGTTACTGTTCCAATTAGGCCATATCTTATACAATTGGCTTTGGATGAACATATTGCTATTGGCGATATTGAAGGTCTTACAGAAATAACTTTCCTTATCTTGTTTTTTTTACTGGGTCAAGCATTGCTTCAGTTTTGGAATTCTTATGTTACAGGGTGGATAGGCCAAAGTGTAATCATGGACCTTCGGAATTTTGTTTTTACCAAGATAAATAAAATGACCTTAAGGTTTTTTGATAAAACTCCAGTAGGTACTTTGGTAACAAGAACGATAAGTGATATAGAAACCATAGCAGAACTTTTTGCTTCTGGAATAATTACAATCTCTGGCGATATATTACAGCTGCTTTCTATCACCGTTTTTATGTTTTATTTAGATTGGAAATTGTCGCTTATTACCCTTTCTGTTCTTCCAATTCTTTTTTACGCTTCTCATATTTTTAGAATTAAAGTCAAGCAATCTTTTCAGGATGTAAGAACTTCTGTTGCAAGGCTAAACTCCTTTGTTCAAGAAAGAATTACCGGTATGCAAATAGTTCAATTGTTTGGAAGGGAAAAAATCGAATACCATAAATTTGTTAAAATTAACAAAGAACATTACGATGCAAACCACCGTTCAGTTTTGTATTATTCCGTATTTTTTCCTGTTATAGAGGTTATTACAGCTATCTCTTTGGCTTTGTTGGTATGGTGGGGTACAAGAGAGATGTTAGGAGAGGGGATAGCTAGCTTTGGTAAGCTAACAGCATTTATCATATACATTAACATGTTTTTTAGACCCATACGCATGCTTGCAGATAGATTTAATACCATTCAAATGGGTATGGTAGCTGCGGATAGGATTTTTAAACTTATGGACGATAATTCTAAAATTGAAAATATAGAAGGCAGTTTTAAAACAGAACCAATTGGCAAAGTAGAGTTTAAAAATGTTTGGTTTGCCTATGTAGAAAATGAGTTTGTAATTAAAGATGTTAGTTTTGTGATTGAGCCTGGAAAAACGCTCGCTATAGTTGGAGAAACAGGAAGTGGTAAATCTTCTATTATAAATTTACTACTAAGATTTTATCCTTATGAAAAAGGAAATATTGAAATAGATAGTGTAGATTTAAACCATTGGGAACCTCTTTTTTTAAGAAGCCGAATTTCTCTGGTTTTACAAGATGTATTTCTTTTTTCTGGCTCTATTTACGACAATATTGCACTGCATAACCCTAATGTGAACATGGAAAAAGTAATAGAAACATCCAAACTCTTAGGTGCTCATGATTTTATTACAAAATTACCAGGAGCTTATGATTATAAGGTGATGGAAAGGGGCAATACTTTGTCGATGGGGCAGCGCCAAATGATATCTTTTGTTAGGGCTATGGTCACAAATCCTGCAATTTTAATATTAGATGAAGCTACTTCTTCTGTAGATTCTGAAACAGAAGAGGTTATACAGAAGGCGATAGAGAAAATGATGCAAAATAGGACTTCGATTGTAATCGCACATAGATTGTCTACTATAGAAAAAGCAGATTCTATAATGGTGCTTAACAAAGGCGAAATTTTAGAAAAAGGAACCCACCAAGAATTAATGCAAAAAGGAGAATACTATTTTAATCTGCAACAAAAGAAGAATGCAGAATAAGTACAGTAGTTTTAATCCATTTTGGGTTTTATGTATTGTAAACTCCTGACTATTTTACTGGATTTAATCGAATTGAAAGAATAATCGAACCACTATATTAGAAAAAGCTAATATATTTGTACTTGTCTTGGAGATTATAAATCAAATACAAATAAGGGAAGAAAGGATTCTTCATGCTGCGACTTTGCTTAAAGCCCTTGGTCATCCTACTAGAATTCAAATTGTAGAGCTGCTTAATAAGCACAAAGAACTTTCTGTTTTACGAATAAAAGAACTTTTACAAATCAAAGTAGAACAGTCTATGCTTTCTCAGCATTTGATAAAGATGAAAGAATGTAAAATTCTAGTTTGCAGAAAAGATGGAATGCATGTATTCTATTCACTTGGCAATATAAAAATTATTCAACTATTAGATTGTGTATCAAATTTTGAAAATGGAGAATAAAATAAACTGTTGTAGCAACCCTGAATTAGGGTTGAAATTAAATAAAGAATATTGGGGAAACCAATATCTTGCAGGTGAAATAGGATGGGACCTTGGGAAAGTTTCGCCTCCTATACAAGCGTATATTGATACACTAGAAAATAAAAAGTTGAGAATTTTGATTCCAGGGGCTGGAAATAGTTACGAAGCAGAATACTTGTTAGCCCAAGGCTTTGAAAATGTAACTGTCCTCGATTATGCGAAGCCTATAACAGATAAACTAAAAGAAAAGTTTAAAGAGAATAGTAGTATTTGCATAGTTTGCGATGACTTTTTCAATCATGTAGGAGAATACGACTTAATTTTAGAACAAACTTTTTTTTGTGCATTATTACCTGAATTAAGAAGTAAGTATGTGCATAAAATGCATGAATTACTTGCCCTAAATGGGCAAATTGTTGGAGTTATGTTTAATAGGGAATTTGACAAACAAGGCCCCCCATTTGGAGGGAATAAGGAAGAATATATTACATTATTTAACCCACTATTTAAGGTTCATAAATTAGAGCCTTGTTATAATTCTGTAGCACCAAGAATGGGTTCAGAAGTATTTGTAAGATTTAGCAAAAAGAATGAAAATGAATAAAAGACATATTGTGTATATAGCAATTGGCGCACTTGTAGGTGCTGCAGGTGGTTATGCTTATTGGATGTTTATTGGTTGTGAATCAGGCACCTGTCCAATAACCTCTAAGCCTTTGAATAGTACACTCTATGGTGTGCTTATGGGAGGTTTGCTATTTAGTAGCTTATTCGACTTATTCAATAAGAAAAACAAATCAAATACGAATAACGAAATAGAACAATGAGTACAAAACCTAGCTTTAACGATCTAATTCAATCCGAGAAACCAGTATTGGTAGATTTTTTTGCAGAATGGTGCGGTCCATGTAAAATGATGGCGCCTATCTTGTCAGATGTAAAGAGTAAATTAGGTGAAAATGTTAAAATTATTAAAATAGATGTGGACAAAAATCCACAGATAGCTGGTGCTTATCAAGTTCAAGGAGTTCCTACACTCATGATATTCAAACAAGGTAAAATGCTTTGGCGACAGTCTGGAGTAGTTGCAGCGAATCAACTCGTTCAGTTGGTTCAATCTCATTCATAATAAAACTATAGTTTGATATAGGGTTATTAAAGTGTAGCCTTAAATTTAAATAATCCCAGCGTTTTGCATAAGGGTAGTGGCACTTTTGTTTTTGCATATTCCCTTTCTAAGTGTGTAGTCAAAAACTGGTACATTGTTTATTATCTCTACTTCAAAACATAAATTTACTATTTGAGTTGGATATTTTTCCTCTAATTTACAAACCTCTAAATCGTGCGTTGCAATAATTCCCGTAGCATTTTGCTGTATTAATTTTTCTATTAAGCCAACCGTACCTTTTTGTTTATCCTCAGAGTTTGTTCCCCTTAGTATTTCGTCTAGGAAAATAAATAAAGGTTCGCCATTTTGTAGCAAGTTTACCATCTTTTTTAACCTAAGTATTTCTGCATAGAAATAAGATTCTTCTTTAGAAAGTGAATCTTCTATTTTTAAACTAATAAAAGGAGAAAAGGCATAATATTGGAAAGAGGTAGCGCAAACTGGACTTCCACAATTTGCTAAAACCAGGTTTATAGCCAAGGTTCTTAAAAAAGTACTTTTGCCAGACATGTTAGAACCTGTGAGCAATACAATTTGATTTGGTTGAATATGTATACTGTTGGCAACCATGTTTTCTTTTTTTAGAAGAGGGTGGCCCATAGACTCTGCTTTAAGCTCTTTGTTTGGAGATAGGGTAGGGAAACAGAATTCTTTGTTGTGGTTATAAAAATTAGCAATACTACCTGTTGCTTCAAAATAGGCTATCACTTGAATCCATTCTTCAATATTTTGGCTTTGTTCTTGTGCCCATTTTTCTAGTTTCTGTATGGCTCGCACATGATACAATGCTAAACCATTAAAGAGTATTACTACCAAACCATTGGACTTACTATCTATTTTTTCTTTTATTAGTTGGAGTTTTTTTAATTCTCTTGAAGCATTATTGCCTTTTATTTTTTGCCACATTTCATGGTTCATTTTTGCAGTAAATGGTTCATTTTCTATTAAGGCTATTGCATAAGAGTAATTGGGTAGAATTTTGCCAATATGTTCTAAGTGTATTTGTGTTTTCTGTTTTTTGAGTAGATAAATAAAGGTAATTCCTAAGTTTATAAGGAAAACAATACCGGAGAGTTTCTCTGCAATTGTATTGTCAAATACTATATAAGTAAGAAAACTTATCCAAAATGCTACTATAGGAATCCAAACCCAAATATTGTATATGGTTTTTCTTTGTTTCTTATTTTGCGTGAGCCATTCTTTAAGATAGGAAACCTTTTCTTTCGTATCTGGATTTAAAGAGGTGTAAGCATAAAGCATCTCTAGAAATTCTTTTTTTAGAGACAATTCCTTGATGGATTCTTGTTTGTCGTATAGATTCTTAGAGTTTTTGACACCCGATTTAAACCAATTAGAAAGTAGTTCTTTACCTCCATAAGTTTGTCCCCTATTGATATGTTCAAAAAGAGAAAACTCACCAAAAATATCAATGTCTTCGGAATAATTATGTCCTGGTTCCTTAAACTCTATCCCTTTTGCTAGGTGTTGTTTCTTGTTTTCACAAAAGAGTATTTCATTTTCTAAGTTTGCTAAAAGTCTGTTGCTTATCTTAATTTGAAACTTTATTTTTTGATGCATCCAAAATAACAAAACAAAAATTCCAAAAAGAAAGCTGAAGGTTGCATAGAGCCAAGTAGAAGTTGATTGATTAAATAGGATCAACAACAGAAAGAGAACAACAATAAGTAAGCGAAGTATAGAAAATCTAAAACTTTTTTTTCTTAATTTATGATTTTCGGCATTTGCGGAAGATAATCTGTTTTGTAAGTAGGTAAGCATGAGATTTCAAAGGTATAAAAAAAGCAAGTAAAGAATTACTTGCTTTTCTGTATTTCAAAGAATTTGTTTTAAGCCCATGGTTTGTAAAGTTACTCAGAGGTAAGCCCCAATAATGGATGGCAAATATTATTGAGTGGATTTTTTCCATTTAATTCCACACCCAATTGCCTTTGTACTGGTAACTTTAGGTTTTTTATTGTCCATTAGTGCCATTATTGCATCTTCTACATATTTTTCTGTAACTGCCTCAGGGTCTTTGTAGTTGTTATCAATAGCACCTATATATTCTACTTTAAAACCTTTTTTCTTTTTCTGATAACTTAGTAGGTAAACATGGGGTGTTTTTTGTGCACCAAATTGTTTTGCTATTTCTTGAGTTTCATCATGAAGATACGGGAATGTATAGCCTTTTTCTTTTGCATAATATACCATACTGTCATAAGAGTCAGAAGGGTATTCTACTGCATCGTTTGGGTTTATCGCCAATACAGGGTACCCTTTGTCTTTGAACTTCCTGTCCAATTGTATTTTTCTACTGTCGTATTTTTTAGCATAAGGACAATGGTTGCAGGTGAAAATAACAATAACCCCTCGTTTGTCTGAAAAATCTAATAGTGATACATTTTTCCCATCTATATTTTTTGCGGAAAAATCTTTCACATAATCCCCTACATTGTATCCTTCTGTTTCTTTAATGGGTGTTTTGCTTTTTTTAGTTAAAGAGATAAACGATAAAAGAAAAAATGTAGAAAGGACCAAAAACAAGGGTCCAAATCGATAAGTCATAGAGTGTGTGTTCATAATTTTAGTTATTTATAAATTGAAGAATTTCTTTAGTGGTGTGAAAGCTCTCGTAATGTTTTTTTATTTTTCCTTTGTTTATCCATAGTGTCATTGGGATGCTGCCTTGCCAACCAGAATCGGTTAATTGTATAAACTCATGAAAATCTACTAGGTCGAGTAATCTAAAATCCCCTTTCCACTGTCTATTTTCAATCAAAGTGATGACTTTTTGCTTTTCTTCAATTTCATCTAAACTAAAAAAAACAGCTTTTATTCCGAGACTATCTGTAACTTTAAGTAAATCTGGCATTTCAACAACACAAGGTTTGCACCAAGTGGCCCAAAAGTTTACCAACACATTGCTGTCTTTATGGGTATTTAACCACACTTTATAATCTTCCACACTTAAAACTGGAAGGGGAGTGTTTGAATGATTATTCTTAGTAAATGAACACAAGATTGTAAGTGCAAACAACACCACGAATTTTTTCATGCATGCAAATTAGTGCAGAATAAAATACTACTTGCGCTTAATGGATAAACAGATATAAAATTCTACTAAACTTTAGCCCTGTTTTTGAAGGAGTTCTATTTTTAGAGCTATTTCTTCTGCTTCTGCAAATTTCTTATCTGCCTCTATTCTATTGATTTTTGACAAATCGAAGGATTCCTTAAGTAACTTTTCTCTTTTTTCAGTAAGTAATTCTACCTCTGATTTCTTTTTAAATAATCCAAACATAAACATATAACAAGCCACTTGTCATTATGTTTTAGGTGCAGTCCATAAAAAGTATAATTGCAAAAAAAAAGGTTGTTTCAAGACTTTGAAACAACCTTTTTAGGATATGAGAAAGAATATTATTCTACAATCATCTTTTTGGTGATAGTGTTAGCACCAGAAGTAAGGGTATAAAAATAAATTCCTGGTTTTAAGTGACTAGCTTCAATAGTTAAAATGTGGTTACCTGCTTCCATATTTTTAATGTTATTACTCATTACTACTTTTCCAGTTATGTCGCTTACACTAAGGTTTACATTGCTAGAGAAGTTGTTTAAATAAATAGTAACATCTGTGTTGCCATTGAATGGGTTAGGAGAATTTTGACTTACAACAAATAATTTAGCTGCATTGTCTAGATTTTTCACATTCAATCCCCATTGGTTTCCAATAGTTCCTGCTAAGATTTCAGAAACTGGAATTGCAGCGTAATAAATATCATTTCCTGCATCAGAAATTGGGTGGTTATTTGCACTTGCAGAGTTATTTTGTAAGTTAGTTCCTGGAGTTTCATCGTCTTGGAAAATAACATGCACAAAATCGTTCACAACTTTAGCAATAGAAGCAAAATCTGATTCTCTTTGTAATCTTTGGGTAATATTTTGTGGTGCACTCCAAGTAGCGCCACCGTCTGTAGAGCTTTGTATGAAAATGTCTCTGTAATTTAGGTTATTCGCATCAATATCAGCTTCTACTGGAACAGAATATACAACAAACAAATTGCCGTTGGCATCCATACCCGCGCTAGGTTGACGAATTACGCCTGTATTTCCTAATCTCGCTACGGAGAATAGGCCATTAGGAATATTCCCACTTTGAAGAGCATTTACAGTACCTGCTAAAATTTGATAAGCCTCATCACCATCTCTATCAAACATATTTCCATTTGCTATAAGAGTTTGGTTGTTTGTAACCTCGTTCCAATAAACTAAACCAGCGGTACCAGGGTAAAAGGAGAACCCATCGGTAAGGGTGTCGTCTTCAAATACTCTAGATAAGCCATACCAAACATGGCAATTACCACTTGGGTCAATAAGAACATCCATAGTACCATCGCTACAGAAAGGAGTATCTAATGCCAATTGTTTGCCATCAAATGGAGCATACGGGAAAGAATCTACAAACATTTTACTAAATGTAGCGCCATTGTTTGTGGATTTCCAAAGCATTACGTCTGTACCTAGTCTTCCAGAAACGATAGCAACTATTGAATCTCTCACATCAATTGCATAGTTATCCGCAGAACCAGTTATCCATCTAGTAGAGTCATATCCTGGTAGGGTAGTTTTGTCTCTTTCAAATGTAAAATTGAAAAATCTTGAATTACCATAAGGAGGGGTAATGGTAAGGGTATCTATAACAGATGATAATGGGGTAGGGTTTACTTCAATTGTAAATTCATTTATTATTGCAATGATTGTAGTATTGTCATCTAAGCCACCATCTACAGTTCCTGTAATTGTAGAACCAACAACAAGATTTGCAGTTGGGCTAGTAAGAAGAATTGTAGAGGAAGAGCTATTTAAAGTTGCTTCTACATTGCTTATTCTTCCACCAAGAGAAAGAATATCTCCTAATTTATGACCAGAACCATATTTATTTATTTCAAAATTTCGAACTGAGTTAGAAACCACATCAAAATTTGCAGTTGCACCTGTGCCTGTACCAGTAGTGGTTAGGGGAATGTCCTTATAACTACCTTCTACAAGACCAATTCCAGAACTTTTAACGCTGCCAAACAACTGCCAAGTAGCACCTGCATCCGCAGATCTTGCGTATGTAAGGGGAGCTCTTACACCATTTATACGAGGGGCTGGTGGTTCGCCAGCAGCACTAGAGTCTGCATAATTACTAATAACGTGTAGGTAGTTTTGACCATTACTCGCAGCTCTAGCCCATATAGGCCTAGCATTGGGCTCTTTTAGTACTGTACTTTCTGTAAACATTGTACTACCAATAGAAGCATTTATAGCTAAAATAAAACCTCCGTTGGTAGCATCATGACCCAAAGTAAATTCTTGGTTGCCATTTAATACACCAATAGAAGGCCATCCAGTCCTTGTAGTTTCAATTCTTTGTGTAGCTCCAGTTCCACTTGGTCTCCAGTTTGCTCCATCAAAGTGATTTAATCCTGTACCTCTTTGGGTAAATCCATTGTCAGTTGCAGTAGTGAATACTGCAGTGATTTTCCCGTCTGGGTGCAAAATAATTCTTCTTCCCATTGCAGAGTTTGACTGTAGATCATATTTGGTATTTCCAATTTTAATAAAAGAGTAGTTAATTTCTCCTCTTCTTTCAGTTTCCCTTTGTTGCTTAGGTGCAACACTTTGTTGGTTGGGATTTGTAACAACATCGACAAGTACTGACGAATTTGTTATTTTTTCCGATTGGTTAATCACAATCGTACCTTTTGGGTCGATTTTTTTCTGAGCTGTTAAGCCTAAACTCAATAACAAAGAGAGAGTTGTAAAGTAAATTTTCTTCATTAGACTGTTTTTATTTTTAGGTTGTAAATATAAATAAATTATTATGGAATTATAATCGTTTTTTTACCAAAGGTCGATTTCTATTGATTTAAGATTTTTGAAATTAATTCTTTGGTTAGTTCTCCGTCGTTTGTTTGCGTATATCCGCTTATGCCTTTACTCCTGTAATCATAAAATTTCAAAAGTCCTAAAACCTTTTCTATTTTTTCTATAGTGTAGTTACTAGCTGCAAGCCTGTAGTCTTTAAGAAAGAACTCGTTTACCCCAAGAAGCGCAGCTTGGTCTCTTGTATTTGCTGTTGGTGTAGTGTGCAACAACAAAATTTTATTGAAATAAACAGAAAGTGAGGCTATGGTTAATGTAATTGGATTACTAGAACTTTCTTTAGCAAAGTGAAGAGCAATTTGCATTGATTTTTTGTAGTTCTTGGCTCCGAGAGCATTTTGTAGTTCAAAAACATTAAAGTCTTTACTAATCCCAATACAGTCCTCTATATGTTTGGCATTTATAATTTCTACCTGAGGGGGTAACTGTAAAAGCATTTTGTCTATTTCATTTGCTACCTTGTTCAAGTCATTACCTAGATTATCCGCTATTAATTGTGTAGCTTGGAAATCAATATTTTTTTTCTTTTTTTGGATGTATTTTTCTATCCAACTTGGTAACTGATTGTCGTAAAGCCTTTCTGAATTAAAAATACTATATTTCCCGAATAGCTTGCTGGTTTTTGTTCTTTGGTCCATTTTTTTATCCTTAAAACAAAAAACAAGGATGGTTGATTTTAGTGGGTTTTCTAAGTAGGGATTAAAAAGTTCCCACTGTTCTTTTTTTATGTTTTGAGCCTCTTTTACCAAAATTAATTGGTATTCGCTCATCATTGGGAAACGTTTAGCTGCCATAACAATATCGTTAGCAGTAACGTCTTTTCCATAAAATATGGTTTGATTAAATCCCTTTTCTTCCGGTTTTAATACTGTTTCTTCTATTAAGTTGCTGAGAGAGTCTATATAATAAGGTTCTTCGCCTTGTAACAAATATACTGGCACAAACTCTCTGTTTCTAATAGTGTTAGCTATTCTTTCATAGTCGAGAATTGAATTTTTTGCCATATTCTTTTTTTAAGTTTATTTTGTGCCGGGTTAATGGAAAATTTTACTTCACCTTATTTTGAACCAAGATTTGCTTTCAAAGGGCAAAACAAATACATTTTTGACAATTTTCGAAAAAAGTTTGTTGTTTTTACTCCAGAAGAATGGGTTAGGCAGTGTACAGCCCATTTTTTGGTGAAAAAAATAGGGGTGCCCATGGGATTAATTAGAATTGAACTTGCCTTAAAAATAGGAAATTCTAAAAGAAGGGCAGATATTGTAGTTTACAATAAACAACTTCAACCGCATTTGGTAGTGGAATGTAAAGCTCAGCATATTCCGCTATCTCATTCAACCTTGTGGCAAATAGCCCAATACAATCTTTTCTTTAAATCAAAGTATACATTAATTACAAATGGCGTAGAATTTTATAGCTTCTTAAATGATGTAGAAAATAACAAATCCGAAGTTTTAGACGAAATTCCTGATTTTTTTTATTGGTAAATTGCTTTTTTCATTTGCCTTTATACCTTTGCCGCAAGTTTTAAAAAATGGAAATCTTAATTATAGTAATTTTTGTTCTTGGTTATGCAGCTATTGCAACCGAACATTCTATCCACTTGGATAAAGCAGCTTCTGCTCTTATGACAGGTGTTCTTTGCTGGACAGCCTATGTGTTTACAGGCGCAGACCAACATCTTGTCGAACATGGTTTGATGCACCATTTGAGCGAAATAGCTAGTATTCTGTTCTTTTTAATGGGCGCAATGACTATCGTGGAACTAGTCGATGCACATGAAGGTTTTAATGTAATTACAGACAGAATTAAAACCAAAAATGCAGTTAAATTACTTTGGATTGTTTCTATACTTACTTTTTTCCTTTCTGCAGTTTTAGATAACTTAACAACAAGTATTGTCATGATCTCCTTGTTGCGTAAGTTAATAGACGATAAACATAAGCGTTGGTTCTTTGCAGGGATGGTTGTTGTTGCCGCCAATGCAGGAGGAGCTTGGTCGCCAATAGGTGACGTTACTACAACTATGCTCTGGATAAAAGGTCAATTACCCGATACTGGAATTATTATTTCACATTTGTTTTTACCTAGCTTGGTAACTCTACTTTTACCCTTAGGTCTACTTAGTTTTACAATGAAAGGGGAATTAAAAAGACCAATGAAAGCAGAGTCAAAAGAACATTACCTTAACCCAACAACCGAAGCAGAAAGAAAAATAGTTTTAGGTGCGGGAGTTCTTGGACTATTGTTTGTTCCAGCATTTAAAATGGTAACCCATTTGCCTCCTTTTATGGGTATGATGCTTTCTCTTGGAGCAGTATGGGCTCTTACAGAGTTTCTTCATAGAGCAAAAAACCAAGAGGATAAACATGCACTTAGTGTGGTTTCAGTTCTTCGCAAAATCGATACTTCAAGTGTGTTGTTCTTTTTGGGTATACTTTTGGCAGTAAGTGCCTTGCAAGAAATTGGTCACTTAGGTATTATGGCAAATTGGTTGGATGAGACAATTGGCAATCCTTATATAATAAATGTTGCAATAGGTGTATTATCCTCTATTGTAGATAACGTTCCATTGGTTGCAGCAGCTCAAGGAATGTATGATATAGAGCCTACAGGTGTTTTTGCAGCTAGTGGCGAATTTTGGCAATTTTTAGCTTATTGTGCTGGTACCGGAGGTTCAGCTTTAATAATCGGTTCAGCTGCTGGGGTTGCAGTTATGGGATTAGAAAAAATTGATTTCTTTTGGTATCTAAAAAAGATTTCCTTACTTGCATTGTTAGGTTATTTTGGCGGTGCAATTGTATATTGGCTAATGTTTGCATAAATGATTTTAAATAAAAAAGTAGTTGTAGTTTTGCCCGCTTATAATGCGGCTCTTACTTTAGAAAAAACATACAACGAAATTCCTTTTAATATAGTAGATGAAGTAGTATTGGTAGACGATTCTAGCAAGGACAATACTATTGAAGAAGCCAAAAGACTCGGGATAAAACATATCGTAAAACATGCTCAAAATAGAGGATATGGAGGGAATCAGAAGTCTTGTTATACCAAAGCGCTAGAATTAGATGCAGACATAGTAGTTATGTTGCATCCAGATTACCAGTATACCCCTAAGTTAATAGAGGCTATGTGTTACATCATAGCACAGGATTTATACCCAGTAGTTTATGCTTCTAGAATTCTTGGAAATGGTGCTTTAAAAGGAGGTATGCCTGTGTATAAGTATATATTTAATAGGATTTTAACATTAGGTCAAAATTTGTTGTTAGGACAAAAGTTATCTGAATACCATACGGGGTATAGGGCTTTTAGTAAAGAGATATTTACCAAAATTAATATTGAGGAAAATTCAGATGATTTTGTTTACGATAATGAAATGACTGCTCAAATATTTTATGCAGGATATTCAATTGCAGAAGTAACATGCCCTACAAAGTATTTCCCAGAAGCCTCTTCTATAAACTTTCAAAGAAGTGTGAAGTATGGCTTGGGAGTAATAAGGGTATCCTTGCAATATAGGGCAGCAAAATGGGGTTTAATAAAACCATCTTATTTACAAGTTAAGTAAATCATTGTTTATAAATTGTGATTGCACTTAAAATCCAAAAACTATCTTTGCAGAAATAATTACAAGAATGAAATTTTTTATTGACACAGCAAATCTTGCCCAAATAAAAGAAGCCAATGATTTAGGTATTTTAGATGGCGTAACTACCAACCCTTCTTTAATGGCAAAGGAAGGTATTACAGGCAAAGAAAATGTTTTAAATCACTATAAATCTATATGTGAGATCGTAAATGGAGACATCAGTGCAGAGGTTATTGCAACAGATTATGATGGAATGGTAAAAGAAGGTTTGGAGTTATCAGCACTTCACGCAAATATTGTAGTAAAAGTTCCAATGACCAAAGACGGAATCAAGGCAATAAATTACTTTACCCAAAACAATATTAAAACAAATTGTACCTTGGTTTTTAGTGCCGGACAAGCAATATTGGCAGCTAAAGCAGGTGCAACTTATTTATCTCCTTTTATCGGCAGATTAGATGATATTGGCTACGATGGAATGGAGTTAATAAATCAAATAGTAAGAATTTATTCAATTCAAGGTTACCAAACCCAAATCTTAGCAGCTTCGGTTCGTACACCAATGCATATTATAAAAGCAGCAGAAGCTGGTGCAGATGTTGTTACTTGCCCTCTTAGTTCTATAACGGGCCTACTTAATCACCCTCTAACAGATAGTGGATTGGCTAAGTTTTTAGAAGACCACCAAAAAGCAAATTCTTAAAATACAAGAATTTTATAGAGATTAAAAGCCGCTTCATTGCGGCTTTTTTTATGCTAGTAAATGAAGTAAAGGAGAAAGAGATGAATTAGAAGCAACTAAATATCCTTTTATTCCAGCGCTTTCTGCAGCTTGTTTGTCTCTCTCCGTGTCGCCAATCATAAAACAATCATTTTTATTTAGTTTGTATTTTTGCAATGCTTTTTCTATCATCAAGCCATGTGGTTTTCTACACAAACATTTTTCAATATTGGAGTGATGTGGACAGTAAAATATTTCTTCGAAAAACACCCCTTCCTCTTTGTATAAAGTAGTCATTTTTTCATGAATAGTTTTTAGAATTTCTTTGCTATACAAACCTTTTGAAATACCCCCTTGATTCGTTATAACAATTAATTTATAACCTTTACTAATAGCCATTTTTAGAAATTCTAAACTGCCTTTATTCATTGTTAAGTCTTCTTTAGAACATATATAGTTTCCAATTTCTATGTTTAGTATACCATCTCTGTCTAAGAAAATTGCTTTCATTTTTATTTACACGGTTTATAAGATTCCAAATTTAAAACTATCTTTGCCAATTCAAAAATTATAGTTTTGAACAAAAAAATAGTTGTCATACCTACTTACAATGAAAAAGAGAATATCGAATCTATTTTGTTGCATGTAATGCAAATGGATTCTACCATACATGTATTGGTGGTGGATGACAATTCTCCAGATGGAACAGGACAAATAGTTAAAGATATAGCTTCAAATTATAAGGGTCGTATTTTTATTTTAGAAAGACTCAAAAAAGATGGTTTAGGCAGGGCTTATGTTGCAGGATTTGATTGGTGCTTGCAAAACAAATATTCTTATATTGCAGAAATGGATGCAGACTTTAGTCATAATCCAGATGATTTAAACAGATTGTATGAGGCTTTAGAAAAGGGTGCAGAAGTTGCGATTGGAAGTAGATACAAAACAGGAATAAATGTTGTTAACTGGGATATTAAAAGAGTGCTTATGTCCTATTTTGCTTCGAGATATGTTCGATTTGTAACGGGCCTTCCAATTCATGACTCTACTGCTGGTTTTGTTGCATACACTGCGAGCGCATTAGAAAAAATAAACGTACACAAAATTAAATTCAAAGGGTATGCATTTCAAATAGAAATGAAATATAGGGCTTGGATTAAGGGGTTGAAATTAGAAGAAGTACCAATAATTTTTACAGATAGAAGTAAAGGTGTTTCTAAAATGAGCATGGGTATTTTCAGAGAAGCATTTTTAGGAGTTATTGAACTAAAACTCAGAAAAATTTTTAGAAGATTATAATCTCTCCTTACTTCACATATTTTTTATTGGTATATCTTATTAGGAAAACCATGTCATTATACCACTTGTCAAATCCATTGTAGAAATTAAACAAATAGTCAAGTTTTTCGTAATCATTTTTAAACCCTCTTTTATGCTTCTTCTTAAATGAGTTTTCTATATTTTCCATGTAAAGGTTGAAATCTAACATACATTCAAACCAATTTCTATAAATGGAATAATTGGTATTGGTACTTCCTATACAGTATGTTTCTCTATTTCTAGGGTATCGCATACCAATTAAATTATTGTATTCTTTAGCTAAAAAACTATTATGATTATCTACTCCAGATTCTTCCATTTTTATAGCAATAAAAAATGTAGCATTTTCTGGAATATACTCTCTAGCTATAGCATACATTGTATCTATAGAAGGTATACTATCCATGTTTATTGCTTCCAAGGCAATTTGTTTTGGTGTTAACTCATAATAAATAAAAGGGATTTCTTCTACAGACTTGAATTTATCTGATGCAAATAGAGACATTTGATAAAAAAACAAGAGCAATAAAAACTTTAAGTATTTCATTAACTATCAATTTAACTAATTTTACAAATTTACTTTTCCAATTCGTTTATTCCAATTTATTTTTTAACCCAAAATACGCATTAGNNCTGACAAAAAATTACTCAAAAAGCATTTTTTTCGTCATTTCAGCATTATAATTTTCTAATGCTGAATTTGGGTTTAACATAATGTAAAACAAGCTCCTCGGATTGGAATTAAAAATAAGTTCAAAATAATGCAGTTTGATTTTGAATTTTAGCTTTGGTGAAATGAATTAAATACTCTGAAAGCAGTTGTTTTTAAAGCAATTAATTAAAGTAAATTAAATATTTACCTTATGCAAATAGGTTTTAAACCCACAGAAATATATGCGTCAAAATTCAAATTTTCAGTTACATTTGTGTTGTTTAAATCTTGCATGAAAAATCTTATTTTATTCACATTGATTCTACTTGGGGTTAGCAAACTTAGTGCGCAATCTACAGGGATTTATGGAACGATTAAAGACCTGAAAAGTGGAGAAGTATTAATAGGAGCAAATATATATAGCGCCACATTGCAAAGGGGGGTATCTTCCAATTCTTTTGGGTATTATTCTATGTTTCTACCGATAGGTACCCATTCCATTCGTGTATCCTATGTTGGATATGAATCTATTGAAACACAAATAACAGTAGGTGGTGAAATGAAAAATATTGAATTCGAGTTAGAACCCAACAATACGTTAAAAGAAGCAAAAGTTGTAGATTCTAGAAACTCTTTGGATAATATAGAAACATCCAAAATAGATATAAAAGCTAAGGATATAAAATTTATTCCTGCAATTTTAGGAGAAATAGATGTGATAAAAGCCCTTCAATTATTACCAGGTGTTAATGGAGGCACAGAAGCCTCTAGTGGAATGTATGTAAGAGGTGGTGGCAACGATCAAAATTTAATACTTTTAGACGGAGTACCTCTTTACAATGTTTCACATTTATTTGGATTTTTTTCTCTATTTAACTCAGATGCAATAAATTCTATACAATTGTATAAGGGTGCTTTCCCTTCTCGATTTGGCGGAAGGTTGTCCTCCGTTTTGGATATTCAAACTATTGATGGAAATAGAAAAAAGATTGAAGGGAATGTTTCTATAGGTATTATAGCCTCACGCTTGTCTTTGAATGGCCCCTTATCCAAAAATGGCAAAACTACTTTCGCAATTTCTGCCAGAAGAACTTTTTTAGATTTGTTTATTCCTACAATAAGAGAAGAGGGGCTAAGTGCTAGAAATGGTTATTATTTTTATGATTTAAATGGTAAAGTTACACACCATATAGACAATAGGCGAAAAATTTCTTTTAGCATATACAATGGGGCGGATCGTTTTTATACCAATAGCACAACTACCAATAATTTAAATCAAGAATTTACCGACAACTATAGATTAGGTTGGGGCAATAACCTAGCATCTATTCGTTATAGTTCTGAAATCTCACCAAAGTTATTTGCAAGTTACACAGCTAGTTTTACCCAGTTTAAGTTTGGAATTAATGCGAACAGTAAATTTGAAGAAAAATTTAATAATGTACTTGTAGACAAAGAAGAATTTAAAGTAGGTTATAAATCAGATATTATAGATTTTGGTTTAAAAGCGGATTATGAATATAAATACAATAATGCTCATTTAATACGTTTTGGAGCCAATGTCATAAACCATAGATTTACCCCAGGCTATTTAGAACTAGAGTACAACAGGCTTGGAGCTACTTCTTTTGATACTATAATAGGAACAAAGGGCTTGTCTTCGTATGAGTCTGCTATATATCTTGAAGATGATTTTAAAATAAACAACCAAACAAAATTAAATGTTGGATTGCGTTATGTGAACTATTTGGTTAATAACTTTACTACAAACCATATTGAACCAAGAATTGGAATAACCCATAATTTTAATAAAAAGTTTGGAATGTCTGCTTCCTATACACAAATGAACCAATTTGTTCACCTAGTTGCAAATAGTGGAGTAGCTTTGCCGACCGACCTTTGGGTTCCTGCTAGTGAAAAAATAAAACCTATGAATGCCCAACAGTTTTCTTTGGGTTTTATAAAACCATTTGGTAATGGAGTAGAATTGGTAATTGAAACCTACTACAAATGGATGGATAATGTAATAGATTACAGAGAGGGTTTTGATTTTGAATTGCTTGCATCGGATTTTAGCAACAGAATCGCAGCTGGCACAGGGCGTTCCTATGGTATTGAAATTTTATTGCAAAAACAAGTTGGAAAGTGGAAAGGTTGGCTGGCTCAAACTTATTCCAAGACCGATAGAACAATTCCGGAAATTAATTTTGGCAGAACTTATCCTTTTAAATACGATAGGAGAGTAGATATTTCTTTAACTCTTTCTTATGAATGGAGTGAAAAATATACTTTCTCCACTAATTTTGTTTATGCTACAGGCAATGCACTTACTGTTCCCATAGGACAATATAGAGATATAAATGGTACCATAGTGAATGAATATGGCAATAAAAATGGTTATAGAATGAGAGATTACCATAGATTAGATTTCGGATTTACTAAGACAGGGAAAAATAAATTTGGACTTATTCATAACTATAACTTATCGCTATATAATGTTTATGCGAGACTTAATCCCTTTTCAATAACCACTAATTTTAATAATAATCCACCAACTATTACAGAATTTTCTCTGTTTGCTTTTTTGCCAGGATTTACTTACAACTTAAAATTTTAAATTATGAAGTTTTTCAATTTTCTAAACCTTTCAAGTATTTTAATATTGCTTCTTGCAATATCCTGTGAAACAGAACGAGAAGTTACCGAACTTCCTTATGACAATAAATTGGTTATTAATTCATTAATTGACAACGAAAGCCCAATGGAATTTTCTTTTGGCAAAAGTAGAAGTATATTTAAAAATCAAGAATCTCTTGAATTACAAACACATGTGTTGTATTTAGAAGAAGATGGGAAACAAGTATTATTATCTTATGATTCCTTGCGTAGAAGGTATTTTACCTCTCTTTTGCCACAAGAAGGTAAAGAGTATTTTATTCAACTTCAATCTCCTGGCTTTCAAACGGCAAGTGCAAAAACTAAAATGCCATTTAAGCCAGCAGAATTTAATATTAGATTAGATGAGGATGTTTTCTTAAGTCCA
The DNA here is from genome assembly GCA_002422315.1 of Bacteroidetes bacterium UBA6161. GTDB lineage: Bacteria > Bacteroidota > Bacteroidia > NS11-12g > UBA955 > UBA6161. Next base: position 147,361 of record DIUJ01000068.1, read on the forward strand.
GATAGTGTTTGGTTTGACGAATTGTCTTTTGAGTTCCTTGACAATAGATTAGAAGAAAACTTTTATATGGTCCGGATTTCATATTTTAGTCAAAGACTAAGTGTTTTTTATCCGTTTAAACCAGAAAACGCTCTTGAAGAAAATGTTGGATTAGAAGATACAGATGCTGGTTATTATTTATTTACCGACAAAGGTAAAAATGGAGAAAAAATTAGGTTCAAGTTTACTTTGCCATTTAATCAGAGTAACCCTGATTTTAATAACCCCAATGATAAACCACTTAGATTTCTTATAGAATTAAGTAGCATTACAAAGGGCTATTATAACTATTATAGAACCTTAGATAAGAACCAAGACGTGCCACCATTACTAGGCGAACCAATTCAATTGTATTCTAATATTGCAAACGGATTAGGTATTTTTGCAGGAAAAACAACAGTTAGAGACACCATTAAGTCATAATTTAAGAACCAATTATAAAGGTTCTCTGGTTTGGTGAATTTCCCGTAGTTATACTAATATTTATACTCGATTTAGGGTCTATGTATTCGTATATGATTTGAGGCCATTCTACGAAGCAAATATTTTCACCTGAAATTATTTCACTACCACCAATCATCCAAAACTCTTCAATATTCTTTAGCCTATATAAATCTAAGTGGTAAATTACTTTAGTTTCTGATTTATATTCGTTTACAATTCCAAATGTAGGGCTATTACTCTGTGTATATATCCCCATAGATTTACATATTTCTTTAACTAAAGTTGTTTTACCTGCTCCTAAATTACCCTCTAACAATAAAATTGGTTTTTGAGATAATATAGAAATGATATATTCTGAGACTATCGAAATTCTATCTATTTCAATATTTTCAAAAATCTTTTGCATAGATTAATTCGACATAACAATAAACGGAACTAGCATTTCTTCCATAGAAATACCTCCATGTTGAAATGTGTCTTTGTAATATTTAACGTAATAATTGTAGTTGTTAGGGTAAGCAAAAAAATCACTTCCTTTACAAAAAGTGAAAGAAGAACTTACATGTTGTTTTGGTAAAAAAGCCATTTCAGGTTTTCGGACCTCAAAAACCTCTTTTGCATTGTAGCTTAAGTTTTTTCCTTGCTTGTATCTTAAGTTTGTATTGGTGTTTCTATCGCCAATAATTTTAACAGCATCTTTTACTTTAATAGATCCGTGATCTGTACCAATAATTAATTTAATTTTCTTTTCAGCCATTTTCTGAATAGCATCCCAAAGAGGGGAGTGCTTAAACCAACTATCTGTTAGGGAACGATAGGCTGCTTCGTCTTCGCTTAGTTCTCTCATTACACTAACGTCTGTTCTGGCATGAGAAAGAGTGTCTATAAAGTTATATACAACTACATTTAATTGGTTTTGCATAAGATTAGGAATACTTTCTACCAATTGGTGTCCTCCGTCTAAAGTGGTTACTTTTGTATAGCTATGTTTTATATTTTTTCTAAGTCTTCCAAGTAAATCTGTTAGGAAATCTGATTCAAATAAATTTTTGCCCCCTTCTTCTTCATCGTTGCTCCATTTGTCTGGGAATCTTTTTTCTATTTCAGAAGGCAAAAGACCACTGAATATAGAATTTCTGCAATATTGAGTTGTTGTAGGTAAAATACTTAAAACCATTTCTTCAGTATCGAGTTTGAAAAGTTGTTTAATAGTACTTGAAATTACCTTCCATTGGTCGTATCTTAAATTGTCTATAAGCAAGAAAAATACCGGTACATCTTCTTGTAAATGTGGAATTATATTTCTTCTTACAAGATTATGGCACATAGTAGGACCAGAATCGCCAGTTTCCTTCAAGAAATCAATGTAATTATCTGTAATATATTTGGAGAAATTAGCATTGGCTTCTTTCATTTGATTTTCTAAGACTTCGGCCATGCTTTGGTCATTATTTTTCTCAATTTCTAATTCCCAAAAAACTAGTTTTCTGTATATTTCTTTCCAATCATCTAAGTTTCTGGCGTCCATCATTGCCATTGCCAAATTCCTAAAATCTTGTTGATAACCCATATTTGTTTTTTCTGACATAAGCCTGCCGCTTTCTAAAATCTTCTTAAGCGACATGATAATTTGGTTAGGATTTACTGGTTTGATTAAGTAATCTGCTATTTTTGAACCAATAGCTTCTTCCATAATATGCTCCTCCTCAGATTTAGTAATCATTACTACTGCTATGTCCGGTTTCAACTCTTTTATTCTATTAAGAGTTTCCAAACCGCTAAGACCGGGCATGTTTTCATCTAATAAAACAACTACCGGGTTTTCTTTCAAAGTCTTTTCTATGGCTTCTGTGCCATTATTCACTGTAATTACTTCATAACCTTTTTTTTCCAAAAATATAATGTGCGGTTTTAGTAAGTCTATTTCATCATCCGCCCAAAGTAATTTAATTTTTTGCATACGGCAAATTTAGTCTCTTCTTAGCATATTTCTGCATATTACTTTTTTAAATGTAACAATGTTGCATTTAAAAATATAATTATTATCTTTGCAGCTTAAATATTAAACTATGAAGAAAAATACGATTTTAGTTTCTATGCTTGCTATTGTTTTAGCTTTTGGCGTATCCTCTTGCGACGACCACGACCACGATGACCACGACCATTCTGACGATTTTATAGCCCCTGTAATTAGTGTGGTTCAACCAAATCAATCGATGTATAAGCCTTTAGACACTATTTGGTTTGATTTTACGGTTACAGACAATGAAGATGTCCATAAAATTGACTGGAACCTTTTAAAAAATGGTTCCGATACGGTTTACTCAAATACGAGGCACCAGCATGGAAAAGAGATTAGAATCAATCAGACTTATTACATAGTGGAAGAGAACGAAACATCCGGAACACCCTTTAAGTTAATTATTGTAGCGGAAGACGATAACAATAATTTTAAAACTGAAAATAGAGATTTTACTATTCAGTAATTTTGTTTTTGGAGGCTATTAGTAATGCTTTTGCAATCTCTTCGCATACCCCTTCATTTTCTGTAAACCACTTTTTTAATTTCCTTGATACTTCTTCTGAGTCAATTTTTTTTAAAGTAATTTGTAGTTTTTCTATATTTTCGTAAAAGTATAAAGTTTCAAGTTCCCGGAATGTTTCTACTTCTGGGAACTTTGAAACATTATTGCCAATGATTACTGGTTTGAAATAAACTAATGCTTCATAAATATTGTGGAGAGCATTACTAAATCCTCCACCAATAAAGGCAAAATCACAGTATCGGTATAATTTGGAAAGCATTCCAATATTGTCTATAATCAAAATACCGGATTCCTTATTTTCATTTTGAATTTGGCTAAATAAAATAGGGGAGTAATTTGAAAACAGTTGTTTTATTTCTTCACTTCTTTTAATCTCGTGTGGAGCTAATATTAGAAAATATTCTTTGTAATTTCTTTGGATAAATTCTTTTAGTATTTCTTCCTCTTTAGGCCAACAACTTCCAGCTAGAATTATTTTCCGACCATTTGCAAGTTTTTGAATGTATGTATTCTCAAAGTGTTGCTTGCTTATCTGTAATACTCTATCAACTCTTGTGTCTCCGGATTCTTTTAAGTTATTTAAACCAAGTGAATGAAGTGTTTCATAAGTATTTTTGTCTTGGGTATAAATAAGTTGAAACCTTCTTAAAACTCTAATAAAGAAGTTTTTACTTAAGAGATTTAAAACTCCACCTTTTCTAAATCTTGCAGAAACTAAGAAAAGGGGAATTTTTCGTTTACTGGCTTCTTTAATTACATAATGCCAAAGTTCATATTTAATAAATATAATTACATCTGGTTTTAATAAACCAAGAAACTTTTCAGCATTTTGAGGGGTGTCTTTGGGTAAATAGATTACACTATCTATGTATTTGTAGTCTTTTGCATAATTGTAACCAGATGGAGAAAAGAAACTTACAATTATATGATTTTCTTTGTCTCCAGATTTGATTGATTCGATAATGGGTTTAGCTTGCTCAAACTCTCCAAGAGAAGCACAATGAAACCAATAAATTGTATTGTAATTAAACTTTTGTATTTGAGATAATTTTTCCCAAGTTTCGTTTCTTCCTTCGCAAAATTGGTTTGCTTTTTCATTGTAAAGGCTTGATATTTTGGCAAGAAAAAAATATAACTCAATTCCTATTCTATAAAAAATTGCGTACATGGTTAATCAAAATAAATTTCACTACCAGGTTTTTCTCCTTTACCATATAAATATATTGGAATTATAAATCCAGCTTTAAAGCCAATAGCAAAATTTGACTTTGCTAAATTATCGTACTGCCTAGTATCATAGTTAAATCCTCTTCTATTTGTAGTACTTGCTTGCATAAATTCTATTCCACCCCAAAAATGAATGGTTTTTACTAAGCTACTATATTGGTATCCAATAAATTGAGAGGCCATTATTCCATTACTTAATCTATCGTAACCTTTGTACATATTATCTTCTAATTGAGGCATTACATTGATAGTATGTTGAAATTTGATACGATGTTGTAAAATACCAGTTCCAATTTTTAATAAGATTCCTGAATTTGGATTTTTCTTAGTCAAAGGAAAAAGTTTCCCAAAATATACTTGTGCTTGGTACCCATACATATACATTCTAACGATTGCCAGATTTCCATTATCATCAATTAAATATCCACTGTTTCCCGATAGGGAATCTAATATACCTCCTTCTTTAACACTTCCTCCCCAATATTGAAAAAAACTTCCTCCAGCAAGCCACCCTTTTTCATTTCTGTACATTACATCTAACCCAGCACCATTAAAATTTCCATATCTGGATGCTAAAACCCCACTTGGTATGGTATAGGAGTAGCCGAAATTTAATTGCACAGCAGGAAGGTTTAATTCTTCTGTAATTCTGCTTTTTCTAAGATTAACTTGTTGATTGCTTTGTGAATAAATTTGGAAACAAGCAGAGAATAATATGGTGATTAGAAAAATGTAATGTTTCATATATGTACAGCAAAGATAAACTTTAGGAACATTTGTTAATGAAAATATTCATTTTAAAAATACATGGGTAAAATTTTATTTGCCAAAGTATTAATTATACTACATTTTTGCGGAGAGTAAAAAACATGATACCAATAGCCCAAATAAGAGCCAATGCAGAGGAGATAATTCAAAGACTTAGTTTAAGGTCTAAGGATTTTAGTTCTCAAATTAAAGAATTAATTTTATTAGATGAGAAGAAACGAGCTATTCAAAACGAACAAGACGATATTTTATCTCATTCCAATCGAATTGCAAAAGAAATTGCAATTGCTTTTAAGAATGGCAAAACAGAAGATGCAGAGAATTTAAAAAAAGAATCTATTCTCCTAAAAGAGAAACTAAAAGCCTTAGATTCAAATGCCAAAGAAATTGCGGATTCTATTTTGCAAATTCAATATAGTATTCCTAATGCCCCAAGTATAGAGGTTCCCTTGGGCAAAAGTTCAGAAGATAACCATACCGTATTTGAACATGGTGAAATACCTAAGTTGTATGATAATGCTAAGCCTCATTGGGAGTTAACCTCTCAATATAACATTATAGATTTTGAATTGGGGAATAAAATTACTGGTGCCGGCTTCCCTGTATATAAAGGTAAAGGAGCTAGATTACAAAGAGCTCTGATAAATTATTTTTTAGACAAAGCACTGGAAAAAGGATATGTTGAGATACAACCACCTATTTTGGTAAATGAAGCATCGGGAATAGGTACTGGACAATTGCCAGACAAAGAAGGCCAAATGTACCATGCGGTAGCAGACGACCTTTATTTAATTCCAACGGCAGAAGTTCCTATTACCAATATCTATAGAGATGTAATTCTTACAGAGCAAGAATTACCAATCAAAAATGTAGGCTATACCCCTTGTTTCAGAAGAGAGGCCGGTTCTTATGGGGCGCATGTAAGGGGCTTGAATAGATTGCATCAATTTGACAAAGTGGAAATTGTACAAATTTCAACACCAGAAAAATCCTATCAAATACTAAATGAAATGGTAGAACACGTAAAAGAATTAGTGACTTCTTTAGGTTTGCCTTTTAGAATATTAAAATTATGTGGTGGTGATATGGGGTTTGCTAGCGCAATGACTTTTGATTTTGAAGTATATTCAGCCGCTCAAGAAAAATGGTTGGAAGTTAGTTCTGTTTCCAATTTTGAAAGCTTTCAAAGCAATAGATTAAAATTGAGGTATAAAAATAAAGAAGGTAAAAATGAACTAGCCCATACTTTAAATGGAAGTGCTATGGCTTTACCTCGAATTGTTGCTGCCCTTTTAGAAAACAATCAATACGAAAATGGAATCAAAATGCCGGAGTGTTTAGTTCCTTATTTAGGGTTCAAAGAAATTAACTAAGAAATGAAGCGAATAAAACAATCCTACATAATATTTAATTTCACATTATTGGGATTGTTTTATTCTTCTAATGCCTTTGCTCAGTTTTTACCTTGTGTAGATTCTACGAGGATTCAGCCTTTTTACCAATGCAACGACCCTATATTCGATCCTGTATGTGGTTGCGATGGAAACACATACAGAAATGTTTGTCAGGCATTTAATCAGTTTGGTGTAAATACTTGGCAGGGTGGGGTATGTAGAGGATTTTATTTGGATGTTTTTCCAAACCCTGTGGATGCTTTTGCGATTTTGAACTTTAGGTATCAATTTGAATTTTCTTCACTACAAACAATGCAAATCAGAATTATAGACAACTTTGGCAAACCAATGCTTCAACAGAATTTTCAGGCACTTAATAAAAACGAAAGGCAATTAGACCTGAGCGGCTTCCCAGGAGGTTTTTATTATTTAATTGCAATTTCGGGAAATGGAGAATTACAGGTAAGAAAATTTTTCAAACAACACACATAATCATGAAACTACATACTATTGATGCCGGCTTTTTTAAATTAGATGGAGGTGCAATGTTTGGCGTGGTACCCAAAAAAATATGGTATAAACTTAATCCCTCTGATGAAAATAATCTTTGTACTTGGGCAATGCGCTGTCTGCTCATCGAAAAAGGGGATAAGTTAATTTTAATAGATACTGGATTAGGGAACAAACAAGATGCTAAGTTTTTTAGCCATTATGAACCATTCGGAAATACCGATATCTTAATCTCTATACTAAATGCAGGTTTTAATCCGGATGAAATTACCGATGTGGTTTTAACACATCTTCATTTTGATCATTGTGGTGGAGCAGTTTTTTTTGATAATTCAAAACAAAAATTCCTGCCAACATTTAAAAATGCAAAATATTGGACACATAAAAATCATTTAAACCATGCATTTTGTTCCAATCCTCGTGAAAAAGCTTCATTTTTGGTAGAAAACATTAGGCCATTAGTAGATAGCGGACAATTGTATTTTATAGAAGAAAATCAACCCATAATTGAAGAATTAAGTTTTGAAATCTTTAATGGACACACCGAGTCAATGTTGGTCCCAATTATTGAATACAAGCAGAATAAGATTGTGTATTGTGCCGATTTAATACCATCCGCAGCACATTTGCCAGTAAATTTTGTAATGAGCTACGATATAAGACCCTTAGATACAATGAGTGAAAAAGAAAAGTTCTTACAAGATTCTGTTAATCAAAACTATATTTTATTTTTTGAGCACGATAAAGAGATAGAATGTGGCCAAATTAGGAGAAGTGAAAGAGGAAAATTTGAATTAATACAAGGTCTAAAACTATCCGAAATCGGATAAAGAAATAAAAAAATACCAATTAAATCAATAAAACACTTGTATTATCCGTTTTAACCTTGCATATTTGTGTTTTGTACCAAAATTAAAAATGGAAGTGAAAAATACTGTACCCAAACTAAAAATTAAATCCGTAATTGTTTGTGCATCAATTGGTTTGATGTTTTCAAACAATGCTCATGCACAACAGGATCCATATTATACACATTATAATTTTGTTCGTCAAATGTATAATCCCGCCGTTGTAGGTTTCGATGGGAAATGGTGTGCTTACGGGATTTCGCACAGTCAATATGTGGGTTTACAAGACCGAACCCCTGAATACACAACGCCAAATAACTCTATATCTGCTCCAGTTAGAGCTATGGGTCCCAAAACCAATGGATTAGGAATTTCAGCTCCACTTGGTAAGTTCGATAGAGCTTTGGGAGAAAGTAAAAATTTTGGAGGGGTCGGCCTTATCGCTTATTCAGATAATTTAGGATATGAAAAAAATACTGTAATTAGAGGCCAATTTGCTTATAGAAAGGTGTTTGCAAGTGGAAATACCTTGGCTTTTGGAGCAGATGTTGGCTTTCATACAAAAAGTTTGGATGGTTCTAAATTAAGAGCAATAGATCCAAACGATCCATTTATTCCGATTGGCTCTGTAAGTGATGGGAAATTAACAGCTACATTTGGTGCTTTTTACACTAATAAGAATTTTAATAATTTACATATAGGATTGAGTTCTACAAACTTAGCACCACAAACATACAGTTATGGTGAAAATGGTTTGGTGAAAACGCAAACAGCTAGACACTACTACTTATTAGGAGCAATGCAATTTGATAATTTCTTAGGAAATCCATCCTTAGCGCTACATCCTTCGGTTCTTTTAAAGTATAATTCTGTAGTTCAAGCAGATGCTAATGCACTTGTAGAATATATGGAAACTTTTTCTGGAGGCTTAGGATATAGATCTATTACAGATGCATTATCGTTAATGATTGGTTATAAGGTGAAAGGAGTTAGGATTGGTTACAGCTACGATATCACATTGAGTAGATTACAAAGAGTTTCTAACGGTACACATGAAATATGTATCAATTACTGTTGGATAATTACGCCACCACCACCGCCACCAGTTATTCCAATTCTTTCACCTAGGACACTAGATAGAGAAAATAGTAGGTGGTAATTTTTAAACGATACAATAAAAGAAACTATACTACGTTTTTAATTGACAAACATTCGACATCTTGCATGAATCAAAAAATAAACTATTTTTGCAAGCTGTCAAAAAATAGACAGAAATAACTTAAGAAATAAAAAAAGAACATGAAGCATCTGAAAGCAAAATTTAAGTCATTAATAGGTTTAGAAGTGGGGACTTCTGAATTGAAAGTGAATGCTTACAGGACTAAACTTTTAAAAACTGTAAAATTAACCGCCCTTTTTGGTTTATTTACAGTTGTAGGTTGTGGTCCTGGCAACACCGGAGATTTAATAGGTGTTCAGGGTAGAAGAGTATGGTTCCATCCAAATCCTTTTGGAATGGTGTATGTTCCCTCTGGAACATTTCATACTGGCCAATCAGACCAAGACATATTTAATAGTTACCTAGCACCAAACAAGCAAATGTCTGTTACAGCTTTTTGGATGGACGAAACTGAAATCACTAACAATGAGTACCGTCAATTTGTTCAATATGTAATAGACTCTATTGCTGTTACAATGTTAGATGACGACAATTACTTTATTGAAAATGAAGAAACTGGTGAAAGACTCATAAATTGGGCTGAATTTGAAAGAAGCTTTGATTGGGAAGCATCAAAAGAAGACCTTTTAGATATGTTTGTTGCACCAGACGAAAGATTTAGAAGTAAAAAAGAAATTGATTCGAGAAAACTTTTCTATAAATACGAATGGATGGATTACGATAATGCTGCAAAAGATGCTGCAAACCAAGACAGATACAATCCAGAAAAACGTTCTAAGTACTACAGAAAAGAACGTACCTTAATCTATCCTGACACCTTAGCTATTATTAGAGATTTTACATATTCTTTTAACGAGCCATTTGCACGTCATTATTTTCATCACGTTAAATACGACGATTATCCTGTAGTTGGTGTAAATTGGCACATGGCTAATGCTTTCTCATATTGGAGAACGTATTTCAAAGAAGATTATTGGACCTCACTAGGCGCTCCTCCAACAGAAGATTTTAGATTACCTACCGAATACGAATGGGAATATGCTGCAAGAGCAGGAAGAGTAGGAACTAAGTACCCTTGGGGTGGACCATACACAAGAAATAGCAAAGGATGTATGCTTGCAAACTTCAAACCACTTAGAGGGAACTATGGTGCAGACGGTGGTATGTATACTGTGAGAGCAGATTCATATTTTCCAAATGATTATGGCCTATACAATATGGCCGGTAATGTAGCAGAATGGACAAGAAATGCTTTTGAAGTATCCTCACACATTTTTTCTCATGATTTAAATGGAGATTACAAAATATCTATCCCAGAGTATATAGAACAAGGTGGTAAATTTACAAGAGAACCATCCGATATTACTCTAAAAAGAAAAACACTTAAAGGTGGTTCATGGAAAGATATAGCATATTTTATTGAAAATGGCTCTCGTACATACGAATACCAAGATTCATGTCGTTCTTACATTGGTTTTAGAAATGTACAATCGTACATAGGTAGATCAGATAAGGACAGAAAATAATACAACGAGAATGATATTGTTAATAAACCGATATTATTACAACAGTATCATTCTCTAAATTGCAAACTAAATAAATAACATATAAAACTTAACTTAACTAAATTTTACAAAAATGAGCAAAAGTGTATTCGAAAGCAAAAGCTTTAAAAAAGTAATGGGCATGGTTTATGGCCTTGGAGGTTCCGTAGTAATTATTGGTGCCTTGTTCAAAATTCTTCACTGGCCTGGTGCCGACTTCATGTTAATCCTTGGTCTTGGAACAGAGGCCGCTATTTTTGCTATTTCCGCGTTTGAGCCTATCCACAAAGAATACGATTGGTCTTTAGTATACCCAGAATTAGCAGGTATGGATCCAATGGAGAAAAAAGCTGTAGGTGCTGCCAAAGGTAGTGTAAGCCAACAATTAGACAAAATGTTAGAAGAAGCTAAGATAGGTCCTGAATTAATTAGTAGCTTAGGAAGTGGTTTGAAATCACTAAGTGAAAATGTAAATGAAATGGCTTCTCTAAGTAATGCTACAGTAGCAACTAATCAGTATACAGAAAATATTCAGAAAGCAACCAAATCTATTGAAAACATTGGTACTTCTTCTGAAAATATTTCTCAATCATTGACTAGTTTTTCTGGTGGTTTAAACAACTTAGTATCCAACCTTTCAGCAACTGGTGAACAAGCTGGTGAGTTTAAAACTAACTTAGGTAAGTTGAACTCTAATATTTCTAACTTGAACAACATTTATGGAAATATGCTTTCTGCTATGACAGGTCAAGCAAGTCGTTAATATAATTCTCACTTAATTTTAATATAAACAAAACATGGCAAGTGGAAAAGTTTCACCGCGTCAGAAGATGATCAACATGATGTATCTTGTGTTGCTCGCACTTCTAGCGCTAAACGTATCAAAAGAAATTCTTAAGGCTTTTCACCTTATGGAGATTACTTTTGTACAATCAAATAAAAATATCGATGACAAAAACAAAAATATAGTTGCATCTCTTGCTGATGCTGCATCTACTCAAAATGCTGCAAAACCTTGGTATGCAAAAGCCCAGCAAGTTAAAGCTGCATCGGATTCTTTTTATTCTTACATTGAAAGTGTAAAAGATACCGTGATAGCAATGGCTGGTGGTCGTAAGTTGCCAGAAGAAGGTCAAGATAAAAATGCTTTACAAGAATTGGCTTCTCCAGATCAAATTGAAAAACATGCGAATTATTTTATGAATGAAGGTCATGGTGTTAAAGTTCAACAAAAAATAAATGATGCCAGAGAAAGATTCCTAAGTTTCTTGGATGATACAGCTTATCAGTCTCAATTAAGAAGACAAACTTCCTTAAGAGCAGACAACGCAGCAAACAAAGACGCTAACGGTAAACAACAAACTTGGGCATCTGTTTATTTAGAACATTCTCCTTTAGCTGGTGTTACTGCAATGATGTCAAGAATTCAAAATGATGCTAGAAACCTAGAGTCTGATGTTTTAAATTATCTTTCTACAAAAGTTGGTGCAGACAAAATTAAAGTTGATAAACTAGAAGCGAAAATAATAGCTTCTTCTAGTTATATCATGCAAGGACAAGCTTATGAAGCTGAAATAGTGTTGATGGCTCTTAACAGTCAAGATAAACCAAAAATTGTTGTAAATAATGAAAATATCGAGCCTGAAAATGGTAAAGGTGTTTACAGAAAAACAGCATCAGGTGTAGGTGTAAATAAAGTTGAAGGTTATATAGAAACCTTTGGCCCAAGTGGAGAGCTACAAAAATACCCTTTTGCAACTGAATGGGTTTCTTTTCAACCTGCTGCAACTATTTCTGCAACTGCAATGAATGTACTTTACATAGGTTTAGATAATCCTATTTCAGTAGCCGTTCCAGGATTTAGAGCTGAAGATATAGTTCCTAGCATTACTTCTGGTACTTTAACTAAAACTCAAGGAACTGGTAATTATATTTGCAAAGTACAAAGAGTGCAAGGTAGCAAAACAACTATAGCTGTAAGAGTAAAATTACCTGATGGCACAACTAGAGAAATGGGCAAACAAGAATACAAGGTTAGAGAAGTTCCTAATCCAGAACCTTTGTATGGAACGTTGCCTGGTGGTGCTCATGGTAAAGGTGCTTTGGTAAATCAAGCAACTCTTAATGCATCCCTTGGAGCTGGTTTTGCATTTGATGGAGTGAAGTTTAAAGTAACTAAATTCTCTGCTTTATTGGTACCTAAAACTGGTGCTCCTAAATTTATGACAGTATCTGGTAATTCTTTAGCTCAAGTTAACGGTGCTGTTCAAGGTGCTAAAGCTGGAGATAAGTTAATTATTGCAGAAATAGAAGCTGTAGGTCCTAGTGGTCCAAAGAAACTACCGTCTAGTTTGGTAATAGATATAAAATAACAATTAAAAACTAAGAATATGAAGAAGTTAGTAGCATTAGGTTTAGTATTATGTTCTGTAAGTGGTATGTTTGCTCAGCAAACACCACCTGCAAATCAGTCTCAACCTGCGCAAACTGCGCAACAGCCTAATTACGAAGATTTTGTTCCTGTAAGTGGTGAACCTAATCCTTATGAGAAAAAAGCCATACATGAAAGACCTGTTATTGCTTATCCTTATCTTCAAGAAGCGGATGTTAAATATCATAAAAAAGTACATCGCATAATTGATTCACGTCAAAAAATGAATTATGTTTTAAATTGGCCTAAAAATCCATTTTCTAACTATATATATAATTATGCAGTGGATGGTACTTTGAAAGCTTATAGAAATGACTCTTTGTATTCTTGGTTTACATTAGAAGATGTTAAAAAATTAGGTTCTAAAGAATATGATATTGAAGTTCCAAATCCAGATGGAGATCCAGATGATCCATTTGATGTAATATCTAAAACAATTTATGAGCCTTTTGAACCTTACAAAATTAAAAAGTACAGATTATATGAGGATTGGTTCTTTGATCATAAGCATTCTGTTTTTAAGCCAAGAATTGTAGCTATAGCTCCAATCTATGTTTTAGAATTTGGTGGTCAAGAATTGGGTGAATATCCTATGTTTTGGATCAAGATGGATGATTTCAGACCTCTTCTTAAAAATCTAGAATTGTTTAATCCTGGAAATGATGCAGCTCGTTTGTCATATGACCATTTTTTTCAATATAGAATGTTCGACAGCTACATTGTTAAAGAATCAAATATGTATGATGAAGACATCAACATAATGCCTCAATTTAAAGAAGACAATATGGCTTCTTTGTTAGAAGGTGAAAGGATAAAAAATGATTTATTCATTTGGGAACATGATCTTTGGGAGTATTAATATACTTTTGAACAAATAGTTAAAAAAAGCCCCTTTATGGGGCTTTTTTTTTTAGTTTACTTGTAGTAGGTTTGAAGTTCTTATGAAAAAGATAATTGAATGTGTACCTAATTTTAGTGAAGGTAGAAATACTGACATTATTGAAGCAATTTGTGACCAAATTAAAGGTGTTAATAATGTAAAATTACTTAATGTAGACCCAGGGAAAGCAACAAATAGAACAGTTGTAACTTTTGCAGGGGAACCAGAATATGTAATAGAAGCAGCTTTTTTAGCAATTAAAAAAGCATCTGAATTAATAGACATGAGTAATCATTCAGGAGAACATCCTAGGATGGGTGCTACGGATGTTTGTCCCTTAATTCCTGTAAGTGGTATTACAATGGAAGAAACAGTCCAGTATTCAATAAAATTAGCAAAACGGGTTGCTGAAGAATTAAGTATTCCTATTTATTTGTATGAGGAGTCTCAAGTAGATAAACAAAGAAGCAACTTGTCAATAATTCGTTCTGGTGAATATGAAGGTTTTTTTAAAAAAATAACTTTACCTGAATGGAAACCAGATTTTGGACCAATAACTTTTCCAGCAAAAACTGGCGCTACGGTTATCGGTGCACGAGATTTTTTAATTGCCTATAATGTAAACTTAAATTCAAAATCTGTTCGAATAGCAAACCGTATTGCTTTTGATGTAAGAGAAGCTGGTAGAGTAAAACGTTCTGGTAATCCTTTTTCTGGTCCAATAGAGTTGGACCCAAATGGTGAGCCTATAAGAATTCCAGGTACTTTAAAACATGTAAAAGCTATTGGTTGGTATATAGAAGAATACAATGTTGCTCAGATTTCTATGAATTTAACAAATTTTAGAGAAACACCTGTTCATATTGTTTTTGATGAAGTAAGTAAAAGTGCACAAGAGCGTGGGGTAAGAGTAACTGGAAGTGAATTAGTAGGTTTATTGCCCTTACAAGCAATACTGGCTGCTGGTTCTTATTTTCTAAAAAAGCAAGGAAGAAGTTTAGGCGTATCAGACAAAGAACTGATACATATTGCTGTAAAATCTTTGGGATTAGATGAATTAGGTCCATTTATACCAGAGGAAAGAATTATTGAATACGTATTGCAATCAGGATCTGAAAAGAAACTAGTAAAAATGTCTTTAGAAGATTTAGCAGATGAAACAGCATCTGATAGTCCTGCTCCTGGTGGAGGTTCAATCTCTGCAGCCTGCGCTGCATTAGGTATTTCCTTAGGTGCAATGGTTGCAAACCTTTCTGCAGATAAAAGAGGCTGGGAAGACAAAACTGAGTTTTTCTCTAATTATGCTTGTCAAGCTCAAGTTATAAAAGATAAACTTTTATATTTGGTTGATGAAGATACTCGAAGTTTTGATGCTATAATGAATGCTTTTGGTTTGCCAAAAGATACAGAAGAGGAGAAAAAAGCAAGAATAGAGGCTATAGAATCAGCGTCTATTTATGCTACTCAAATTCCTTTACATACTCTTGAAATGGCAGCAAATGCAATTCCAATATTAATAGAAATGGTAGAAAGTGGAAATCCCAATTCCTTAAGTGATGCTGGGGTTGGTTTAGCTTGTATTCAAACAGCGATGATAGGAGCAAGAATGAATGTCTTGATTAATGCAAAAACATTGAAAGACAAAGAATTGGCTTTAGATTTTAAAACAAAAGCAAACAGTATTTTTGATAAAGCTAAACAAGAAATAGATTATATTTTAGATACAATAAACACCAAGTTAGAATTTTAATTTTGAAAGATAAAATAAAAATAGGAGTTTTCTTCGGCGGAAGATCTAGAGAACGAGAAGTATCTTTTGCTGGAGGTCGGACAGTTTACGACAATTTAGATAAATCAATTTTTGAGCCGGTTCCTATCTTTGTAGATAGCTTTGGTCAATTTATTATTTTAGATTGGCAATATATTTATAAGGGAACCATAAGAGATTTTTATCCACCTACTCTCTTTTTAGAAGGTTTTTCAAATGACTATCAGGTATATGCAGAAAGTTTAGAACTATCATTTAACGATAAAAAGAAATTAGCAAATTCGGTTGGTAATATCATTTACCCACATGAATTTTCAACTTTTTTCGACTTCGCTTTTTTAGCATTGCATGGTAGTTATGGAGAAGATGGTTTTATTCAAGGATTATTGGAATGGTATGATATACCATATAGTGGAAGTGGATTATTAGGCTCCTCTATAGGTATAAACAAGAAAATTCAAAAACAATTGTTTCCTGCCAATAATAGTATGTTTTCTATGGCCCCTAGTGAAAGTATAAATAGGGGAACTTGGTTCGATTTGTCATTTGATAAGCAGAGTTTTTATACAGTATTACAGAATAAACTAGGGTTGCCATTTGTAATAAAATCCGCTAACCAAGGCTCAAGTATTGGTGTTAGTATTCTAAAAAACAATTCATTTGAAGAATTTGAAAAATATGTAAACCAATCTTTTTTTATTCTAGAATTGGAAAAAAAGCAATGGGAGAATATTGAAAACAAAAAACAATTTATTAGAGAAATTTGTGAAACAAAATCTTCTCTTGGTCTACCACTTATCATACAAGATAAATTATATTATAGGCCGGAAGAGGTTTTAGAATACCTTTTAGAATATTTTACTTATAATGAAAAGATTACAATTTCTGCTTTAGAAAAAGAAACAGATATTCTATTTGAACCCTTTGTTGACGGTAGAGAATTTAGTTGCATTGTCTTAAAAACGGAGAAGGGCGAACCACTAGCATTGCCTCCTACAGAGATTATTAAGACAACACAGTTTTATGACTACACTTCAAAGTATTTACCTGGGTTGTCTCGGAAAGTAACCCCAATGCAGGTGGAAAGTAACATACTAGATAAGATCAGACGAAGTTGTGAAACATTGGTTCATCATTTTGATTTTAAAGTCTATGCAAGGATTGATGGCTTTGTAACTAAAAGTGGGGAAATACTTCTAAACGATCCTAATACTACTTCAGGCATGATGCCTTCTTCTTTCTTTTTTCATCAAGCTGCTGAAATTGGTCTAAATCCTTCTGAATTTTTAACACTTATAATTCAAAATTCTATTCACGAAAGAATAAATAATAGAGGGGTTTCCTTTGAAATGGAGCAACTATTTAAAAAGTTGAAAGAAAGGAGAAGTGATTCGAAAGAAGTACAGCTGAGCAAAGAAAAAATTGCTGTAATCCTTGGTGGAAATTCTTTTGAGAGACATATTTCTGTAGAAAGTGGTAGAAATGTATTTGAAAAACTTGTCTCTTCTGGTAAGTATGAAGTAGATGCTTTATTTTTAGATTATACAAATGAAAAAATAAGGCTTTTTAAATTGCCGGTTTCTATACTTTTAAAAGACAACGCAGACGATATTCGTGAAAAGGTATTTTGCCCAGAAATACAAACTGATTTGGTAAAAATAAGAAAGGAATTTAAGCAATTAACCGAGGAATTTGTAAAGAGAACTGTTAATTTTGAGGTTCAAGAAATCCCCTTAAATTCTTTAGCAGATTTTTATGATGGTGCATTTATTGCCCTTCATGGAAGGCCAGGAGAAGATGGGACAATACAAAAAGAATTAGACAAACTAGGTTTGTTTTATAATGGTTCAGACTCCTATAGTTCTTCCATTACTATAGATAAATTTGAAACTATTCAAAGGCTGAATAAGGCTGGTTTTAAGGTAACTAAACAACTATTAATTGACAAAAATGATTGGTTGGAAAATAAAAATTCAATAACCGAAGAAATTGAAAAACAATTAGATTACCCTTTGATAGCGAAACCCCACGATGATGGATGTAGTTCGGCAGTTGTTAAAATTAAAAATCTAAAAGATTTAGAAGTATATGCAAGCATAATGTTCAGAGAAGAGGAGGAGGGAATAGGCAAACTCAAAGAACAAATTGGACTAAAGAGTCAAGATGAGTTTCCTAAAAAGAATTGTTTGCTTTTAGAAAAGTTAATAAGCAAAGAAAATGCAATTCATTTTTTAGAGATTACTGGAGGAATGCTTACTAAATACAATGAATCAGGGGAGGTTGTTTATGAGGTTTTTGAACCAAGTGAAGCGCTTGCAGAAGGAGAGATTTTATCGTTAGAAGAAAAGTTTTTAGCAGGTCAGGGTCAAAATATTACGCCAGCAAGATATTCCAATGACCCATTAAAGCAATCACAAATATCGGAGAAAGTAAAGCAACACCTTTTAGCTGTAGCTAAAGAATTAAAAGTTGAAGGATATTGTAGAATAGATGCTTTTGTTCGTATTTTTGAAAACTTGGAAGTAGAAGTTATTGTAATAGAAGTTAATTCACTACCAGGAATGACCCCAGCTACTTGTATTTACCATCAAGCAGCTATACAAGATTTAAAACCTTTTAACTTTATAGATTCGATATTGAGTTTTGGAAAACAAAGATTGGAAAACAAAAAATGAATACAAAAGACACTAAAAAAATTATTTTGCATTTTGCTTTAGTACTTATTTCTATTATTGTAGGTATATGGCTACTAAACAAATGGATGCATACCTATACAAGACATGGGGAAGAAGTAATGGTTCCTAAAATTAGAGAAATGAGATTGGACAAGGCTGTAGCAATTTTAGAAGAACAAGGATTTCGATATTTAGTTATTGACTCTGTATACAAGGATCATCTCAAGAAAATGGATATAGCCGAGCAAGATCCAGCGCCAGGCAGTTTAGTTAAAAAAGGAAGAACAATATATCTTATTATTAACTCATTAGGAAAACCCAAAGTACCTATGCCCAAATTGGTAAATGTTTCAGTAAGTCTTGCTAAAGTACTAATTAAAAACTCAGGGTTGAAATTAGGTCAGATTGAAACAAAGAAAACATTGATGGGAGACGGTTTGGTGCTTCAGCAATTTATTAAAGGAGATACAATACCTGTTGGTAAAATGGTTGAAAAAGGTTCTACTGTTAACTTATTGGTGAGTATTAAGCCAACAGAATCGGATAGTATAGGAGCTGATGGAAGTGTTTTTAATTTTGATGAACTTTAACAGTTGACTGTATACAAGATAAAGGTATTTTTTTCGTTTATTAAAACTTATGAGACATATAAAACCAATCGTTCTTTTTCTTTTCATTTCGTTTAACACTATATTCCTATTTAGTCAAAATAAAGGTGTAATAGTAGAAGGTCTTAAACAAAATAAAAATATAAGAGCAGAACTATTAAAATCGAATTCAATATTAAGGCGAAATATAATGGATACTTTGTCATTACCCTTTTTTGATGACTTTACAACCTCTTATCCTTATCCAGATAGCAGATTTTGGCTAGATAGCAATGTGTATGTAAATAAAACCATGGCTGTATCTCCTCCTAGTTATGGGGTGGCAACTTTTGATCAACTAAATAAACTTGGCAACCCTTATGAGGGTATCAATAGGAATATATTCAGGGCATTTGATACACTAAGCTCCAAACCAATAAACCTTTTAAATTACAAAGTTGGGTTTAATACCATTTCTTATTCCATTTCAGATTCTATTTATTTGAGTTTTTTTTATCAAGGGCAAGGACTTGGAGATAGGCCGGAGTCTAAAGACTCTCTTGTAGTTCAGTTTAAAAAAAATGATGGTTCTTGGACCAATGTTTGGTCCTCAAGAACCTTACATTTACAAAAAGATTTCAAATCTGTTTTAATACCAATTTTAAGTACAGAATACCTACATAATTCTTTTCAATTCAGATTTCTTCATTACACTTCCGCTGTAGGCTTTTTAAACCATGTAAATATTGATTATGTAATACTAAATAAAGATAGAAATGCAGGGGATTCCATACTATTTGATGTTGCGATAAATAAAGTACCTACAGGTTTTTTGAAGTTTTATAGTTCAATGCCATACGAACATTATAAGCTGGATGCTTCCAATCAATCTGCTACAGACCACGGTCTTGGAACTAGAAACAATTCTACGCAAACTGTTCAAACCCAATTTCAATTTCTAGCAACTGAAAATATAGACACACTAGCATTTTACCCTTTTTCCTCAAGTAGCAGAAATATTTTTTCGCAAATGGATACGATTGAAAAATTTGCACCATTTTCTATGACAGGTTTGAGCGCAGAACCCTATAGAATATTTTCTACTTACAGAATTAATCCACTTTCTAATGATTTTACTCCAACAAATCTAAACTCATTAGGTAACAACAATCAAATTCAAAAAGAACAAATTTTTGACAATTATTATGCATACGATGACGGATCTGCAGAAGGAGGCATAGGACTAGACTATGGAGACTTGCCTCCTGGTAAAAGTTTCTTTGCACTTAAATTTAATCTAACCAAGGCAGATACTTTTAGAGGTTTATCTATTTTTTTTAATCAATCTTCTGAAAATGTAGCATCACGTCAATTTGGGTTATGTATTTGGCAAACTATAAGTGAACCTCCTTTAACTAACACAAGCAATGATTTTTTAATTTATGAAACAGAACAGCTTGCCCCAGTATATACAGATTCCATAAATGGTTTTCATACATTCCTAATAGATACTACTATTGTTTTACCTCCTGGAAATTTCTATGTTGGGTGGAATCAGGTTGGGATATTCAATTTAAATGTTGGCTACGATATGAATTATGCTTACTTAAATCAAAATACAAAGAATCCAAATATTTTCTTCAATTTGAATGGATTTTGGGAGTCTGTGGACAACACAATTACAGGAACCCCAATGATTAGGCCAATATTTGGAAAACAAACAAATAACTGGGGCATGAGTTCTCCAAACACTTACAACAAAAAAGATAATCTAATACAAGTTTTCCCAAATCCTTGTTTTGATATTTTAAACTTGACTCAAAACAATGAATTTTACAAAGCAAATTACAGCATTCAAAGTATGGATGGGAAAATTATACAAAAAGGCATCGTAGAAGATACTTTTACAATAGAAATTCCGAATATACTATCGGGGATGTATGTGTTGACAATTAAGAACCAAAACCATATATTTTATTCAAAATTTATTAAGCAATGAACAATGATATAACCGCAAAAGAACTTAAGGAAAAGTTAAATAGAGGAGATGAATTTTTATTTATTGATGTTCGAGAACCATGGGAATACGAAGAGTTTAATATAGGAGCCAGATTAGTACCATTGGGGGAATTGCCTGGAGTCATAGACGACTGGGATGATTGGCAAGAAAAAGAGGTGGTTGTTCATTGTAAGTCTGGAGCAAGAAGCGCAGCAGCAAAAGCATTTATGCAAAAAAATGGTTTTTTAAATGTTAGGAATCTGATGGGCGGTATATTGGATTGGTAATTAAATCCATATATTAGTGATGATAAGAACGGTATATTTATCTTTCGCATTGGTTTTATTGGTTATTTCTTTTTCTTATTCTAGTTGCGAAATACAAGTTAAAGAAAAAAAATCGGATGCTAACTCATTGGCATATTTGAATCATCACGATAGTGTTAAGTATGTAGGTAAAGAAACTTGTGTACCTTGCCATTCGGATAAATACAATACATTTATTGAAACAGGAATGGGAAGAAGTTTTGGTCTTGCTAATATTGTAAATTCAGCAGCAAAAAAACATTTTCCAGGATATATTTATGATACGATCCGTGACCTAAATTATCAAATCTATTTTCAAGATTCCTCGCTATATGTAAAAGAATTTAGGATTTTTGCTTTGGATACAGTTTTTCAAAGAACAGAAAAAATAGACTATATTGTAGGGTCTGGCCATCATACTAATTCTCATTTAATGGTAAGGAGTGGATACCTATACCAAATGCCTGCCACATTTTACACTCAAAAAAAAGTTTGGGATTTGCCACCAGGTTTCAAAGAAAACAATACCAGATTTGCAAGAAATATTGAGGCCGAATGTATGACATGTCATAATGCATTGCCCAAAATGGACCCCAATGCATTTGGTAAATTTGACAAAATTGAACATGGTTTAGATTGTGAAAGATGTCATGGCCCAGGGGAGCTACATGTTCAAAAAATGCTAAAGGGTGATTTTGTAGATTATTCAAAACAAAAGATAGATTCAACAATTGTAAATCCATCAAAATTAACTTGGATAAGACAAGTAGATGTCTGTCAAAGGTGTCATTTGCAAGGAAATGCAGTATTGAAACCTAATAAAACATTTTTCGATTTTAGACCAGGTATGATTTTAAGCGATATTTTTGAAGTATTTATGCCTGAATATAAAAGTGAATCTTTGTTTAAAATGGCAGCCCATGCAGAACGTTTCCAGGAAAGTAAATGTTTTATTGAAACAAATAAAAAGTCAAGTTCTAAAAGCAACGATTTTACGTGTATAAGTTGTCACAACCCTCACGTAAGTGTAAGAAATACAAATACAGAGGTGTTTAATCAAACCTGTATTTCTTGTCATTCAGAGGCCAAACAGTCGAAATGTTCAGAGAATAAGCAAACATTAGTGAAGAATGAAAATAACTGTGTTTCTTGCCATATGCCGCAAACGGGTTCTTCTGATATACCACATGTTAGTGTTCATGATCATAAGATTCAAAAAAGAAAACTCAATACAGAAATAATCCCATCAAATCCAATAGGATTAAAATCAATAAATAGTATAACAACAGATATTTTAACTTTATTTATAGCATATATAAGTTACTACGAAAAGTTTGAATCGAATGAAGTATATCTTCTAAAAGCAAAAGAGTTATATCCAAAGATTGGTAACACAATGAATGAATTAAGCGCAAAGATTTATTTTCTGTATACTACCAATCAAACAAGCCAAATACCAAATCTAATTAGAACAAAGGAAAATTTGGATTTTGATGCATGGACATGCTATCGAATAGGAAGGGCATTTTATTTAGGCAATAATTTGAATAACGCAGAAAGTTGGTTTTCGAAAGCAGCAGAAAAAAAAGGCAAGTATACTCCCTTCTTAATTTCATTAGCAGATACATATATCCAACTGAAATTATTGAAGAAAGCAGAAATATATATAGTACAAGCACAACAATTAGAACCATTAAACGAAATGGTTTTGGCAAAATATTTAGAACTATACATTGCTCAAAACAATCTTCGTAATGTTGTAAAAATGGCAGAATATATCTTGCAATATCACCCCGATAATATTCTTGCTATCAGTATTTTAGTAGAAAGGAATAAAAGAATTGGAAACAACGACACAAAAAGCAAGTACTTAGAGACTAGGTTAGAAAAACTAAGGGCTTTAAAACCATTAAACAATATATAATCAATAGATTAGATTCTAACAAGATATAAAACATAATTAATGTAAGTAATCTGTTAATGTATAGTTTGTAATATTAAAAAAATAGGTTATTTTTGCACCTCGTTCAAAACAAAAGGTCGGATGGCCGAGAGGCTAGGCACGGGTCTGCAAAACCCTCTACACCGGTTCGAATCCGGTTCCGACCTCTCATTTTTAGCATTTTAAGAATATTCTTGCTAAAATTTAAAAGTTACATTTAGTCCATTCATGGGTTCTAAATGTAACTTTTTTTTTGATTTCAATCTGAGTTTTACTCTAAAATATGTATGATTGCAGTAAGAAATAACTTTATGGAAAACAAGAACTACTCGTTAATTTACAGAACAATACATTGGCTAATAGCAATTTCTTTTGTATTGCTAATGATTACTATTTTTTTAAGAATGTATTGGATGAATAAAACCCATGTTTCTGATATAATTGCAGATTTTCTAAAAGACAAATCATTTTCTTTGACTGAAGAGGAAAGGATTTTATTGGCAAAAAAAATAAGAAAACCTATGTGGCAATGGCATATTTACATAGGGTATTTTTTGGTTGGTATTTTTAGTTTAAGAATGGTTTTACCTCTATTTGGTATAATGCCTTTACCAAATCCTATGCAACAAAAAATATCACAAGTGGTTAAAATTCAAAAATGGGTGTATCTCTTATTTTATTTATGTGTTTCTATTTCATTAGTAACTGGTTTACTTATAGAATTTGGACCAAAGGAATGGAAATCTTCTGTTGAAAATATTCATGAGTTATCAATCTATTATCTATTAACGTATATAGCACTGCATTTGGCGGGCATTCTTTATGCAGATTTTGTTAGCGACAAAGGAATAATTTCCAGAATGATAGGTGGGGGAAATAAGTAATTATGGTTTGGGCAAAAAATGTATAAGCGCAAGGAACTCTTCTTCCGATAAAATTTTAATACCTAATTCATTGGCCTTTTGTAATTTGGCAGGACCCATATTTTCTCCTGCAACTAAGTAATCTGTTTTAGAAGTCACACCAGATCCATTTTTGCCGCCATTGCTTTCTACCAAATCCTTTATTTGGTCTCTAGTTAATAGGTTAAATGTACCAGAAATAACAACCGTTTTACTTCTTAATATTTCTGAAGATGGAATATCCTCCTCTTTAGTTTCTATCTCAAATTGAAGTCCTGCGTTTTTTAATTCATTTATTGTATGGATGTTTTCCTCTTTGCTAAAATAATCAATAACTGAAGAAGCTATCCTATCTCCAATTTCATCTACTTTACATAAATCTTCATAGGAAGCAATCATAAGTTTGTCTATTGATTTAAAATGCTTAGATAGTTTTTTTGCAACTGTTTCACCAACAAAACGAATACCTAAAGCAAATAAAACTCTAGAAAAAGAAATTTGCTTTGAAGACTCAATTCCTTCTAAAATATTTAAAACAGATTTTTCAGCCATTCTTTCTAAACAAACGAGTTCTTCAAATCTAAGTTTATATAAATCTTGAAGTTGCTTTATTAGGCCATGTTTATGTAGTTGTTCTATAGTTTCTTCTCCTATTCCATCTATATTCATAGCTTTTTTGCTTATAAAATGTTGGAATTTCCCAACTATTTGAGGAGGACATGCATTGTAATTTGGACAGTAGTGATTCGCTTCTCCATCATTTCTGATTAATGTTGAATGGCACTCCGGGCAAAGGATTGGCATTGAGATTAATTCTGCATTTACATCCCTTTTGCTTTTTTCAATTCCAGTTATTTTAGGTATGATTTCGCCTCCTTTTTCTATATAAACCCAGTCTTTAGAATGTAAATCTAATCTTTCAATTTCGTTGGCGTTATGCAAAGAAGCTCTTTTTACGGTAGTACCTAAAAGTAGGACAGGAGCTAAGTTTGCTACTGGGGTAATAGCACCGGTTCTTCCGACTTGAAAATCTACACTTAATAGTTGTGTAAGAGCAGCTTCTGTTTGGTATTTGTAAGAGATTGCCCAGCGAGGTACTTTGGCAGTAAATCCAAGTTCATTTTGTTGGTCAAAATTATTTACTTTTATCACTACGCCATCTATATCAAAACTTAATTTTTTCTTTTTAGAATCCCATTCTTTGATATACTCTAATACCTCGTCTATATTTTTACATTTCTTAGTATATTCCGAAATTTTAATTCCCCATTTTTGAGCCTCTATAAGGCTTTCGTAATGGGAATGGAAATCTTTATTGTCACAAATAACATGGTATAGATATATATCAAGAGGTCTTTTTGCTACCTCTGAAGAATCTAATAGTTTTAATGAACCTGCAGCTACATTTCTAGGGTTTGCATAAGTTGCTTCTCCAGCTAATGTTCGTTTTTCATTTAATTTTTCAAATGCTTTTCTATGCATAAATATTTCCCCTCTAAATTCTATTTTTTGGGGAGCATTTGAAGGTAGTTTGGTAATCAAAGATTTAATTGTTTTAACATTTTCAGTTACATCGTCTCCCTCAAGCCCATTTCCACGAGTTAGTGCTCTAGATAGTTCTTTGTTTTCATATATCAGGGAAATGGCTAAACCGTCTATTTTTAGTTCACATGTATATTCATAATTTTCGGTTCCTAATAATTTATATACCCTTTGGTCAAATTCTCTAATTTCCTCTTCATTGTACGTATTACCTAAGGAAAGCATCGGCTTTTCATGGGCTATAGTTTGAAAAGATTTATTTACTTTTCCTCCTACTTTTTGAGTAGGAGAGTCCTCATCAAAAAAATCCGGATATTTTGATTCTAGTGCTTCTAGTTCTTTTAGTTTTATATCAAATTCATAATCTGATATAACGGGCTCTGCCTTTACATAATATAAATAATTATGTTCTTTTAATTCTGCTCTTAATGCATTTATTTTTTCAATAATAAATAAATCGCTCATGATGCAAATGTGCTAAAAAAGTGCAGATAACAGCGCATTAATTCACATAATTTTCCCACATCCAATTTTGGTATACAAATTACCATGTATTAGAAATAAACAATATTTAGCATCTTTGTAGATATAAATCATGCAATGAATAAACACATTTTCTTAATCCTTCACTTGTTCCTTTTCTTAAATTCCTATTTAGTTAAAGCTCAAACATCGAACATTAAAAATAAAGTTATAGAAAATAGAAATCCTTTCCAAGAATTGGCTGTTGGTCAAAATGTTTCATGTTCCTTTGATTTTAAAATCCACAATACTTCAATGGCTGCATTGGATGTATATGAAATTGAAGATACTGACAACACACAGGAAGTTAAGTTTTTGTTAAAGCTAATTAAAAGAACAGAAAATCAAAGTGTTTGGGAGTTTGAACAAAAAAAAATAGAGGTAGATTTTTTTAATTTTATAATAAATAGGATTGTAAAAGGAGTAGAAAAAATAGAATTGACAGAGGAAGAACAAAATAACCTGTTGTCTACTTTTCGATTTCAGTTCACTGTAAATCATTACAATAGGAATATTGCGATGAATGATTCTAATTCGATAAGGCAAATTTTAGCGGCTTATAAAACTGCATGCCAAAACGTAAATAAGAGGGTTTTGGATTTTGAAATGGAAAGTTATGAGTACAATGAAGAAGAGGCTAATCCTATGTGGGAAGAAAATACTACAAATGAAATTTCGGAAGTAGAATTACCTACGCTTGATTTTTCGGAAGATTGGAATAATAATATTAACCTAATTGATTATGGAGATAAAACCTCTAGCGTAAATGTGCTAGGATTTAACTACTATGGTGAAGAAGTTGATCAGTTAATGGGTTTTTTAAATGAGTTTAAAATGGATTTATATTCTATAACTTTTGACTCTTTAGTGTTTCAAGAGAGCTTGTTTTTTGACATGTTGTTCCCATATATTCAATCCGTGTTTGATGTATACAATATGAATACAGATGATAAACAAGGTTATTCAAACATTGATTTAACCCCCAAAAAGCAAATAGATTATTGGAATATTGGATTTTATAATTATTATACAAATACCCTAAACGATACCATGACAAAAGAAGGTACTTGGTTCACAAACAAACAAAATGATGAGATCATACAAAGAAATCAAAATGAATTTTTTAGGACGATATTTTCTTCATATTTTAAAAGTAAAGGAATAGAGGAGGGTATAGATTTTAGCGAAGCTTTTACTTTCTTAGAGTCAACAAAAGTGATGGATTATGGGAGAATAAAAATTAAGACCATAAAGAATGAAAGTAAACAGGAGGTATCATTTACAAAATCATTAGAAGATAAAGTTGGATTCCGAATGGATTATAATTTGAAAATAGAATATTAGAAACAAAAAAAGCTACCTTTTAGATAGCTTTTTTTGTTGATATTTAGTTAATTATAGAATTAGCATTGCATCCCCATAACACATAAACCTGTAGTTGTGCTCCAACGCTTCTTTATAGGCTCTTAATAAAAAGTCGTGACCTGCAAAAGCAGAGGTAAGCATTAAATGGGTAGAACAAGGAGCATGGAAATTTGTAATTAATCCATTTGCTACTGCAAAATCATAATAAGGAAATATGAATTTGCCTGTCCATCCCTCAGAAGGATTAAGGGTTCTGGAAGAAGAAACAGAGGATTCTATAGCTCTAAGAACACTTGCTCCAACAGCAACTACTTTCTTTTTTAATTCTTTAGATTCATTCACTAGTCTTGTAGTTTCGTCCGAGATTATAAAGTTTTCGGAATCCATTTTGTGTTTGGTAAGATCTTCTACTTCTACATCCTTAGTGGTTCCCATGCCTAAATGCAGGGTCATGTTAGCGAATCTAACCCCTTTTATATCCATACGGATCATAAGTTCTCTGCTAAAGTGAAGCCCAGCAGTAGGAGGAGCAATTGCACCTTCGTTTGTAGCAAATATTGTTTGGTATCTCTCTGCGTCAATCTCTTCGGGTTCTCTTCCTAAATATTTTGGGATTGGAGTTTGTCCAATCTTTTTCACAATTTGAATAAGCTCTTCGCTAGTTCCGTCAAAAATAAATCGTATGGTTCTGCCCCTAGAGGTGGTATTGTCTATTACCTCAGCTACAAGATCATCGTTACCGAAATATAATTTGTTGCCAACTCTGATTTTTCTAGCTGGGTCTACCAAAACATCCCAATATTTCATTTCTTGGTTTAATTCTCTTAATAAAAAAACTTCGATTTGGGCACCAGTTTTTTCTTTGTTTCCTATTAGTCTAGCTGGAAATACTTTTGTATCGTTTATAACGAAAGTATCTTTGTCATCAAAATATTCAAGAATATCTTTGAATGTTCTATGTTCAATAGTTTGGGTATCTCTGTGAAGAACCATTAATTTACTATCGTCTCTATTTGGCAGAGGGTATTTTGCAATTCTGTCTTCTGGCAAATCAAATTTAAATTGGGATAGTTTCATATTTACGTTTCTAAATTAATGCTTGGTTTAAAAGGCGACAAAATTACTTAATTTTAGTTCATTAAAACAATTTAATATGGCAATTATTTTTTAGGTATTTATTGTGTTTGTATTATCTATAAAGTACGTTACTTTGTTGGAGTAATA
Organism: Bacteroidetes bacterium UBA6161; assembly: GCA_002422315.1. Taxonomy (GTDB): domain Bacteria; phylum Bacteroidota; class Bacteroidia; order NS11-12g; family UBA955; genus UBA6161. The sequence goes on from DIUJ01000068.1 coordinate 176,003, forward strand.
GTAAAGTAAAATAAATGAAATCAAATAAAGTAATTTTAGCTTTCGTTTTGTTTAGAGAGAGTGTTTCAATGGCAGTTAAAACAATACAATATCAAAAGATTAGGTCATTTTTATCCGTACTTGGCATTAGTATTGGAATTTTTTCAATTGTTATGGTTTATACACTTATTAGCTCCTTAGAAATTCAGATTAAAGATAGTTTAAAGTCCTTAGGAAATAATGTGGTATATATTGATGTTTTTCCATGGGAATCAGAAAATAGGAGGGAATACCCTTGGTGGAAATATGTAAATAGACCTAAGCCTAGTTTAAAAGAATTTGCAAGATTGGATTTGAGTCCTTTAGAAAACTTAGTAGAATACAAAGCATTTTCAGTTACAGCCGCTAGAGAAAATATTAAGAATCCTTTAAATCAGGTAAGTATAGAAAATATTTCGCTAAAAGGTATAAGCGTAGACTTTAATAAAATAAGAGAGATGGAGATAGAATATGGACGATATTTTACCCATAGTGAAATGGAAAATGGTGTAGGTAGCGCCTTAATAGGAAGTAAAATAGCGACTCAACTTTTTGGGAATATAGAAGATGCAATAAATAAAGAAATTAAGATAGGTAACAACAAGATAAAAGTAATTGGAGTACTTAAAACCGAGGGAGAAAATATGATGGGGATGAGTATGGATGAAGAGATTTATATACCTGTTTTTTATTTTAATTACTTATATAGTTCTAATTTAAATAGTTATAGCCCAACTATATTGTTAAAAGCAAAAGCTAATGTGGGGCTTGATGCAATGGCTTTGGAACTTAAAGGGGTATTTAGATCAATAAGGAGGTTGGATCCTGCCGAAGAGGATGATTTTGCACTGAATAAAGTAACTTTCTTAACCCAATATTTAGATGATTTTTTTGGAACAGTTAATTTATTTGGTTTAGTTATAGGAGGGTTTTCCTTATTGGTAGGAGGGTTTGGTGTTGCCAATATTATGTTCGTTTCTGTAAAAGAGAGAACCAATATTATTGGGATTCAAAAAGCTTTGGGAGCTAAAAATTCGTCTATACTCCAGCAGTTTTTAACAGAGTCTGTGATATTATGCATTTTTGGGGGACTTATAGGTATGTTTTTTGTTTGGATTGTTTTGTTGGCAGGAAACATGTATTTGGGTACAACAGATCAGACTTTTAGAATGGTTCTTACCATAGAAAACATAGGCAGTGGGGTGGTATTTTCTGTAGTTACTGGATTGGTCGCAGGTATTGTTCCTGCATGGTCTGCATCTAAACTAGAACCGGTAGAAGCTATTAGGGCTAATTAAAATTGTAGCGATAGGTTATATGTTTTTTGTTTTCTTCTACTTTTAATTTGTTGAATAAAGCAAGCATTTTGGGATTAAAACTCCCCACCCAAGCTAGTTCAGCTGTTTCAATGTGTTTGAATTTTTCTTTTCGAAGTATTCTATACATTTCATACAATAAGGCAACTTCTAAACCTAAATTGTGTTTTGATGGAACAACTCCAAATACTAAGCCTTTTACTTTATTTATTTTATTAAAGGATAGTAAGAATTGTATTTTTTGAATCAACCCTAGCTTTCCATTAAATTTTCTAAATATTTGGTTTACATCCATTATTGTAATAAAAAAACCAATTGGTTCTTGTTTTTCGTAAAGTATAAGGTTCAATTCTTTGTGAGCTACTTGAAGCATTTTCGACATTATACTTAGAAAATTCTTTTTATCTAGCGGCTTAAAGTTTTCGTAAACAGTAGGCCAAGTTGTATTATAAATATGCAAGAAGTCGTTACACAACTTTTCTCTACTTATTTCATTTGCCGACAAAATTTTATAATTAGGATTAGCAAAAACTCTTTTTGAAACTGTTTCAAATTTATTGGTTTCAAAATTTGCAAGTGTGATTTTTGAAGTGGTTTGCTCAAAGTCTATAATAAATCCATATTCTTCAAAAAAAGATTGGTAATAAGGGGGATTGTAATTTTGTCCGTAGCTTGGGGATTCGTGGAATCCTTTTACTAAAAGTCCCCAGAAACTATCTCTTTCTCCAAAATTTATAGGGCCTATAAATGAATCAAATCCATTTGATTTAATCCAATTTTTTGCAGTATCCAATAGCAGATATGCAACCTTTTGATTTTGAATAGAGTCAAAAAATCCAATACCAGCAGTGGCCATTTCCCCTGGTTTTTGGCTGTAAAAAGCCGCAATTTTACCAACAGGTTTAGAATTTTCATAAACAACCCATCGAATGGCTTTCCCATACTTAAAGTTTTCGTTTACTTTTGGATTAAATATATTTTCAATATCCTTATCCAAGGGTCTTATATATGCTTTAGAATCTGCATATACAAAAAGTGGTACTCTAAAGAAATCTTTTTGTTGTTTGTTGGTTTTAACTTCTTTAATGATGAGAGAGTTTGTATCCATGGTATAAAAGAGAAACAAATTTATTCGTGCCTAAGTGCTTCAATCGGATCAAGTTTAGAGGCCTTTCGAGCTGGATATATTCCCGCTGTTATTCCAACTATAAAGCTAATGCTAACTGCTACCAATATCCAAAGCCAAGGAATTACAAAAGGCGTATTCATTAAAAGCCCTACCATATTCCCAATAGTAATCCCTAGTATAATTCCTAAAAGCCCACCTAATTGACAAATTACCAAAGCTTCTGTAAGAAATTGGGTTAAAATACTTCTTTTTGTTGCCCCAAGTGCTTTTCGAGTTCCAATTTCTTTTGTTCTTTCAGTAACAGAAACCAGCATGATGTTCATAAGACCAATAGCTGCGCCAAGTAAGGTAATAAAAGAGATAATGGTAGCAGCAAAAGTAATTGCATACAAATTTTGCTTTAGGTCATTTACCAAGGCATCACTTTTACTGATCTCAAAATTATTAGACTCGATAGGCTTTAAATTTCGAATACTTCTCATTGCAAGTATGGCTTCATCCATTACAAATTCTATATTTTTAATATTTGAAACGGAAGCGGAGATTACAAAATTGGTATTGGCATTTAAGTATTTGCCTTTTGCATGATTTACTGGAATATATACAACTCTATCTTCTCCCCCAAAGCCCATGCTTGAACCTTTTTTCTCTAAAACTCCAATGACTTTATATCTGTTCCCATTGTAGCTTATAAAACTATCTAAAATTGGCCCTTTGAAAAGAGCTTTTTTAATATCCATACCCACAATAGCTACAGGAGTTCCAAGTTGCATTTCTGTAAGAGAAAAATTACGGCCTTCTATAATTTCTGTACCACTTATTGTAATATAGTTTTCATCTATGGCTAGTATTCTTGAATTTGGATTGGTTTGGCCATATTCGGATTTAATGGTTTGAGCCATCCCAATGGCAGCAGAAATACTCACATCTGCTTGATTACTCATTCGGTTTTTAAATGCTACAGCCTGATTGAAAGAGATAATAGTGTATACAATATTCTCGCTTTCATTTTTACCTTTTATCCTGCCAGTTCCAGATTTGTTTCTAACCGTAAAGGAATTTGCTCCCATTTTATTGAAATTAGCCATTATTGCTTTATCCAAACCCTCAATAGCTGTTAGCATTCCAACAAGAGACATAATACCAATTGCAATAATTAGGCCTGTGATTATAGTTCTTAGTTTAGAACCCAGGATACTTTTCCATGCAATATTTAAATTTTCCTTAATTTCCAAGTGATATACAATAGGCTTCAAATATCTTGTTTTTTTCAAGAATAAAGTAATATAGTTTGGCGATATTTAAAATTAAGTTGGGATAAATATATATTTTTGCGCATGATTGAATTTACACCGATTGATTGGGGATTAACCCCATACGAGCAAGCAAGAAAAAAACAGTTGGTAGAGTTTGAATCGAATATTTCCAAAAAATTGAAGGGAGAAGAAGTAAGCAATATTTTGTTTATGTGCGAACATAAACCAGTAATTACTTTTGGCAAAAGTGCTAGTTCGAGCAACCTGCTATTTAATAAGACTTGGTTGGTAAAAAAAGGGATAGAAGTGTATGAAACAGAAAGGGGAGGTGATGTTACTTTTCATGGACCAGGGCAATTGGTAGTTTATCCTCACTTTGATATTGAAATGCTTCAAATAGGTGTTAAAGAATATGTTTTTAAAATTGAAGAAGTAATCATTCGTACAATAGCTGATTTTGGAATTGAGGCTGGTAGAAGTAAAGGTTTCACAGGCGTTTGGCTAGATTTAGAAACACCAAAGGAAAGAAAAATTGCAGCAATTGGGATAAAATGTAGTAGGGGAGTTACAATGCACGGGTTGGCTTTAAATATTAGTACAGATCTAAGTTATTTTAATTATATAGTTCCATGTGGTATTGAAGGTAAGGGGGTTACTTCCATGGAAAAGGAATTGGGAAGAGAAGTGAATATATCAGAAGTAAAAGCTAAAATTGTGTTTTATTTTTCAGAAATATTTGGGATGAATATAGCGGTATCGAAATAAGTCATGTATTTTAATCCATTTGTTATGTATTCAGGGTCATAGGTTTTAGCTTTGCCATTTTTAGGAAATGGTTTGCCTGTGTTGTGAATATGGAAAGCATCTTTAAATTTTGATTGTTTAAGGTAGCTTCCATAAGTAAGCCATATCCATTTTGTACCCCAGTAAATACTCTTTTCCCCTCTTATATCTGCTATTTTTATATCTAACAAAAGGCATTTGTATCCCATAAGTTGAAATGGACCCCAAGAACTCGCAAGGTTTTTTAAAGCATCTTCAGATGCATCTTCTAACATCTTTCGGTTTACATGTTCATAATTCTGAAGTTCCCCTTTTTTAACAAGTTTTAGTTTTTCGAATACATGTTTTTCAAACCTAGGTTTAATTACTTTTCTACCAGAAGACTCTAGCATACATAGAGCTTTAAGATAAGAAGGACTTATATTAAATTCTAAAGCAGAAGACTGGATAGCTTCCCCATAATTTATTTCCACATATTTGGGACCACCCGGGTTAAAGTTTTCTAAGGCAAAAAAATATGCTTGGTTTTTGTATTTGTATACAAAAACAATTGCTGCAAGAATCCCAAGAATTAAAAATAAAACGACAAAGCTCTTTAAGTTGCTTTTTTTATTGTAACGAGGTGTTTTCATCTCCTTCCTGGTAAGGTAAATAGCTGATTATAAATTGAAGCATTTCGTCACTTGTGCGCATACTAGAGCCTCCAAATAGCATTCTTTCTGCAATATTTTTTGGGGGTTTATTCGGATTGTTGGGGTTTTGTGTTGTATTGTCATAAATTGCTTCTACAAATATAGTAGAACCTTTGGGGATTTTGAGCATTTTCTTAAAGGTATAGTAGTATTGCCACCTAAAGTCCCATTTGGGTATATAAACCAGTGGAATTGTATCTCCGTTTGGTTTTACTGCGTAGGCCTTAAAGGATTTCCCCAACAAGTGCATGTGAGGGTTAATCGTAAGTATAGAAATGTCTTCAGGAATAAAAGCTTTAGTTGTAAATTTTTGAATTTTACCAGCTTCTACAAGTAAAAGAGGGTTAATCTTGGATATGCCATTGGTACCCAACATGGTTTCTAAAATTGGTCTTTCTGGTGGTTTTGAACCAAAATAAATTCTTAACTTAGAACTATCTATTTGATCCTTTTCAGAGGGGCCGTAATGTATATCTTTTAAAACAAAATAAGCTTTCTTAGATAGTGGATATCCGCCTATTCCTTGAGGATATAGAAACCCTCTAACACCAGGAAGATAATTTACCGCAGAATGTATTCTTTTCTCAAATGGATTGATATATAGTCCCATCTCTTCTATATGTTTTTCGAAATCAGGACTATGTATGTCCACTATTCTTCGGGTATTAAATATATTGGATGTGTCATCTAGTGGCAAAAGAATTAAATGACCATTTACATGGTGTACTAATTTGGGTTTACCAGGAATAAATTCAACCATTCTTACAAAACTGTCTTGAGGAATTTCTATTGGTACTTTTATGTAAAAAAAGTTGTCGCCATGGTTTCCCTTTATAAAAACAGGTTCAATATCCAATTCTAAATAGTTTTTATTGTTTTTTCGAAGTACAATTGGTTTTATTTTATGTTTAGAAGTGTCGCCAAGTTTTGCACCTTGCTTATGCCAAAGCTGGAAAAGTTTTATTTGCTCCTCACTAAGAATATTTTGATTGGCAAATTGGCTATAATTTGGATCTGCAAGCCAAGGAGGCATGAATTTTATTTTAGTGACATGTGCAATCATTTTGCTTCTTTTTGCTAAGTCGTTATAGCTTATTAAATTAAAAGGTCCACCTTCATTAGGTTGATGACAACCTACACAATGTACATTAACAATTGGTGCAATATGTTCTGCATAGGTTATTTCTTCTGTATTGTAATTGCATGAAATACAGAAAGCGACTAAATAACAAAAAAGTGATATTTTATTGAATAAGGCAGCCAATGGGTTGGGTTTTTTTAATTGTTGGTTTTTTATTCTGCTGCAATAATACTATTGCATTCTTTAAATAAAAACTATCTGCAAATAAACTTTTAGAACCTAAACTTTTCACTCTGTTATCAAATGCTCCATTGTACATCAGAGTTTTATCTTTGCTAAAAACGAAGGTTTGAGGGGTTGTAGTGGTACCTATTTTTTTAAGAAATTTGTTTTCAGGGTCGTAGAAGATAGTATAATGGTTGAAGTGGGTTAATTTTTCCTTAAATAAGGCTGTGTCGGAGCCACTACTTAAAACAAGAATGAATTTAAAATCTGAGTATGTTTTGGAAAGGTATTCCATACTGTTCCCATAAAGCAAACAAACAGGACATTCAGGGTCGTAAGAAATGATAACTGATTTTTGTGTTAAATCCTTTATATTAACTTTAACTAGCGTGAAATCGTGTTTCTCAAATTGCATCATTTCAAATGTTGAATTGTTGCATGATAAAAAAATAAGAGGGCTAAATAGTAGTATCCAAAATTTCATATAAACTGCTTTGTATTTGCTGCAAATATAATTCATAGATAAATAATATAGTTCTTTGTATTGTTCAGTAAATCAAATAAATATGTAAATCATATGCTTGAGGTATGTTATATCTTCCGTTTTTATGCAAAAAAAATATTGCATATTGCACTCAATTAATGGAAAACAAAGGCCTGATATCGATTATATATCCTTTTTCGAATATGTCATCTCAGATGTCAGATTCGGTTTTTTCTATCGCAAACCAAGATTATAAGAATATAGAAGTTTTGTTTTTGCATACTTCTGAATACGATTTCTCTTTGTTGAATAAAATGCTTACAAAATTCCCTCATTTAAATGTGAGGCAATTAGAATATGAAAAAGGGATAAATCCTTTAAATTTTGGAATACAGCATGCAAAAGGGGAATTTGTAGTGTTCTTAGCTCCTGAGTTTATTTTACATCCTTCTCGTTTTAAAGAACAAATAGAAGGACTTGAACTTAACACAAATACTCAAATTATAACTTCTAAAGTAGACTACCAATCAAACCTAGAAGATTCTTTAAAGTATAAATTGTTTTATGATTGGCAGAATGAAATAATTACATACGAAGAACATCTTCATCATAGATTTATTGAATTGCCATTTTCTTTACGAGCTAGCCTAATCCGTAAAGATGTATTTGAGGAACATGGTTTTTTTACGAATAATCCAGAAGTTCCAGAAGATTATGATTTGATTTTGAAATGGCTGAACAATGGTGTAAAAGTATTAAAATTAGACAAGTACCACACCACTTTATTAGATTCTAAAACAAGAACAAGAAGGAACCATAGAAAGTATTTGCAGCAGAATATAGATATGGTAGTTCTTCAGCACATGGCAGAGTGGATTTCTGAAAATATCGATAGAAAAAGAAAACTCGTAGTCTTTGGATCCTCCGTAAGAGAAAGAAATAAATATGTTGTTTTGAAACAATTCGGTTTACAATTAGAGGGATTTGTTCAATTGAAACACATTGAAATTATAAACCATCAAAGCTATACTTTGGAAGAAGTATTGAAAGATAAAAGATTTTATATTCTAGTATTGAATAACTTAAAGGGAATTAGAAGACAAATGCGTTTTGTTTTAGAAGAAGAGGGCCTGGAAATTTACAAGGACTTTATTCTAGGTTCTTAGCCTTTTTTGTACTAAAAAACCAACTTATTGAAAACATAACACCCTGACGACTAAGAGGTTCTTGACCTTTTATTAATGAATGTTGCGCTTGGTTTGGGTCAAATGAATCTGGAAATAATATTTGATCGTTTTTTACATCTTCAATGTTTTCAAAATAAAGTGTCTCTCTCTGGTAAACATAAGGAAATTCTTCTTCCAAAGTTTTACCTTGGTTGTGGTAATAGTTGCTGATATATGACCGAACTTTATTTTGATTCATAAATATGCCATTGTATTCTCCTTTGAAATATAATCTGTCGCTTATTTTTAATTTGAAACCTAGGTTCCACGCAAAACCAGCAGAAAAACTCATTCTATATATCTTTGTATAATCGGATTTGATATTTTCCATGATATAAAAATCTTGTTCTTTCATTCTTGTATAGGTAGGTATCGCAAGATTGGTTTGCGCATAAAGACTAAAGTCTTTGAATATACTTTGTTTATATCCAATACCAACAACTGATAAAAGCTGAATACTTTGCATAGTAGTGTACTTTTTTTCAGAAGTTGCTAAATCAGCATTGGTAATGGAGGAGGCACCAATAAGATGATTTAAGCCAAAACTTAAATATATGGGCAAGGAATCAAAATGTTTATTCAAAGTTAGCCCAGATTGACTTCCAGATCCATAAGTAGAATATATGGCTTCATTTTTTAAAACATTGTTATTGTCTAAAAAGGAGGATTGCCCGACGGGCACTTTATTTGCATTGTAACTTATTCCAGAACCAAATTGCAATTCCCAATTTTTTTGACCAAACAAGTTATTGGAATGGAACATGCACAAAAGTAAAGCAACGATTAAGAGATTTAATTTCATGAGTCTAATTCTTTTTTAAATGCCATTAATTCTTTCTTTATATCCTTTAATCGTAAGTAAATTTCCATATTAGAGCTCACTTTTTGTCTTTTTTTGAATAGTATATCTTTTGCACCTTCTAAGGTATAGCCTTTTTCTTTTGTTAAGTAATAAACTTCCTTTAACTCTTCTATGTTTTTAGTAGTAAAGAGATTTTCACCCCCTTTACTTTTAAGCGGTCTTATATGTTGGAATTTTTGTAACCAGAATCTAATAGTAGAAGCAGGGACACCTAATAATTTTTCGACATTTCCAATTTTAAAATATTTAAGTTCTTTTTCTTGCATTTTAGTCAAACGATTGGTTTGGTGAGGAAGATAGTTCTAATAGTTTTTTAAATTCTTCATCTGTAATATCATTATGGAAAAAATAAGTTGGGTTCATGGGTTCATCTTTGAACCGAACTTCGTAGTGCAAGTGCGGAGCCGTTGACTTCCCTGTATTTCCTATTCTACCTATCAACTGACCTCTTACAACTTTTTGACCTTTTTTTACATGGAATTTGCTTAAGTGGGCATATAGCGTTACATATCCAAATCCGTGTTTTATTTGTATACTATTGCCATATCCCCATATCTCAGATTTTACATCCAATACTACACCATCAGCTGTTGCGTATACTTCTGTACCTTTAGGTGCACTAAAATCTGTTCCCGCATGAAATTTTCGGGTTCTGTAGAAGGGGTCAATTCTGTAACCGAATCCACTTGCTAATCTATTAAGGTCTTTGTTGAAAACTGGCTGAATGGAAGGAATTGCCGCTAAGTATTTCTTTTTGTTCTCGGCCAACTTTAAAATGTAATCCATAGATTTTGACTGTTTCCCAACTTGCTTTTCTAAATTAGCAATCCTATTGCTTATTTTTCCTAAGAAATCTTTGGCAGAAAGCTTACTGTATTGTATTAACTCGGGGTCTTCAAATTCTACTTTTTCTTTGGGAGGTTCTGCTTCGAAAATTGTACGGTAAATATTTTCGTCTTTGCGACTAATTTTTGTTAATTCAGATTCTATAGATTTTACCTTTTGTTCAATAAGAGAAATATGTTCTTTGAGGTCTTCGTTTTCTTTTAATAACAACAGCTCTTTTGGAGAGTTTACAATACCTGTACTGAAAAAAAACAAGGCAAAAGCAAAGACAAGAGAAGTAGCGATTACCCCCAAACTTCGTATGAAATAATACTTAAAGTCCTTTTTTACTCTTTGATAGCTTAATGTTTGCGGGTCAAAGAAATATTTTACTTTCCTCATCTTATCTAAATTTCCTTCTTGTATCTTTGCGGGCTAATTGGTTGTATATACAATCGCCAAAAGTAAGCAAAAAACTGAATAACGAAAAACAGGAAAAATGAACAATATAGAAATAAGATCCCAGTTTCTTAATTTTTTTGAAAGTAAAAAACATCAAATAGTCCCATCGGCTCCTATTGTGGTAAAAAATGATCCTACTTTGATGTTTACCAATGCGGGCATGAATCAGTTTAAAGATTGGTTTTTAGGAAATCAAGTTCCAACATTCGAAAGAGTAGCCAATACACAAAAATGTCTTAGGGTTTCTGGAAAACACAATGACTTAGAAGAAGTAGGTGTAGACCATTACCACCATACTATGTTCGAAATGCTAGGGAATTGGAGTTTTGGAAATTATTTTAAACAAGAGGCAATAGATTGGGCATGGGAACTTCTTACAGAAGTATATAAGTTGGATAAGGATAGAATGTATGTTACTGTTTTTGAAGGGGATAACAGTGAAAACCTTTTGTACGATAAAGAGAGTTTTGAAATTTGGGCCAAGCATATTCCAGTAGAAAGAATCTTGAATGGAAATAAGAAGGATAATTTTTGGGAAATGGGAGACACCGGTCCTTGTGGTCCTTGTTCCGAGATACATTTTGACATGCGCTCAGATGAAGAAAGAAAAGAAACAGAGGGTAAATTGTTAGTTAACAAAGACCATCCAGAAGTAATTGAAATTTGGAATTTAGTATTCATGGAGTTTAATAGAAAAGCGGATGGTTCACTCGTTGCACTACCCAATAAACATGTAGATACTGGAATGGGATTTGAAAGACTAACAAGGGTTATTCAAGCTAAGAAATCAAATTATGATACAGATATTTTTATTCCTATAATCCAGCAAATTTCGGAAATAGCCAATTTGACTTATAATGGAACTGCAGAAAAGAAAGACATAGCCTTTAGAGTCATAGCAGACCACATTAGAACCATTATTTTTGCTATAGCAGATGGTCAGTTACCTTCTAGCAATGGTGCAGGATATGTTATTAGAAGAATATTACGCAGAGCAGTAAGGTATGGATACAGTTTCTTAGGAATAGATAAACCTTTTTTATTTTTATTAGTAAAACCTGTAGCCGAAAGTTTTAAAAATGTTTTTCAGGAAGCTTCTAAACAGGTAGGATTTATAGAAAAAGTAGTAATGGAGGAAGAGTCTTCTTTTCTTAAAACTTTAGAACGTGGTCTAGAACTGCTTAAAAATGAAATGTCTAAAAATAAAGAATCTATACTTTCAGGTAAAATTGCTTTTGAATTGTATGATACTTTCGGTTTTCCTGTAGATTTAACACGTTTAATTGCTTCTGAAAACAACAAGAGCATTAATGAAAAAGAGTTTGAATCTCTTCTAAATGATCAGAAAAATAGAAGTAGGGCAGATGCTCAAAAAGAAACCGGCGATTGGTTTTTAATTGGTGAAGAAAAAGAAACAAATTTTGAAGGCTATGATAAAACAATTTTGGATTGTAAAATTGTAAAATATAGAGTTCAAAAACAAAAAGGGAAAGAAGTTTTTCAGTTAGTTTTTGATTGTACGCCATTTTACCCAGAAGGTGGCGGGCAAGTGGGTGACTCTGGTTTTATCTTAGGCCATGAAAACAATGAAAAAATCCAAGTACTTTATACCTCAAAAGAAAACAATCTAATCCTACATAGTGTAGAAGTATTGCCTAGTAATCTTGAACAGGTTTTTAGTGCAAATGTAGATACAAATCAAAGGGAAGAGTCTTCCAAAAACCACAGTGCGACCCATTTGCTTCATGCAGCTTTAAGAAATGTATTAGGGACCCATGTAGCGCAGAAAGGTAGTTTAGTAAATGCCGAATATTTGCGTTTTGACTTTAGTCATTTTGCTAAACTCACAGATTTGGAAATTACACAAATAGAAGCATTGGTTAATTCAAAAATAAATGCTGCAATACCATTAGAAGAGAACCGCAGTATAGAATTTGAAAAAGCTGTAGAAGAAGGTGCAATGGCTTTATTTGGTGAGAAATATTCAGACAAAGTTAGGATGATAACTTTTGGCAAGGACTATTCTATAGAACTTTGCGGCGGTACACATGTGAAAAATACTTCTCAAATTACAGTATTTAAAATCCTAAACGAAACAGCTGTAGCGGCAGGAGTTAGAAGAATAGAAGCAATTACCTCAAACAAAGTACTAGATTATTTTAAGAGTCAAGAGGATACATTAAAAGATGTTCTTGAAATATTGCATAATCCCAAAGATGTTGTATTGGCACTTCAAAAAATTAAAGAAGAAAATTTGCAACTAAAAAGTAAACTAGAAGAATTTGAGACAAAAGAACTTTTAAATATTAAAACAACATTGAAAAGTAAATTTAAATCAAATGAAAAAGGTGTTTACTTAGTAGAGAAGATAGAAATACCATCTGTAGAATCCCTTAAGAATTTATGTTTTCAGTTAAAAAATGAAATTTCAGATTCATTTGGTGTTTTAGGTACCTGTATAAATAACAAGCCAATGCTTGCTGTTTTTGTTTCTGATACAATGCTAGAACATGCCAACGCAAATAAATGGATTAAAGAACTAGCACCTATGATTAAAGGTGGTGGAGGCGGCCAAGTATTTTATGCAAATGCTGGGGGTACCGATATTCAAGGCTTAGAAAAAGCATTGCAACATGCCGAACAATCTATCCATACAGGTGCAATACCTAAATAAAAAAAAAGCCTCCCAATTGGAAGGCCTTTTAGCTTGTGTTTAGGTTTCTATAACTTTATAAGTTTAAGAAAGTCTTGGTATTCTCCAGATATTATTTGGGTAAAATATGTACCTGAAGGAATGTCGCTTGGTATATATATAGTATGTTCAAGATATTTTAAATTTTCTATTTCGTCTTCCCATACTAATTTTCCATAAGAGTTTAATATTTTGATTCTTAAGTTTTTATTAAGCAATTTGGAATTAAAGTTAATATTAAGTTTATTCGTAACTGGATTAGGACTAATAAACGTTTTGTTGTTTTTGACTAAACAAGAAGCGGATGGAGCATATATTGAAATTGTTTCTTTTTGATTTTGATCAATTTCAAAGATTTTTACACTTTTGTTTATTCCTATTAAATCAAAATCTACCATGTATTCATTTATACCAGAAACGTTGTTCTTTGCGTCTATATATTTACTTTTTGAATGTTCCTTCATTTCAGATTCTATTTCAACCCTATATTCTGAAATATTTACTTCGTTGCTAGTAAGCCATTGTATAAATAATGTTTGGTTATTGCAGTATGTTTCAAATCCTAAATAATCAGCAGGTAAAAGATTAACAAAAGGTGCATCTCCTAAAATATAGTCAAATGCATCACTTGGGTTATTGTCTGCTGTTTCTAGATATCCCCATGTATTGGTCCCCCAGAAACTTGGAGTTCCTTGTGTTTTATCCCATGCTGTTCTAGTTGTATTACCTCTACCTGCTTTGAGTAATGTGTGGTTTATAATTTGGTCTCCGGGTCCCCAATATAGTCGAATTATGGCATTATTTACTGTAGAGCCTCCATTAACAATACGGTCGCATTTCCAGTATCTAATATTTGAAACCGATGAAAAGTTTGCTCCTCCAGCTAGAGCGGTATATGGTGGCCCTTGATAAATCATTTCATATTGGTAAACATTGGTATTGTTGTTGTTGTGATTGTAGGTTACTTCTAAAGGCCTATATATAGTGTCTTTTCCTACCGGTATGAATTTGTGTGTAAGTCTATTGTTTGCCCAAGTAAATCTTATAGGACCATGAACAAATTTACCTGGTCCAAACCCTTTTGCTACCGCAGAATCTCGCATGGTAATCATAGAAGTATCTGAGGTGAAAATTTTAGAAGCTATAAATATCAAAGTATCTTGAACAATAATGTTTTTTGAAAGAATTATTCCAGAGGAATCTGTAAGGTTTGAACTGTTATTTATAATAAGTTTTTTTATGTAATTCGGAATTCTTTTCCCTGTAATTTGCTGTTCTCTTCCTTTAAACTCATAATTGCCATTAGTAGCAAAAAAAGTAAGATTGGTTTGAATATTGCCAAGTGGAGACATGCCGAATTTATGGCCAAAAACCAAATGGCTATTAGCCACATTACAGAATTTGCCATTTCCGCTTACAATAAAGGTATCCATTTCAAACTTGCCCTGAATGTTTAAAATACCTTCTATTTGAATATTTTTAGCCAAAGAGTAAGAGGTATTATTCTGAAGCCAAACGGAATCGCCAGCCGAAATAACGATATGTTGCATACTGCCAGAAGGCGGAGCAGGAGATGCATTCCAATATAGACCATCAAATGATTGCCATATAATTGGGGAGTACCAAGCTCCAGAACCTATTGTGCGATAGTCTCCTAGATTTTGAGCATAAGACACATTTCCAACAAAATACATTCCCCAAAGGAGTAGGATTTTAATGTGTTTGATGAGGTGAAAATAATTTTTCATAGCTATTGTGTTTGTGTTTAGTTGTGTTTTGTCAAATTCTTTATTCCATGTTGCTTTTCTCTGTGGATTTTGAAAGCTGGGTATAAGGACTCCCACCCTTATACCCTTTTTTCATTTTCGCACAAAACCAAGCACTTTTAGGTTTTTTGTATAGGTTTATCCAAATTCATTTTTTTTAAGTTTAGGTTGTAAAAGAAATAGCGCCCAAACTCCCAATTTGGGCACTTTGCTATTTCTTTCTCATTCCACAAATCAAGCACTGAGATCTTTATTCCTAAATTTTTCATATAGGTGGGAGATAATTTTTTTATTTTATAATGATAGTTACATCGCCTTGTAAGTGGTGCATTTTGCCATCTGCTCCTACAGCTCTAATTTTATAAATATAAACATCTTGTTGCACCAATGCTCCATCATAGTATCCATTCCAATGTTCGAAGCATTCTGTGTTTTCCCATAGTTTTTCGCCCCATCTGTTAAATATTTCTATATGATAATCGCTAATAAATACACCTTTGGGTTCGAAAATATCATTTAAACCGTCTCCATTTGGAGAAAAAGCGCTTGGTGCAAACAAGGTAGAAATTACCTCTACTTTGGTGTGGTTGGAAATACTATATACTTCTTCTGTCAGAATAGAAGAGTTAGGGTTTTGAATAATAGGCTTGTTTCTTACTGCAATAACTCTATATACATATTCTGGAATACAATTGGTTTGAACATAGTGGTGTACAAATACGGTATCATTGGGTCCTTTACTTTCTCCGATTTTTACGAATTCTCCACCTATTTGTTTTTGTTCAATAATATAATGAGAAACACCTTCTTTCCAGTCTTGGTATTTTGTCCAATATAAAACAGGTTGATAGTCTTTGTTAAAGTAAGATTTTAATACTACTGTTTTAGCTATTCTAGTATAAGCACTTACATCTCCGCAAACATCTACTGCCTTAACTTTATATATATAGTTGTTATTCTGTACGTCTAGTTTTTTTGTATCAAAGTAGTATAGTTCATTTCCTGTTTTTATTGTATCTATAGTTTTGAAATGGGTACCATTATTTGACTTTTCTAGTACATAGTGACTGATCATTTGTCGTGAATTCTTAACCTCATGCCACAGTATTTCTATGTTTTCGTTATCTGGCACAGAAGCTACTTTCATAAGTGGGCTTGGAACTATATTGTGATAAATTGGAATAACACGACACGTATCGCTCCAAGATAATTCTTGGTATCCATTTTTCTCTTTTGCTAAAATTCTATAAAAGTGATCGGTATAACATTCTATTGAAGAATCGTTGTAAGTAAGAGTATTTCCAGATACGGTTGCAATTGAATCAAATTCAGAACCATTCACTTTTCTTCTAAAAATCGTATAAGTTTCTACTTCGTCCCATCCTTTGTAAGCATTCCATTTAAGTTTACTTACATTGGTATCTCCTTGGCCAGAAACCTCTACGGTACAATGAGTAGACGCTTTGTCAAGATCTAAACTTACATTACAAATATTGTTTTGAACAACAGTAAAACAATAGGTGTTATGAAGTGTATTGTAACCTTCTATTTTAAAGGTGGTATCGTTAGGATTTGAGTTTTCTTGTAGCAACTTGAAACCATTTCCACGAGTGTTTTCATAAATTTTGTAAGATTTAAAGTCAAACTCATGAGACTTTGTGTGCCTAAGTTGAATAGAAGAATTGTCTACTACAGATACAGATAATATTTTAGCAGAACTGCTAGGCAGCGTATCGCCAACAATTATTTCTTGATCTATAGCTTTAAACGAGCTACAACCTAAAATATCTTTAATCTGTAAGCTTGCTTTATAAATCCCTTTTTCTGTTGGAATATATCTTAAATCTTTACTTTTTATCTTTTCACCATTGTTCAATGTCCATTCAGCAAAAACCAAAGTAGTGTCTGATTTGCTAATATTTTGCATGCTTAAGGTATTTCCTAGGCACAATTGAGTACTTTGTATGCTCGCATCTGCTTGGAGTCCAAATATTTTCACAGGTTTAGAAACAGTAACCTTGCAGCCTTTGTCCGAAACCGCGGTTAATTCTATGTTTTTCACACCTTTGTCTGAGAAAATAGTTGTTGTAATAGAATCTTTACTGTTGTGTTTGTTGTTGTTAAAACTCCATTCATAGTTATTTATTTTTCCAGAGGAAACGCTACTGTTTGCAATAAATCGGGTTGTGTCACCAAAGCAATGATTCTCCGTTGTGAAATCTGCAATTGGGGTAGGGTTTACTACAATAGGTTCTTTCGGAGGTAAAACATAGCTGCATCCTAAAGTATCTTCAAGTATCATTAAAGGGGTATAGCTTCCTGGGTTTTTGTATGTAAAGCTAAAGTCCTTATAATTTGAAAGCATACCATTTCCCAAATCCCATGTTACTTTGTTAGAAGGGCTATTGGAATTAGAGTTGAAATTTACTTTAAGTGGAGCGCAACCAAGTAAAGGACTGTAATTGTATTCTCCAACTGGGCCTTTCACTAAGATGAAATCTGGGAACTCTTGCGTTCTAACACATCCATTGTTGTCTTTTATTTCTAATTTTACAGTATAGCTACCTGGTAAGGTATATGTTTTTTGAGGATTCGCTTTGTCAGAAAATGTGTTGTCTCCAAAATCCCACTTATATCCAATTATTTGTGTTCCAACCCTGCTAACAGAATTACTAAAGAAACTAACTAAAAGAGGAGGGCAATAGCTGCCTAAAGTATCAGAAATAATTCTAGCATCCAATTGTCCTGGGTTGAAATGTATTAATTTGCTGATGGTAGAGGCGCATGAATTTTGGTCTCTAATAGTAAGGTTTACTAGATAATCACCTTCTGTTACAAAGTTGTATTCAAAATTTGATTGGTTACTTAAAGAAGATACCGTATCTTGGGTTTCTAATTCCCATGTGTAGTTATATATGTTGCCTGCAACAGGGTTTTGAATTTTAGAGTCAAATGTAATTACGCTATTATCACAGTAGTGTTTTAATTTTGAGTTAAAATCTATGGAGGGTCCATTCACTTTTATAATATCTTTTTTCCAACCTATACATCCTTCTGCATCTCTTTCGTGAAGTATAACTTCTATTTGGTTGTTTGCAGGAAGGTTATAAAAGGTTCTTACAAGTGTTTTTTCGGTTGTGTAAACAGTGTCTTTTCTATTGAAAATCCACATGTTTTCTGTAGCTATTTGTTTGTTGTTTGTAACCTGTAATTGAAGCGGAGTACATTCTGTAAGTTTTGTAATGGTAGTTGAAACATGTGGCCCTTTTACAAATATGTTTCTAACCATGGTATCCATACATCCATGTCTTTCTGCAACTAGCATTACTTCGTAAGTGCCAGAATTACCAAATTTTAATTCAGGATGAAAAGTTTGAGGGTTGCCTTTGTTATAGTCCATATTTACTCTTGCAGACACAACTTCTGAGTCTAATTGAGTTATTTGAGATTGGTTTATGAACCAGAAATAAGAATCACTTTTTTTGTCTATACTGTTGTTAGAAATATTCCGAATAGATGCAACAGCAGGAGCGCATAAACTATCGGTGTAGCTGAACTGTGCTTTCAAAAGCTCTATTGGCGTAATTTCAAAACTTGTAGAGTCGTCTGGACAATTGTTGTTCGCATTTGTTGCCCAAAGTTGAACTTTGAATTTTGAAGTACTGTCATTTAAGTTTACTTCAAATTTCTTTGAAGAGGTATCTGTAAGGTTTTGTATTTTCCATCTAAAAGAGGTGAAGTCATTGGATGCATTTTCAAATTTTAGTACATTCGAACAGGTATCATATTCATAGCTTATTTTAACTTTAGGCCCGCCAATAATGCTTTCTCCTTTTGGGGTTTCCATTATTTTTGTAATGGTGTCGGGGCAGCCATAGTTATAAGTAATTAAAGTTACTTTTTGGTTAGTATTGTTTGTAAAAGTATGTTTCCCATCATAGCCATTGTAAGTTTTTTCTTCGTCGCCAAATTTCCAAACAGCTCTGGTAACTGGTATATTTAAGGTATCTGTAATATTTTTAAAACCAGCAATTTCTTTCATACAAACTGTCAAGAAAATAGGTTCAAAATCTGGATTTGTTTTGGTTCCATAAGCATATTCTTTTATGGTTTCTGCAACACATCCTTCAGAGTTTACCATTATCAGTTTCAATTCCCCTTTCCCCATTTGTGTAAAAGCATGTGTGTAAATAGAGTCAGAGCTAACAAGAACACCGTTTAAAAACCATTTGTAAGAAACTACAGGGAATTTGCTATTTAATTTTGCTTTAAAAGTTTCAGTGTGAGGGATACAACCCTCTAGTTGTCCTAAGATATTGGCGGTAGGTTGTTCTACTTCTACTTTACCTTTTAATACTCCATTAACTATACATCCATTAAAATCTTCGTAAGTATAATTTACATCAAATTTGCCTGGTTTGGTATAGTTAAAAGTACTAATTAGTTTAGAAGAGGTGTCGTATGGGCTATTCGTAAAACTATAGAATGCTTTTTTTACAAGCGAGGAAGGTGTAAAGGAAACATTTTTTGGGAAATCACAAAATAGAGTGTCGCTAGGTACTGGCCTAACATTTGGAATATTTAGAATTTTAACAAAATTGTTTTTTACAACGGAATCCTTACAATTTGTTCCAGAAATGCTTGCAAATAATTTTACATTGTAGTTTCCTGTATTTGAATAGCTAGTTTGTGGATCTTTTTGAGTAGAAGTTTTATTGTTGCCAAAATTCCAGGTCCAAGTGTAATTTAAATTGGAAGGACTTGTAGTATTTAAAAATTGAATATTTTGATTTGCACAAACAGAATTGTTGGTAGCACTGAAATTTGCATTGATTTTAGTAAGCGTAAAAGCATTTGGTTTGAAGATAGAATCAGAACAACCATTTATATCCGTTACTTTTAAATGCACACCATAGCTTCCCAAGTTTTGATAAACAGAAGAAGGGTTTGGGGAGGATGAAAAGGTATTATTGCCAAAGTTCCAGCTGTAGCTTGGTGTGGAAGTTTTGCTGCATTTTTGTCTGAAATTTACTTGAACAGGTGCTCCACAATCTAGGTTTTTGTCAACTAAAAAATCTGCAATTGGCTTTTCTTTTACTTGAGATACAGCAGAGAATTTTTTAAATGATTCACATCCATTTGTATCTTTTATTATCAAAGTAACATCATAAGTACCTTTGTTAGAGTATACATGACTCGGATTTAATTTTTTTGAAATCGAACCGTCACCAAAATCCCAAGTGTAAGATAGGATAGGAGCGTCGCCTAAAATAGAATTGGATACTAAATGTATACTGTCTCCTTCGCAAATAGAAAATTTAGTATTTAAAATACTTGCTACTGGATTTTTAAACACAATTACAAAACTAGATTTTGTTAATGTATCTTTCTTACCATTAGAATCTTCAACTATTAATCTAACATTATATTGTCCAGAGCTTAGATACAGTGCAGATGGATTTTGGAGTATGGACTTGTTTCCGTTTCCAAAGTCCCATTCCCATTTTACTGCGGAGGTTGAAGAATCGGTAAAAGTTACGTTTAAGGGAGCGCAACCTTTGTTGTTTGCAGAATTAAAATTTGCATTAATTTGTGCAAATAAATCATTAGAAATTGGACATAGAAATGCCAATAACCCTAAAATTCTTAGTGCTTTCATAGATTTTGTGTTTGTGGAACAGAAAAAACTAAAAGAAAATACCTTTAAGCGCTAGATTATATACAACAGTGTGCGAGTCTGGTGTAAATAAATTAGCAGATATTTACCAAAGTAATTACTGTTGGAAGTGAATGTTTGGGGAGTTCTTAAAATTTAGGTTAAACTTGTGCGAGTTAACTAGGCTTAACATCATTCCAACGGAATGTGTTCTGGTCGGATTAGACTTCTTTAAGAAAAGTAAACCTAACTGTTGGGAGACAGTCCAGTTCTTCTCATAAGAAGAATTAAAACGACTTAAGCTCATAAGATTTTTTTGTCTTGTGCTTGTCATGTTTGTGTTTGTTTGTTTGTGTGCGTTGTATTTAATGTGCGGTCAAATACAATGCAAATGTACAAGTATTTTTCATATAAAAAAATATTTTTCCAATTATTTTTATTTTAAGTCTTATTTTTGTGGTGTGAAATATTTAAAACCCCTTGGTAATTCAGCAAGAATAGCTGTTTGTGCACCCGCAAGAAAAATTTCAAAATCAGAAATTATTCCATTTGAAAAATGGTGTAAGTCAAATTTTGGGGATTTATTTTACAGTGAGAACCTGTTTTTAGAGTACCATCAGTTTTCTGGAACAGACGTTCAAAGGGCCAATGATTTGAATGGGATTTTTGCAAGAACGGATATTGATGCTGTTTTTTTTGCAAGGGGAGGGTATGGTACTATACATATATTGGATATGTTAAATTTTGATTTGTTATCCCAAAATCCTAAGTGGCTATGTGGTTTTAGTGACATAAGCGCTTTGCACATGCATTGTTTTTCAAATTATGCTATGCCCACTTTGCATTCTATTATGCCTATTTCTTTTTTACAATACAATAACGATAGTAGTTTCAATACCTCTGCCTTACTTACTGCTAATTTCTTGAAAAATGGTCAAATACATTATGATTTACCAGATTCCTTTAATGGTGTGGAATTAAGTAACTTTAAAATAATAGGAGGAAATATGTCTGTGATATATAGTTTACTAGGTTCTAGAAGTATTCCTCAAAATCAACCATTTGTTCTTTTTCTTGAAGACTTGGATGAGTACATGTATCACATAGATAGAATGCTTTTTGCCTTCAAAAGGGCTAGCTTATTTACTAATTGTATTGCTATTTTTGTTGGATCTTTTTCAGATTTAAAGGACAATAAAGTTCCTTATGGATTAAGTGTTGAGGATATTTTTAAAACAGTTCTAAAAGAGTTAAATATTCCTATTTATTTTGGTTATCCAAGCGGACACACTGCCTTAAATTATCCAATTCCTTTTGGGGTAAATGCAAATATTTCAAATAATACAATTACTTTTGCACTCGATTGAAAGACTCACAAAAACAAATAATTAAATATATACTTATAGGTATATCCGCAGTTTTTGTGGATTTGGTGGTATATTATACTTCAAAGTTTTATTTTGAATCAGAAGATTTTTCTAAAGCATTAGGCTTCATAGTTGGTTCTATATATACCTTTATGTTCAATAAAATATGGACATGGAAACAAAAGGATAAAGCGGGAATTAAGCAGTTAAGCATATTTTTCATTGTATATGCAGTTTCCTTGTTTATAAATGTAATAGTGAATAGAACTTCTATAAGTTTACTTCCTGATTATGAATTTGATTTTATTTTGTATAATCCATTACGTGTACCACAAATAGAATTTTCTGCCAAATTAGATATTTTGTTAGCTTTTGGAATAGCTACTATATGTTCTGCTTTTTGGAATTTCTTTGGACAAAAATACTTTGTTTTTAAAGGGAAAAAGTAGATTGTACCTTGTTTGAAAAGGTTTAATTGGGTTCTGTTTTCACAATTATCCTAAAGTGCAAGTTATTACACTTTTGGGTTAGTTTTCTTTTGAGCAATTTCTTTGGCACACCTTATTCCATCGATTGCGGCAGACACAATACCACCTGCATATCCTGCGCCTTCTCCACATGGATATAATCCAGTAATTTCTGTGTGTTCTAGAGTTTCTTTATCCCTAGGAATTCTAATTGGGCTAGAAGTCCTACTTTCAGTAGCCAACATAATTCCATCATCACTATCAAATCCTTTGATTTTTTTCGAAAAATATATCAAGCCTTCTTGTAACGATTTGCGTACTTTAGCAGGTAGGATTTGGTGGAGATTTGCACTGGAAATTCCTGGAATATAAGAACATTCGGGTAGGGAAGAGGATTCTTTATTTCTTATAAAGTCTTTAATTTTTTGTGCAGGTGCAACTAAATTACCACCACCAGCAAGGTATGCTTTGGTTTCTACTTCTTTTTGAAAATACAAAGCGGAAAGATTCCCTTTATGCTGCCAGTCTTTCCAATCATTTTCATCTACAGAAACAACTAAGCCGCTGTTTGCAAATTTTCCGTTTCTTTTGGAAGGTGACCATCCATTTACTACTATTTCGCCCGGGGCTGTAGCAGCTGGAGCTATAATTCCACCAGGGCACATACAAAAAGAAAATACACCTTTACCTGCGGCTTGGGTTACTAGGCTATAGTATGCAGGTGGAAGATTTGGATTTTTTGTGTCACAGTGGTATTGGGCTTTGTCAATTATTTCTTGAGGGTGTTCTATCCTCACACCAAGTGCAAAAGGTTTTGCTTCTATAAGTATATTCTTTTTTTCCAAAAGTTCGTAAATATCCCTCGCGGAGTGTCCAGTCGCCAGAATTATATTTTCTGTTTGCATGAATCCATTGCTAGTTTCTATGCCTTTTATTTTATTGTCATGAATATGAATATCTGTAAGTTTACAGTCAAATATAATCTCCCCTCCAAGCTTTTGAATAGTTTCTCGTATAGACTCTACTATTCCTGGAAGTTTATTTGTACCAATATGAGGACGTGTGTTAATTAATATATCCTCAGCTGCCCCATGTTCTACAAATGTGTTGAGTACGTCTTCTACAGAACCTCTTTTACTAGAGCGGGTATATAGTTTGCCATCGCTATAGGTCCCGGCACCACCTTCCCCAAAACAGTAATTTGAATCAGGATTTACAATACCTTCTTTGTTTATTTTTGCTAGGTCTCTTCTTCTTTCTCTTACATTTTTCCCTCTTTCTATAACTATAGGTTTAATACCGCATTTCAATAACTCTAAAGCAGCAAACATTCCTGCGGGTCCAAATCCTACAACTATTGCATGTTGATTTAAAGTGGGTTGTAAATTTGAATATACGGGTTTGTGTATGGGTTCAAAGGGTATGTCGTTTAAATTTATTTCAACCTCTAACCTAAATTTAACGGGTGACTTTCTGGCATCAATGGATTTTTTTATTATCCTCCATTCTTTAATGTCTTCTATACAAATCCCTGTTTTACTCTTAATTGAATTTAGAATATCTAATTCGTTTTCAATTTGTTCAGGAAGAACAAGGATTTCTAATAAATGTAAGTTTGAATTAGACAATTGATTTTTTGCTGTTTTGTTCTACAAATTCAATGATTTTTCCAGCAATATCTAATCCAGTAGATTTCTCTATACCTTCTAGGCCAGGAGAAGAATTTACTTCAATAATCAATGGTCCTTTATCCGAAATAAGCATGTCTACGCCAGCTATGCTTAGCCCAAGAGCCTTTGCAGCTCTTACGGCGCTATCCTCTTCTTCTGGGGTAAGTTCAATTTTCCTGCCTTCTCCGCCTCTATGCAGATTGCTTCTAAATTCTCCTTCCAATCCTTGTCTTTTCATAGCACCTACAACCTTGTCGCCCACAACAAAGGCCCTAATATCTGCACCTTTTGCTTCTTTAATAAATTCTTGAATTAAAAAGTTTGCATTCATGCCATAAAAAGCTTCGATTACAGATTTTGCTGCATTTTTAGTTTCTGCAAGTACTACCCCAAGCCCTTGTGTGCCTTCAATAAGTTTAATAATTAAGGGAGCTCCACCAACTTGTTTTATTAGGTAGTCTATATTGTCTGGTCTCCTTGCAAATGCTGTTTTTGGGATACCAATTCCTTCCATAGCCAACATTTGAAGTGTTCTAAGTTTGTCTCTACTTCTAACCAAAGATTGTGCACTTAGGGTTGTAAATACTTTTTGCATTTCAAACTGACGAATGATAGCCGCACCATAATAGGTTACACTTGAACCAATTCTTGGGATCACGGCATCCACGTTTTCTATGGCTTGGTCTTTAATATATATTGTAGGTTTGCTTTTTTCCATCACCACATAACAGTGCGTGTGGCTTAGAACTTGGGCGGTATGTCCTCTTGTTTCTGCTGCCTCTACCAAGCGTTGGGTAGAGTATAAATTTGCATTGCGAGAAAGTATTACAATATTCATAAAGGTTGGGATTGTAGTTTTTGTTTATGCGACAAATTTCGTAAGGAAACATTAACAATAAAGCGTTTGTATAAAATTTTTTTTCCAAGCAATACTTGGTATCTCATTTCGCCTCTGTCTGCTAAAGAAAATTCAGTTTCAATTAGTTCTCCAAAGAGCATTACTCTAAGCTTTATCAAATATCTAAATTCGCTTTGTCCGAAGCTGTTTTTGATTTTTTTTTCTGTGAAATTTTCAAACACAAAGTCTTTCTTTTGATATTGATGAATTGATGGATCTAAAAATCTAACCAACAAAACGTCTTTCCCATTCATTTCTCTGAGTGTTATTTTATGACAATGAATGGCACAGCTATTTGCACCAGTGTCAATTTTACAAGGAAGGTTTTCAATCCCTAAATCTGGCAAATCTATCAAATCCTTAGAGCCAATTATTTTTAACTCTCTTTTTTTCTTAATTACCATAAAACTGCATTTTGTATAATTTACTGTAAACTCCTTCTTGTATAATAAGTTCTTCGTGAGAACCAATCTCTTTTATTTCTCCATTTTCCATTACCACTATGGTATCTGCATCTAAGATAGTGGAAAGTCTGTGAGCGATTACTAGAGTTGTTCTTCCTTGCATAAGTTTATTTAAAGCTTCCTGTACAAGTTTTTCAGACTCTGAATCTAAGGCACTAGTAGCTTCATCCAAAATCAGTATTTGAGGATTTTTTAAAAGGGCTCTAGCTATACTTAACCTTTGTTTTTGTCCTCCGCTTAATTTATTGCCTCTTTCGCCAATTATTTCGTCTAAACCTTTTTCCTTTTGGCAAACAAATTCCCAGGCATTTGCCATTTTCAATGCACTGATTAATTCATTTTCACTTGCATTTGGGTTGCCTACAAGTAAATTGTTGCGGATACTGTCATTAAATAGAATAGATTCTTGGTTTACAATACCTATGAGTTTTCTAAGGTCTTGTATTCTTAAGTCTTTTACATCTGTATGGTCTATTGTTATTGAACCAGATTTAACATCATAAAAACGAGGAATGAGTTCCGTAAGGGTAGTTTTTCCCGAACCAGATTGTCCTACTAATGCAATCTTTTTACCCTTTGGAATCGTTAAACTCACATTTTTTAGAACTTGTCTGTCGGTGTATGAAAAACCTACATTCTGAATAGAAATTTCTTTTTCTAAATCTGATATTCGTATAGCATTTGGTTTTTCGTGTATTTCTACATCGGTGTGCAATATTTCCTCTATTCTGTTTGCACTGGCTACTCCTTTTTGAACGCTATAAAAAGCAGAAGAAAATTGTTTGAAAGGTGGGATTAACTGACTAAAAATAGCAAAGTAACCTATAAATACAGAAGCATCAATTTCGTTGTTGTAAACCATTTTACCCCCAATCCACAAGATTATGGCAGAAATACTTATACCTAATGTTTCTGAAACCGGAGAGGCTAAATCTACTCGTTTGTTCACATTTATATTTAATCTAGTAGATTCTCTATTGATGAAATCAAATTTGTTTTTAAAAATTGTTTCAGCTCCAAATGATTTTACTATTTTTATGCCTCCCAATATTTCTTCAAAAAATGACAACAATGCTCCTTGTTTTTCTTGAGATTCTTTAGATTTGGCTTTTAGTTTTTTACCCAAAATTGAAATTACAATTGCGGTAACAGGCAAGATAAGTAATATGTAAAGCGTAAGAATAGGGCTCATAAATATAAGCATTGCAAAGTATACAAGAATAGTAGCGGGTTCTTTAAAAATTGCTTCTATAGAGGCGGCCATTGCCCATTCAATTTCTTTGGTATCGTTGCTCAGCCTAGACATTACATCTCCTTTCCTTTCATGGTTAAAATAGCTTAAAGGAAGATTCATTAACTTGTTAAAAACCTTGGCTTTTAGTTGTTCCATGCTCTTGTAAATAAGTATTTTAATATTGATTAAAGCTAAATATCTAGCAATGTTTTTAATTACAGTTCCCAAAATAAGTAACAAACAGATAAGCCAAAGCACCATTTCTTTGTCTTGGTTGGCTATTTGTGTCATCCAACTAACAAAAGAATCTTTGATTGAATCAATATTCCAAGAAGATAAAGTATTAGACACTTCTGGTATAGAAGTATTTACTACTTTTTCTGGAATAAAAAGAAACTCTAAGACAGGGATAATAAGGGCAAGCGAAAATACACTACTTAGAATATATATAAGGTTGAAGAGAATATTAAGTGCTATTTGTTTCTTTTGGTTGGAAGCATAGCGAAGCAAAACGAGGAAATTTTTCATTAAAAAAATAAGCTAGGCTGCAAATATAGAATGTTCGAGAAAAGGAATGATAGAAAAGGATAAAAAAGAAAAATAAACCCTTAATTGGATGCAAATAATTTCTTAGGATGAAACCATGTGGTATTAAAATGTATAGTATATATCGCCCAGTGATTTCTTGTTTTTTTTATTTTGGCTATAACGAGTAATCCATCTGTATTTGCAAAAAAAATACGAGATAGGCTATAATGGTATAGGATGGTAGAAATTAATAAAATATCAACACAGTAAATGTGAATAAATAAGAACTAAGCGAAGAATATTCAAAATTTGAAACGTAGGAATAAAAAAAAATACTATCTTTGCCGTTCAATTTTTGAAAAGGGTAAACCAAATGAGTATTGAACTATTTGATATAGAGATTGGTAAGTATAAAGAAGGGGTTCATCGCATAGAATTTGAGATGGATTCGGAATTTTTCAAAAGTTACGAAAGTTCTTGTGTAGAAGATGGGAAAGTTTGGGCCGAGTTAGTATTTGACAAAGGAGCCTTTGCCATTAAGTTTGATTTTAAAATCAAAGGCGAGGTAAAGAGATCCTGTGACAGATGTTTAAACGATTTAAGTTATCCTGTAGAGAACACGTTTAATTTAGTTGCTAAGATTACGGCAGATATTGGAGAAGATGAAGAACATTTAACCTATATTTTGCCTAATGAGCAATGGTTCAAGGCTGCAAGTTATTTCATGGAAATGATTTGTTTGTCATTGCCGATTAAAGTAGTATGCGAAGATGTAAGTCAAGTATGCGATAGTTCCATGTTAGAAAAATTCATGGAAGAAGAAGAGGAAGAAATTCCAAGCCAGTTTGAGAAGTTAAAAAATTTGTTTAAAGACAATAAAATATAAAAGAAAATGCCACATCCTAAACGTAAAACATCCAAAACTAGACGTGACAAAAGAAGAACACATCACGGATTAAGTACTAAGCCATTAGTTGCAGATCCTGTTACTGGAGATGTTTCTGTATATCACAGAGTAAACCTTGAAACAGGAATGTATAGAGGGGTTAAAGTAATGAAAGGTAAGAACGACGAGTAATACTCCTGTTCAGACAAGTGAAAAAAGTAAAAGTAGGAATCGATGTGATGGGCGGGGATTTTGCACCGCTTGAACCAATTAAAGCGGCTGCCGCACTTTTGGCCCATCCCTCTATTCATCCAGTTTTATTTGGAGACGAAAACATAATCCGTTCTGTTTCTGCAGAATTGGGATTGCATTCTGATGCATTCGATATTGTACATGCCCCAGAGGTAATAGGCATGAGCGAGCATCCTACCAAAGCATTATCCCAAAAAAAATCTTCTAGTATTTCAGTGGGTTTTCATTATTTGGCTTCCCATCAAATTGATGCTTTTGCAAGCGCCGGAAATACAGGGGCTATGTTAGTAGGTTCTGTGTTTTCTGTTAAACCAATTCAAGGGGTAATACGTCCCACAATTACTTCGGTTTTGCCCAAACCTGACGGATCTGTAGGTATACTTTTGGACGTAGGTGCTAATGCAGATTGTAAGCCTGAAGTGCTTAATCAATTTGCAACCCTAGGCTCTCTCTATTTCCAAAATGTACTTAGTAACAACAATTCTGCTAAAGTCGGTCTCCTAAGCATAGGAGAAGAAAAAGAAAAAGGAAATATACTTACCCAAGCAGCTTATCCTCTCTTAGAAACCAATGAGCGAATTGAGTTTGTAGGAAACATAGAGGGCCGAGATATTTTTAACACCAAAGCAGATGTTGTAGTCTGTGATGGATTTACTGGAAATATAGTGTTAAAAGTATGCGAAGGAATGTTTTATAACCTTATGAAAAGAGGTATTCAAGATGAATATTTGAACCGATTCAATTTCAAGCATTATGGTGGAACTCCTGTTCTTGGAGTAAATGCTCCCGTAATTATAGGACACGGAATTTCCAAATCCGAAACCATCATCAAAATGATGGAATTAGCTGAAAGCGTGGTTCAATCCAAAATGATAGAGAAATTAAAAGCATCATTCTAAAATTTTAGTTTCTTTGCAGTGTATAAATTTAAAATATAATTCACCATGCATAAAATAACAGCGGCAATTACTGCTGTTGGAGGTCATGTGCCCAAAGACATACTCACCAATAGTGACTTGGAAAAAATGGTTGATACTACCAATGAGTGGATATTAACCAGAACAGGAATAAAAGAAAGACATATTTTACGTGAACCAGGCAAAGCTACTTCTGACATGGCGGTAGCTGCTATTCAGCAAATGCTAGATAAACGTGGAATAGATGCAAGCGAAATTGATTTGTTAATCATGGCAACAATTACCGGCGATTTGATTTTCCCCGCTACTGCAAACATAGTTTGTGATAAATTGGGTGCAAAAAATGCATGGGGATATGATTTGGCAGCAGCTTGTTCTAGCTTTTTGTATGCTTTACAAACAGGAGCTCAGTTTATTCAATCCGGAACATATAAAAAAGTTGTTGTTTGTGGAGTAGATAAAATGTCGGCCATTATTGATTATACAGATAGAAATACTTGTATAATTTTTGGAGATGGAGGCGGAGCAGTTTTATTAGAGCCTAATTTCGAAGGACTAGGAATTCAAAATGCAATCTTAAAATCGGATGGTTCAGGAAGAGAATTTCTTTACCAAAAATCTGGTGGTTCGCTAAGACCCCCTACTATAGAAACGGTTACTAACAGAGAACATTTTGTTTATCAGGAAGGAAAAACTGTGTTTAAATTTGCAGTTACCAATATGGCCGATGTTTCTAAACAAATAATGGAGCAAAATAGTCTTACATCAGAAGATGTAAATTGGCTTCTTGCTCACCAAGCCAATAAAAGAATAATAGATTATACCGCAGAAACTATGGGACTTCCCACAGAAAAAGTGCTTATGAATATTGAGAAATATGGCAATACCACAAGCGGTACTTTGCCTTTGCTTTTCTGGGATTTTGAAAATAAATTCAAGAAAGGCGACAACCTTATTCTAGCCACATTTGGCGGAGGCTTTACTTGGGGTTCTATGTATATTAAATGGGCTTATTAAATAGCCTTTTTGAAAGCTCAAGTTTTTTTAATTATTTTAGGTTGTAGGCCTAATTAAAATTTTTACATTTGCGAAATAAGTTAAATACCTTAAATATGGAATTAAAGGAAATTCAAAATCTAATTAGATTTGTTGCAGGTCAAAAAGTTGACGAAGTTCAAATTGAACAAAACGATTTTAAAATCACCATCAAAAAAAATGCTCCTGAATATGTAACAGCGATGCCACAGATGGTTCATGCTAGTGTACCAAGTGCTCCAGCACCTCTTGCAGCTCCCTTACAAGGAACTCCAGCTGAGCCAACACCTGCTGTTGATAATACAAGTAATTTGATAACTATTAAGTCTCCTATGATAGGTACTTTCTACAGACAATCCAAACCAGATTCTCCGGTTTTTGTGAATGTAGGAGATGAAATAAAACCTGGAAAAGTACTTTGTATCATTGAAGCAATGAAATTATTCAATGAAATTGAATCTGAAATTTCGGGAAGAATAGTTAAAGTGTTGGTAGAAAACAATACTCCAGTAGAATACGATCAACCGTTATTCTTAGTTGAGCCAGCTTAATTTTACACCTAAATTATTTTAATTTTGTTTAAGAAAATTCTAATTGCAAATAGGGGAGAAATAGCACTGCGTATAA
The DNA here is from genome assembly GCA_002422315.1 of Bacteroidetes bacterium UBA6161. GTDB lineage: Bacteria > Bacteroidota > Bacteroidia > NS11-12g > UBA955 > UBA6161. The sequence goes on from DIUJ01000068.1 coordinate 206,821, forward strand.
TTCGTACCTGTAGAGAAATGGGTATAAAAACAGTGGCTGTATATTCCTTAGCAGACAAAGACAGCCTTCATGTGCGCTTTGCAGACGAAGCGGTATGTATAGGGCCTGCTCCTAGTGCAGAATCCTATCTTAAAATACCTAACATTATAGCCGCTGCAGAAATTACCAATGCAGATGCTATCCACCCAGGATATGGTTTCCTTAGCGAAAATGCTAAGTTTAGTGCGGTTTGTCGCGACCATGGTATCAAGTTTATAGGTGCTACCCCCGAACACATAAATGCAATGGGAGATAAATCCAATGCCAAAGACTCTATGAAAAAAGCTGGAGTACCCACTATACCGGGTTCTGATGGCCTTTTGGATAGCGCTGATGAGGGAAAAAAAATAGCAGCAATAATAGGATACCCTGTAATCATAAAAGCCACAGCAGGTGGCGGTGGAAGAGGGATGAGAATTATTTGGAAAGAAAGCGAGTTTGATAAACTGTGGGACGATGCCAGAACAGAATCTAAAGCAGCTTTTGGTAACGACGGTATTTATCTCGAAAAATATATTGAAGAACCTCGTCATATTGAAATACAAATTGCAGGTGACCAATATGGTAAAGTATGTCATTTGTCAGAAAGAGATTGTTCTGTTCAAAGAAGACACCAAAAACTTATAGAAGAAACCCCTTCTCCCTTTGTAGACGATGAACTAAGAAAGAAAATGGGAGAAGCTGCTAAGGCTGCTGCTCAGTTTATCAATTACGAAGGTGTTGGTACCGTTGAATTTTTAGTAGATAAATACAAAAACTTCTATTTTATGGAAATGAATACTCGTATTCAGGTGGAACACCCCGTAACCGAAGAAGTTATAGATAGAGATTTAATAAAAGAGCAGATTATGATTGCTGCAGGTATTCCAATCTCAGGTAAAGATTATTACCCCTTGAAACATAGCATGGAGTGTAGAATAAATGCAGAAGATCCTTACAATAATTTTAGACCTAGCCCAGGTAAAATTCAAGTTTTGCACAAGCCAGGTGGACATGGTGTAAGAGTAGATAGCCATATTTATGCAGGCTACGTTATCCCGTCTAATTATGACTCTATGATCGCTAAACTTATTGTTACTTCTCAATCTCGTGAAGAATCAATACTGAAAATGGAAAGGGCCTTACATGAATTTGTAATTGAAGGTATTCACACTACTATTCCTTTACATTTGCAAATCTTAGCAAATGAGGATTTTAGAAAAGGTAATTTTACCACTGCTTTTATGAACGATTTTAAAATAAAATAAATTTTAATCTATAGCAAAAAGGCTGCTTCAAATTCTGAAGCAGCCTTTTTTTTACTTTTTTTCATCCCTATAGTGTATCAGAATTCTTACTGGGTTGTGTAGCTCTAGGATAGGATTTCTACAACTCTCTTGAGCCTTGTAACAGTAGATGTAACTTTAGTAATGTTTTTGTTTTGATTATAAACTCTCCTTCTATTTCACAAACCTATGTTGGAGATAATGAATCAGATTCTTGATTTACTTTTTTGGGTAAATTAAAAATAGAGCCTGTATTCTAAAATTTACACGTGTTTTATTGGGTTTAATCTTTCCTTTTCATGTATTTTTGCCGTATGAAAAACAATGCTCTCTTTGCCGTTAGCCCAATAGATGGAAGATATGCGGATAAATGTAACTCTCTTTCGAATTATTTTTCGGAATACGCACTGATTCAATATAGGGTAAGGGTAGAAATAGAGTATCTAATTCAGCTTAATGAATTTATACCAGAATATTTTAATGCTGTTTTTACCGCAGAACAAGTGCTAAAACTTAGAGCTATTTATAACGATTTTTCGGAAGCGGACGCACAAAAAATTAAACAAATAGAATCGGTTACCAACCACGATGTAAAAGCTGTAGAATATTTTATTAAAGAGAAGTTGGATATTTTGGGCTTGTCTAAACACAAGGAATGGGTACATTTTGGTTTAACCTCTCAAGATATAAACAATACCTCTATTCCTCTTTCTCTTAAAGAGGCATGGAACACTGTTATTTATCCAAGCCTAGATAAAACTATACAAGTTTTAGATTCACTAGCAACTACTTGGGAAAATATACCAATGCTTGCAAAAACACACGGTCAGCCTGCGTCTCCTACCATGTTGGGTAAGGAATTAAATGTTTTTGTTCAAAGAGTTAAGGGGCAGTTGGAATTGTGCAAACAAATTCCCTACTCAGCCAAATTTGGAGGTGCTACAGGTAATTTAAATGCTCATGTAGTATCTATTCCAGAAAAAGATTGGATTACTTTTGCCAACACTTTTGTAAACCAAACCCTAGGCTTGCATAGAACTGAGGTTACCACCCAAATAGAACCTTATGATAATTTAGCAGCTTTTTGCGATACCATTGCAAGAATCAACACTATTTTAATTGATTTTAGTAGAGATGTATGGGCTTATGTTTCCATGAATTATTTTACTCAAAAAATCAAAGAAGGAGAGATTGGTTCATCCGCTATGCCACACAAAGTTAATCCCATAGACTTTGAAAATGCAGAGGGAAATCTAGGAATTGCAAATGCCATGCTTCAACATTTGGCTTCAAAATTACCAATATCTAGACTCCAAAGAGATTTAACAGATTCCACAGTACTTCGAAATCTAGGTGTACCCTTTGCCCATATGCTTATTGCTCTCCAATCTCTTCAAAAGGGAATGTCTAAACTTCAAATAAATACACTTGCAATTGAAAACGATTTAAATGAAAACTGGGCCGTAGTTGCAGAAGCATTGCAAACCATTTTAAGAGTTCATGCTTTTCCTAATCCCTATGAAGAACTTAAAAAACTTACCAGGAAAAATGAGAAGATAACTAAGGAAACGATATCGGAATTTATTGATAATCTAGATGTTTCAGATACTATAAAAGCACAGATGCACCAGATTTCTCCTTTTAATTATACTGGGCTAAGTAAGCGCAGTTAATCATTAATAAATAATAACTTAACAATTTCTTAACTTTAGAAAAGGTTACTTTGCAACATCATAAATTCTTATGGGAAAAAAAGATAAAAAGAATCCATTTTTTCAATCCGGTTACCTAAATACTAGGCTTTACAGGGTTGTTTCAATTTTTGTTTTTAAAGAAAAAATCTTCTTAGCAATCGTAGTTACTTCGTTTATGCTAGCTGGTATTTTCTTCCCATATCCTCAAGTGGCAATGTGGCTTGGTTTTACTTTTGCAGCTTATTCTGCCATTGCAAACGATAGTATTCAAACAATTGGTACCTTCTTGGTTTCTAATGCCCACCGAAAATGGTATTTTCTTTGGCTTTTCATAGGTGTTATATTTGTACTTACGGCCTTTTACAGTTGGTATACTTTAGATGGAGACGTAAGTTACCAAAGGTTAACTTCTAAAGGATTTGAAACAGCCCCAGATAAATTTGCATTTCTCCAAGTAGCAGCTCCTATTTTCTTGCTTATTATTACTAGAATGAGAATGCCGGTTTCTACCACATTCCTTCTTCTTAGTGCATTTTCTACAAGTTCCGCTGGGATTACAGGTATGCTAAGTAAAAGTATACTTGGGTATTTTATAGCATTTTCTACTTCCTTTATCGTATGGTCTTTATTCGATAAAAAGATAAATAACCTAACCAAAAAACCTGCAGCTAATTATTGGACCATAATCCAGTGGGTAACATCCGGAGTACTTTGGGCAGTATGGATTATGCAAGATGCTGCCAATATTGCTGTATTCTTACCAAGACAGCTTGATTTAACAGAATTTATTGCTTTTATCAGTATAATTTTCTTTGGTTTAGGTATTCTTTTCTTTTTGCGTGGGGATAAAATTCAGAATATAGTAAACGAAAAAACTGAAATTACAGATGTTAGAAGTGCAACCTTCATAGATTTGACGTATGCCATTATTTTGTTTGTATTCAAAAATTTAAGTAACGTACCAATGAGTACTACATGGGTATTTATAGGGCTTCTTGGTGGAAGGGAAATAGCCATGAATATTATATCCCGAAAAGTAAAAGCTAAACAAAGGAAGTTTGTGTTTAAAATGGTATTTAGGGATATTGCTTATGCGTTGTTTGGATTAATAATTTCTATAATTTTAGCAGTTGCCATCAATCCTCAAATTCAAAAAGAGTTGGTTGATTTCTTTACGAATTAATATTACATACAAAATAATTTAATTCAGAAGTTATTGATAATTACATTGATAACTACTATATTCCCTTTTATAATTTCTTATTTTTTAGCTACTAAAAGAAATATTGGTTTTGCTTGGTCTTTCTTTTTCTGTATGTTTTTAACACCGATAATAGGTTTAATAATTACAATGAGCTCAGGAACAAATAATGTTTCTACTTATTCAAAAAATAATACGATTAAAATTTGGGCATTCATTCTAATATGGTTATTCTCTTTAAGTGCATTAGGGCTGTTAATTATTATTTTGTCGAAATATAATATCGGTTCATTTCAAATTACTACTTTTATTTTATCAATTGGCTTAATAGGACTAGGTTTTTATTTATTAGGACTATTCAAAGGGAAAGTATTTAATAAAATCAAGTAGTTATACCATTTTTTAATTTCAAATATTTGGATATTATTCAGTTGTATTTTATTTATAGCTGGTTTGTTAATTTGTCTTTTTCGATTAAATGGCGCCACTTATGTACTTTATTCTGTTTTTCATAAATCAAATATTTTACGATTAACTGTTCTTAAATTTTAGTAAAAAAAAGTACCTTTGACAACTTACCAAAATAAATTGGAATTGAAATATGGAAGGTACAAGCTTAAATTTAGCAGAAGAAAAACTTAACGCCATACGACAAATACTTCCCGAAGCTTTCAGCGAAGGAAAAATAGACTGGGAAAAACTAAAAGCCACCCTCGGAGAAGACATAAACTTTTCCAATGAACGCTATGTGTTGAATTGGGCAGGGAAAAGTGATGCTTTTAAAGTATTGCAAATGCCAACAACTAAAACATTGATTCCTGCCAAAGAGGAAAGCGTAAACTTTGACGAAACCGAAAACATTTTTATTGAGGGTGAAAACTTAGAAGTACTGAAAGTGCTACAAAAAAGCTACTTCGGCAAGGTGAAAATGATTTATATAGACCCACCTTACAACACAGGAAACGACTCTTTTATTTACCCCGACAAGTTTAGCGAAAGCAAAGCCGACTATGAAAAACGCGTAGGCGACAAAGACGAAGAAGGCTATATGACCAAATCCTCGTTAAAATTCCCCTCCCTTGGAGGGGTGCCGCAGGCGGGGTGGTCAAAAAACAGCAAAGAAAACGGACAATACCACAGCAATTGGCTCAATATGATGATGCCAAGATTATACTTAGCCAAAAACCTACTGCGACAAGATGGAGTGATTTTCGTATCAATTGATGATAACGAAGTGCATAATCTTAGGCTATTGATGAATGAAATTTTTGGGGAGGAGAATTTTGTGGCACAGTTTATTTGGAAAAGAAGGCAAAATGTTGATAGTCGTGCTAAAAATGGTGCTTCAACAGACCACGAATACGTTATCACATACAAAAAAAGCGAAGAAGGAATAATAAGAGGAGCAGAAAAGGACTTGGACAAGTATTCAAATCCTGATAATGACCAAAGAGGAGATTGGATGAGTGCGGATATGACAGGGCTTGCAACTAAAGAACAACGACCGAATCTTCACTACAATTTAACTGACCCAAAAACAGGAATAACATATGAATGTCCACCTACTGGCTGGAGATATGAGCCAAAAAGAATGAATGAATTGATAAAAAATGATGAAATAATATTTCCTAAGAATCCAAATGGGAGACCAAGAAGAAAGAAATTCCAAAATGATTTAGAAAGTGAGTTTACAGGTTTTTCTACAGTACTCAAAACTGTATTTAATACACAAGGAACAAGAGAGGTTCGAAGCATATTTGATGAAAAAGAATATTTCGATTTTCCAAAGCCAAAAGACTTAATAAAAATAATTCTTCAGCAAGGGACTACAAATGAAGCAGATGGTATAATTCTCGACTTCTTCGCAGGCAGCGGCACCACCGCTCACGCAGTAATGGATTTAAACAAAGAAGATGGAGGAAATAGAAAATACATTTGCGTGCAATTACCCGAACTATGCGATGAAAAAAGCGAAGCCTTCAAAGCAGGGTATAAAACCATCGCAGAAATAAGCAAAGAAAGAATCCGAAGAGCAGGAAAAAAGATAAATGAAGAATTAAAAATTAAAAATGAAGAATTAGAGAAAAAAATAACTAAACTTGAGAGTGAAATCCCAACAGACGAAAACAAAGCAGAAATTGAAAATTTAAAATCCAAAATTGAGGACTTGAAAATTCAAGATTTAGGTTTCAAGGTTTTAAAGTTAGAAGATAGCAACTTCAAGCAATGGCAACAAATTGAGGGCAAAGATGCTAAGGCTCTTGCCGAGCAAATGAAACTGTTTGTTGACCCTGTTTCTGAATCTGCCACCATTGAAAATATGGTGTACGAGCTTTTACTAAAAAGCGGAAAAGACTTGAATAGTAAAATTGAAAAAAATGAGGGTTATTTTCTCATCAATGGCAATGAAATGGCATTGATATTAGAAAAAGTGAGTCAAGAAATTATTGAAACTGTAATTGCTGAAATGCCAATTAAAGTCATTGCCTTAGACAAACTTTTTAAAGGCAATGATCAACTGAAAACGAATACTGTACTGCAAATGCGCGATGCGGGGATTGAATTTAAAACAATATAGCTATGCTTCAAAATATAAAAATAGAAGGATTTAAGTCTATCAAAACATTGGATTTAAAATTAAGTCCAATAAACATATTGATAGGTGCAAATGGAGTTGGCAAGTCCAATTTTATTTCCTTTTTCAAATTAGTAAATAATATCTACGAACAAAGGCTTCAACAATACTCATTAAAAAGTGGTGTTGACAATCTACTTCATTATGGACGAAAAAACACTTATGAAATTAAAGGTTACCTGAACTTCGGTCAAAATGCATACGAGTTTAATTTATTACCAACAGATGAAGGTACATTGTTTGTGTCAAGAGAAGATAGTATTTTACCAAACAATACACAATTTAAACGCTCTTTTTATGAAGAAAATAAAAAAGAAAGTCTTATAAAAGGATCTTCAACTACAAGAAATAAATATTTAAGCGAACATCTTGAAAGCTACAAAATTTATCATTTTCACGACACAAGTAGTTCAGCACCATTACGTACATTATCGTATACAAATGATAATAGAAGTTTGAAAGAAGATGGTGGAAATCTCCCTGCTTATTTGTATTATTTACAAGAAAAACATCCGTTTAATTTTAAACGAATAGAAAAAATTATACAATCGGTTGTTCCTTTTTTTGATAGGTTCAACTTGTCTCCGACTTTTTTAGATGAAGAAAAAATTCTTTTAGAATGGACAGAAAAAGAACATCCTGAAACCTACTTTAATGCCAATCATTTATCAGATGGTAGTTTACGTTTTATTGCGTTAGTTACCTTATTGATGCAACCCAAACTACCGAAGGTAATCATTATTGACGAACCTGAATTGGGTTTACACCCAACTGCAATTAACAAACTATCAGGCTTAATAAAATCTGCCGCAGCAAAGGATTGTCAAGTTATTGTTTCTACACAATCCGTAACGTTACTTAATAACTTTGAAGCCGAAGACATCATTACGGTTGACAAGGAAGACAATCAGTCAGTTTTCAGAAGGTTGGACAAGGATGTGCTAAGCAATTGGATAGAAGATTATTCAATTGGTGAATTATGGACAAAAAGCATCATTAAAGGACAACCACTATGAAAAGATTAATAATAGTAGTAGAGGGCGATACTGAAAAAGAATTTATTGATAAAGTATTAAGTCCTTATTTATATGCAAAAGGTTTGCAAAGTGTGAATTGTTTTAAAATAAAACATAGCAAAGGAGGATTGACAAAATACCAGCATCTAAAAACAGATTTAATCAAATGTATTTTTGAAAGCAATGTATTGGTTTCGACTTTAATTGATTTTTATGCATTACCTAAAGATTTTCCTAAGTATGAAGATGCAAAGACAATTGTCAATAAAGCAGATAGACTGGCATTTTTGGAAAAAGCAATAGTAGAAGATATAGAAGCAGAAAAAGAAAATTCTTTTCCAAATTTGCTACCATACATTCAACTTCACGAATTTGAAGCCTTAGTTTTTTCATCAATAGATGCAATCAAAGCATTATACTCAAGTGAAGATGCAAAATTCAATGATTTAGAAAAAATAATGGAAGCACATCCAAATCCGGAAGATATTAATGACAAACCAGAAACAGCCCCTTCAAAAAGACTGAAAAATAACCAATTAATCAGAGGTTACAATAAAGTTAATGACGGGATTATGATTATTGAAGAAGCGGGTGTTGAAACAGTTCTGAGAAAGTGTCCGAGATTTAAAACTTGGGTAGAAACATTAATTAAAAAAGTAAAAGAATAATATGCATAAAGCAAATATTATCGAAGGAGTAATCATTGGTGCAGTTGGTGGTGCTATAGCAGGATTAGTAATTTGGGTTGCTGAATTATGTAGACAAGAATTTCTTAAATGTCGTGATACAAAAAGAGTTGAAAATTGGTTGAAAAAATCTAAAAATGTTTGGAGAAGTACAACCGCAATTGCAAGTGCAAATAACTTGACAAAAGATAGAGTTTGTTTTATATGTAGCAACAGCAAAGCAATAAAATTAAATACAAAAGAAGGAAATGAATCTGATGAAAAATGGTGTCTAAAATCAAGAGAAAATGATATTAACGTTTGAATCCAACCTCAATTATCAGCAGGAAGCTATAAAGTCTATCACGGATTTGTTTGAAGGACAACCTTTGGAAGAATCCATTTTGGAATTTAATCTAAAGGAAGATGGTACTTTGAATTTGATAAATGGAGTAAGCAACAACCTTATTTTGTCGGAAGAACAAATCCTTGCCAATCTACAAACCATTCAAGCCAATAACGAAATAAAAGTTTCGGATAAATTGGATGGAATGCACTTTTCAGTAGAAATGGAAACAGGCACAGGAAAAACTTATGTGTATCTGCGTTCCATTTACGAACTGAATAAATTGTACGGTTTCAAAAAATTTGTGATTGTTGTTCCTTCAGTGGCTATTCGTGAAGGTGTTTTGAAAAATTTGGAGATTACACACGAACATTTTCAAACGCTTTACGACAATGTGCCTATATATTTTCAGGTGTATGACAGTACCAAAGTTTCCACATTGAGAGGGTTTGCAACCACAAATAACATTGAAGTTTTAGTAATCAACATTGATTCATTTGCCAAAGATGAAAACATTATCAATAAACCCAATGATAAGCTTAACGGACAAAAACCAGTGGAGTTTATTCAGGCAACCCAACCTATTGTAATTGTGGACGAGCCTCAAAATATGGAAACCGAAAAGCGTATTGCAGCCATTGAAAACCTAAAAGCTCTTTGTACGCTTCGTTATTCGGCAACACACAGAAATCAATACAACTTAACTTATAGTCTAAATCCTGTAAAGGCTTATGATTTGGGACTGGTAAAACAAATTGAAGTCGATTCTATCATTGAAGAAAATGCTTACAATGATGCTTTTGTTTCGGTAGAATCAATCACAGCCACCAAAACCAAAGTTACCGCCAAAGTTTCCATAAACAGCAACGAAAACGGAGGCATAAAAAAGAAAACGCTAACTGTAAAAGTGGGTGATGATTTATACAAACTCTCTAATGAAAGAGAAATTTATGCAGATGGCTATATCATTGAGGAAATTGATGCAGTGAATCAATGTATTTCCATTTCAAACGGAAATTTATTGTACAAAGGCGACAGTCAAGGCGGATTAACTGATGAAGTAATGAAGTTTCAAATCCGCAAGACAATAGAGGAACATTTAAAGAAAGAAAAGCGACTCAATAAATTAGGTATAAAAGTTTTGTCCTTGTTTTTCATTGACAAGGTTGCGAATTACCGAAACTATGATTCAACAGGAAATCCTGTAAAAGGAAAGTTTGCTGAATGGTTTGAAGAAATTTATCAAGAGTATGTTTCAAAACCAGCCTTTAAGGAATTAGATAAATTTTCGGTTGAGGAAACTCACAATGGTTATTTTTCACAGGACAACAAAGGAAAAGTAAAAGACACTTCGGGCGAAACTAAAGCAGATGACGATACTTACAGTTTGATAATGAAGGACAAGGAAAAATTGTTGGGATTAGACAATTCTTTGCGTTTCATTTTTTCACATTCTGCCCTTCGTGAGGGTTGGGACAATCCAAATGTGTTTCAGATTTGTACATTAAATGAAACCAAATCAGACATTAAAAAGCGTCAGGAAATTGGTAGAGGTTTGCGTTTAGCAGTTGACCAAACAGGAAAACGAACTTATGACCAAAATATAAACCGTTTAACAGTTATTGCCAATGAATCCTATGACGATTTTGCCAAAGCACTACAAAAAGAAATTGAAGAAGATTGCGGAGTAGCGTTTACAGGCAGAATTAAAAATAAACAAACAAGAACAGCTATCAAGTATCGCAAAGGTTTTGAAGCCGACCCAAAATTCTTAGAGATATGGGAAAAACTAAAAAAGAAAACTACTTACCGAGTAGAATATAAAACGGACGAGTTAATTACTTTGGCGGCAAAAGCCATAAAAGATTTACCTGAAATCAAATCTCCTTCCATTCGTTCCACAAAGATTGGAATTACAATGACAAATGAAGGCGTAGGAACAAATTATGTAGGTGAAAAAGTAGAATCTTATGGCGGATACTCTTGGAAAATACCTGATGTGTTGGGCTACATTCAAAGCAAAACAGAATTAACCCGTTCAACCATTGAAGAAATTTTAAGTAAGTCAGGAAGAATTGAGGATATTATTATCAATCCGCAATTGTTTTTAGACTTGGCTACAATAGCTATTAAAAGGACTTTGTACGATTTAATGATTGACGGAATCAAATATCAAAAAATCGGTGGTTCAGAATATGAGATGGCTTTGTTTGAAGCCCAGGAATTGGAAGTTTATCTAAACGACTTTTCGTTTAAAGTTTCAGACCCTTCAAAAACCATTTATGAAGAATTTGTGCCTTTAGATTCAGGAGTTGAAAGCAAGTTTGCTCAAGATTGTGAAACAAGTGAACAAATAAAATTCTATTTCAAATTGCCGAATTGGTTCAAAATTCCCACACCGATAGGAAACTACAATCCCGATTGGGCATTAGTATTTGAGGACGACAAGAAAATATATTTTGTAGCCGAAACCAAAGACACAGGAACGCCACAAGTTGACTTATCAAAACTAAGTGGAGACGAACAAATGAAAATCAAATGTGGGAAAGCTCACTTTAGAGAATTTGACGACTTGGAATATAAAGTAGTAAACAAAGTAGGGCAATTGATAGGATATTAATTTGATTTGTTGAAAATTTACCCAAGAAAGATTTTTACCCTAATCTATCCCTTTAGTTTTATTCCTCCTAAAAGCCTTAAATCCACCACCTATTTCTATAGTATCTAGCTTCTCATTTTCATTTAGTATAAAACTTGGTTCCTGATTAGTTTTGAAAACCAAATAAAAATCTTTATCTAATTCAGCATGCATCATCCAATCTACTTGGTGGTTAAACAAATGCATGCGTTGTTCTTGATTTAATCTCTTGGTACTATTGTTTTGCGAAAATAGCTTCTCTAAAAAGGAATTTTTTTCTTTGAACCAGGCGTCTGAACTGTCTAAAGGGAGTGGTTTGGCATAAAAATAAGGTGCATAGGATTTGTGCCAACTTACAACGTAAGCATCTTCATTTTCTATAGATTGATAGAAAGCAACTAGATTACCTTGTAGGTGGGCTTCTACAGCAGGAACCACGAACCTAGATAGGGTAGGGACAACAATAAGTATACTACTAAAAAGTAAAATCCCAAGATGGTGGAACTTTTTTAAGTACCATAATACCAATACCAAAATAAAAACAACTCCAAAAACTATAAATATAAATGCAGTAGCGTTGGGATTCCAGAGAGGTATTGCTTGGTTTATTTGTGCCAAAGCCAAAGGATCTTTGATTTGCGAAATAAGATTTAATAAACTAGTATTTTGTATTGAAAACAAGTATATAATGGCAAATAAGGATACCCAAATTAATCCTACAAATACGAAAAGAAACAATTGGATTTTATTAGGTCTGGTTTTTTCATAAAACCAATTATTTACATTGTATGCAGCAAAAAAAGTAAGCGGATACCAACATAAAGAAGAATAGTGAACGATTTTTGTTTCTACGATTGAAAAAATTACTAACACTACCCAAAACAAAGCAAACATGAGTTGTAGAAAGGAGCTTTTAGTGTACTCATAGTCTTGGTTTTGTTTCAATGAAAAAATATTTTTCAATGCAAAAACTGAAGCAGGGAATGCCAGAAGAAGTAGAACTATAGGATGGTAATAAAAAGGTTGTTTATGCCCTGCCACATTTTCCGAAGCCAATTCTATTTGATACTGAATAAATTCCACAAAAAACCAAGGTCCATTTTTAATTAGCTCTGGTACAAACCACAAACTTGAGACCAAAGCGGTGGTGAATAAATAGACAAACCATTGTTTCCATGTTAGTACAGAAAACCTTCTTTGGATAAAGGACAATACAAATAAGGTAACAACGGAAACCAACAATGCTACAGGGCCCTTAGTGAGAATCGCTAAGCCTGTAAATACTCCTGCCCAAGCACTTGTTTTGTTATCTGTGGAGCTTGTAAAAGATAAATAATTGAAGTATAATCCAAGAAAAATAAACAAATTAAACAAAGGGTCAATCAAGCCTGTTTTGAAATAAAAATGTGGAGCAAAAGAACCTAGCCAAACTAATACCCATATAATACCTGTAAGCCCCCCAATTCTTTTAATACCAATTGTAAAAAAAATGCATATTGTGAAAACCCCAACCAAAATATTCGGGAAACGAGCAGCAAATTCACCCACTCCAAAAACATGCATGCTTAGAGCTTGTAGCCAAATAAAAAGTGGTGGTTTTTCCCAAAAAGGTTCATAATTAATTTGTACTTGACTAAAGTTTCTAGAAACCAACATCTCTCTTGCTGATTCTGCAAAATTTATCTCATCCCAATCAAATAGAGCCACATTGGTCCCAAATGGATACAATAAGAGAAATGTGAAAATACCTATGGCTAGAATGGGTAATGTTGCAAATGTTCTTTTGTTCATTGTTTGATTAATGAGATAGGAGGTACAAATTTATAGATAATATAAGACAAAGAGGTACCCAAAAAAGCACCAAACAAAACATCTTCCAAAAAATGCATGCCATTATATATTCTAGAATATCCTGCTAGAAGAGCAAGGGAAAAAAACAACACGGATTTTTTAGTAGAATGGAAAATAAAAGCTAGCATAGAAAATCCAGCGAAAGCCGTAAAGGTATGGCCGCTAGGAAAAGAATTCCAATAACTTACTTTAAGCATTGTGTTTACAAAAAGTTCGGGATTTTGTTCTAATAGCATAGGCGGGCGAGGGATTGGCCCAAAAACCCAATGTTTTAAAATAAAAGACAGAATCCCATTCAAAATGAATGCAAGGGCTATATGGATAAAAAAATCTGGATTTTTTTTAAATGCTAAAAACAAAGCAAAAAGTATAAACGGCCATTCGCCTAAGGAAGTAAGAAGGAAAAAAAGAATGTCAAAAATTGAGCCCTTGCTGCCATTCAAAAAAAAGAAACAATCTAGTTTACCCCAAAAGAAAAACGAAAAAAGACCAAGTATTTCGACTAATGTCAATAGAAACCAAAAAGTTAATATGGGAGATTTTAATATTTTCATTTTCTTTGCGGCTGCAAAAGTAGGGCAACTTTAAACATTTTTTTTGTTTATCCCCAAAATTAGTTTTAATTGCACAAAAATATAAGTTAAATGGGAAAAAGAATCAAACAAGAATTGGAATTTAGTGTGCATTCTTCTCCGGCTATCTTGTATAGTTATCTTAGTGGAGCATCGGGTTTAGCAGAATGGTATGCAGACGAAGTAAATGTAAAAGGAAGTAAATTATACTTATTTAGATGGGAAGGGGACGATGAACCTAGAGAAGCAGAAATGGTAAAATCACACCCTAAAAAGAATATTGTGTTTAAATGGACCGATAGGCTAGAAGAACATGAAGAATGGGGTTTTGAGATTTTTCAGGATGAACTAACAGGCGATGTAACTCTAGTTGTAACCGACTATTGCGAAGAAGATGAAGAAGATATCAATGCGGAAGTTTGGGAATCCCAAGTGGAACTGTTGAAATCTTTAATAGGGGCTTGATAAACCACGTTTTGAAAAAATTAAATTTACTCATTTTAAAATCTTTTGTTGGCCCCTTTGTGGCTACTTTTTTTATTTCTATGTTCTTGTTTCTTATGCATTTTCTCTGGAAATACATAGACGAGTTTGTAGGAAAAGGCTTGGAATGGACAACCGTTGCTAAACTTTTGTTTTATGCTATGGCCGATTTAATTCCTTTTGCTTTGCCTTTAGCTGTTTTGCTAAGTTCTCTTATGACTTATGGCAATCTTGCAGAAACTTTTGAACTTGTTGCCATTAAATCCGCGGGTATTTCACTTTTTAGAGTACTTATGCCTAGTTTTCTAGTAATGATTCTACTAGCTTTTATAGCTTTTTATATCTCCAATATCATTATCCCTACGGCTACTTTAGAATTTAAGGCCCTGCTGTGGGATGTACGAAATAAAAAACCTGCGTTTAACATTCAAGAAGGTATTTTTTATAACGAAATTCAAAATTATTCTATTAAGGTTTCTAAAAAAGAAAAAGATGGTCAAACCATTCGGAATGTAATTATTTACGAAAATAAAAACGAAAACCCACAACTTACAATTACTAGGGCGGAGTGGGGCACTATGAAACTAACTCAAAATAAAAGAATTTTACTTTTTACGCTCTACAATGGGATACGTTACGAGGAGATGACCGAAAATGTAAATTATTTTAAAACATATCCTCACAATACTTTTAAGTTTAAAAAACAAGAAATGGCTTTTGACTTAACACAGTTGGATTTGAAAAAAACAGAAAAAGATTTGTTTAAAGGCCATTATAAACTAATGAATGTAGTGGAACTTAACCAAGAAATTGATTCCCTAAATAAAGAGTTTGTAAAGAAAAAAGAACAGTATGTAAGTTATACAAGGCCTTATTTTAGTTTGTATTCCGCCCGTAAAGCACATTTAGACTCTATTACTTATTTAGATAAAAAAGATATTATTCAGAATTTTGAAACAGAAAATAGAGTCAATCTACTTTCTTCTGCACAAGCTTCAATCCGAAATCTGAAAAGTTTGCTTGAGGTGAATCAAAATACCTTTAAAGAACTACAATCGGAAGAAAGAAAATACAGGGTAGAACTACATAAAAAATATACCCTTTCTTCTGTACTACTTGTTTTGTTTTTGCTCGCAGCACCTCTTGGAACTATTATTCGCAAAGGGGGCTTAGGCTTGCCTATGGTGGTTTCTATTCTTATGTTTGTGTTCTATTATGTTGTAAATATGGTGGGGGATAAAATGGCAAGAGAAGGAGTAGTACCGGTTTGGGTGGGGGCTTGGTTGGCTACTTTTGCCTTATTACCCATTGCTATTTGGATATTAAAAAAAGCATCGGATGACGCTCCACTTTTCGAAATGGATAGATTTGCTCATATTAAAGACAAACTATGGACTATACTAAAAAAAATAAATGCTAAAAAACAAACAGCATGAAGATTTTAGTTATTGGAAACAGAATCCCCGTAAAAGCAAAAGATGGAGGGGCTTTAGCTACTAAGCAAATGTTACAAATCTTGGCGGAGAATGGAAATACAGTAGATTTTATTTCTTTAAATACTCTAAAGCATTTTGCATCAGACAATGAAATTTTTTCAGAACTACATTTTTTAAACAAAGTTAAATTCTGTACCATAGACACTTCTCTTAAACCTTATGCTGCTTTAAAAAACCTCTTATTTTCTTCCAAATCGTATAATTTAGAAAGGTTTTATTCTCAGGAATTCTTGTCTCTTATTCTAGGAGAAATAAAAAAAGAAAAATATGATATAGTCCAATTTGAAGGTCTTTTTTCCACCCCATATATTCAAGAAATAAAAAGGGCGGGCAATTTTAAACTAGTTGTTAGAACCCATAATATTGAAGCTAATATTTGGAGTTTGTTAGCCTCAAAAGAAAAAAATAAGATCAAAAGTTGGTATTTGGGAAAAATGGCTAAAAGATTAAGACAAGAAGAACTTAAACTATACCGATTTGCCGATGGTTTTATGCATATAGCAGACACTGATAAACAGTTTTTTGAGGAACAATTCCCAGACTCCATTCATACGCTTATTGGTTATGGGATAAATCCTGCTCCCCAAAATGAAATTGTAAAAATTGAAAACTCTGTTTGCCATATCGGCTCTATGGAATGGCAGCCAAATGTAGAAGGACTACAATGGTTTTTGAAAGAAGTTTGGCCACTTGTTTTAAGTAAAGAAAAGGATGCCAAAATGTATATAGCAGGAAAGGCAATGCCAGAAGAATTTACAAGAGGTACTTGGCAAAATGTGAGTGTTATTGGTGAAGTAGAAAACGCAGCCCATTTTATGCAACAGCATGAAATTTTGGTTGTTCCTTTACATTCTGCAAGTGGTATAAGAATTAAAACAATCGAAGCTATAGCCCTCGGTGTTTGTGTGATTTCTACACCAGTTGGAGCCCAAGGTTTGCCCTTGCAGCATGGCAAAGAAATATGGATAGAAAACACCGCCACAAAATTTGCAGATGCTATAGTTACCCTTTTACAAAACAAGCAAATAGCCAAAGAAATTGCATCCCAAGGGATGGCTAAAGCAGAAGAGGAGTTTGCCTTGCTTAGTATTTCAGAGAAAATTCAATCCTTTTATCAATCACTACTTTCTTGAAAAAACTGATAAATACAGATTCTAATCTAAAAACAGTTTTCTGCAGTTAAGTAAATAAAAAAATAAGTTAATTTTGCATTTGTAAAATTTAAAAATTATGCCTTATCCAGAAATGTTGGTGTCGCCTATGCGTGCCGAATTAACCCAAAATGGGTTTATAGAAATGAAAAACCCAAGCGAAGTAAAAGAGGTTTTTGAAAATAACCAAGACAAAACCATGCTTGTGGTCGTAAACTCTGTATGCGGATGTGCTGCAGGAAGTATGCGCCCAGGAGTATTAAAATCTTTGCAATTTGATGCCAAACCAAGTGTTTTAACCACAGTTTTTGCAGGGCAAGACCTTGATGCAACGGCCCAAGCCCGTGAGTATTTTATTCCTTTCCCTCCATCTTCCCCTTCTATTGCATTGTTTAAGAATGGCCAATTGGTACATTTTGTAGAAAGACACCAAATCGAAGGTAGAACCGCAGATATGTTGGCTCAAAACCTTTCGGATGCCTACAAGATTCATTGTGCATCGTAATAAAACAAACAAGAATTTATTTTTGTATTAAAAAAGCCAAGGCAAAACCTTGGCTTTTTTAATTGGTATTGGTAGAGCAGAAGGGTTTTTCCTTCACTAAACCTCAGAAAATCAAAAGAAATTTGTTTTTCCGAATATTTTTCCGTTAACTTCGTACTAATTTTTAAAATGAAACTATGGAAAAACAATTACAAAAAACAAATTTCAGAGGGTTAAGAAATTTAAATTCTCTCTCTCTCTCTCTCTAGGGAA
>DIUJ01000049.1:0-1659 GCA_002422315.1 Bacteroidetes bacterium UBA6161
ATTCCTCGTTCTACATTCTACATTCCTTCTTCCCCCCGACTAATTTCTCACAGATTTTTTTTTGCTAGAGCGAGCACTGGTATTGACGTGTTTTTTGAGAATTCGTTGGGACTCTTTTTGCACTTCAATTGATTTTTTAAATTCCCATACGCTTGCGCTTGCAGCTTTTCGGGTTGCATCTATATCTACTATGGGCATGGGATAATCTTGCCCAAGGGTTACTTGATAGAGTGTTTGTTCCATTTGGGTCATTTTCCAGGGTTCGTGTATCAATAATGCTGGGACATGCTTCAGTTCTGGGAGCCAAGTTTTGATAAAAACCGCTTCCGGGTCATGTTCTTGGCTGTTTTTTATGGGGTTATATATTCGAATGGTGTTTATACCCGTAACACCCGCTTGCATTTGCAATTGCGGATAATGAATTCCGGGCTCATAGTCCAAAAATTGACGTGCTAAGAAATGTAGTTCGCGCCAATCTTGCCATAGGTTAAACACAAAAAACGAAACTACCATAGCCCGCATCCGAAAGTTTATATAACCTGTTTGCACTAGGCAGCGCATGCATGCATCAACGATTGGAACCCCTGTTTTGCCCTGCTGCCAAGCTGTTATATACGCCTCGTTTCGGGGTTTTACAACTTCATTGTAGGCTTTGTTTACTGGTTCAAATTCCATGCTACATTCACTTTCGAATTTTTGCATAAAGTGGCAATGCCAATGTAGCCTAGAAACAAAATTGGACAAGGCTCTCTTGTGGGAAGATACTGCATATTGTTGCATGGTAGCCTGATAAACCTTGCGCATACTGATATTTCCAAAACTCAAATAAGGCGACAATCGGCTGCATCCCTTTCTACTCAATGCGGGTTTGGAGATGTGTTTGGAGTAGTTTGCATGCCTTTCGTTTAAAAAACTCTGCAAGTATTTCCATGCAAAACGCTCTCCTCCAGGCTGAAACTGCTTGTGGGGAGTTACAATAGCTGAGGCTAGGGGAGGCCCTTTAAGTTTGTTTTGTAACTCAGGGGGTAAATAAAGCAATGTAAATTGTGTCGCATCCAACTCAAAAGCAGGTGTTTCCATGGTTTGTTTCCATTTCTTTTCCCAGTCTTTTCGGGAACTTAACTTGCGAATTACCCCATTGTGTGGATATTCTTTCCAATCTATTTTATGAATCTTGCACAACTGAGCCACATGTTTGTCCCTATCATAAGTTAGGTTATTACCAATTTCTTGGTGCGAAAAAATGGTATGGATGCTATATTGCTTCGCTAATTCTTCAAAAACTGTTATGGCTTCGGTATGAAACACATACAAATGAGGCGCTTGGGATTGCAGGGAAAGTTGCATATCTTGAAGCGATTCGTATACAAAACGCCAATGCCTTTCATCGCTATCGTGGTATTCCATAACCGAGGGTTCAAAACAATAGAAAAGCAAAATAGGCAAAGGCTGTTGCAGGGCATAAAAAAGGGGGGCGTGGTCAATAAAACGCAAATCTCTTTTGAGCCATACGATTACTATTTCTTGTTGGGCTTGGATATTCAATTCATGTGTAATAACATCTTCCAATCAAATTAGTTCATCTTTTTAATTTTACAGTTGATTCGACATGAAAATAAATACTCTACAAATAATTAACCCCATTTCAGCATTAGAAAA
>DIUJ01000049.1:1721-80547 GCA_002422315.1 Bacteroidetes bacterium UBA6161
GCTAATGCGTATTTTGGGTTAAAAATAAATGTATTAAGAAACTTGCAATTGCTATACCCAAAATAACCCTTTCGCTTTTCATTTTAGTACCATCAGAAAGAAACTTTGTGTGGTATTTTTCAATAAACTTGAGAAATTGATTTAAGAACCTCATTATTTCACAACAAGTTTTCTTAGATAATGTTCTTAGTGTAAACATAACTCCCTAAAATGGAGAGTTATGAATTTTGATAAAATGGAGAAAATGTTCTGGATGAATATTAATCGTATAAATTTCACAGTTTATACTGCTCGTATAAAACCTTCTTTTTTTATTCTTTTCTAATGCCTACTTTTGCAGCCGAAAGGTCGGCATATATTTGAAAAAATTAACATCATTTCAACAACGGCTCAACCGCTCTTCAAAACCAGGCTTTTTTACCCTCGTGGGATTTGTAGCTTGCTACAGACGTTAGAAGGTTGCGAAACCAGTGGAGGCTAAATCCTATTATTACGGATTTTTATCAAACCCGGCCTTTCTTTTTCTTTTATTCCCTTTTTGTCTTAGTTTTGTGGGTATGAACCTAAGCCTTTTTGTAGAATTTGCAAATGCTAGATTGTATCTGGATTTAGCCAATGCCATAGACATAAGTATTCCTGTATGTAGAAACAATGGTCCTAGTGCCTACCACTTGCCTAAACCAAGTTTTGAACCATATAGGGCAGAGGGTTTTGTTACGTCTATAGCCGAAGGGGGTAAACTAAATTGTGAAGAAATAAGGTTTTATCCTCACGGTGTTGCCACTCACACAGAATCCCTTTTGCATGCTTCTTCGCTGGGCCTAACAATGAATAAAGTTCAAATCCCAAGTTTTCAGCTTTGCGCCTTGGTTTCTGTTACTCCTGTTAAATTAGATAATGGAGACATGGTGGTTTCTGAATTACCAGACTGGATTTGGGATATGCACATTTCTGCTGTGGTTATAAGAACTCTTCCAAATCTATCGGAAAAACTTAGTTTGGAGTATAGCGATACCAATCCTCCTTATTTTTCTGAAACTTTAATGCAAGAATTGGCAAACAAAAATATTCTTCATTTTGTATGCGACTTGCCTTCCGTAGACCCAGAAGTAGATGGCGGGGCACTTCTCGCTCATAAAGCTTTCTTTAACCATAGATTAGATGCTTGTATTACCGAACTTGCCTATATTCCAAGTAATGTAGAGGATGGTTTTTTTGTACTTAATCTGCAAACTCCTTCCATAGAAACCGATGCGGTTCCTTCTAGGCCATTGTTAATCCCTTTTGTATCTGAATAGTTGGTATGGCAGCTCCTTTTTTTCATAATTTCAAGGAAAAAATATTGTTTTTGGCTAATTACCTTTTTTCCAAAACCTTTGCCTCTTTTTTGCCAATTCATAAAGAATCTATACATAGAATATTGGTAGTAAAAATTGATGAAATAGGAGATATGGTATTGGCAAGTCCTATTTTTGAAAAATTACATTCAGAGTTTCCAAATGCACAAATAGACTTACTTTGTAAACCAGCTGCAAAATCTCTTTTAGCCCACAATCCATTTTTGCATCGTATTTTCACAAACATAAAAAAATGGAATGCCGCTTATGATTTGCATATAGAACTTAGAGGAACTTATCCAAGTTTGTTTAAAGCTTTTTGGCACAGACCAAAATTTAGAGTAGACAGAGGTACGGTTCGCTACAAGAATAAAAAACAAGGTGGATTTTTAACTGATATAGATACAAATTGTAGGATTGTAGAATCACTGTTTGAGAATCCTAAAGAAATGCCACCCATAAAAATTTATTCAACTAGCGAAGAGCAATTAAAAGTTGAGAATTATATTACACACAATAATCTTTCCAATTTTGTATTGGTTCATGCTACAGCAAACAAAGCCCTAAAAGAATGGAGACAAGAGCGGTTTGCAGAGATATGTAAGTACTATAATTTGGAGTATGGATTGCAAGTAGTTTTTTTAGGTGCACAAAACGAGAGAGAAAGAATAGCAGAAATTCAAAAGACATTAGACTTTCAAACCTACAATATAGCAGGGGAATTTACCTTAACAGAGTTTTATGAAGTTTGTAAAAAAGCGACACTATATTTAGGCAATGACAGCGGCCCTATGCATATTGCAAATGCTGCTGGTCTTCCTCTAATTGGACTTTTTGGTCCAGGTCCTGCTTTAATTTTTTATCCCCAAGGGTCTAAAGTAAAAATCCATCACTTCGTGTTGCCATGCAATCCTTGTAACCAAGAAAAGTGTGTTCAACCATGGGATAATTGCATGGATAGGATAGAGGTTGCAGCCGTAAAACAATCCAGTATAGACTTATTAAAAAACTAAGATGCAAACAAAATATTCTAATACCGAATTTGAAGCAGGATGCGACGAGGCTGGAAGAGGATGTTTGGCTGGTCCTGTTTTTGCAGCAGCGGTTATTATTCCCAATGGAGTATATATTGCAGGCTTAAATGATTCTAAAAAGTTAAGTGTAAGCAAAAGAAAGGAACTAAGAATAGAGATTGAGGAAAAGTGTATATGGGCTGTGGCAGAATGTTCTCCTATAGAAATAGACGAATTAAATATACTTTGGGCATCTGTAGCAGCTATGCACAAGGCTTTACATGGTTTGAATCATGCCATAACATTTGTAAATGTGGATGGCAATAAATTTAAACCATTTCAAAATATTCCTCATGCTACTCAAGTAAAAGGGGATGCTAGGTTTGAAAATATAGCAGCGGCATCTATATTGGCCAAAACCCATAGAGACGACTATATGGAAAAAATACACCTTAGTTTTCCACATTACCAATGGGCTCAAAATATGGGATATCCAACACGAAACCATAGAAAAGCAATACAAGAGTTTGGGATTTGTGAATACCATAGGAGAAGTTTTAGGTTGCTACCTTCCCAAATGGAAATTAATTTTAGTAATTTTGCAAACATAGGGTTAGAATCCAAATCATAAATTTTATGGCAAAAAGAGCAAGCATACTTATCAATACATGTAGTTCGGAAATAGGTGCAGGAAAATATGGAACAGCCACTGGAGTATTGCAACTCTTAGAAAAAATCCATCAAACCCAACATCCAAACATGAAATTTGCTCATTCTCCTGTAGAAAATAACCACCACAGCAATTTGTATTCTGATTCGAAGGCCAAAAATATTGAAGCAATTTATAACAACATACAAAAGACGTATTTTGTTGTAAAAGAATCACTTAGACAGTCCGATTCCTTGGTACTGAACCTTACTGGAGACCACAGTAACTCCATGGCTAGCGTATCTGCTCTTTCTGATACTTATGGCAAGGATAACATAGGTGTGATTTGGATAGATGCACACGCAGATATGCATTCACCCTATACCACGCCTTCGGGTAATTTACATGGTATGCCTTTGGCTGCAATGTTGAATATGGACAATCTAAGTTCCCAAAAAAATGAGGTAGATATTCAAACAAAATTGTTTTGGGACAGATTAAAAGATCCGGGTAATATTGGTGTATTTCCTAAAATAAAACCTGAAAACCTGGTATTATTATGCCTTAGAGATACAGAGGAGGAGGAAGATAATCTGATTTTGGAACATGGAATTAAAACCATAAAGAACTACAAAGTGAAAGACAAAAACATGCAAGAAATTTGTGAGAAAGTTTTTGCTGCTCTTTCCCATTGTTCAGCTATTCATTGCTCTTTTGATGTAGACTCAATAGATGAAAAGTATATTTCAGGTACAGGAACTCCGGTAGAAGATGGGTTTTCCATTGAAGAAGCCACAGAACTACTTCGATGTATTGCTCTTAAACCGCAAGTAAAATCTATGGATTTTACAGAAATAAACCCAAGTTTAGAAAATGGGCTTTCTACCAACTCTGCAACAGATATTGCATTTTCAATATTTGAAACCATACGTAAAGAGGTTTTGTAATAATTCCTGAACTATATCAGTATTTATTTTTCAGGCCAACCATTTTTACCAATTAAAGGCACAAATTTAAAGGTGTCAAATTTTTCTGTTTTAAAATTATCGTTAGATATCTTTGTAACTCGAATCATTTCTTGAGTATCTATGGTTTTGCCAAGAGGAATAACCAACATGCCCCCAATTTTCAATTGATTAAAAAGGGCTTTGGGTACTTGGTTTGCTCCCGCGGTTACCAATATTTTATCAAAAGGTGCTTCATTAGCCAAGCCAATTGTGCCGTCCCCCAAGAAAGTTTGAACCGGTATACCAATTTTTTTTAAAAGGTTCTTGGTTTTTGTATACAACTCTTCATGTCTTTCGATTGAGTAAACTTGAGCTCCCATTGCAAAGAGTATTGCCGCTTGATATCCAGAACCAGTTCCTATTTCTAAAACCTTATCACCTTTTTGAATGTGTAGTAAACTAGATTGGTAGGCCACAGTATAAGGTTGGGAAATAGTTTGCTCGTTGGCAATTGCAAAGGGTCTGTCTTGGTATGCAAAGTGTTCAAAATCGTTGTCTATAAACCAGTGTCTTGGTATTTTTTGTATTGCATAAAGAACAATCGAATCGCTAATTCCTTTGTTTTTAATCTCCTCTATTAATCTATTTCTAAGGCCTTGATGTTTGATGGTGTCTTGCAAAATTTACACTTTATATATACAGTTGAAAACAAGAAAAAATTATTTGCAAATTAATCGAATAATTTGTGATTGTAAAACAACTATATGATAAAAATAGTACTAGTGGGTAATAATAAAGATGTTCTTAGATTAAAAGAACAGGTTATAAAGACCCAAAAATTTGAAATAGTTGGCACCTACGAAATAGAAAATACGGATTGGCTAAGCGCCTATTCTTGCGAAGAGTTTGACAATTTGCTAACTCTTACAGATGCTGTAGTTTTCTCAGATTCTACTACTCAATTCTTGGCATTGGCCGAGAAGACAATTTACAAGTTGAAGCATATTTTTACAGAAAGTATAAGAGTAGAACACGCCAATAAACTTAGGGAAATATACTCTTTGTGTCAAGAAGCATCCATAGTTTTTCATGTGGGCAACCAACTTTCTGTGTCTCCTGCATTTCTATGCATTTGGCCTTATCTTAAAAAAGTTGCTTGGTTTGACCTTCATATTAGAATGCCATTTAATTCAAAAAATACATTTGAAAATCTGGTTTACCAAAGCATAGACTTAAGTTTGAAAACAGTGAATTGTAGAATAGAAAGACTTCGTAAAAATGGTTCATTTCTGTTCAATGACGAAATTCCTGATCACTTTTTTATATGGTTAGAAAGCTCTAGCGGTGCGATTGGCAGAATTAATTTTTCTTATCATAGCGAAAAAGAGATTAATGCCACATTTGCTACTGCCGATAGACTTTTTGAAATGGATGTATTGAACCATAAAGTTTGGGAATTTAAAAAAGCAGAGCAAGAATATGAGAATGGGGCCTTGTTTAATGAACAAAATAATGTAAAATTGCAACAGGATTTACCCAAAATAAATAAGGTCTCAAAACAAGTAATTTACTTTGATTCTCTGAGCAAGGAATTATTTAATTTTTGGGACAACATTACAAATAAATTGACCCCTTTAACTGGTATACATGAATTACTTGAAGTTACTCAAATTTGCGAAAATATTCTCCCAACTGAAACAACCCCCAATTCTGTTTCTTCTTAGTTTTACATTAGTTCTGGTTTCATGTTCCAAAAAAACGGTTGAAGTTCCTTCTTATATTCACATTCAAACCTTCACATTTACCACTAACTTATTGTTAGAAGGCAATCCTTCCGCAGATATAACCGATGCGTATGTATATGTAAATGGCAAATATTACGGCATTTTTGAACTGCCTGCTACTGTCCCTGTTCTGGCAGAAGGCCAATCTACCATCTTACTCTTGCCCACAATAAAAGAAAATGGAGCTGCTGCTAATAGGCAGATAATTAGAACATTAGAAGGTTTTGAAGCCCGGGTAGAACTAAGTAAAACGAAAGTAGACACTATAAAACCTAGTACAAAATATAAACCAAATGTAAAATTTGCATGGTTGGAAGATTATGAAACCCAAGTTGTTTCTACTACTCGAGCAACAAAATCTACCCATCAGGATTCTATACAGATAATTGATAGCAATGACCCTAATGCTTTTCCTTCTGAGTTCTCAAAATTCTCTGGTCGTTTAAAAGTAAAACCTACAGCAGAAAGAGTATTGATAGAACAGGTTACTTTAGAAAAGTTTTTGGTGCCAAGAGGAGGGCAAGATGTTTATTTTGAAATGGATTATAAAACAAATATCCCTCTTCAAATTGGAATTTATGCCGACAAGCCAGACATATACGAGCAAATACCTTTTATTATTCTTATGCCAAATGAGAAATGGAATAAAACATATTTGAATTTGAAAATTGAAACCTCTGCTTTACCTGCCAATAGCCCGATTCAAATTTTTATGGGTTTCATAAAATCAGACAACGATTCTACTATTTCTCCAGAAATCTATCTGGATAATTTAAAATTAAATTACTTAGATTGAACAAGAAAAAGCGAATAGCTACCTATATTTTTTTTGATTGGCTAAGTGCGATTTGTGCCTGGTTAAGTTTATTCTATGCTCGTAAAACCCTCATAGAAGCTCAACTGCATGGATATACTATTCCCATTGGTTTGGATTTTAATTTGATATTTGGCGCTATTTTTATTCCGATTACTTGGATTTTTACTTATTGGTTTTTAGGATATTATCATAATATTTATAGGCGTTCCAGATTAAAAGAATTAGGTCAAACCTTTCTTACTACTTTCTTAGGCTCTTTGGTTTTATTCTTTCTTTTTATTTTGGATGATGCAGTGATAAATTACAAGTCTTATTACTTGAATTTCTCTGTATTATTTTTTACGCAATTTGGCCTTACTTATCTGTTCCGGTTTATACTTTCTACTCAAACCAATAGAAATATAAATTCTGGAAAATGGGGCTTTAGAGCACTTTTAGTTGGGGGAGGCCCAAAGGCTTATAAGTTGTATAGCCAAATTTCTCAATCCAAAAATAACGATGGATTCAAGTTTATAGGCATTTGTACGAATGGCAATTTCATAGAACCTCTCCAAAACTCTGGATTACAGCTTTTAGGTTCTTATCAAAATATCAGAGAAGTTATTAATGAATACCAGATTGAAGAAATTATATTAGCTTTTGAAGAAGATGAAATAGAAAAAATTAATAAAGTAATTTCTTTGGTAGACAAGGAGAATGTTTTTATTAAAATTCCGCCCAATGACTACCATATACTTTCTGGAATGGTAAAAATTAACAATATTTTGGGCTCTGTTTTAATTGAATTAGATGTAGATGTAATGACACATTGGGAACGTAATCTAAAACGTATTTTTGATATTATTTTTTCCATTTTAGTGTTACTGTTTTTATCTCCTCTACTAGTTATGGTTGCTTTATTAGTAATGATTTCCTCCAAAGGTCCAATTTTTTATATGCAAGAGAGACTTGGGAAGGGCGCAAAACCATTTAAAATTATAAAGTTTAGATCTATGAAAGTAGATGCGGAGCAAGCAGGCCCTCAACTAAGCAGCGACAACGACCCTAGGATTACAGGCATAGGTAGATTCT
The DNA here is from genome assembly GCA_002422315.1 of Bacteroidetes bacterium UBA6161. GTDB lineage: Bacteria > Bacteroidota > Bacteroidia > NS11-12g > UBA955 > UBA6161. The sequence goes on from DIUJ01000049.1 coordinate 9,340, forward strand.
TAAGGAAAACCAGAATAGATGAATTTCCACAGTTTTGGAATGTATTAAAAGGCGAGATGTCTGTAGTTGGTCCCCGACCCGAAAGAGAGTTTTTTAAGAATCAAATAGTGCTTAAAGCACCACATTACAATCATTTATATAAGTTGAAACCTGGAATAACTTCTTGGGGACAAGTAAAATATGGATATGCAGAAAATATAGAACAAATGGTACAACGCTCTTTTTATGACTTGTTGTACATAGAGAACTATTCTTTTGCTTTGGATTTGAAAATTATGATTTATACGGTTTTGATAATGGTTCAAGGACGAGGAAAGTAGATTTAACCTTATCCTACAGTATTTCGTTCTATTTATTTTACAGCCTAAAGGTTTTTTAACTAAATTTGAAATCTAAAATTTTCTTATGTATACCATTAAAAAGTGCCTTGAAACAAAGGATTTAAATACGCAGATTTTGTTGTTTTCCGATACCGCTCACTTGCCAAAAAAACTCAAAGTTTTGCCAGTGGTTATGGCTTTAAATGAACATGCAAAGTACGTGGAGATTTTTGACGGAAACCACAGATTATTTGTAGTTTGTGCAAGCCCCCAAAATACCAATTGGAACGATTATGAAAAATTAAGAAAAGCTGCTGCGGAAATTCAAAAGAAAGTTTCCAAAGAAAAAGTAGAACAACTTTTTGTTCAGGATTTTACTAGTAACTCACTTCAAGTTAAGTCTTTTTTAGAAGGACTAGTATTGGCTTCCTACACCTTTACAAAATATAAAACAGATAAAAAAGAGGAAATTGAACCTACAATAGAATTGTACAGCAACACTGTTTCCTTAGAAGAGTTACAAGAATGGAACAATGTATGGAAAGCAGTTGGCATAACAAGAGATTTGGTAAACGAACCCCAAAATACCCTTACTGCTGTAGAGTTGTCTATGGAATTTGAGAAAATGGGTAAAGATGCAGGTTTTAGTGTAGAAGTTTGGAACGAGTCTAAAATACAAGCTCAAAAAATGGGGGGACTTTTATCCGTAAACAAGGGGAGCCTTTTGCCACCTACTTTTACCATAATGGAATGGAAACCAGAAAATGCTAAAAACATAAAACCAATTGTTTTAGTTGGCAAAGGGGTAGTGTACGATACCGGAGGCTTAAGTTTAAAACCTACACCCCAAAGTATGGATTTTATGAAATGTGATATGGCAGGGGCCGCTACTGTTGGGGGGCTAATGTATGCCATTGCAGCATGTAAGTTGCCACTATATGTAGTAGGCTTAGTTCCTGCTACCGACAACAGACCTGGGGATGAGGCATATGCACCAGGAGATGTAATAACGATGTATAGCGGACATACAGTGGAAGTAAAAAATACCGATGCAGAAGGTAGATTAATTCTTGCAGATGCTTTGCATTATGCTAAAAAATATAACCCAGAAATGGTTTTTGATTTTGCTACCCTTACAGGTGCCGCAGTAAGAGCCATAGGTCCTTATGCTAGCGCAACAATGGGTACTATAAGCAAAAAACAGATGGAAGATATAGAAGATGCAGCCTATCAAACATTTGAAAGGATTATACATTTTCCACTTTGGGAAGAATATGCAGAGGAATTGAAATCTGAAATTGCTGATTTTTCTAATTTAGGTAAAGGAGAGGGCGGACATATGAGTGCAGGTAAGTTTTTGGAAAAATTTACAGATTACCCTTGGTTGCATATTGATATAGCAGGTACCTCTTTCTTACATGCAAATTCTGGATATACTCCTTTTGGTGGTACAGGAGTTGGGGTTAGATTTTTATTTGAGTATTTAAAAAAATTAAGTTAAACAATGCAAAAACCAATTGTTGGAATTAGTATAGGCGATCCGAATGGAATAGGTCCAGAAGTTGTAGCAAAAACTCTTCAGAATGAATTTATTTACCAATATTGTACACCCATAGTATATGGTAACATCAAAATTTTTAACCACATTAAGAAACTTTGCTTTTTAGAGCATTTACATATTCATCAAATTAAGAACATAAATGAGGTAAAATATGGTAAACTTAATTTTATACATTGTGGTAACGATAATTTTGAAGCTACTCTCGGTTCTGCTAGCAAAGAAGCTGGCAAAGAATCTCTTAACTATATAGATAGAATGCTGGAAGATGTGAAACAAAATAAACTTCCTATAATAGTTACTGCTCCTGTAGACAAAAATTCAATTGCATTAAATCAAGCTAGTTTTACAGGCCATACAGGGTATCTAGCAAACAATTTATCTGTACAAAATCATCTCATGATTTTATACAATGAAGGTTTGAGAGTTGGTTTGGTAACAGAACATTTGCCTATAACAAAATTGGCAGAATCTATTACTAGCCAAGCGATTATATCCAAAGCTAAAGTCTTTATTCAAACTCTGCAAAACGAATTCAGTATTGTAAAGCCCAAATTGGCCATTTTAGGCTTAAATCCTCATGCCGGAGATGGAGGAGCCTTAGGGAATGAAGAAATAAAAATAATAAAACCTGCTATAGAATCTATCCTTAACCAAACCAATGCGGTGGTCTTAGGTCCTTATTCTGCAGATGGTTTTTTTGGTAGCGGAAATATGAAAAAGTTTGATGGAGTTTTGGCCATGTACCATGACCAAGGATTGGCACCTTTCAAAGCATTGGCTTTTGACGATGGGGTTAATTTTACCGCAGGATTACCCATAATAAGAACCAGTCCAGACCATGGAACCGCTTATGATATTGCTTCCAATTTGGTTGCTTCTCCTTATTCCTTTTCTAACGCTCTGTTTGAAGCTTTAAAACTGTATACTAATAGAACGGAAAACAAAGAAATGAAAGATAATTTTCTTCCGTTTATGGAACATAAAAAAGAGAGATTCCGCCTTGAAACAAGAGACCTGCCACAGTAATTTATAATTTTAAATAATTTTTGTAAAAGCTCCTTACTTTATAGTTTGGAGCTTTTTTATTGGCATTTGATTTAATCATATTTTATGACCAATCGAGGATATTTCCTTCTTATAATACATTTTTAATAAATTGAAATCAATCTTGTTTTAAATTTGTAGAATCTGTACTTAGGAATAAAATTACAGTATCTTGGAAAATTGAAAACAAACAACTACTTTTGTAGCGTCATTACAAAGGAAAAAATTTGGAAACGCTAATCAAAGATATCACAAACATCCAAACTGGACTATTTGCAAAGCCTTCAGGCCATGGCGAATTAGTGTATCTGCAGTCGAAGCATTTTGACGAATATGGTCAGTTGCATTCAGTTTTACATCCCGACTTGTTGGCTGACAGTATTTCCGAAAAACACTTATTGAAAGACGGTGATGTACTTTTCGCTGCCAAAGGGACCAAAAACTTTGCAACCGTTTATGAAAAACATAACTTACCTGCTGTTGCTTCTACTTCTTTTTTTGTCATTAGACCAACTGACAACAAAGTGCTACCTCAATATTTAGCTTGGTTTTTAAATAACCATACCACACAAACACTTTTAAAAGGTCAAGCCATTGGAACTTCTATTCCTTCTATCTCAAAACAAGTTTTAGATAATTTGAAACTAACATTGCCGAATATTGAAACGCAAAAAGCTATTTTGCAAATCACGAAACTCCGCAATAAGGAAAAATTTTTGAAACAAAAAATTGAAACGCTAAAAGAAAAACAAATTCAACAAATAATATACAATAAAATAAACAAATGAAAATAAATATACCATGCGATGAATGCGGTTGTCAAACTTGCGATGCTAAAACTAATTCTGGGAAGAACTGTCAAATTACTATTTGTAAATGCAGTGATAACGAATCACAATTTGATGTTATAATAGAAATTGAAGGTGAAATAGAAAACGAAATCCATATATGTGATGAAAAAGATCTAAGTGACTGTTTAGGAAGTAGATTCAATATTAATATTGATAGTATGACACACAAATGTAATTAATATGAAAAAAATAACACAAAAAGACATTAACGACGCAGTTTGGAAAGCTTGCGACACCTTTAGAGGCAGCATTGACCCAAGCGTATACAAAGACTATGTACTTACCATGCTGTTCCTGAAATATCTCAGCGATGTGCATGACGATAAAATGGAAGGCTATTTAGCAAAATACAACGGTGATGTGGAACGTGCTAAACGTGCTATGCAACACGAACGCTTTGTTGTGCCAGAGCACAGCCATTTTAAGTTCCTGTACGATTCTCGTAATGAAGCCAACATTGGTGAACTCATTAATATTGCGTTGGCAGATTTGGAAGAAGCAAACCGTGAAAAACTATACAGTGAAGATGGTGCAGGAATTTTCCAAAATATTGACTTTAACAACAGCAAATTGGGTGAGCCAAAAGACAAAAACACCCGACTGAAAAACCTCTTGCTCGATTTCAACAAAGATGCTTTGAACCTTCGTCCTTCGCATTTGGATGGCAACGACATCATTGGTGGCGCTTACATGTTCCTGATTGAAAATTTTGCCAGTGATGCAGGAAAGAAAGCGGGAGAATTTTTTACACCAAAAGAAGTTTCTACACTTATTGCAAAACTCACGAAATCAAAACCCGGTTCACGCATTAGTGATCCAACATGCGGTTCGGCTTCTCTCTTGATTAAAGCAGGTGAAGAAGTTGGTTCAGATAACTTTTCACTCTACGGACAAGAAGCCAATGGAAGCACCTGGGCTTTGGCGGTGATGAATATGTTTTTGCATGGTTTCGACAATGCTACTATTCGCTGGGGCGATACCATACGTAACCCTAAACTGAAAGAAGGCGATACGCTGATGAAGTTTGATACCGTTGTAGCAAATCCGCCATTCTCTTTAGATAAATGGGGAAAGGTAGAGGATAAAGAAGGAGATAAAACCACAGTGAGCTACGACCCTGAAACCGATAAATACAACCGTTTTTGGAGAGGTGTACCACCTAAGAGCAAAGGCGACTGGGCATTTATCAGCCATATGATAGAAACACTGAATGAACATGGCAAAGCAGGTGTGGTGGTGCCGCATGGTGTATTGTTCCGTGGCAGCAGTGAAGGCCGCATACGCCAACGCACCATTGAAGAAAATCTGCTCGAAGCAGTGATTGGCTTACCTGCCAACTTGTTTTTTGGTACAGGTATTCCGGCTGCCATTCTCATTTTCAACAAGCAAAAAAGTAGCAACAACTTTTTGTTTATAGATGCCAGCAAACATTACGAAAGTGCCAAAAACCAAAACAAACTACGTGATACGGATATTGAACACATTGTAAATACCTATCGTGATTTTGCAGCCGGCAAACTACAGCCCGGTGTGGTGGAAGATAAATTCAGTTATGTAGCCACTGCTGCAGAAATACAGGAAAACGATTTTAACCTAAACATCCCACGCTATGTGGACACTTTTGAAGAAGAAGCTGAAGTGGATATTGCTGCGGTGCAAAAAGAGATTGAACAACTGGAAGATGAACTGGTAAAAGTTCAAGGCGAGATTGAGGTTTATTTGAAACAGCTAATAAACTAGAAATGGAGAAACTCACCCGACATAGCATTCAATGGTTTTACAATCTCTTGGCAAAAGGAGAATGTGAAATGCTTGATTTCAAAGAGCAATTGGACGACAAAATTGCTTTTGGCAAGCCTATGAAAAATTTTGCACCTAAGTATGATGATCTTGCTAAAGATGTTGTGGCTTTTGCTAATAAAAAGGGTGGTTTTCTTTTTTTAGGTATAGAAGATAAAACGAAAGAAATTAATCCTGAGTTTGAATATGAAGACAGTAAAGTATTTGACCTAATTCGTCAAATTCAAGATAGAACTGTGCCTTCAATAACTATTAAACCACACCGACTAACTATTAAGGGTAAAGAAATTTTAGTTCTTGAAGTGCCATTTACTACACAACTTCACCGAACATCAAAAGGCGAATATCCAATACGAAGCAATGATGGAAATAGAAATATCGAATCTTATGAAATGGCAACCATTCAGGCCGAAAAAGGCTTGATAGTATATGACCAAAAAACTTGGGATTTACCATTATCAAGTAAAGAAACAGATAAGCAGGGAAATCCGATTCCGGGATGGCAGGATATTGAAAAAACAAGAGATTTATTCTTAAGAATTCAACGAGAAAAACCACAAAGTCCTTATCTGAAAAATAATTCCCCTGAGTTTACAGAAACGCTGGGGCTTATAAAGGAAGAGAATGGCAAATTGCTACCAACTACCACAGGTATTCTTTTTATTGGAAATCAAAAAGCATTAAAAGAGCTCCCTTACAATCAAATCAAATACATCCGTTACTATGAAGATGGCACTTATACTCCATTTGAGTATAGTGGCAATTTGATTGAAATGGCTGACGCTTGTTTTCAACAATTAAAATCCGAAACCAAAGTAAAAGAGTTTCATTTTGGCTTGTTCCGTGAATACATTGAAGATTATCCCGATGTAGTACTCAGAGAACTTTTAATAAACGCTATCGCCCATCGCGATTACAGCCGCCAACAAATTATAGAGATTAGGAAATATCCCAATTATTTGGAGTTTGAAAGTCCAGGACATTTTCCGCAAGGGATTAATGAAACTAACTTTCTTAGGAAAACCAATCCACGCAATCCGGGTATTATGGATGTGTTGCGTGAAATCAATTATGCAGAAAAAGCGGGCAGTGGTTTTGATAAAATATTTACAGCCTTACTATCAAAAGGGAAAAAACTACCCCAACCCATTCAAACAGAGAATTCCATTTTATTGAGAGTGGAAGCAGATGTGTATTCCGAGAAATTGGCTGAGTTGAGTTTATTGTATAAACAAACAGCCAAAAAAGATATTGACCTTGAAAAGCTGATTGTACTCAACCATATTTACACAGGTCAAAAACTTACCTTTCAGCAGTTAGAGCAACTCCCTTTTGTAAACAACTATCAACTAAGGAAAATTTTAGCTGAATTACAAGAGATTGAGTTTATTGAAGCTACCGGAAGGACATCGGGGGTAAAGTATATCATTCATAAATCTAAATTGGTAGATATTGAAGATGAAAAAAACTATCTAAAGCTTAAAAAACAAACCATTTTTAAGATGAAACAGACCATTCTAAAATATTTAGATGAGTTTGATGAAATAAATAATGCAACAGCCCGTGAAATACTTAATCTGGCAGATGATGATATCTATAGAGTGTCTCGCATTTTGAAGCAATTACGAGAGAATGATGAAATTGAAGTTTTAAGAAATGATAAAGGGATTACCTATTATGGCAAGAAAAATTAATAACCCGCAAACGGTCTGCGTATTGGTAATCAATGTATTATCAAGAATAGCGCTTGCGGTACCGCTTGCGAATAACCAAACTTTCACAAGCTCGTTTGCAAAGTTTCGTTTGCGAATTGAAAGTATTCTAGTCGCTTTTGCAAACGAAAACATCCTGTATTTCAAGGGTTTCCCCTTTACCCGTTTGCAGCACCGTTTGCAAAATTGCCAACTTAGCTCATTGACTTCTTTGCAGGTTCAGGCGGTTTCATTTGCAGTGTGCAAAGAGAGAAACACAGTAAATCAACCTATTAACCAAAACTTCTTTGCAGCCTTGTTTGCAAAACCATTTTGCCGAATGCAGAAAAATGGTTTTGATAGTTTGTATAAATAAAAACCAAAATTTAATGACAAAAGAAACAAAAAATACCAAAGCGTTTAACAATACTGAAATTCCAAGTAATTGGAAGATTAAGAAATTGGGAGCACTAGTTGAAATCGTTAGTGGAGTTAGTCCTTCGCTTTTCAATCTTGATGTTGTTGGAAAATATCCTTACCTAAAGGTTGAAGACCTGAATAATTGTGAAAAGTATCAAGTATCAAGTCGAGAATTTTCTAATGATGAAAAGCAATTAGTTCCAAAGAACAGCGTGATTTTTCCGAAAAGAGGTGCAGCTATATTAAACAATAAGGTTCGAATAAATTCGGTTGCTGTTCAGATGGACAGCAATCTTATGGCTATTTATCCAAAGTCAGAGGATTTAAGTTTTGAGTATTTATATTATCAAATCACATTTGAACAGCTTCATAAAATTGCTGATACTTCTACCATACCGCAAATTAACAATAAACACATAATTCCTTATTCATTCCCACTCCCCCCACTCCCCGAGCAAAAAGCCATAGCCCAAGTGCTCAGCACGGCAGATGCCGCCATCCACACCACCGAAAAACTCATAGCCCAAAAAGAACTCCGCAAAAAATGGCTCATGCAGCAATTGCTAACGGGGAAGAAAAGGTTGAAGGGGTTTGAGGGTGAATGGAAAGAAATGCATATCCGTGATGTGGCAAAAGAAGTTAGCATTAGAAATAAAAGTGATAAACAATTAACTGTGTTATCATGCACTAAATATGATGGATTAGTTCCTTCACTCGAATACTTTGGGCGAAAGATTTATGCTGATGATGTGAGCACTTACAAAATAGTTCCTAAGCATCATTTTGCTTATGCTACAAATCACATTGAAGAAGGAAGTATCGGTTATCAGGAAATTTTGGATGAAGCTTTAATAAGTCCAATGTATACCGTTTTTAAAACTGATAAGACAGTCAATGATAATTTCTTTTATAAACTTCTAAAATCACATCCATTGGTATATCAATATCAAAACAGAATGGAAGGTTCTATAGACCGAAGAGGAGGATTGCGTTGGGATGGTTTTTCAATTATAAAAATCAAACTACCATTATACGAAGAACAAACCGCCATTGCTCAAGTCCTGCAAGCAGCAGACAAAGAAATCAGCCTGCTCAAAGCCAAAGCAGAGAAGTTGAGACAGCAAAAAAAGGGGTTGATGCAGGTGTTGTTGACGGGGAAGAAAAGATTGAAAATAAAAAATACTATATGAAAAGAGAATTACATACACTATATATCAAACATGACAGCCAATTTAAGACACTATCAAAAATAGCTTTGTCTCAACTTATTTTAAAAATTGTATATCTGAAAGGTGATGGTACATCATTCCGGCAAATTGAGTCGGAACTTAATACTGTATTATCTTCACCTGTCTCCAAAAGGGATATTGAAGATGCGATTAGAGTTTTGGCAAAATCTCGAAAACTGAATGTAAAATCCAATCGTCATTTCATACATAATGATTATAAAGACGAAATAACAACAGAAGTCGATAGTAATAAAAATTTACTTTCAAAAGTACTTGACAAGTACTTCTCAAAGGCAGAAAGCAGCAAATCTGATATTGAAAATTGGTTTAATGATGCAGTAATATGTTTTTTCGAAAAATATAGTTTCGAATGGTTTCATCAAATAACTTATAAAGGAAAAAACGGTTCTAATTCTGTACCTAATATTCACGAGATATTAGAAACATCTTTGCTAAATAACAAAGAAATAACTAAGGAAGATAATGAATGGCTGAAGGCGCAATTTATAAAGTTTGTCGACAGCGAAGATGCTGAGGATAATTTACTCTTTTGGTATTATGGAATTTCAATGTTTTCATCAAGGTTAATAACTGCAAGAAATTATGCTGATGGAATAACAATAGAAATGTTTAAAAACAGTAAGTTTATTCTAGATACCAATATTTTGATGATTCTAGACTTAGAAGAACATGAACTATCTAATTCACTTGAATCACTTGAAACAATTCTTGAGCAGTTAAATATTTCCCCTGTTTACCTAAATACAACTCGTGATGAATATTTAAGAGCGATGGACTGGAGGAGGGTAGAAACAACGAACGTCTTTGAAAATTTTAATTTAAATGTATTGCATTCATCTGACTGTCCATTCATCCAGACTGCATTGCGAAGAGGATGCAAAAATGGGGATGATGTAAAAAGGATGTTTGAAACATTAATGGATATGCCAAGGGTCTTTAATGACAGTTTAGCCATCGAGTGTTACGATTACGCTGAATTAAGTGAAGCCATAGAAATGGGTCAACAAGATTCAGAACTTAAATCTAAAATAAACGAAACCTACAAGAAAAGAACAAAACGGGACAAAAGAGAAAAACCTTTATCACACGATGCTGGTGTAATTAGTGGTGCTAACTTTATTAGAAAAAGCGAAAATTGTTGGATTATTACTAGTGATAGTATTATGAAAAGATATGCTATTGAACATTGTATAAGAGATGAAAATGAGATTGCGGTTGGATTGGATGTAATAATTGGATTAATGGCTGTAAATAGTGGTGGCACAGCTTTGGATGCTTCCAACTTTGCACCATTATTCAAGAATCTTATTAAATATTCTCTTGTGCCTGAAAGTAATGCATTTGAAGTAAAGGATCTTGCTTTTATTCTTCGAACGAATATTAAAATAAATGAATTACCAAATGACAAAGTTATTGAAGTTGCAAAGGAGGTAAAACGACTAAGAGTGACTGGAGAAGAGGAGGAAAATGTAGCATTGTATTTAAGAAGATTCATTGAAGGGGATACTATTGGAATGGTTAGGACTGTTGAAGATGCTTTAAGTAAAGAAAGTCTTGCAAAATCTAAACGTGATGAAGCTGAGAAAGAAAGAGACATTGCCTATAATGTCATTAGAGAAAAAAGAGGTGGAGAACTTAGAGATGAATATGATAAAAATCTAAGAAAAAATCGAAAACTATTCTTTGCAATTCCATTAATTATTGCTGCCATTTTGGTTTTTACTTATATTTATTTAGTGCCTCAAACAACAAAATTAGTTCAGATTGTAATTTCGATCTTAATTTCAATTGTTTTTGGATTAGTGCCTTTATTTCCAATTAATAAGAAACTAATCAAAAAACATAGTGAGTATGTTAATGAAATTAACAAGGTTGTAGAAAATGAAATTATAGAGTTAAGAAAGAAAGCAAGGTAATGGACACAATAAGTTCAAAAGTTATGAAAGTAATTAAATTAAAAACTCAACTATCTCAAGAATTGCAATCTGCCTCAGAAATCTATATTGCTTCTGCAATTGTTTCTGATGCAGGATTAGATTTTTTGTTAAAAGAAATTTCAAAAGATTGTAAACTTCGTTTGCTAATCGGAATTGATTTACCCACTCCTGATTCTGTTTTCAAAAAACTTTTGGAACTGGATAATGAAAATATAGAAGCAAAAGTTTTCACTAAACAAGGTTTTTTTCATCCAAAATTGTATTTGGTAAATGGTGATTCAAAAACTGTTTTCATTGGCTCAGGAAATTTTACTGAAGGAGGACTTGGAAACAACATTGAACTGTTCCATAAAATTTCTGATTCTGCTGCTTTTTCTGACTATCTGAATTGGTTCAATCAGTATTTCAATTTAGGAGAAACAATTACAGAAGATTGGTTAAAAGAATATAGCTTGCTTTACAATGAAAGAAATGATCTTGAAGCAAATGATAAAAGAAAGGTTGGAGATTTCAAAAAACGATTATCGGGCAACAAAGTAATTCCTGATTTAAGAAAAATTGATTTCACAAATCAATTTTTCAAGTTACATCATCATTTGGCATTTGAAGAAAACAAACCGAACCTTCGAACAGCACAAGTTAATAATGAAAGGTTTGCTGTAAGAGAAAAATTATTGGAATTACACGAATTGATATATCCATTTATTCAAAAGAAAGGCTGGAACTTACATCCACACTCAATGAAGGAACATATTGTTTCATCTTATCAACATGGTGAATATACTTCTGACAGTTTAAATGCATTGTGGTTACATTATGGAAGAAGCCAACCAGAATTAGACAAGTTCAAAGAATTGTTTGGTGAAAATCAAACAAGTTTATATCACATGCGTTTGCAAGTGCTCATTCGCTTATCACAAGTTCAAGTTTGGTTAACTGTTGGGAAGAATAATGGAGGAGTAGTTGACCGTGAGAATTTTAAAAAAAGAATGAATGAAGAAGAAGAATATAGAAGCAGATTCTTTAATCTTCTGTCTTCTTTGCCCCATAATTATTCCATCTCCATCAATGGTGAATGGAAGGAAGTGAAATCATTTAAAACGGCAAATGATTTACATCAATTTGTAAAACATGATGAAATAAGAAATCACTATTTCATCATTGGGACAGAGTATTTACCAGATGCAATTGAAATTTCAGAAAAAAACATAGCGAATACAGCATTAAATGGATTTGAGAAAATGCTCCCACTGTATTTGTTTTTTAAAACAAAAATCTAAATGGACACACCAAGTTTTAAAGAAGACCATATCAGCCAGATTCCTGCATTACAAATGCTGGTGAATTTGGGCTATACCTCTTTAAGTCCGGCAGAAGCCGACAGGCAGAGAGCTAATGAAACAACATATATTTTATTAGAGAACAAGTTTAAATAAGTAAATCATGCCACTCAAACTCCAATACGCCTCCGACCTTCATTTAGAATTTCCTGCCAACAAGGAATTTCTAAAACAACATCCTTTGCAGCCTGTGGGTGAGGTATTGGTTTTGGCAGGTGATATTGTGCCTTTTACGGTGTTGGACAAACACAAAGATTTTTTTAGTTATGTGTCAGATAATTTTGAAACCACTTATTGGCTGCCAGGCAATCATGAGTACTACCATTTTGATATAGCTGAAAAAAGCGGTGTGCTGCATGAGAAAATCCGAAGCAATGTGTTTTTAGTCAACAATACTTCGGTGGTGTATGAAAATGTAAAATTGATTTTCACTACCCTTTGGAGCAAAATCAGTCCTGCGTATCAGTGGGAAATAGAAAGAGGGATGAATGACTTTCGATTGATTAAATTCAAAGGGCATCGCTTTTCGGCAGAGCAATACAACCAGCTGAATGAAGAGAGTTTGACTTTTATTCAAAACGAATTGAAAACAGTTCAAGAGGAGAAAGTAGCAGTTTTCACCCATCACTGCCCCACTTTCTTGAATTACCCTGAGCAATACAAAGGCGATGTGCTGAATGAAGCTTTTGCCGTTGAACTATTTGATATGATTGAAACATCCAGAATTGATTACTGGGCGTATGGGCACCACCACAGCAATATTCCGGAATTCAGCATTGGAAATACCAAGCTCATTACCAATCAGTTGGGCTATGTGCAACAAAATGAACATTTGAAATTTCAAACGAATAAATATATTGAATTTAAATAATGCCGTATAATCCAAACATTCATCATCGCAATAGCATCCGCCTGAAAGGATACGATTATTCACAAGCAGGTTTGTATTTCATTACAATTTGCGTTCAGGACAGGTTGTGTTTGTTTGGTAAAATTGTGGATGGTGAAATGATTTTGAATGATGCAGGACGAATGGTTGGAAATGAATGGTTGAAATTGCCACAACGGTTTGCAAATATTGAATTGCATGAATTTGTTGTAATGCCCAACCATTTTCACGCCATCATGGAAATCGCGGTAGGGGCGACCCTTGTGGTCGCCCCTAATGAAACGACCGCCCCAAATGAATTTGGGCAACCACAAGGGATTGCCCCTACCAAACCGAAAACCATTGGCGACATGGTGGGTGCGTTTCAATCTATTGTTACCGTTGAATACATTCGTGGGGTAAAACAATTGGGATGGAAAACATTCAACGGTAAATTATGGCAACGTAATTATTGGGAACACATCATTCGTGATAATCAATCCTATCAACGCATTTCAACATACATAATAAATAATCCGAAAAATTGGAAGGATGATAAATTATACAACTAATTATTAAAAATGGACACCCCTAGTTTTAAAGAAGACCATATCAGCCAGATACCTGCATTGCAAATGCTGGTGAATTTGGGCTACACCTATTTAAGTCCGGCAGAAGCAGACAGGCAAAGAAGCGGCAAAACTTCCAATGTATTATTGGAAGATGTATTGAGGAAACAATTAAAGGAAATCAATGCTGAAAAAACGATAAGTTCTACTAAATCAACTTACATAAGCGATGCAAACATAGAGAATGGGATACAGATTTTAAAAAACCTGCCCATGAACGAAGGCTACATTGCTGCAAGTGACAAGGCTTACAACCTGCTCACTTTAGGTCAGGCATTAGAACAAAGCGTAGATGGTGATAAAAAAAGTTTTACGCTTCAATACATTGATTGGAAAAATATTGGCAACAATGTGTTTCATGTAAGCGAAGAATTCAGTGTCATGCGCTCAAATAGCAAAGAGCATTATCGACCTGATTTGGTGATGTTTGTCAATGGTATTCCACTTTGCATCATCGAGTGCAAACGACCTGATATGAAAGAGCCATTGAAACAGGCAATCAGTCAGCATTTACGAAATCAGCAAGAAGATGGCATCAGAAGTTTGTATGTGTATTCTCACCTCACATTGAGCATTGCCACACAAGAAGCCGCTTATGCTACCAATGCCACGCCTGAAAAGTTTTGGGCAAAGTGGCAAGAGAAATTCAGTACTGATGAGGAAGAACGCAACTATAAAAACAAATTACAGGAACTCAAAAACAAACCGCTATCGATTTCTATAAAAGAACAGTTGTTTTCTGACCGCTTCAAATATGTTCGCAAATACTTTGATGCATTAGAACAAGAGGAAATCCTGCCAACAGAACAAGACAACTATTTGTTTGGCTTGTGTCGTCCTGAAAGATTGATGGATATTATTTTCAATTTTGTTTTGTTTGACAATGGAGCAAAAAAAGTTGCCCGCTATCAGCAGTTTTTCGCAATTAAAAAATCTATGCAACGCATTAGACATGTTGAAAATGGAAAGCGAAAAGGCGGTGTGATTTGGCATACACAAGGAAGCGGAAAATCATTAACAATGGTTATGCTGGCCCAAGCCATTGCCATGGAACCAAGCATTCGCAATCCTAAAATTGTTTTGGTTACCGACCGAACCGATTTGGACAATCAAATTACAGGCACATTTCGTAAGTGTGGCAGGTTTGTAGAAAATGCTACCACAGGTCAGCGTTTGGTTGAATTACTGGAAAACAAAAGTGATGCAGTTGTAACCACCATCATCAATAAATTTGTGGCGGCTGTTAAGAAAATAGATAAGCCTTTAGAAAGCCACGACATTTTTGTGTTGGTAGATGAAGGACACCGGACACAGCATGGCACATTCAATATCGACATGCAAAAAACTTTGCCGAATGCCTGTTTCATTGCCATGACTGGAACACCGCTTTTCAAGAAAGATAAAAGCACAGCAGAGAAGTTTGGCGGTATGATTGATGCTTACACGGTTGACCAAGCTGTAAAAGACAAAGCAGTTGTTCCATTGCTGTATGAAGGAAGATTGGCGTTGCAAAATGTGAATGCAAGTCCGATTGATACGTTCTTCGGTATGGTTTCAGAGCCACTAACCGAATATCAAAAAGCAGACATCAAAAAGAAGTTTGCCCGAAACGACCATTTGAATTCTGCCGAACAAAAAATGCGAATGATTGCCTGGGACATTAGTTATCATTTTCGTGCTAACTGGCAAGACAAAACGCCATTCAAAGGGCAATTGGTTTGCGACAAAAAAGCGAATGCGATTAAGTACAAAGAGTATCTTGATGAAATTGGTATTGTAAGCAGTGAAGTTTTGATTTCATCCATTGACGATAGGGAAGGCGAAGAAAGTGCTTATGAAAAAACGCCTGAAAAGGTAAAAGCATTTTGGAAAAAAATGATGGACGAACATGGCAATTCAAAAAGCTATGAAAAGAACATCATCAGTCGTTTTAAAAACCAGAAAGACCCTGAAATAATTATAGTAGTTGACAAATTGCTTACCGGTTTTGATGAACCCAAAAACACGGTTTTATATTTGACAAGGAATTTACAAAGCCATAAACTTTTACAAGCTATTGCAAGGGTAAACCGCATTTATCCTGACAAAGAATTTGGTTACATCATTGACTATTATGGCGTAATTGAAAATTTAGATGACGCTTTACAAATGTATTCGTCTTTTGAAGACTTTGATGATGAAGATTTGGCGGGAACAATGACCAATATTTCGGATGAAATCAAAAAATTACCGCAAAAGCATTCCGACCTTTGGGATATTTTTAAAACCATTGCCAATAAACGTGATGCAGAAGCCTATCAGCAATTATTGAAAGATGAAGCGATAAGAGTTTTGTTTTACGATAAACTGTCTGCATTTGCCAAAGGCTTGAAACTAGCCTTATCTTCTATTCAATTCCATAAGGAAGTAGAGGAAAAGGTAATCAATAGGTACAAAGAAGATTTAACCATGTTTTTAAAATTGCGATTAGCAGTTATTGAAAGATACAGTGATGAAATAGACTACAAACAATACGAAGGTCAAATTCAGAAACTAATTGACACCCACATTACCACCGAGAAAATAGAAACCATCACAGAACTGGTAAATATTTTCGATAAAGATAAATTTCAACAGGAAGTTGAAAAAGCAATAGGTGATAATGCAAAAGCTGATAGAATCGAAAGCCGCACAGCAAAACATATTTCTGAAAATATGGACGAAGATCCAGCATTTTATAAAAAGCTTTCCCAATTGCTTAAAGAAGTTATTGAAGACTATGAAGCAGGAAGAATTAGTAGTGCTGAAAGGTTGAAAAGAAGTCAAGATGTTATGAATAAAGCTCTAACACGAACTGACGATAGTATTCCAGAGCGTCTTATAGAAAGAGAAGTTGCAAAAGCTTTCTATGGCTTGACGGTTGAAGCATTAAATGATAAAATTCAAGACAAGTTAATACGCAAAGAAATTGCAACAGAAACGGCTTTACAAATTGACGACCTTATTCAAGATGCTGTTTTAGACAACGGGAAACCTATTATTGACTGGCAATACAAAACGAACATCACAGGTAAATTGCTTATTGACATTGGCGACTATCTCATTGATGAAGTAAGAGACAAATATAATTTGGATTTGCCATTTAAAGATATGGACAAGATCGCAGAAGACTGCATTGAAGTTGCGAAAAAACGATATAAATAATGACAGCAGCTATACAATTTGGAAGTAAAATAATAGATTTTCGTTTGGAGTATTCCGACAGAAAATCGCTTGGAATTACTGTAACTCCTGAAATGGAAGTTTTGGTCAAAGCACCGACAGACACCACCATGGAGAAAGTGAAAGAGAAAATAAGAAAAAAAGCACCTTGGATACTTAAACAACAAAGTTTCTTTCTTTCCTTTCAACCAAAGACAACACTGCGAAAATTCATAAACGGTGAAACACATTTGTATCTTGGTAGACAATACCGCTTGCAAATTACAATTGCTAAAGAGGAATCTGTGAAACTAAAAGGTAAATTCATTGAAGTAACAGCGAGTGAAAAGTCAAGAACAAAAGACTTATTAAACGACTGGTATTTAAAGCATGCCCAAACAAAGTTTCATGTAATTGCTGCACCACTTATTGACAAATTCAAAAAACACAAAGTAGAACCTAGTTCTATTGTATTACGAAACATGCAGACACGTTGGGGAAGTTGCACACCAAAAGGTAAAATTATTTTAAATCCTGAATTGATTAAAGCACCCAAAGGCTGTATTGAATATGTGATTATACACGAACTTTGTCATTTAATACATCATGACCACACACAGAAATTTTTAGATTTACAAACCAAGGAAATGAAAGACTGGGAAAAGTGGAAAATGAAATTGGAGAAACTATTAGCATGAGAAGCCTAACATTTAAATGATTTCTTGACTGAAATATTCTCTTGCTAAATTCTGGTAAAAATTTTTACAAAATAGCAAAGTACTCTTTTCCAAGTTTATTTTTAATTTTCATTCCTTAAGGAGCTTTTTGTTTATACCATAGAAACACACTTTACCCAAGCTTCCAACTATGTTAAAAACTTTTTAAAAACATTTGCTTTGCTTATGAGTAAATTCGCATGAATTACAATGCTTAATTATGGAAGAAAAACCAGTAATATATTCGGAAGACAGTATTAAATCCTTAGATTGGAAGGAACATATTCGACTAAGGCCTGGTATGTATATTGGTAAGCTTGGAGATGGCTCTGCAGCAGACGATGGTATATACGTGTTGATTAAAGAGGTGGTAGACAATTCTATAGATGAGCACATGATGGGTAATGGAAATAAGATAGAAGTTACCATAGCAGGAAATAAAGTTACAGTTAGAGACTTTGGTAGAGGGATTCCTCTAGGCAAGGTTATAGATTGTGTGTCGAAAATAAATACAGGTGGTAAATACGATAGTGGTGCTTTCCAAAAATCTGTAGGTCTAAATGGGGTAGGAACCAAGGCTGTAAACGCACTTTCTTCTCATTTTATGGTGCAGTCTGTAAGAGATGGCAAACTTAAAAAAGCAGAATTTGAAAAAGGTGAACTGGTAAAAGATTACCCCATAGAAGATACCAATTTGAAAAATGGTACAACCGTTGTATTTGAACCTGACAATACCATTTTTAGAAATTATAGATACATACCTCATTTTTTAGAAGAGCAGATTTGGAATTATTGCTATTTAAATGCTGGCCTTACCATTAATTTTAATGGGCAAGTATTTCATTCCAAAAAAGGTTTATTAGACCTTTTAGAAAGGAAAACAGACCCCGAAACATTAAGGTATCCAATTATTCACTTTAAAGGGAAAGACATTGAAATCGCTTTTTCTCATGCCAACCAATATGGTGAAGAATATTATTCCTTTGTAAATGGACAAAATACTACCCAAGGAGGAACACATTTAGCAGCATTCAAAGAATCTGTAGTAAAAACTATTAGAGACTTTTATAAAAAAGATTTTGATGCTTCGGATGTGCGCAGTGCTATTATTTCTGCTGTTGCAATAAGGGTTCAAGAGCCTGTTTTTGAGAGCCAAACCAAAACCAAATTGGGTTCGAATGATGTAGGCCCTAATGGACCAAGTGTTCGTGCATTTGTGAATGATTTTCTTAAAAAAGAATTAGATGATTTTTTACATAAAAATCCTTCTGTAGCAGAAGCTTTATTGTCTAGGATTCAGCAATCCGAAAGAGAACGAAAAGATATGGCTGGCATTAGAAAACTAGCCAATCAGAGAGCCAAAAAAGCAAGTGTACACAATAAAAAACTAAGGGATTGTAGGGCACATTTTACGGATAAAAACAAAGATGAAAGATTTGAGTCCACCTTGTTTATAACTGAAGGCGATTCTGCATCCGGTTCTATTACCAAATCTAGGAATGTAGAAACACAAGCTGTTTTTTCCTTAAGAGGTAAGCCTTTAAACTGTTTTGGTCTTAGTAAAAAAGTAGTGTATGAAAATGAAGAATTTAATTTGCTTCAGCATGCCTTAGGAATAGAAGAAGGAATAGAACATTTGAGATACAACAAAATAGTGATAGCTACAGATGCCGATGTGGATGGAATGCATATTCGTTTGCTTATGATGACATTCTTTTTGCAGTTTTTCCCTGATTTGGTAAAAAATGGTCATGTGTATATTCTCACTACTCCTCTTTTTAGAGTTAGAAATAAAAAGAAAACAATTTACTGCTACGATGAAAGTGAAAAACAAGTTGCAATCACAGAATTGGGCTCTAAGCCAGAAATAACTCGATTTAAAGGATTAGGGGAAATTTCTCCAGATGAATTTGGTATGTTTATAGGTGTAGACATGAGACTTGAACCTATAATTTTAATGAAAGAAACCTCAATTGAAAGACTTTTAAAATATTTTATGGGTAAAAATACCCCTGAAAGACAAGATTTTATTATTGAAAATTTAAGAGTGGAAGTAGACGATTTGATAGAAGCCGAAAATACAGTAATGCTTAATGCAATGGATGAAGAATTGGTTTGATTCTCTTGAAGTTGTTCTCTCTTATTTTATCTAAACAAATGAAAAATAATAAGATGGCCTAGATTTTCCTTTTCCATTTGTACCATTTAAACCATTGTAAGAACCCCCCAAGTTAATTGGGGCATAAGTTTTGGAAGTTTTTTCCTGAATTTATCTTGAAACAAATACTTTTCGAACCCTTCCACTATAAGCGTATATTAATTTAAAGGTCATTAAAAAAGGGAAATTCAATTAGAATTTCCCTTTTTATTTTGCAATTTAAAAGCAATTTAAATGTAGTTTAAACATCAATTTTAGCGTACTTAGCATTTTTCTCAATAAACTCTCTCCTTGGCGGAACTTCATCGCCCATAAGCATAGAGAAAACATGGTCTGCTTCTGCTGCACTATCTAATGTTACTAATTTAAGTGTTCTTCTGCTTGGATCCATTGTAGTTTCCCACAATTGTTCAGCATTCATTTCTCCCAAACCTTTATACCTTTGAACGTTCACAGAATCTGGGTTCGAACCTTTCGCAAGTTCATTTATTGCAATGTCCCTGTCATTGTCGGACCAAGCATATCGAATATTTGTTCCTTTCTTAACCTGATAAAGAGGGGGAGTAGCGATGTATAAGTTTCCACTTTCTACTAGCTTTTTCATATATCTAAAAAACAAAGTTAAAATAAGGGTTCTAATGTGAGAACCATCCACGTCCGCATCCGTCATGATTATAACTTTATGGTATCTTAGTTTGCTTATATCCAATTCTTTGTCGTCATGCTCCGTGCCAATTTTCACCCCTAGCGCAGTGAAAATATTTTTAACCTCTTCATTTTCGTATATTTTATGTTCTAGGGCTTTTTCTACGTTTAGAATTTTACCTCTAAGTGGAAGTATAGCTTGGAAATTTCTGTCTCTTCCTTGTTTTGCGGTTCCTCCTGCAGAATCTCCCTCAACTAGATACAATTCACATTTTTCTGGTTCTGTAAAAGAGCAATCTGAAAGTTTACCTGGAAGACCCATGCCAGACATTGCACCTTTTCTTTGTACCATTTCTCTAGCTTTTCTTGCAGCGTGTCTTGCTGTTGCAGCTAGTATTACTTTATTTACAATGGTTTTTGCCTCCTTAGGATTTTCTTGTAGGAAATTTTCTAAAAATTCACCCACCGCCTGATCTACAGCACCCATTACCTCATTGTTTCCTAGTTTGGTTTTTGTTTGACCCTCAAATTGTGGTTCTTGAACTTTTACAGAAATTACTCCTGTTAAACCTTCTCTAAAGTCGTCACCACTAATTTCAAATTTCAAATTTTTCAACAAGCCTTCTTTATCTGCATAAGACTTTAAAGTTCTGGTAAGAGCTCTTCTAAAACCTGCTATATGTGTTCCTCCTTCAATTGTGTTAATGTTATTTACATAAGAATGTAAGTTTTCACTGTAGCCTGTATTGTACTGAAATGCTATTTCAATTGGAATTCCAGCTTTTTCTGTATCGCCATATATTGGCTTAGATATTAGTCTTTCTCTTGTGCTATCTAAGTATTCCACAAATTCACTAAGTCCACCTTGAGAGTAGAACTCTTGACTTCTGAAAGCTCCATTTTCGTCTTGTTCTCTTTCATCTGTAAGAATAAGTTTAATACCCTTATTTAGATAAGCTAATTCCCTAAGTCTATTTGCAAGTGTATCAAATTTATATTCAGAAACATAGAAAATAGTATTGTCTGGAAGAAAGGTAACAATTGTTCCACGATAATCAGAAGTACCAATTTCTTTTACATCATATAAAGGTTTTCCTTCGGAGTATTCTTGAACATACTTTTTCCCATCTCTGTGAACTTCGGCTTTTAAGGCAATAGATAAGGCATTTACGCAGGAAACACCCACTCCATGTAAACCACCAGATACTTTATAGGTATCTTTGTCGAACTTACCACCAGCATGAAGAACTGTCATTACTACTTCGAGTGCCGACTTTTGTTCTTTTTCGTGCATATCCACAGGTATACCCCTTCCATTATCTTTTACTGTAACGGAATTATCCATGTGAATAACCACTGAAATATCTGTACAATGTCCTGCAAGTGCTTCGTCAATGGAATTATCTACAACCTCGTATACAAGATGGTGAAGACCTTTTGGACCTACATCTCCTATATACATGGCAGGCCTCTTCCTTACTGCTTCCAACCCTTCCAAAACCTGTATGTTCTGGGCACCGTAATTATTTGGCTTTTGCTCTGTACTCATTCTTTTTTTATTAAAATTAAAGCGTAAAAATACACTTTTATATGCGGCTTTCTATGTGGTTTTTAGCTTTTAATTTCCACATCATTTGCACGGATAGTGTAATGTTTATTTGTATGATTATGAATACTATAGTATTATTTTCATGTCGCTTAATCCAAGATTAAGCACCTGTATGTTTTTTTAGTGCTTGTATTTGGATATGAATATGGCTGTTTTCTGTTATTTTAGCTTCTTAAGATTTCTTTTCGTAGCATTTCCATAGCCATAAAAAAGGTTCTTTCCATCACTCTAATCCGGTCTCCAGGGAAAAAATGTTTTTCTATAATTTTACCATTTGGACCTATAATACCGATGTATACTGTACCTACAGGTTTATTAGAACTTCCTCCTCCGGGGCCTGTAATGCCGCTAATTGCTATACTGTAATCCGTGTGAAAACGTTCTTTACATCCATCTAACATATTTCCAACTACTTCTTTACTTACTGCACCGTATTTCTTGAAGTTTTCCTTTGGTACATGTAATAAATCAGTTTTACTTTCATTAGAGTAGCTGACAACTCCTCCCATGAAAACTTTCGAAATACCAGCTATTTGGGTAAGTTTACTGCTAACCAAGCCTCCAGTGCAGCTTTCTGCTACGCTTAATGTTTGGTTTCTCGATTCAAGTAATTGATAAATATAATCTTCGAACAGTATATCTTTTTCTACTACAATATTTCCTACAATTCGTTTCCTTATGTCATCTATTACTTTATTGAAGGTTATTTCATCAGAACTTAATTTTTTATAGTAGCTTAATCGAAGTCTTACAACATTTAAATTAGGTAAATATGCTAGCGAAAAGTTTGGTGGCAAACTGTCTTCTATGTCTGAAATTTTATCAGAAAGTACAGATTCAGGAATATTTATAGTTAAAAAATGGTATGTTTTAATTTCTGGAACCTTAAAATTTTGAACAATTTCAGGAATTAAATATTTCCTAAACATTTTTTGCATTTCGAAAGGTACCCCTGGAAATGAAGCAAGGATTTTTCCATTTTTTCTAAACAGCATTCCCGGTGCAGTGCCCCATTTGTTAGGTATTGTTTCACAATTATCTGGTAAATATGCTTGTTTTTTATTGCTTTCACTTAGTTCGCGGTTTCTTTCTTTAAAAAAACCATCCAATGTATCTAAAGTTTCTTGGTCCCATCTCCAACCCGAATTAAAAAATTCTGCTAAAATATCTTTAGTTAAGTCGTCTTTTGTAGGTCCTAGTCCTCCAGTAATAATTACTAAATCAGATCTTTCAAAGGATTCCTTGAATATCTCAAGCATCTCTTCTCTGTTATCAGACAATGAAATCATGCGGGTAGGTTTTATATTCCAGGTACCTAGTTCCTTCGCTATCCAAGCACTGTTTATGTCTACAATTTGTCCAATTAAGATTTCATCTCCTACGGTTAGTATTTCAGTTTTCATTTTTTTAATGGGTATTTACTAGAACCATGTTGTCAAAAAAATGATAATCCAAGGGGATATTTACTTGGTGTTTTTCTTTGTGAACATGTCCTATTATTTTTTTATCCTTATTTTCTATGGTAATATGCTTTTTGAAATCAAGTTCTTTGTTGCCATACACTTTATATACACATTCTTTTGCGCTCCACAGTAAACTTGCTCTTTGTATGTTTGATAGCAGTTCCTTTTCCAATAAATCATTTTCATTTTCAAATTTAGACAATAGCCTAATCGGTTTTTCGCATACTTCTTCTAGGTCTATACCTGTATATTTCTGAGTAGAAAGTATAACCGATACGTAATCTAGTTTATGGGAAAATGAAACAAAATATAAAGAGTTCTTTATGTATGGTTTTCCGGATTCGTAGTATGCAATATTCTGATGCTCTTTATTTCCCAAAATTCTATTTACTAACAATCTTATTGCCAACTTTTCAAGAAGTCTTTTTTCTAATTTTTCTTCTGGTATTGCTATGTTCCCAAGTTCTTGAATAAAATAGGATGTACTTTCTTGTATTTTCCAAACACCAATTTTGGAACCTAGTACTGTTGTTGAATTCAAGACAATAGGCATGCTTAATTTAGCTTTTTGTTTGCTTCTATAAGCAAGTTTTTAACTTTTTCATTTACCTCAAATAGAGGAGGTTTTACAAAAGTTTTGCATATACCAAGTTCGTTTAAGATTATTTTTATTCCACTTGGGCTTCCATCTGCAAAGATTAGATTCATTTGATCCAATAGGTCGTAGTGAAGTGATTTAGCACTCTCAAAGTCTCCTTGCATACACCTGTCTATCATGTCTGAAAACTTTCGGGGATAGGCGTTACAAATTACAGAAATTACACCTTCCATTCCTATGGAGATAAAGGGTAGAGTATAGGCATCGTCTCCACTGATTACTACAAAGTCTTCTGGCTTGTGTTGAATAATTTCCATACACTGAGATAAATTTCCACTCGCTTCTTTTACTGCACAAATATTAGGGTGTTTGGACAGTTTTAAGGTTGTTTCTGCAGTCATGTTTGCACCTGTTCTTCCCGGTACATTGTATAAAATTACGGGTAGGGGCGAAGCATCTGCTACAGCCATATAATGTCTATAAATGCCTTCTTGATTAGGTTTATTGTAGTAAGGGCTAACGCTTAATATGGCTGTTAATCCTTCCGTATCTAGGTTTTTTAATTCATTTATTAAATCTAAAGTATGGTTACTTCCCATGCCTAGCACAAGAGGAAGTCTTCCTCTGTTAGCTTTTTTAACCGTTTCTATTATCTCTTGCTTTTCTTTTTTAGAAACTACCGGACTTTCTCCTGTTGTTCCTAAAATAACTAAATAATCTGTTCCGTTTTCGCATTGGAAATCTACTAGCTTGCTAAGTGATTCGTGGTCTACACTAAAGTCTTCATTAAATGGGGTTACTAGAGCTACTCCTGTTCCTTTTATTGCTTTCATATTTTATATAGTTTGTATTTGTTGTAAAAATCGGCCTAACATGTGTAAATAGCTTTCAATATTTCCCTCTTCTTTTGGAATTAGAATGGCATTACAAAGTTGGGGGGTGAAAAATTGCGACATGCCTATTTTAAATTTTGATTTACTCTTCTTTATAGTATTTGCAACCCTTTTGTCGCTTAGAGTACTAAAGCAAATTAAGATATCATATTCCAATTTAATTTGCCTTTTTACTAACGAACTAGATGCTTGTTTGAAAATGTTGTAATCAGATTTACATATATGGGTATCGAAAGTGCCGGTATGAATAAATGGGGCTACTTTTTTCGTTGGATGATAAATCAAAAAATAAACTTCTTTCTTTTCTTGCTTTAATTCTTGCGCAAACTCATTTATTAGTTTTACTTCATCTATTTGAAGACTTGTGTCGTAAAACAATAAGATAGTTTTGGCGCTGTTGAAATCCATCATGTGTTTGCAAATTTACAATTCTTTTGAATGTAATGAGAAACTAATTCGTGCTTAATCTGAATTCTTGAAATTTGGATTTTAGGTTTAAAGCAAGATAGAAATCACCTTTTATATTTAATTAACTATATGTTAAACAAATAGGATATAGCAGCCAATAAAGCAGGCAGAACAAGTAATATGATCGTAAATGTATATATCTTTCTATTATTTATGCGTTGTTCCTCTTCCTTTTTTTTCTCAAGCTCCTCAGACGATAATGGACTATCGTGTATATTTTCAATTTTTACATTTTGATTCAATCGATTAAAATAATCGCTTGTTCCATTTGGATATATTATCTTGTGAAGATTTGTAAGAGATTTAAAGTAAAATGGTCCTTGTGGGTTATTGCATTTTACATACTTTATTTCTTGCTCATTTATCTCTATCAAATATGCTTCAATCTTTTCCCCTGTTGTGAGTATGATTAAATCACAAGGCTGAATAGTGTCTTTTAACAAACTATTTTTTTGTTTTCCATTGTTCTTAAGAGCTATAGACTCAATTTCCTTTTCAAAATTTACTTTGGATTCTAATTTGGGTAATTGTACCAATTTTTTTTCTATTGAAGGCGATCTTTTGTTTAATGTAAAAGACTCTATACTTCTTAATTGAATACTAAAGCCTTTGTTATAAGTTCTTTTTTGAAAAGTGCATGAACTTAACATTAAGCTAAAATATAAAAGATTCAGTATTGTTGTGTAGTTGTATTTTGACATTAGTTTTACATTTTGTGATAGTTATTTCTAGTCTAATAAGGTTTCTATAAGTGCTAATGAGAGTGTGAAAATAGAAGTAATAAACCATATTGCAAGTTTGCTAAGAAAACTACTCTTTTTACTTTTATCAAACTGTTCATTTTCGATATCTTGTGAAAAATTAATAGGATTAAAAATTTCACTTGTTCCATTTAAAAATTCAATCTTGTGTACATTTGTTTTTAGAACTTGTATTTTAGTCTCTGAATTGGTTTTGCATTCTACATACATTACATTCATGTCGTTAATTTCTAATATTATGCAATTTATAGTTTCGTTATTTATTAAAATTATCTTGTCGCAACTATCTATCAGAATGTCATGATTTATTGAATATTTTCCTATGTGTTGGTCTTCCCTATATTCCAGTTTTCTCCTGTCTACTTTTTCCCTAAATTCTGTCTTTGTGTTATCTATCACATCATTTTGTGTAATAGGATTGCTATAAGTATCCAATTTCTCAGATTTTAAAAGATTTCTGTGTGTAGTATTATGCTGTAAATAGTTTGTAAATGATTTGCTGTTGTTTGTTTTAAGAGAGTAACATGAATTAAAGCTTACAAGTATGAAAACGAGTAAAGTACTATAAAAAATGTTTTTCATACTGCTCTTTTCAAAATGTAATGGCTATAAAAGTTGAATTAATTCCGAATGCTTCTTTTAATTTGATAGTTTCTATCGCATATATCCAAAACAAGTGTTTTGTTTAAATCTAAATGTTCACTGCCTTTTCTAATTAAGTCTCTAAAATTAATATCATATGTGGTATCTATATAGTATTGTCTATCAACCACAAGAAGTAATCTAAAAGTATCTTGTATTAATTTATACCCTATGCTAGTGTATATCTCTTTGTTTAGATATTGTTCTTTTAGAAGGAAATCGGCCATTTGTTTTGCTTGGTTTTCGCTAATGTTATTTTCGTACAATAGTTCGGCTTTACCAATTTCCAACCTCTTTTCATTGTTTTTACAAGAATTAAGTATAAGAAAGCCCATTAAAAGAAGATGTATTTTTTTCAAGGTAGTTAAATTTTAAGCGGAGAGTAAAATGAGCATGGCCATTAGAGTAATAATAAAACCTAGGATTGCAAAACCTCTTAAATATTTGCTCGAAATACCTATTGCAGCAAATAATATAGACAATAACATAAGCACTATACTTAAATCTATTGGTGTAAACCAGAGAATTATAGACAATAAAAAGGAAAGAACAGAAAATATTGGTGAATTTGTATTCTCTGTATTATTGGTTTCTGTTATTGAATCCTGAGTAAGATTAGAGCTGGGGTTTGCAGGAACAGAACCAGGGGAGGGGTTTGGAGTTGGAGAAGGAATTATTCTAACATTTGCATTTAAAGAATTGAAATTATCACTTGATCCATTTGGGTATACAATTTTATGGATATTTTTTTTTGCCGTAAAGTAGAAAGGACCGTAGGGGTTGTCACATTTTACATATTTAATTTCATCATCATTTATTTCTATGACGTATGCATTTATAAGCTGTCCATCTACCAAAAATATTTTGTCGCAAGGCTGCAAACTGTCTCTATAAATATTTTCACTTGTCGCTTTTTCCACTAATATCTTTTTCTCCAATTGTATTATTGGAATTTTATCTACTGTTAAATTTTTATTTTTAGAAGATAGCTGTGAAGCAATAGGTTTCTCGGCAAAAAAGTGGGGTTTGTATATTTGTAAACTGTATCCCTTGTTATATGTTCTTTTTTGGGTGGAACAAGATTGAAACGAAATAGCCAACATTAGTAGGAAAGTTAAAAATGCAAAAGGTTTTTTCATAAGATACAATTTGAATGCAATTTAAAAAAAATAAATTGTTTTAAAAATTTAAGTTTTAAAAACAATCAATTTTAGACAAACATATTTTTTTTACAGAAGAGAGTTGTTACTTATATAATTTAAGATTGCTCGGCAAAAAGTTTCTTCCAAGCTTTTTCGCAAACTATTTCTTCAGCTTTCTTTTTAGAATGATTTGTTTCGGAGGCTATTGGTTCATTATCTATAAGCAGTTGAATTTCAAAGAAATTTGATTTTGCTTTTTTGAATTCTCTTAAGGTTTGGAAAGTAACCACCTTTTTATTTTTCTGAGCGTATTCAAACAACTTACCTTTATAGCTTATTTCAGATTCCTCGAGTTCTTTTAAATCTAGATGGGCTTCAATTATTTTTTTCTTTATGAATCGAACTGTTTTTTTATAGCCGTGGTCTAAATAAAAAGCACCAACAAGGGCTTCTAATGCATTGCCACCAAGGGTATACAGTATATCTTTTCTTGCACCTACTGTAATATCAAAGTGTATGAGGTTTTGTAGACCAATTTTTTCAGAAAGCTTCCCTAGTTTTTCTCTACTTACCATTTTTGAGCGCATTTCTGTTAGAAAGCCTTCATCTTTTAATGGAAATTTAAAAAAAAGTAGTTCTGCAACCACAAGGTCTAAAATTGCATCTCCTAAAAATTCTAATCGTTCATTGTCTTCTCTGAATTTTGTATTCTCAGACCTATTCGCAACAGTTTTATGAGTAAACGCGAGTTTATAAACTTTTAAATTTCTGGGTGAATAACCTGTGATTTTTCTAATTTGCTTCGCAAATTCATTGTCCGAAGAATTAAAGCGAATGCTAATCATTCCAGAGTATTATGGAATATATCTTTTGAAAATTACCGATACATTGTGACCACCAAAACCAAAAGTATTACTTAACACCGCATTAATTTCTCTTTTTTGAGGTGTATTAAAAGTAAAATTCAATTTAGAATCAAAAGATTCGTCATCGGTAAAATGATTTATAGTTGGAGGTACAAGGTTATGTTGCATAGCTAAAATTGAAGCAATAGCTTCTACAGCACCAGCAGCGCCAAGTAAATGTCCAGTCATAGATTTTGTGGAGCTAATGTTAAGTTTATATGCATGTTCTCCAAAAACACTTTGAACAGCTTTTACTTCGCTAATATCTCCTAAGGGGGTAGAAGTACCATGAACATTGATATAATCAATTTCTTCAGGCTTCATGTTCGCATCTTTCAATGCGTTTATCATTACATTTTTTGCACCTAATCCTTCTGGATGAGGGGCAGTAATATGGTATGAGTCTGCAGAAAGACCGCCTCCTACCATTTCGCAATAAATTTTAGCACCTCTTGCAAGTGCATGGTCTAGTTCTTCTAAGATGATAGCTCCAGAGCCTTCTCCTAATACAAATCCATCTCTTTCTTTGTCAAATGGTCTTGATGCAGTTTTAGGATCATCATTTCTTTCAGACAAGGCCTTCATAGAGTTAAAACCACCAATTGCTGGCTCATTAACACATGCTTCTGAACCACCAGAGATTATAACGTCTGCTTTTCCTAACCTAATAATGTTAAAAGCATCTACCAAAGCATTGTTAGCAGAAGCACACGCAGATACGGTAGTATAATTAGGTCCTCTAAAACCATAACGAATGCTAATATAACCAGAAGCTATATCTGCAATCATCATAGGGATAAAGAAAGGAGAAAATCTAGGAGTTCCATCTCCTTTGGCGTATTCAACCACCTCGTTAAAGAAACTTGTTAAACCGCCTATGCCTGAACCCCAAATTACCCCAGACCTATCTAAATCTATATTCTCTAAATTTAGGCCAGAGTCATTAATGGCTTCTTGGGTACTTACCAAGGCATATTGCGTAAATAAATCCATCCTTCTCGCATCTTTTTTGTCGAGAATTCCGGTAGGATCAAAATTTTTAACTTCACAAGCAAATTGTGTTTTAAATTTTGACGTATCAAATCGAGTAATAGGCCCGGCACCGCTCATACCATTGGTCAAGCCTTTCCAATATTCTTCTACAGAATTGCCTAATGGCGTAAGTGCGCCCAGACCTGTAACTACTACTCGTTTCAATTCCATTTAGGAGATATTATTTAATATTTGCCTCAATGTAACTTACAGCTTCACCAACTGTTTGAATTTTTTCCGCTTGCTCATCAGGAATTGCAATGTTGAATTCTTTTTCGAATTCCATAATCAATTCTACTGTGTCTAGTGAATCTGCTCCTAAATCTTGAGTGAAGCTAGCTTCAATAGTAACTTCGCTTTCTTCTACTCCTAGTTTGTCAACTATAATTGACTTAACTTTTGCTGCAATATCTGACATAATTTTTAATGTTTTAAATCGGGTGCAAATAACATTTTTTTAATCAAATTAGGCAAATTTTTTTTTGCTTTTTTATCCAACTTAGAGGAGTTGCATTCTGTAATATTAATAAATTCAGCAATTTAACCCTTATTGTTCTCGGTTTTTTAGCATTTTAATAATGTATTTCCCTAGTATATCGAATTCTAAATTTACCAAATCTCCTATTTTAAGGGTATGGAAATTTGTATTATCGTATGTATAAGGTATAATTGCTACTGAAAATTTGCCATATTCACTCTCTACAACAGTTAAACTTACCCCGTTTATACAAATTGAACCCTTTTGAACTGTAGTATGCTCTTCATTCGATGGAGTATATTCAAAACGATAAATCCAACTACCATCTTTGTTTTCGATAGATACACACTTAGCTACAAGGTCAACATGTCCTTGAACAAAATGACCATCTAGTCTTTGGGATGCAAGCAATGCTCTTTCTAAATTTATTGTATCTCTTTTTTGCAGCGAACCAATATTGGTTTTTTGAATTGTTTCTTCAATTGCTGTTACAGTGTAAGTGTTATCTTTAATTGCCACTACTGTTAAGCAAACCCCGTTATGTGCCAAACTTTGGTCTATTTTCAATTGGTCTGTAAAATTGCTCTCGAAGGTAAGATGCATGTTGCTACCCTCTTTTTGGATATCTATTAAGGTACCCAAAGTCTCTATTATTCCTGTAAACATAGTTATTTTTCTCACTGCAAATTTACTTTATCTATCCTTTAATCTTGTGTATTTCATATTAGAAATTTAACTTTCGTGGTCTTTGTCTATTTTGCAATACAAATTCAATTTGATTGAACAACAAAAAATCGCAGTAAATTGTTCTAATTTAAATGTAAATTTTAACTTCGCACCCTGAACTTATACATTACTAAAATATAAAAAATCATGGTACACAACTTTTCAGCAGGCCCATCTATCCTTTTTCCTTATGCTTTCGATGAAGCAACCAAAGCAATTCAAAATTTCGAAAACACAGGATTGTCAATTTTGGAAGTGTCCCACCGCGGCAAAGAATTTGTTGCAGTGATGGATCAAGCGCAACAAATAATCAAAGACTTACTTCAGGTTCCAGAAGGTTACAAAGTTTTGTTTTTGGGAGGTGGTGCAAGCATGCAGTTTTTGCAAGTTGCATACAATCTATTGGAAACCAATGCCGCCTATGTTAATACGGGTACATGGGCTTCTAACGCCATTAAAGAAGCCAAAGCATTTGGCCAAGTGAATGTTATCGCTTCTTCTGAAGAGCAAAAATTTAGTTTTATACCTAAAGATTATAGCATACCTGAAAATTCAGACTATTTTCATTGTACTAGCAACAATACAATATATGGTACACAAATGAATTCTTTCCCAGACTCGCCAGTAACAATGGTATGTGATATGTCTTCGGATATAATGAGCAAAGCAGTAGACGTTTCTAAGTTTGGGTTGATTTATGCAGGTGCACAAAAAAATATGGGACCAGCTGGTGTAACTGTAGTTATTGTTAAAGAGGATATTTTAGGAAAAGTTTCTCGTCATATTCCTTCCATGATGGATTATAGAGTTCATATAAAGGGCGAAAGTATGTTTAATACTCCTCCAGTTTTTCCAATCTATGTTCTTTTGAAAAACTTAGAATGGGTGAAAAAAGTTGGAGGTGTTAATGCAATGCAAAAAATAGCCACAGATAGAGCCAACCTTTTGTATTCTGAGATTGATTCAAATCCTCTTTTTAAAGCGGTTGTAAATGACCCTATGGATAGGTCTCAAATGAATGCAACTTTTGTATTACAAGACAATAGTTTGGATGATAAATTTTTAGCGGCTTGCAAAGAAGCAAAAATTTCTGGATTGAAAGGCCATAGGTCTGTTGGTGGGTTTAGGGCCTCCATGTATAATGCTCTTCCTTTAGAAAGCGTAGAAGCACTTGTGAATGTAATGAGAACTTTTAATTAATAATAAAAATGAAAATATTAGCAAACGACGGGATTGATAAATCTGCAAAAGACATTTTAGAAAATAATGGTTTCGAAGTAATAACAGATAAAATTTCCCAGGATGAGTTGGCCTCCAAAATTATAGATTTTGATGTTCTTTTGGTAAGAAGTGCTACAAAAGTTACTGCTCAAATCATAGAAGCATCTAATTTAAAGTTGATAGGTAGGGCAGGAGTAGGTACAGATAATATAGATAAAGTAGCTGCAGCTAAAAAAAATATCCCTGTTATTAATACCCCCGCAGCTAGTTCTATTTCAGTCGCAGAATTAGTCTTTGCTCACCTTTTTGGTATGGCTAGGTTTTTACACCTTTCTAATAGAGAAATGCCTTTGCATGGTGTACAGAAATTTAAGGATTTGAAAAATGAATATTCTAAAGGAATTGAATTAAAAGGTAAAACAATTGGCATAATTGGTTTTGGTAGAATAGGACAAGAAACAGCCAAAATAGCTCTTGGTGTGGGTATGAAAGTAATGTATTTCGATATGTATAGCAACCTTTTACAAGTTCCTTTTTCTTTCCATCCCGATTTAGGTCTAGAACCAGTTATGGTAAATATTCAAAAGGTAGAACTTGAGGAATTGTTATCGCATGCTGATTTTATAAGTTTACACGTTCCTAAAACAGAGAAACCAATTTTAGCTAAAGAAGAGTTTGAAAAAATGAAACAAGGTGTTGGAATTGTAAACTGTGCTAGAGGTGGCGTGGTAGACGAACCCTCTTTAAAAGCGGCATTAGATTCAGGTAAAGTAGCCTTTGCAGGATTGGATGTATTTGAAAACGAACCACCTTTAAATGATATGATGTTATCCATTCCTAATGTTTCTTTATCTCCTCATTGTGGTGCTTCTACTAAAGAGGCGCAAGAAAGAATAGGGGTAGAATTAGCAAACCAAATAATCCATCACCTAAAATCGAGTTCACTTGCCTAAATTAAGCCCTTTTGTAGCTACCCATGCAAATGAAGGTTTCCATCATTTGGTAGCCGAAAATACGCATCTTAGTTTGACTACAGAGCAATTAACCCAGAAATTGGAAGAAAATCCTTTTTCTTATCTACATATTTTTAAACCTCAAATCCATTTTAATTCTAACGATAAAAGTGGAATGTTTTATTCTTTTGGGAAAAATTACTACAACCAATTAAAAGAACAAGGGGTTCTGGTAAAAGATAAAACTCCAGCTTATTATATTTATAAGCAAAAATTTATAGATGGAATAGAGTTTATTGGGATAGTAGCTACAGCAGCGGCTTCAGATTATAGAAACGATACTATAAAAAAACATGAAAATACTTTAGTTGAAAAAGAAGTATTGTTAGAAAAACATTTGGATACCACAGGTATCATAGGAGAACCGGTATTGTTAACTTACAAACAAACAGATTCTATAGATTCTATCGTGCATCAAATAATGGATAGTTTACCAACATTTGAATTTGAGTATAACGACAAGTCTATTCATACTTTTTGGAAAGTGGATTCCACAGATTTTATCCAAAGTGTTACACAAGAGTTTGCCAATGTTCAGAGTTTCTACATTGCAGATGGACACCATAGATGTGCAGCGATGGCTAGGAAAATAGAACACTCTAATTTGGAGGATTGCAACATGCTTTGTTATCTAATTCCTGATAACCAATTGCGCATATTACCTTTTTATCGTTTGTTAAACTTAGAATTTAACACCGAAGAGTTGATACTTTCTCTAGGGGAATATTTCGAACTTGAAAAAGTTGAAAATCCTTATATGAATTTACACGACAATCAACTTCTTTTGGTTCTTCCTCATGCCTTTTTTCTTTTAAGTTTGAAAGAGAGTTTTAATGCAGGCTTAGTTTCTGTTTTAGATAATTTAAATGTATCTATATTAGAAAATTTTGTTTTCAAAACGTATTTTAATGTAGAAGACAGTAGGTTAGAAAACAAAATAGAATATTTTTCCGGAAAAGTTCCTTTGGATAAAATTATTGATTTGGTAAATAGAGGGGATTATAAATTGGCTTTTTCTTTGTCTTCTCTAACAACAAAAGATATAGTAGCAATAAGTGAAGCCGGTTTAACAATGCCTCCCAAGTCTACTTATGTAGAACCTAAATTATTGTCGGGTTGTTTGATTCATGAATTTTAGTGTTTCGTCTTACACTCTTTTTTTTCTTTTTAAAATAAATTGAAACAAGCATATAAATAGGTACTTTTGCAACCGTATTAAATAAAATATTAAGTGGGAAATATAGTTATGATAGGGCAGCTATTACTAGCCCTTGCAATTTTAATAAGTCTACATGAGCTAGGTCATTTTCTAGCAGCTAGAATGTTCGGAATCAAAGTAGAAAAGTTTTATCTGTTTTTCGATGCATGGGGTTTTAAACTTTTTAAGTTTAAAAAAGGCGATACCGAATATGGTATTGGTTGGTTGCCACTTGGAGGCTATGTGAAAATAGCAGGAATGGTAGACGAGTCTTTAGACAAAGAGCAAATGAACCAAGAACCTCAACCATGGGAGTTTAGAAGTAAACCAGCGTGGCAAAGAATGATAGTTATGGTGGGTGGTGTATTTGTAAATCTTGTTTTAGGGGTATTTATATATTCTTTAGGACTGTTTTATTACGGTGAGAAATATTTGGATCAAAAAACCATTAACGATAATGGAGGCATACAAGCAACAGAGCTAGGCATGAAATTGGGTTTTCAAACTGGAGATCAAATTTTGTTGGTTAACAATGAGAATATAAAAAGGCCAGAAGCTTTTCTTGAGAAAGCAATGCTTAACGATAATGTTAGTGTTTTAATACACAGGAATTTTAAAGATACAACTATTCTTTTGCCCTCAAATACCGCAGATTTGATGACGGAAGGTAAAAAAAACATGCCTTTTGTTGCCAGATTTAAAAATATTGTTGAAAATATTGAACCAGGTTCGGTTGCAGAAAAAGCAGGTCTTGAAAAAGGAGACGAATTGTTGACAATAAACGGTTCTTTTGCAGTATATTATGATCAATTATCATCTATTTTAGAAGAAAAACCAGATTCCATTCAAATTGGTGTTTTAAGAAATGGTCAAATTCAAAATCTATCAATCGTTAAATCCGACACTAGTTATAAATTAGGAATACAATTAGCAGACACCTATACAGATAAATTACAGATTAGAGAATATGGATTTATCGAATCGTTTTCTGTTGGTTCTGTCAAATCTTTTTCACTATTGGTAGCAAATGCGGAAGGGTTATGGAGAGTAGTATCTGGAAAAATAAAAGCTCAAAATGCCCTTCAAGGGCCAATTGCTATTGCAGGTATTTTTGGTAAAGTTTGGGATTGGCAGAATTTTTGGAATTTAACCGCGGTGCTTTCTCTTGTTTTAGCATTTATGAATTTACTTCCTATACCAGCGCTCGATGGTGGACACCTTCTTTTCTTAACTATAGAGGTAATAATAGGCCGTCCGCTTAGCGATAAAGTTTTGCATATTGCGCAGGTTATTGGCATGGTTCTAATATTGGCACTTATGGTTTTTGTCTTAGGAAACGATATTTTTAGGCTCTTTAAATAAATCGGAATATGTTAGAAAAGGATTATTTTAGTCTTTTCGAAATAAATCCTCATTTTTTAGTGGATACATCCCTTATTCGCAAAAAGTATCTACAATTGTCTAAGCAATTTCATCCTGATTTATCAGAACTAGAAGATAACAAAAATGTAGAACTAATTTCTGAACATATTAATAAAGCATATTCTGTTTTATGTAGTCCATATTTATTACTGCAATACTTTTTGGAGTATAAAGGATTATACTCGTCACAAAGTCCATCTGTTTTGCCCAAAGAATTTTTAATGGAAATGATGGAAACTAACGATGATATAGAAATTGCAAAAGAAAATAACAAAGAGGGTTTTTTAGAGGAGATCTTATCTCAAATAGAACTTAAACTAGAAGAAACCTATGAGAAAGCGAAAAATTTAGCACTAAAGGAAGACTTTGAGTCGGAAGGAAATCTTAAAGTATTAACTGAGCTAAATCAAATTATTTCCTATCTCTCTAAACTTCTTGCAAGACATACCAAATAGTTAGGGCATTTAAAAAGACAACAATGAAACATATAGTATCGACAGTATATGTTTTTTAGGACGAGTCCCCCGTGTAAGTACAAAAAGTTTACAGCAAATAAAAAGTCCTTTTGATGATTTGTAAGAATTACTTTTTAGATTTGTAAAAAGAAAAAAACGAAACGAAGTTTCGCTTATCCTTTTAATTTTGGGTGTATATACGAACTTTTGTTTCGTGTATATACGAGTTATAGGGAACCTCAGAAAAAAACACAAACAACGTAATGGTAAAATGTGGTGATGAACATACTGATATTGAAAAATTGATAAAAATTGAAATTAAAAGTAACTTAATAAATAGTCTCATAGAAAGCATTTAATCCCTTAAATTAATAAAACTTATGAAATACCTCCTGATTTTAGTAACACTTAGCCTATCCAGTAATACAAACATGAAAGAAATTTATACATTTTCAACTCAAACAAAAGTCAATGAATGGTATGTTGTCAACGATGGTGTGATGGGTGGTATATCAAAAAGTTCTTTGGAGCTTACTGATGCAGGTCATGGACAATTTTCGGGTCACGTATCATTGGCGAACAACGGAGGATTTGCCTCGATCCAATTAAACAAAACGATAAAACTAGCGGAAGAAAAGAAGTTTATTGTTTTGCGTGTCAAAGGCGATAGCAAGGCCTATGAATTTCGTTTGAAGAGCGAAATTTCGCAATCTGAGTCTTACGTACACCAATTTACTACTACGGGAGAATGGGAAAATATCAAGTTGCCATTAAGTGAATTCTACCCTCAGTTTCGAGGGCGTAAATTGAGCATCCCAAATTTCAATTTTAAAAGCATTGAACAAGTGAGTTTTTTAATTGCCAACAAGCAAGAAGAAGATTTTATATTGTTGATTGATTGGATAGGTTTGGAGTAAATTTAAAAATTGACAGTTACTATTTTGAAGAAACGTAAAACATTCGGGCGACAAATAGGCCGATCCGATAACATCGTGTGTGCGATATAGCCATGCCGTAGGCGCAACACAGGGCTAAATCGTCAAGCGCTAAAGCGTTATTTCCACTTAAAACTTGAAATAAGCTCCATTACATCTTCTGATAAATGCGAATAAATAGGAGCGATAGAGTCTGGATTAGTTTTATAATTAAAATATAATGCTCCTCTAAAATAACGAGATTGGTTATCACATAGATAAAAATTCAAGTTAGTTGCGGTATTTCCTTTAAGTTTATAGATAATACCACTCATAGAGCTATCTTTATTTGTTACTTCAATTTCTTCAATATCATCTGCTTTCACTATGTGCTTATAAACCAATTTTCGAGTGTCTTCATAAAGTGAATCAAATCCATTGCTGTTTGTGTATTCATGGTAACTAATATGAAGTGTGGCATCAAAGGGCTCAAAATACAAATTATACCAACAAGGTTTATTTTGGGTATATAGTTCTTCTATTTTTAAAGAAGAGTAAATAGGTTTCTTAAATGAGTAATTGCAATGGGCAGAGTCGAAAATATTGTATTCATGAGAAGGCAAATATATTCTTGGATAGGATATAGGCCTGGGATTGTTTTTCTCTTGACAAGAAAAAACAAGACTTATAAGGATAAGTAATAAGACTTGCTGGGTATTAAGTAGTCTTTTTTTCAATTTTTAAAGTTTTAATTCGTCTTTTATCAGCTGCTTCTACTGTAAATTCAAATATCTCATAACTTAATTTTTGATTTTTATTAGGAATTTTCCCAGCCAATTCTAATACCAATCCTCCTAAGGTTTCGCTATCACCTTTGATAGAATCAAAATAATCTTCTTCCATTTCCACTAATTTGCAAAAATCAATTATAAGCATTTTAGCATCCACAGAATAAGTGTTGTCATTGATTTTAGTGTAGAGGATGTTATCTACATCAAATTCATCATTTATTTCGCCAAATATTTCTTCTAAAATATCTTCTAATGTCACTATTCCAGATTTGCCACCGTATTCGTCTACAACCACCGCAAAATGTACCCTCTTTTCTTGGAACTCTTTAAGTAGGTCGTCAATTTTTTTTGTTTCTGGTACAAAAAATGGCTGCTTGATTAATCTTTTCCAATTATAAGTTTCATCTTCTTCAAGAAACGGCAGAATATCTTTTATGTACAATACACCTTCTGTATGATCAAAATTATCTTTATAAACGGGCATCCTCGAATATCCGTTTTCTCTTACAATATGAAGCAATTCTTTAAAGTTAGAATCTATATCTACTGAAACTACATCCATTCTAGGCTTCATTATTTGCTTCACTTCCGTATTTCCAAAGTTTATTATTCCCTTAAGAATAGCTTTTTCTTCTTTGTTGGTATCTTCCCCAGAAGTTATATCTATGGCTTGATTCAATTGTACCGCAGAGAGTTTTTCTTCTTTATGTTTTATTTTTTTATCCAACCATCCAACCGATTTAGATAGCGGTAAGATAATGAATAGAAAAGTTTTTTGGAATAAGTAAATTGGGTAATTTAAAAAGCATGCAGTTTTAATATTGAATCGTGTAGCATAGGTTTTTGGGATAATTTCTCCAAACAAGAGTAAGAAAAATGTCACACCCAAAACTCCAATAACAAATGCAGCAATAGGGGATAAATTACTCCCTTCTATATCTATCAAATAAGTAGAAATTATTATGAAACCTACATTCACTAAATTATTTCCAATTAGTATTGTAGCAAGTAACAATTTGGGGCTTGAAAGTAATTCTTGAATTCTTTGGTGTTTTTTTTCGTCCTTAGTATTTTTAATTTCTTCTAAATCAGTTTTTGAAAGAGAAAAGAAAGAGTTTTCAGCTGCAGAAAACAAGGATGAAAGACCAAGAAGAATAAGTAACACAATAAACCAAAATATGTACATTCCAGCTTGTTGAAAAAACTCAACTTGGAACAATAGGTTTAATATCATAAATTGACTTTCCGAGTCGGGGGGAGGGAAATCCATATTGCAAAAATAGTCAAAAAAATTCTCAATTTAAATTTAATCCTAAAAATTTAAATTATGATTTTTTTAATGCATGAACTTGATGAATTTGAAAATAAATTAGTAAGAGTATTGTTCTTTTACACTCTAATAAATTCATAATAAACCTACTAAGATAAGTACATTCAGATTATAAAAGAGAATAATTTAATCGTTGTCAAATTCAAAATCGGATTCATCAAACTCAATGTCGGAACTATTTACATCCGAAGCGTCATTGTTTTTGCTGTTATTTCCTCCAAGTGTACTTAATACTTGAAACATCTTTGCTTTAATTTTGGTTGAATATCTTTTTGTTTCGTCTTTATCTATCCAACTTTCGCTTTTTATTTTACCCTCTAGATAAACTATACGTCCTTTTTTTAAGATTTTCGCAGCATTTTCTGCATTTCTGTCCCACAATTCTATATTGTGCCATTCGGTATACTCAGTTTTACCACCATTTTTATCAGATACAAGTTCATGAGTAGCTAGTGGGAAGGATGCTATGGCACGCTGAGTTTCGCCTGTATTAATATACCTTAATTCAGGGTCTTTACCTAATCTTCCTATTAGGATAACTTTATTAATCATAGTTATAGTAGTTTTTTATTCAAATAGTATTTTTTCCATTAATCTGTGAACGGGAAATTTGTTAATTTCGTCTAAGTTCGTTTCAAAGGTAGAAAAATTTTCTAAAAAGCAAATTTCTGAAACATTAATTATCCAATAAGATGCAGTTATTTTTTTATGTGTTAGTAAATGAGTGAATTGCGTTTTTTTTTGAATGGATATAATTTCAATTTTTTTTGTGATTCTGTTTAATTCTTCTATGATTCTATCTTTGTGTATCATTTTGGAATTACTTTCAAAATTTGGAAATTCAAACAATCCTTGCCAAATACCCGGTTCAATTCTTTTGGTTAAGTAGGTTTTTTCCCCATTTAGCATTATTTGCAAAAAATTTAAGTTTAAGGGTTGGGCTTTTTGTTTTTTAATTTTTACAGGGAAATTAGCAATTGTATTGTTCTTGTATGCCCCACAATAAAGTTGAACTGGACAAATTTCGCAACGCGGATTTTTAGGAGTACAAATCAGAGAACCTAATTCCATTATTCCTTGATTGAAAAGGGAAGGTGTGACCTCTTGGACTGGTTTTAGGAGAATTTCTTCGAAAACTTTTCTTGCTTTTTCGCTTGGGACAGGTGTACTTACTTCAAACATCCTGCTAATCAATCTATAAACGTTTCCATCTACCACAGGAATAGGATATTCGAAAGCAATAGAAGCAATGGCACTTGAAGAATAAGAGCCAACACCTATAATCTTGATAAGATCCTTGGGATTTTGAGGAAAAATTCCATTAAAATCTCTTACTATTTGATTAGCAGCTTTTAGAAGATTTCGACCCCTTGAATAATACCCCAATCCTTGCCAAAGTTTTAAAATATTCTCTTCTGTTTCATTTGCTAAATCACTAATAGATAAATATTTAGAAGTAAACTTAAGATAGTAAGGCAAGCCTTGTTCTATTTTTGTTTGTTGCATGATAATCTCACTTAACCAAATATGAAAAGGGTCTTTTGAGTTTCTCCAAGGTAAGTCTCTTTTGTTATTTTCGTACCAGCGTATAATTTCTAAATTCCACATAATTTTTCCTAATATTATGAAAACAAAACGATAATGATATTGTTTAGTTAAATAAATCCTTATTTTTGCAATGCAAATCAAGACAAACAAAAACAAAAAACAAAAAACAAAATTATGACAAAAGCAGACGTAGTAAACCAAATTGCCGAAAAAACTGGCGCTGACAAATTAATGGTTCAAGACACAATTGAGGCATTCTTCAAAGTTGTTAAAAATTCGATGGTAAATGGAGAAAACATTTACTTTAGAGGTTTTGGTTCTTTTATTTTGAAAAAAAGAGCTAAAAAGATTGCTAGAAATATTACCAAAAATACTGCAATGGTAATAGACGAGCATTACATACCTAAATTTAAGCCTTCTAAAACTTTTGTAGAAAAAGTTAAGAAGAGTAATGCCCCTGCTTAATTAGTTTTATTTACCTTTGCTGTCTATATATGAAAAACAGCAAAGCAAGTATACTGATTATTTTAATCTTCACATCAGCACTAGGAATAGTATTGGTTTCTCTTAATTGGAAATCTTCGAAAATAGATAACTCCATACAAAAGAAAGTAGAAACAGATACCTTTTCTAGTGCTGATTTGTTTTTACACCTATCAGAAGATGTAGCAGATGCAGGTCTTACAATCGATAAAGATTTTCCTATTAAGTCTATTTACAAATTAAAAAACAGCGACTCCATAGAAAAGTTAATAGATAGGGCAACTATTCAAGGCTTACCTTCCTTAGGTGCCTTTTATTACAGTCACTTGTATGATTTAAAAAGTATAGATAGCCTTATTTTAGAATCAGCTAAATTTTTTATCGTAGCCGGAACAATGGCGAATAAAGAACAAAAAGCAATGAATTATTATGTACAAGCACAAAAAAATCTAGAGATATATCTTAAAAATAATCCACAAAACAATACAGCAAAGGTCTTAAAAGGGTATACAATGGTTCGTACCCAACCAGCTCCAATGCAAGGAATAGGAATGCTTTTGGAGGTATTGAAAGAGGAGCCAGACAACATTGATGCGTTATATTTATTAGGAGAATTTTCCATAGAATCTCAACAATGGCAAAAAGCATTAGAAAGATTCAAAAAATTATTATCTTTGCAGCCCCAAAACCCCGAGTACTTATTTAAGTTAAGCGAGATTTATGGTAGAATGGAACAAAAAGACAGTGCTTCATTTTATTTAAAACAAGCTATAGACTTAAAGAAGGGCTCCAATTAATTTAGAAGTTTAACAATTTAAATATTATATACTATGCCAAGCGGTAAAAAAAGAAAAAGACATAAGATTGCAACGCACAAAAGAAAGAAAAGACTTAGAAAAAACCGTCATAAAAAGAAGAAGTAATTCTTTTTAGTTTCTAACGTGTTGTATTATCTTATCATTAAAGTGACTAGTTTTGGTCAATGAACTATTTATTGAAAGAGTTTCTGGTGAAACTCGCTTTGCCCTATTAGCAGATAAAGCCTTAGTAGAGTACCACAAAGAAAGTGGTGACGAAGTATTTAAGGCTGGTGACATTTATTTGGGTAAAGTCAAAAAAGTCGTTCCTGGCTTAAATGCCGCTTTTATTGATGTAGGTCATGAGAAAGACGCCTTTCTTCACTACCATGACTTGGGACCCAATTTTAAATCCTATAATTCTTTTGTGCAAAATGCACATCAATTTGGTCTTAAAAACGGTCTTATTGAAAATGTTGATTACGAAAACCCTATTCACAAAACTGGTTCTATTGGCGATTTGCTGAAAAAGAACCAGTTATTGGTGTTACAGGTTTTTAAAGAACCAATCCACAACAAAGGTCCTAGAGTAAGTTGCGAAATTTCTTTCGCTGGAAGATTTGTTGTTTTGATCCCATTCTCGCGTCAAGTTTCTGTTTCTAGAAAAATTGGCAATCCAGACAAAAAAAGAGAACTAAAAGAGTTAGTTAGAAAAATTAAACCAGATAATTTTGGGTTAATTGTTAGAACTGTTGCAGAAAATGTAGATATTGCTGAAGTTGAAGCAGACTTGAAAACATTGATTAGTAAATGGTATCAAGTAGTAAAAATGCTAAAAGGTGCAACACACAAAACAAGATTGCTTGGAGAAGGCTCAAGAAATGAAGTTTATTTAAGAGATATTCTTAACGATTCATTCGAAAATATTTACGTAAGTGATGCAAGCTTGGCTGATGAAACTAAGTCAATTATTCAGAAAATTGCACCAGGCAAAGAAAATTTAGTTAAAATTCATAAAGGTAAAGATGCTCTTTTTGAACATTTTGATATTGAAAAACAAATTAAAAATTCTTTCGGTAAAAAAGTCCCTTTTTCAGCAGGTTCTTATCTTATTATAGAACATACAGAAGCACTCCATGTTATCGATGTGAACAGTGGTAGACAATTAAATTCAGGTGAAAATCAACAGGAAATTGCACTTCAGGTAAACTTAGATGCAGCAAAAGAGATAGCAAGGCAACTAAGGTTGAGAGATATGGGTGGTATAATTGTTGTAGATTTTATAGATCTTAAGTCTCCCGTTCACAAAAAACAATTAGACGATAAATTAAAAGACTACATGAAATATGACAAGGCTAGACACACCATCTTGCCAATGTCGAAGTTCGGTTTAATTCAAATTACAAGAGAAAGAATTAGATTAGAAACAATAATCGTTACTACTGAAACATGCGCCGCATGTAATGGTTCTGGTGTAACCGAATCCGTTAATTTATTGGAAGATAGAATTGCTGAATCCTTGGGATATTTGTGGTTAAACCAAAATATGAAGAATTTAACCTTGGTCGTAAATCCTATTTTGTATGCTTATTTCACAAAAGGTTTACCATCTCTAAGAGTAAAATGGTTCTTGAAATTTGGCAAATGGCTAAAAATAAATTCTGATTCTAAAATGCCCTTAGGAACATATCTGTTTGAAAATGAAAATGGAGACGAAATAATCTTCTAAATTTCATTTCCATTGATTTGGAACTAATATATATAATCTCCTTCTTCTATTTTCCTTTATTTTTGAACTCTTTGGTATAGCAATAATCCTATAAATCCATAAATCAGAATGGGTATAAATACGGATATATATGCAGGCATAATTCCAGCAGCTGCATAAGAATTAAATAGTTGAACTACAAATAGAAAACTAAAGCTAATTACTATTCCAATTCCAAGATTTACACCAATCCCTCCTCTGCTTTTTTTGGAAGAAACAAATACTCCTATAAGAGCCAAAATTATAGTAGACAATGGCCCAGCTATTCTTTTGTATTTTTCTGTTAGAAACAAATGAACTGTTTCAGATCCTCTTTCTCTTTCAGAGTCTATAATTTTATTCAATTCAAATAACCCATAAGATTGAAAATCTTCGGGCCTTCTAAAAAAATCAGATGGATTAAATTGCAAAGAAGTGTCTAGCTCGTATACCTGTTTAAACTGATGACTGCCATCTTTATTATAATCTCGTATAAACACATCTCTTAAATTCCATTTGTGAAGCGCTTTGTTGTAGGATAATCTTCTTGCATACAGCTTAGATACAAGTTTTTCTTTTGAATCATATTTTTCAATTGTAAGGTTTGTACCAGTACTATCATATTGACTAAACCACCCCAGGGACATAAAAACTCCTGGCTTAATTTGCCTGTGTATGCTTTCTTTATAATTGTAATTGTTTCGGGTATAATTGTTTTCAAAGTCAACCCTTTTTTTGTCAGAAATAGGAAT
The DNA here is from genome assembly GCA_002422315.1 of Bacteroidetes bacterium UBA6161. Taxonomy (GTDB): domain Bacteria; phylum Bacteroidota; class Bacteroidia; order NS11-12g; family UBA955; genus UBA6161. Next base: position 54,138 of record DIUJ01000049.1, read on the forward strand.
AATCCAAGCGGTTAGTAAAAAGGAAAAAAAGGCCAAAATGAATGCAGTAATGATATAAGGTCTTAACAATCTGATGTAAGAAACCCCAGATGCTAATATAGCAATAATTTCTGAACGTTGGGCAAGCCTAGAGGTGAAGAAGATAACGGATATAAATATAAATATAGGACTGAACATATTCATAATACTGGGAATAAAATTTATATAATAATCTAGTAAGATGGCTTTTACAGGTACTTTATTCCCCATAAAGTCATCCAATTTTTCCCCTAGGTCAAATACAATTATTATGATACTAAATAAACCTATTGTAGCAAGAAAAGTAGTTAGAAATACTTTTATTATGTATTTGTCAATTTTATTTAGCATGTTAAAGTTTTCTTGTAATCACAGGAAGTATAGAGTTTTTCCATGTTTCAAAAGTTCCTTTTTTGATTTCTTCACGTGCTTTTTCGGTTAGCCACATGTAGAATTTTAAATTTTGCATACTTGCAACCATAGCTACCAGCATTTCTCCTGCCATAGTCAAATGTCTAAGGTAAGATTTTGTATAATTTGGGGTTAAAATAGGGTCTAAACTACTAAAGTCTTTTTCCCATTTTTTATTTCTTAGGTTTATTTGTCCTTCTGTAGTAAATACAGAACCATTTCTACCATTTCTTGTTGGCATTACACAATCAAACATATCAATACCCAAAGAAATACATTCTAGAATATTTTCAGGCTTCCCCACGCCCATAAGGTATCTTGGCTTTTCCCATGGTAAAATATTACAAACTAGCTCCGTCATTTCATACATGAGTTCGTTTGGTTCACCAACAGAAAGTCCTCCTATGGCATTGCCTGGCCTATTGCAAGCCGCAATAAATTCTGCTGACTCTTTTCTTAAATCTTTGAAAGTACTTCCTTGAACTATAGGAAAAAGTGTTTGATTGTATCCATACAAAGGTTCTGTATCGTCAAATCTTTGTATACATCTTTTTAGCCAACGGTGGGTAAGGTCCATACTATTTTTTGCATACTCTTTTTCACAAGGGTAGGGTGTACATTCATCAAAAGCCATAATAATATCTGCTCCAATTTCTCTTTGAATATCCATTACATTTTCTGGTGTGAAAAAATGTTTACTACCATCTATATGAGATTTAAAAACAGCGCCTTCTTCTTGTAATTTTCTATTTTGTGAAAGTGAATAAACTTGATATCCGCCGCTATCTGTGAGCATAGCATTGGGCCAACCAATAAATTTATGTAAACCTCCAGCTTCTTTTATTACCTCGGTACCCGGCCTAAGGTATAAATGGTAGGTATTGCCAAGTATTATTTTAGCATTCAAATCCTCGCTTAGTTGTTCACGGTATATACCTTTTACTGTAGCTTGAGTACCTACGGGCATAAAAACGGGAGTTTCAATTACCCCGTGATCGGTGTGTAACTCTCCAGCTCTTGCTTTGCTTCCTGAGCTTGTGTGGGTTAAATTAAATTTCATTATTCGAAATGGAAAGAGATTTGCAAGAGTCTGGTTTGTAAAAATCCTATAGAGCCATTATACAAATAGGGGTCTTGCGATATCATGTTATTAATAGAATTAGTCATTTTTATTTCAGGAGAAAATTTAAATACATGGGTATAAATATCAAATCCAAAGCCGAATTCGTAAGAAATGGATTGTTGTTTCAGTGCTACGATTTTTCTATTTGGACCTCTATCTTTATCTTCAAGTGCTGCAAAGTCGTGGCTTAGCCTAACCCCGCCAATAACATATAGCCTTTTGTTAGAATGTCTTTCAGATTTGTATTTTACCAAAATAGGTAAGTCAAAAGAAACGCTTTCTACTTGAATCTTATCAATTCTATCATTAAAGGTGTATTCTACATTTCTGTTATTAAAATGCAATTGTGGTAAAAGTCTAAAGTCGAAATATTTACCCATCCTAACATTGGCTATACCTCCTAAGCCAAATCCAGGGAAACCCATACTTCTAATAGATTGTAAAGAGTCTTGTAACAAAAGTTCATTTACTGGATTTATTTTAAACCTTCCATAGCTTCCTAAAATAGTAAAACCCATGTGAAATGGTTTACTTGGATACCTGTTTATATCAATTTCTGTTTTTGGTTTTTGCGCAAAACCACCGATTGTTGTTAAACAAATCAAACAGACTATAAGTATTCTTTTTATTTTATGGCTGTGTAGAGACTGCAAATTCCAAAAGTTAAGGGTTGTGATTCTGTTTTTGTAAAACCTATTTTTTCTAAAATATCTGTAAACTCTTTACCATCTGGAAATGCTTGTACTGATTCTGGCAGATAAGTATAAGCTTTTTGAGAACCTGAAATAAGGCGCCCCCATGTAGGTAAAATAGTTTTAAAGTAAAAATTGTACAATTGTTTTATAGGGAAAATACGAGGTTTAGAAAATTCTAATATTGCAATTTTACCACCAGAACGTGTAACTCTATAAATTTCTTGTAGCCCTAATTCTAAATGTTCAAAATTTCTGACACCAAATCCAACCGTTACGGCATCAAAACTATTGTCTTCGAAGGGTAATTTTTCAGAATCTCCTCTTTCTAGGGTGATGAGGTTGTGAAGTCCTTTCTGTTTTATTTTGACTCTTCCATGTTTCATCATTCCTTCAGAAATATCTACCCCTATTACCTTTTCGGGATTTGTACCTTTACTTGCAGCTATGGCCAAATCTGCTGTACCTGTTGCTACGTCTAAGATATTCTTGGGGTCTATAGTAGAGATAGCCTTAATTGCTTTCTTTCTCCATCCTTGGTCTATGCCTAAAGATAGAAAACGATTCAAAAAATCGTATTTACCAGATATAGAGTCAAACATTTCTTCAACTTGAGCTTTTTTACTCATTTCGGAATTCATATCCGGTTTTACTTTTGTTTGCATTTATTTGTTGTATTTTCGCGTTTCCAACGGCAAATATAATTATACTCTTTTCCTAACCCAACAACATGAACAAATATCTCGTTAAATCTGCAATTTTTAAGGCTTCTTTTCCAAATCACAAAGCAATGCTGGAATATGGCTTGCCAGAATTTGCATTTATTGGTCGGTCTAATGTAGGAAAATCCTCTCTAATTAATATGTTGTGTGGTAAAAAAGAAATGGCACATACGTCTTCTAAGCCAGGAAAAACTAAGCAAATTGTTTGTTTTGAAATTGATAAAAACTGGATGTTAGTAGATTTACCTGGTTATGGATATGCTAAGACTAGCAAAGAAGAAAGAGCAAATCTTTCGGGTTTGGTAAGTGGTTATTTATTAAATAGGCCAAATCTTTATTGTGTATTTGTTCTCATCGATGTTAGAATACCACCTCAAGCCATAGATTTAGATTTTATGGAATGGTGTAGCAACAATCAAATTCCTTTTGTGATTTTATTTACCAAAGCGGATAAATTAAAAAGCCAGGTAGTTTTTGAAAATATCCAGAAATATAATGAGAAGTTATCCGAAGAATGGGTTGAACTTCCCTCTCAGATTGTTACATCTGCTGTGGATGGGATAGGGAAGGAGGATGTAATACGATTTATCAAAGAATCGCAAGCAACGATTTAATCTATTTTGAAGCAGCTCTTTTTAACCTATCGTTTATCGCATCCCCAAGACCTTGACTGGGAAGGGAAGTGGAGAAGATTTCACTAATTTTTTCACTGTTGTCCAATCTTCTTATATAGCTATAAAGATTTGCTGCGGCTTCTGTAGTATGGCCAGTCTCAGATAGGTTTAAAACCTCCTTGCAGTTTACAGGTAATTTAGGTATATGACCATAGCCAAGCCAAGCAAAATCTGATTTTATGGTGTCAAAATCAAAGTTAGATAAATCGATAAGGGTTATTTTTTTCCTAGGGCTATAATGTTTGTCTAATTGCCCAGGTGCATTAGGATTTGAATTTTGGTGAAGTACAAGAGGGATAGAATAGCCTAATACTTTTTCAATATCCTCTTTAGAAATCCCACCTAATCGCCAAACTTCTAATTTGTTGTTTTGTAACCCAACAATGGTAGACTCTATTCCTACAAGAGATTCTCCACCATCTAAAATATAGTCAATTTTATTGTCTAATTGATCCAAAACGTGTTGTGCACTAGTAGGGCTCACATATCCAAAAGGATTGGCACTAGGTGCAGCCAAAGGGAATTTTAATCTTTCGAGTAATTTTAGAGACAATGGGTGGTTCGGAATTCTAACAGCCACCAAAGGACTACCTGCGGTAAGAAGGTCTGGTATGAAATCTTTTTTGGGCCCAACCAGTGTAAGAGAACCTGGCCAAAATGCTTCTGCTAGCTTTACAAAATCCGAATGTACCTTATCAAAAAAACTAAAAGCATTTTCTATACTGTGGGTATGCAGTATAAGTGGGTCAAAAAAAGGTCTGTTTTTTGCCTCAAAAATTTTGGCAATAGCATTATTATCCAATCCATTTGCAGCCAATCCGTATACTGTTTCTGTAGGAATAGCAACTAAACCTCCATGCAGCAGTATTTCCTCTGCTTTGAATATATCCTTTCCAGTTAGGGTTGTCAATTTGGAAGATTCCTTCTTAATTTATACTTTTCAATTTTGTTATACAGGTGGCTTCTCTGTATATCTATTTCCAAGGCGGTTTTGGCAACATTCCAATTGTTTTTATTGAGTTTATATTCTAAAAATACTTTTTCAGAAAAATCTTTAAAATCTTGGAATTTGTCAAATCCACTAACATCAATTAATTCACTTTGGAAAGAAATTTGGGATGGATTAGAATAGCTCATCACATCTTCTGCTGTAATTTTTTTATCGCATAAAATCACAAGCCTTTCTACAACATTTCTTAGCTCCCGTATGTTTCCACTCCATTGTACATTCTTTAATTCTGTAAGTGCTTCAGTTGTAAAAGATTTTGCACTTTGCCCACTGTCTTCACATATTTCTTTTAAGAATTTTTCGGCTAATACCGGTATGTCGTCTTCTCTTTCATTAAGTGTAGGTACATGTATTAGAATTACACTTAGCCTATGGTACAGGTCCATTCTGAAATTACCTTTGTCTATTTCTTCAACTAAGTTCTTGTTAGTAGCTGCAACCACTCTTACATCTACCTTAATTTGTTTATCTCCACCTACTCTAGTAATAATTCCTTCTTGTATAGCTCTTAGAACTTTTGCTTGAGCGGATAAACTCATATCTCCAATTTCATCTAGGAAAAGTGTACCTCCATTGGCTTGTTCAAACTTACCTATGCGTTGTTTTATTGCAGTTGTAAAAGCTCCTTTTTCATGTCCAAATAATTCACTTTCAATCAATTCGCTTGGTATTGCAGCACAGTTTACTTCGATAAGTGGTGCGCTTGCTCTATGGCTTTTTTCATGTATCCATCTAGCAACCAGTTCCTTACCAGTTCCATTCTCTCCAGTAATCAAAACTCTTGCGTCTGTTGGTGCAACTTTTTCAATGGTAGACTTTATCTTAATAATTCCAGGAGAATCGCCAACGATATCTTTGGTTTTAGAAACTTTGCGTTTTAGAATCTTTGTTTCTAGTACCAAATTACCTTTGTCGATTGCATTTTTAATGGTAATTAAAAGCCTATTTAAATCAGGTGGTTTGGAAATAAAGTCGTAGGCTCCTTTTCTTACTGCATCTACTGCAAGTTCTATTGTTCCATGACCAGAAATCATTATTATTGGAGTATCTGGAACTATTTGAGATGCTTTGGAAAGAAATTCCATTCCATCCATTCCGGGCATTTTTATATCAGAAAGAATTACATCGTATTCTGTATCGTTTATCAACTGTAAAGCGGCATTTGCGCTTTCTGCAATATCTACCATGTATCCTTCAAAGCCCAAAATTTCTTTTAAAGTTTCTCGGATAGCCTTTTCATCATCTACTACTAATATTTTAGTCATGGGTTTAATAATTTCTTACATTGCAAATATGCAATTCTTTCCCCTTATTTCATAGGTTTGTGTAAAAAGGGTTTATAAAGAAATCAAGCTTTTTGAAGAGTAAAACTAAAAGTAGAACCTTTTCCTAGTTCACTCCTTACATTAATGTTTTGGTGGTGGCTTTCTATAATGTGTTTTACAATTGCCAATCCCAGTCCTGTTCCTCCAAAATCCCTAGAACGGCTTCTATCAACCCTGTAAAATCTCTCAAATAATCTTGGGAAATGTTCTTTTGAAATTCCTTCTCCATCGTCAGAAACTTCAATTAGTACATTTTCATCCATATCGTATATTCCAATTTGAACATTGCCGCTTTCTTTTCCATAGTTTAAAGCATTTACCATAAGATTTACTAGAACTTGTCTTATTCTTTGTCGGTCGGCTTTAACCCAATATGGTGTATTGGAGGATTCTTTTATTTTTAATTTTATTTTTCGAATTTCTGCCCTCATTTCTAGGGCGTCTATTATTTCTGAGATTAGTTCTGTGATGTCAAAGGTTTCATAGTTCATTTGTATTTTACCAGATTCCATTTGGCTGATGGATAACAAGTCACTTACTAATTGGTCCAGCCTTTCTGCACTTTTTGCTGCTTTTTTAATGAACTTAATATTTACTTCTGGGTCTTCTAATGCTCCATCCAATAAGGTTTCTAAATATCCTTGGATATTAAAAATGGGGGTTTTTAGTTCATGTGATACATTGCCAAGAAATTCTTTCCTAAATTCTTCTTGTTGTTTTAATTCAATTAGTTTTTCGTTTTGTTGAACTACCCATTGCAATACCTCGTCGTTTACATCTGCTATGGGGTCATTTTCTGTTTTAGGTAAAATAGCATTCTTAGAAACATCAGAGTTTTTATCCCTTATAATTTTGTAGATTAATTTGATTTTTCTATAAATGAATTTTTCAATTGAAAAACGAATAAAAATAAAGGAAAAGAAAAAAAACAAAGTACTGTGGAGGATAATGTTCTCTCCTTTTACTTTATTTATAAGCAAAGAAATACACACCAAGGTAGTTAATCCTAAAGCATTCCATAGAGCTATAGTATTTGGTGTGCTTTTTTTCATTCATTTTCGAACTTATAACCAACTCCTTTTACAGTGTAAATGAATTGGTCATTAAGTTTTTCTCTAATTTTTCTAATGTGTACATCAATTGTTCTATCTACTACCAATACTTCGTTGCCCCAAACATTTTCTAAGATTTGGTCTCTGGTAAAAACCTTTCCTGGTTTGGATGCAAGCAAGGACAAGAGTTCAAATTCTTTTTTGGGGAATTGTAATATTTTGCCGTCAAATTTAACACTAAAAGTTTCTCTGTCAATAACCAAATTGGTAAATTCAAATTTTTCCGCCTTTTCTTCAATTTGGTTTCTTTTTAGAATGGCTTTTATTCTAGAGATTAGAACCCTTGGTTTAATAGGCTTGATTATATAATCATCTCCTCCTGCATCAAAACCTGCTAACTCAGAATATTCTTCTGAACGTGCGGTAAGAAAAACAATAGGACGGTTTTTTAAGATTTGACTGTCTCGCATTAGTCTACATGCTTCTATGCCATCCATTTCTGGCATCATTACATCCATTAATATCAAATCAGGTTGGTGGTACAATGCTTGTTTAATAGCTTCTTTGCCATTTTTAGCAGTTTCTACTGTGTAGCCTTCTCTCTTAAGATTATAAGTAATCAAATCAAGAATATCTTCCTCGTCGTCTACTACTAAAATTTTTTGGTTCATACTTATTTTTATAGTGTTAAATTAACTTCAAAATAACAAGAATAAGACAAATTAAAAATTAAGCATTTGTTAAATTTGCGTTACTTATTGGAAGATATAGTTAATTCTGATTTCTGAAATAATTGTCTAAAAATTGCTCTAACTCTTCTCCTCTTAAGTTCTTAGCAAGAATTTTCCCTTCTTTATCTAGCAAAACTGTTGCGGGGATACCTTTTACTTTATAAACTTTAGCAGGCGCAGCGCTCCAATATTGTAGGTCGCTAACATGAACCCAAGGAAGCATGTCTTTTTCAATGGCACTTACCCAACTGTTTTTGTCTTTGTCTAAACTAACAGCATATATTTCGAATCCTTTATTTTTAAACTTCTCATACATTACTCTGTTAAAAGGATTTTCTTTTCTACAAGGCCCACACCAGGAAGCCCAAAAATCTATAAGTACAACTTTGCCTCTTAAGGAGGATAGTTTTATTGAATCGCCTTGTGGACTTGGTAAGTTAATATCCGGTGCAACACCTCCAATAAGTGTAGCAGCTTCTCTTATATAATCCTCATTTATTTGTTTGTAGTATTCTGATTTTTGGATTGTTTTTAAGCTTTTTAACACTTGGTCGTATTCTTCTTTTCCAGCTTCTGGAACAAAGTATTTAAATACGAAATATGCACCAAGTGGATTACTTGTGTCGCTTAGTATATTGGAAATTAAGGCTTTTTGATTTTCCATTTCCATATAATACGAGTTCTCTATTTCCTTTACATTGTCTTCTGTAATTTTTCCCGAACGAGACAATTGAACTATACTGTTTATATTGTATTGTGCTTTTGCATTGTCCTCTAAGAATTTTCTTATTTTAGAAGTACTTTCACTATTATTACCTTCTAGCTGGTATTGTATACCTTCGTTTCTTAAAAAAACTTGCATTTTGAGTGCAACATTTTTATCTATAGCTAAAGGTATTGCTGTTTGTTCGTCCATCATTAGGTAAAGCAAGGAACTTGAATTTACTTTGCCACGGAAAGAAAAAACAGAATCAGAAACGATGGAACTGCTATCGATAGTTTTGTTGTTTAGTCCATCCTTTAGGTATAGTTTTGATGGTTTTTTACCTAATAAGACGCCTTTGATTTCATAGCTTAATTCATTAGTAGAAACGTTTGTTTTAGGTTTTTTCTGTGCTTGTATTCCCGGAATTAAAAAAGTAGTACAAACAAAAAGTAACGAATAATAGGTTGTTCTTTTTAAGAATTTCTTGGTCATTATGTTAGTTATATTTTTTTCAAATATAGGAATAAATCGTGCCAAGATTTTAATTTGAGGTTAAAATTTAGAATATTACCGATACTTCAATGTTTTTCACATCTAAAAGTTCATTTGTGCTTGAATTCTCAAAAGATTTCCTTGTTGGAAATTATTTTGTTTTACAAAATCTTCATATCTTCTAAGAGAATGAGTATACATAACTACCAATTCAAAGTTGCTATTTGGCTGCCATTCTACACCAAATTCATATTCATTTACAGAAAAACTTCTTGCATCGGTTTCGAATTTCTTACCCCCTGAGTAGTGTTGCATTCTAACAAAAGGAAAAATTTGTTGCTCGTTGGTTACAATTCTGTAGTTAAGAGTAATATAGCCTCCCTTTAAATCTCTGGTTTCAATACTATCTGTATGTTTATTAAACTCAGGCCCTTTCCCAATATTATATTCTGCCATTATTCCAAAGGGTTGGGGGTAAACCACAAAACTTGCTGCTACTCTTTGGTCTAAGTAAGTAGCATTTGCGTTTACTTTCACATTTTGAGAAAGTGAAGATTTTGCCAAAACCCATTGGCCAGTATATGCTTGTAAAGCTGGTTCTATAATTTGATTTTTTATTTTTATGGGATATGCTATTCTACTAACAATATGAGGATTGTTATTTAATTCAGGTTTGTTTGCAGTTTGTCCATTGTATGCCCCAAATGCAAATACACCGTAGTCGCCGCTTCCTTTAAGTCCATCTCTAACCAATGAGGAAAATAATTTTCGAGTACTTTTAGGAGCCCAGTAAAAGAAAACTCCCATGTCGCGTTCGTTTAGAACAGCGCTATTTAGGGCATCGTTTCTATCTAGTGGTAATCTGTTTTGGCTCGATTGCATGTTTTCAAATCCATAAGGAATTTTACTTTGACCTATTCTTAACCTGTATTCATTGTTTTTATCTAATCCTAAATCAAAATAGGCATCTCTAAGTTGAGCAAAATGCAGATTTTCGTTTGAAGCGGAACTTGCGAAGTCGGGTTGGATATAAAAATATACGCGACTGTTTAATTGACCAAAAAAGATAATCCTCATACGTCTTAAGAATAATCCACCGTTGTTTCCCCAGCTTCTGTCGCACTGACTGCAACCTAAATCTGGATTTGTTTCAAATAACCTGTTATATCTTACTTGCATGTAACCCCTTATTTGAACTTTATCTGCCCAGTTACTGCTTAGTGAAGATGGTTTGGTGGGTTCTAGTTTGATTTCGGTTCCTGGTGTATTTTGAGCATTTGAGTTAATTAAAAATGCCGCCAAGATTCCTGTTAGTAACAAATATTTCATTGGTAATTAATATTGGCGCAAAAATGTTACCAAAAGATTAAGCCAATGTTTTAGCTAAGTTAATTTAATGTTATCAATTATAGATCTTAGGTAATAGCAATACCCAATATTTTCCCTAGTTGTTCTCTGATTTTTAATAATTCTTTATGCTCTATAAAAATTTTTTCCTTTTCCACTTCGCTAGGATTTTCTTTTAATTTACCTAGATTTTGATGCAATAGAATTTTTATTCGGATATTTTTAAAGAAAAGTAATGTGCTAAATACATCTAATTTGTAGTTTTCTTTTTCCCTAGGAATGAATATTTCATTGTTTTCCCAAGCTTGGCTAAGGCTGTAGTTGTCTTGCAGTATATCTGCTACAAAATTAGAAACAAAGTTTTCGTTCAAGGCCATAAATTGTTGTATATTTATTTCCAATCCTTCTTCTAAGTGTTCCACTATCTTAGAGTAAATAATCTGAAAATCGGGATTACTAAAAATAAAATCATCGCTTAAAAGATGGTTTACAATATACAAAGACACATTTTGATTTTCATTGTAAGGTAAATGGCCGAATTTTAATAGAAGTTTAAGTAGCGCTTTTTCGTGGTGTTCGGAATGTAAAGTGGAATGATTTACATTTAAATTGTTTATTTCTGTTTTTTGTATGAAAGCTATATTTTCATCTAATTCTTTAATGATGCTTTGTTTTTCTTTGTTTTTGGATTTAAATATTTCCGCTTGAACCAAGTCATCGTTTAATCCTGATATTTTTGCAAATTCATGAACATATTGAGCTCTTTTTAGTGGATCGGGGATTATCCCAATAGTTTTTATTATGTCTGCATTTGCTTCTGCTTTTTTTATGGGGTCATTGCCTGCTTCTGCATACAAAAATTCTGCTTTGAAGAGAATAAAGTCTTTGATTTTCTCCTTAAAATATAATAGTATTTCATCTGCCGTATGTTTTTGGGCAAATGAATCTGGGTCTTCACTTTCGTCGAGGGTTATAATTCTTACATTTAATCCTTGTTCTAACAATATATCTATTCCTCGAATAGAGGCTTTTATACCTGCAAAATCCCCATCATATAGTAAAGTTACATTGGCTGTGAAACGAGATATTAATGCAGCTTGGTCTTGGGTTAGCGAAGTACCACTGGATGCAACCACGTTTTCAATACCTGCTTGATGCAGGGAAATCACATCGGTATACCCTTCAACTAAAATACAAGAATCTTGTTTTTTAATGGCATTTTTGGCTTGAAAAATACCGTAAAGTATTTTGGATTTGATATAAATGTCGGTTTCTGGGCTATTTAAGTATTTGGGCCCTTTGGTATCTTTTTTTAAGATTCTTCCGCCAAAGGCAACTACTCTTCCAGAAATATTGTAGAATGGAAACATAACCCTTTCTCTGAAAAAATCATAGGGGTCTCCTTTTTCTGTATGTTTGATTAGTCCTGCATCCAATAGTACTTGAGAGCTATAGGCATTTTTGATGGCAGATTGATAAAAGTTGTTAAATCCAGAAGGGGCATAGCCCAAACCAAATTTTTGAATAGTCTGCTGGGTAAATCCTCTTTCTTTAAGATATGCTAGTCCTGCAATTCTACCTTCTTCGGTTTGCAAACTTTCAACAAAATAGTTTTGAGCAAACTCTATTGCAGTATATAAAGATTCTCTTTTTTTTACGGCTTCGTCATATTCTTGGCTCTTATTGGAATTGTCTTCTACTACCTCTATGCCATATTTGTTTGCAAGATATTTAATAGAATCTATAAAAGAAAGGCCCTCGTGGTCCATTACAAATTGTAGAGGCCCTCCAGCTTTGCCACAGCCAAAGCATTTGTATATTCCTTTACTCGGGTTTACCTTAAAAGAAGGGGTTTTTTCATTGTGAAAGGGGCATAAACCTTCGTAACTTGCACCTTTACGCTTTAGTGTCATAAAGTCGGATAAGACTTCTTCAACTGAAGCAATTGCAAGTACTTCGTCTATGGTTTTTTTTGCTATCACAAGAAGTTATTTTTTTAACTCTTTTAGAGTAAGTGTTTTATTGTCTTTAAACTTAATAAAAATTATCCCACTACCTTTGGCTACAATTAGTTCTTTGATTTCACCATTTCTTTTGGTTAAAAGCTTGTAAGCAAGTTCGTAAGTTATGCCATTTTGTGAGTAATTGTTTAGTTTTTCTAGCGTATCTACTTCTTCGCAATAAGCCTCTTGCCCTTGGAACCAAAGGAATGCAGAAATTATTTGGCTGCCATTCTTGTGTACTATAAATGTGTTGCGGTTCGAAAAATTACTAGGACCACTTTCTGCCCTGTAGGTCATAAAGGTATTTCCGTTCAAATTTAAATTATAGGTAATGTTTTCGCTATTATCTAAATCGCGAATAAACAATGCTTTGTTCTTAAGCACAAACTCTTCCGTAGAATCAGGGTTGTCGTTTACTATATACTGCCAAGTTGTGTTTTCATTAAAATCAAAAAACTCTTTGGTTTTTGGATTCAATGGCGTTGCTTCTGTTTTGTCGCCTTCTTTACAACTTTGAGAAGTAAAGGAGAGAAAGAAAAATAAAGAAATCACAATTAATTGGAATTGTTTCATATTTGGATTTAATTTGCTGCAAAAATCGTTATTTTGTGCTTATATTAAAAGACCTATTCAAATTTTATTTATGAACCATATAAAATCCGCAGCAAAAGCCATAGAATCTGAACTTATAGATATTAGACACCATATACACAGCCACCCTGAACTTAGTTTTGAAGAATATAAAACAGCAGAATTAGTAGAAAATTATTTAAACTCTCTTGGGATTCCAAACAAAAGAATGGCAAAAACAGGAGTAGTTGGTCTTATAGATAGTGGAAAAGAGGGTAAGGTAATAGCTTTAAGAGCTGATTTAGATGCATTGCCAATTCAAGAAAACAACCAAGTTGCATACAAATCAAAACATCCGGGGATAATGCATGCATGCGGCCACGATGTTCATACTACTTGTTTGTTGGGCGCAGCAAAAATATTATGGCAGAATAAGGATTCATTTAAAGGTAAAATTAAGCTAATTTTTCAACCTGGAGAAGAAAAACTACCAGGAGGAGCAAGTTTGCTTATAGAAGAAGGCGTTTTAGAAAATCCCAAAGTGGATTATATAGTAGGACAACATGTAATGCCACTGATAGATGAAGGTAAGGTTGGTTTTAGGGAAGGGCTTTACATGGCTAGTACAGATGAAATTTATCTTAAAATAATAGGGAAGGGTGGTCATGGAGCCATGCCTCATTTGGCGATAGACCCCGTTATTATTGCAGCCTCTATATTGGTGGATTTACAACAGGTTATTAGTAGGGCTTGTCCGCCTCATATCCCATCTGTACTTAGTTTTGGAAAGGTTTTGGCTATGGGTGCTACAAACATTATACCCAATGAAGTGATTTTAGAAGGTACCTTTAGAACTCTAGACGAAGACTGGAGAGCGCAAGCACATGAAGTAATTAAAAAATACGTAAACCATGCATGCGAAGCCAAGGGTGCAAAAGCGGAGCTAAACATTGTGAAAGGTTATCCTTATTTAAAAAACGATATAGAGTTGACCCGTAAATGTAAGACAATTGCCACAGAATACTTAGGTTCAGAAAATGTAGAAGAACTAGGGATATGGATGGCAGCAGAAGACTTTGCTTGGTATAGTCAGCAAGTGCCTGCATGTTTTTATAGATTGGGCATACGCAACAAAGAGAGGGGGATTGTGCATTCTGTTCACCATCCTAATTTTGACATAGATGAAGATGCAATAAAAACTGGTGCAGGGTTAATGGCACAAATTGCAATTGAGATGCTTAATAAAGATTTGAAATGATTTGAATGCCCACCTACTAATTTTTCCTTATTAATTATAATCAAACCTAGATTTACATTGATATTCAATAGTTTTTCTTAACAAATAAGAATATTTTTAATTAAATCACAATAGGTGAAGCCATTAACCAAAGGGAATTAAATAACTGGCTTAGTTAAAAGCAGAAATAATTTAATTAATTTGCGGGATTCAATGAAACAAACAAAACTAATCCTCTGCATAATCCTATTTGCGGTACAAAATTTAATGGCCCAAACTCCATTTATTGTAAAAGACATTTTTACTGGTCCACAATCTAGCAATCCATTTAGATTAGTTAAGGTTGGAAATGAATTGTATTTTGAAGCCAATGATGGTGTAACAAATTTTGAATTATGGAAGACAAGGGGAGATTCCGTATTTATGGTAAAAGATATCTTTCCGGGCGCAGACCTAAGCGAGGTAAGAGAGTTCACTGCCAAAGGCGATGCATTATATTTTAGTGCCACAGATGGTGTAAACGGTCGCGAATTGTGGAAGGCAGAAGGGGACACTACTTTTATGGTAAAAGATATAAACCCTACAGGAAATAGTATTCCTCAAAATTTATTTGTAAAGGGAGAGGATCTTTATTTTAGTGCAAGTGATGGTATTTCAGGTCGCGAATTGTGGAGATTACACAAGGATTCTGCTTTTATGATTCAAGACTTGTATAAGGGATCTAATGGTTCTAGTCCTGGAAACTTTACTATTGTAGGGGATTTATTGTATTTTACTGCTAATAGAGACACCAATACCGATGAATTGTGGATGACAGATGGGGATTCTATATATAAAGTAAAAGGAATACCTTATAAAAGATTCGCTGTACCACAATTTCTTACAGCCTTAGGTAATGCTTTGTATTTTAGTGGCGAATCACCTTCCAATGGTAGGGAGCTATGGAAGGCAATTGGCGATACTGCTTTTATAGTGAAAGACCTGAATAAAGGAACTAATTCTTCAAACCCCTCAAATTTTATGGTTGTAGATAGTACTCTTTATTTTACAGCAGATGACGGAATAGTAGGCAATGAACTTAGGAAACTACAAAACGATTCCATATTTTTGATAAAGGATATAAACATAGGCCTAAGTAATGCAAGCCCTTATGATTTAACCAAAGTGGGTAATACTATATATTTTATAGCAGACGAGGGGGTAAACCAAAGGAAACTTTGGAAAACCATAGGGGATACGGCATATAAAGTGGGGGTTCCTAGTACACTCAATCAAGCAAGTATAGCCAATAGAAAAGTAATGGGAGATAAGTTTTTCTTTGGCACTAGCACTCCGGCTGTTGGAAGCGAGCTGTGGGTTGCAATTGAGGACACCGTGTTACTAGTAAAGGATATAAATCCCGGGACTAAAAATTCAAATATTAGCCAGTTGGAAGTGGTTGACAATGTTTTATACTTTGTTGCAGACAATGGCAGTTTAGGTGCTGAATTATGGATGGTATTGGGTAATCAAGCATTTTTAGTGAAAGATATTTACCCTGGCACTCAAACTTCTAACCCATTAAATTTAGTTGCTGTTAATAATGTCTTATATTTCAGCGCTGAGGATATCGCTCATGGCAGAGAACTTTGGAAAGTAAATTCACCCTTACATGTTACTATAGACACCATAGTTTGTAATGGAATATGGTTTAATGGTAGTTTTTTAACTCAAAATGGACAATACTATGATACTTTGCAAACCACAAATAATAGAGACAGTATCATAATTTTAAATCTAGAAGTTTTTTCAGTTAATCGGGGAATAAGTAAAAACAACATGGTTTTAAATGCATTAGCTGAAGATGCCACTTATCAATGGATAAATTGCAATCAATCGAATGCACCAATAGAGGGTGAAACGAGTAAAATATTTATTGCAAAAGAAAGTGGAAGCTATGCTGTGGTTATTTCGCAGAATGGATGTAAAGATACTTCTGATTGTGTAGAGATAGAGATTGTTAGTGTTGGCTCTCAAGAAAAACTAGACGAAATAAGGGTATATCCAAATCCTGTTCAAACTACATTGGTTGTATCAATCCCAAATAATTTATCAGAAGAGCATGCCTTAAATATTTATGACGCACAAGGCAGATGCGTACTTTCCAAAACTTTCAAAGAATCTATATTAGAATTCCATGTGGATACCTTCGCAAGTGGAATCTATTATCTTAAATTATCAAATTCTAATAAAACCTATTTCCATAAGGTGATAGTAGAGTAACCATTTGAATTATATGGGTTTATTGTTTTTTTTCAACTACTTTGAGAAAAACAAATATTTAATTTTACTAATAGTATAGTTTTATTTCTTTATAAATCAAGTGATTGAAACAATGC
Source organism: Bacteroidetes bacterium UBA6161 (assembly GCA_002422315.1). Taxonomy (GTDB): domain Bacteria; phylum Bacteroidota; class Bacteroidia; order NS11-12g; family UBA955; genus UBA6161. Next base: position 70,628 of record DIUJ01000049.1, read on the forward strand.
TATCAAGGTTATACAACATGATTTTGTTATAATAAAGAAAGAAATGATTAATTGCCATTTTTCAGGTACATTATGTCTTAATCAAGTGCTGATTCTAAAGTATTCAAATTTCTGATAGTATAATTCTAACCAAACAGTAGCAATAAAAGTTATGTCAAACTATTGGATTTAATAGTTTAAAATGCATATTTAATATTTAAAAGGAAGAAATAAAACACGCTTTAAAATTCAACTAAAAGCCATAAATTTGTGGCCTATGGCACAATATACTTCTACAATTGATTTTGATAAAATCAAGGAACAAAACCAAGGAAAAGACAGATACAATGCACATGATTTTTATGGTATTGATGATTTGCTAACGGAGGAACATAAACTTATACGAGATACAGTAAGGGCTTGGGTAAAAAGAGAAGTTTCCCCAATTATAGAAGCAAGTGCCCAAAGTACTGTGTTTCCAAAACATCTGTTGCGTGGCTTAGGAGAAATTGGTGCATTTGGTCCACAGTTGCCATCGGAATACGGATGTGGTGGCATGGATTACATATCTTATGGAATTATAATGCAAGAACTAGAAAGATGTGATTCTGGCATACGTTCTACGGCATCGGTTCAGGGTTCTTTGGTAATGTACCCCATATATAAATTTGGTTCAGAAGAACAAAAAAGAAAATATTTACCCAAATTAGCAACAGGAGAGATGATGGGTTGCTTTGGCCTTACAGAGCCAGACCATGGTTCTAATCCGGGTGGCATGCTTACCAATATAAAAGACATGGGAGATCACTATCTTTTAAATGGTGCAAAAATGTGGATTTCTAATGCTCCTTTTGCTGACATTGCAGTGGTATGGGCTAAAAATGAAGAAGGCAAAATCAAAGGAATAATTGTAGAAAGAGGAATGGAGGGTTTTACTACTCCTGAGACCCATGGCAAGTGGAGTTTAAGAGCAAGCGCAACAGGTGAATTGATTTTTGATAATGTAAAAGTACCTAAGGAAAACATATTACCAGGAGTAGAGGGTTTAAAAGGTCCTTTAACTTGTTTGAATTCTGCACGATATGGAATTAGCTGGGGCGCTCTTGGTGCTGCAATGGATTGCTACGATTCTGCGCTAAGATATTCTAAAGAAAGAGTACAATTTGGAAGACCAATTGCAGGTTTCCAATTACAACAAAAGAAATTGGCAGAAATGATCACTGAAATTACTAAAGCCCAATTGTTGGTATGGAGACTTGGTAATCTTATGGATAGTGGCAAGGCGACTCCTGCTCAAATATCTATGGCCAAAAGAAACAATGTAGAAATTGCCTTGAACATAGCACGTGAAGCACGTCAAATGCATGGAGGAATGGGAATTACTGGAGAATATCCGATTATGAGACACATGATGAACCTAGAAAGTGTTGTTACTTACGAAGGAACACATGATATTCATCTTCTTATTCTAGGTATGGAAGTAACTGGAGAAAATGCTTTTGTATGAGCTTGTTAAGAGCAATCTTCCCTTTTATATGTATATTTTTTAGCATTTCGCCTAAGGTGCAGGCAAAGTCTTACACCGAAGTTCCCGCTTTAGTTTACCTTTCTACAGAAAATCAACTCGACACTTTTGGATGGAATCTACCAGTGCAAATTACCGAACTAGTGTATTCTCTCATAATGCAAGACAGGCTTTTTTTATGGGATTCTCCAAAGAAAAATATACGAATTTCTGCCGAATCTCTAATGCAAATTGAACAAAATACGAACTCTTCATTCATTCAAACAAAATCTATTTTTTTTAATGAGTTATGGACTAGTTCTCGTAGAAAAACTTCTTTTGTAGTTTTAGGTATTTCCTTTATAAATCAATCCAATAAAGGAAAAATTTCTTATGGTTATATCGACTTTAAGGATGTACTTCCTTTTTTTCTAAAAGAGAATGTAAAATGTAATGAAAATGGTAGTGCATTTGTAAACTTTGCCGAAGCTATTTACTCTAGAAGATATGAATATACTTTGGTACAGTTCGGAAACAAGACATTCAAAGAAGATTTGCTAGAAGCAAAAATTATTAAAGAAAAGGCATTCACAAACGAAAAAAAACAAGTTTCCCTGACTTCTATATCTCCAACAAAACATATATTCTATAGCATAAACAATAATTTAGAAGATACTTTAAGTATTGGATTTAGAATGTTTGCGGGTTTAGAAAAAATATTTAACAACAACAGAGAATTGTTTTTTGAAAAAGGGGGGAGCAGGTATTTTGATTTTAAAACCTACAAGTCCGAGTTGGTTGTTACAAGAATAGAAATAGAGGAAGTTTGGCAAAAAAACAGCAAAGGCATTTACATGAACCCTTTAAGTGTTACCCTGTATATAAACAATAAAAAATTAGATCCAATACCGATTGCAACATTAAGAACACTTAATTTCAATATTGGTTTAAAGCCCTTGGAAGACATACTGTTAGAAAAACAATATACCTATACCTTATACAAAATTAATAAATCAATAATTGACGTTTCTTTAACTGATATTTACGATAAAGCACTAAGGGAATATTCTTGGTCACAGATTAGTAGATATGTAAGGTTTTCGTTAAACAATTAAGAATTATGACATATAAAATTAAATTTGGAACAGACGGATGGCGAGAAATTATAGCCGATAATTACACTGTAGAAAATGTTTTAAGGGTAGCAGAGGCTACATCAATTTGGTTGAAAAATAATTTCAATGAACCATCTGTTACTTTAGGTTATGATTGCAGATTTGGTGGCTCTATGTTTGCGGAGTTTACTGCAAGGTGTTTGGCGAATAATGGAGTAAAAGTTTATTTATCTCCTAGTTTTGTTTCTACCCCAATGATTTCCTTAGCTAATGTAGTACTTAAAACCAATGCTGGAATTATAATTACAGCTAGCCACAACCCACCAAATTACAACGGTTTTAAATTAAAAGCAGATTTTGGAGGTCCGGTTTTACCAGAAGAAATTGAAAAAGTAGAAAAATTAATTCCAGAACAAGCAAATAGAGAATTACCTAGTTTGGAAAAGTTTATTTCAACTGGAAATATAGAATATTCAGACTTCGAAAAAATTTATATGGACCATGTTCATGCGAGTTTTAATGTAGATAAAATTCTCTCTGTTTCTGGTTCGTTAATTTACGATGCAATGTTTGGTGCAGGACAGCATGTAGTAAAAAAACTATTGCCAAATGCCAATTTGCTTCATTGCGAATTTAATCCTAGTTTTAATGGCGTAGCTCCAGAACCTATACTTAAAAACCTTGAGGAAATATCGGATTTAATAAAAAACTCTTCCGATTTAACTTGTGGATTGGCAACCGATGGAGACGCAGATAGAATAGGATTTTTTGATTCTAAAGGTAGATTTGTGGATTCACATCATTTGATTCTTCTGATAATGAATTATTTGGTGAAATATAAAAATCTAAGGGGTAAGGTCGTTAAAAGTTTTAGTGTTAGTTCTAAAGTGGATAAACTAGCTGCACATTTAGGATTAGAAACAATCACTACCAAAATTGGATTTAAATATATCTGCAAACACATGGTGGAAGAAGATGTACTGATAGGAGCTGAAGAAAGTGGAGGTATTGCGATTAAAGGCCACATACCTGAGAGAGATGGAATATGGATGGGACTTGTATTGCTAGAATATATGGCAGAGACAGGTAAAACTGTTGAAACCCTTGTGAATGAAATGTACGATATTATTGGACCTTTTGCAGTAGAAAGATATGATTTAACTATCTCACAGGAACTTAAAGACAAAATTATTCTTGCATGTAAGTCTGGAGAATTTACTCAGTTTGGAAGGTATAGAGTAACCAAAACAGAAGATATAGATGGTTACAAGTTTCATTTGCCAGCAGACGAATGGGTTATGATTAGGCCTTCAGGAACAGAACCTGTGCTAAGAGTTTATGCAGAATCCTTCGACTCCAAAGGTGCATTTGCCATTTTGGATGCTGTAAAAGAGCAAATTCTTGCGATTTAATAAGAAAATTTGGCTGCTATTATGTATAGGAATAAGTTTTAACAATGTTTATTCCTTACATTACAATTACCTAAATAGGGTAAATATTGATTCGTCCTCTTCTAAAAAAATTCTAATTGTAAGTGCAATAGGATTTACAACTACTACACATTTAGCGTTGTATCAAACATGGTACAAGAACTATCCAATGGGTTCATTCCATTTTAAAAACGATGGAAAAGAGTGGTTGCAAATGGATAAAATGGGACACGCATATTCTGCTTACACTTTGGGCGCTTTTGCTTATCAGTCGTCTTTGGATGTAGGGTATAACCATAAAAAAGCTGCTTTAAACGGTTTACTTTTTGGCACAATTTTCCAAACTCCTATTGAAATTTTAGATGGTTTTTCTAAAAATTGGGGAGCCTCCTATTCGGATATAATAGCAAATACTTCAGGGTCTCTGCTTCATTATCTTCAAGCATATTTTTGGGAAGAGCAACACTTGAGTTTGAAATTTTCTTTTAGGAATACTTCGATTGCTAGTTACAGACCAAATACCTTAGGCGGACCATGGTATGAACAGGTTTTAAAAGATTATAATGGTCAAACCTATTGGCTATCATTTCCTTTACATAAAATCATTCCTCAAATTGCTAAAAATAAAACTCCAGAATGGCTAAATTTATCTTTAGGATATGGTGCGCATAATATGTATGGGGGGTATAGTAATGTATTTGAGACCAAGGGAATAGTAATGGATTTTTCTCATTATCAAAGAAATAGACAATTTTATTTCTCCGCTGATATAGATTGGATAAAATTGCTAAAACCTAAAAATAACTTAGGTAAATATGCATGCATGACACTAAACACTATAAAATTCCCATTCCCTTCTCTAGAGTGGAACACGCAAAATCAATTTAGGTTTAATGCTTTGGGATTTTAGAATTACTTTACAAAATTCAAGTCGGCAATTCCATTTTTAAGTAAACCCATTTCTGCAATTGTAACATCGTCAATGTTTATATTTTTGATTCTAAAGGTATTTCGGCTACTAAAAATTCCTAGACCATTTTCAATGTTACTAAATTCACTTTGTTTTTGAACTATTCCTATAGAAGGGGTAGAAGCAGCCACAAAATCATCCAAATCTTTAGATCCTGAATAAAGAATAAATTCTATATCAACAATTCTTCTTATAATGTTTGTATCTGCTTGAAGATTTGCATCAAAAAATTCAAAGAAAGAGGTTCCGGGTATAGACCTAGACATAATCTCGGGGTTGTTGCTGGAAGGGTTTGAAACGCGCATGTCTCGAACAAATCTCCAAGGAAGAAATTTTATCAGTTTTTCGTTGGTGCTTTTGTTAGTTTCTTCTACCCAAAAATTAAAATAGGTATCAAAAATCTTTGCATTTGAATTTGCGGGAACATTGAAACGCAATTGGATATTTAAATTGGGTTTGATTGAAAGATTTGGGTTATTTACCGAAACAGGAAAGAGAACAATACTCGGTTTTACTAGCTGAGTAGAAGAACTTGCTGTATATCCTGTTCTTGGGTTTTTAATAAATAACCTGTAAGAATTGTTGGGATTTAAGATGGCATTTGTAGCATATAAAATATTCGAATCAGAGTTAAATAATCCTATGTTTTTTGGAATACTGTCAATTTTATTTAAAATTATTTCTTGGCTGCTTTGCTCGTTAACAAGTTTTACTTCTATGTCTTTGAAATATATAGAATCTGGTATTTTTGCTACATCTGCTGCATTTTGATTAGGATTTAAGAATGTACGCCCAATTTTTATAAACTGTACTGGCTCGCCAATATCTAATAAACCATAGACTATTGCTTTTTCTTCATATTCTCCAAATACATTCAATTCGTTGCTGCAAGAAGAGGAGAATATAGCTATTGCTGTAGTAAGAACAACTACAAAACTAATTTTTAAGGATACTATCTTTTGTTTCATTTATCTGATTTCAATACCGTTGATTTTATTTACCTTTGCCAAAGCATTTCACTGCACAAATATGAAATATTTATTTCTCTTTTTATTAGGAATTATATCAACGGCTGTTTTTTCCCAAGAAATAAACAAAGACTTTACCAAAAGAGTCTTTTCAGAAGACTTTAGTTCCCAAAACGAAACTTGGACTCAAACTTACAATGTTGACAATCTTTTTGTTCTACAAAATGGCAAATTTGAATTGGTAAGACGAAACATGGAAATTGGGTATTTTGTGTTTCCTAATGTACAAGACAAAATTGCCAGCTTTGAGATATCCACAGCTTTAACCTTGTTTACAAATAATAAAGTAAAGCACAGTTCTGCAGGTATAGTTTTTATGGCCGATAAGCTTAACTCCTCTGGTTTAATGGTAGAAGTAAACCAAAATAGATCCTACAGGATAGTGAGAGTATTCCCGGATGGTCAGGTACCCATTAGCAAAGGGAAAAAAGGATGGGTAAAAAATGCTTCCGCAATTTCTAAAACCTATAACGAAATTGTATTAAGAGCACACGATAGGGTTTATGACCTTTATATAAACCAAAAGTTTGTTACAACTTTTACCGATGTAGAATTAACCCAAGGACAATTTGGGATTCATATTGGCGCAGGTTCTAGGGCTGCTTTTCATTACTACAATGTAATGGGAGAAGAGAAAATCCAGACCGCTCCTAACGAAAAACAAGAAAACAATTCTGTAGAAGATATAGCCCTTACACAGGTTATAGTAAAATTAAAGAATGAATTGAATGCAAAGAATAAGGAAATAGAAGAACAAAAAAAACAAATTCGTTTGCTTACTGCAAACCAGCAGAATGCCCAAAGTCAAACGGTACAAGATACCGCTCTAATAAGAAAATATAGAGAACTAAATACGCAAGTAAGTGGCTTGGAAATGGACAACGATATTCTTAAAAAAGAACTACTGAAAACAAAAGCAGAAGCAAATCGTTTACAAAAATTTAAAGAAGAAGTTCAGAGTCAGCAAAGTGGAGATATAGTGATTAGTCTAAGTAATTTAGTTGCACAGCAAAAAGAAAAAATAAGTGCATTAGAAGAAAAAAATAAACTACTGCAGCAAGAAATAACTTTGTGTAACAACTCACAATTAGAGAATGAAAAAATGACTCAGCAAATAGAATTGCTTAAATTAGAAATTCAAAAACTAAAAAATGAGGCTCAAAACAAAGCGAATACTCCAACAGAAACTCCTAAAAAAACTAAATCAGAGGATGAATTGAATAGTGATTACATAGAAAAACTATTGCAAAAAGAAAAAGAAGAAAGGTTGAAAAAACAGGAAACAAAAGAGTGATTGAAGCATTTAAAATAGGAGATAAAAAGATCTTTTCCAGAACTGTAATGTCAGAAGATATTGCTTCTTTTGAATCTGGAATGGTACACCCTGTATATGCCACTTTTGCCTTAGGTAGAGATGTAGAGTGGGCCTGTAGACTTTTTGTTTTGGAAATGAAAGAAGAGCATGAAGAAGGTATTGGTACTTTTCTTAATATTCAACATATTTCACCCGCGCTTTTGGGACAAGAAGTTTCCATAGAAGCTACTGTAGAAGAACTAAAAGGAAATAAAGTGAATTGTAGTTTTGAAGTAAAAGTAGGAGAGAGACTTGTAGCCAAGGGTACTCAAGGTCAAGCAATTTTAGCTAAAGAAAAAATAAATCAATTGTTTGGTAGTTTAAAAGATTAGAGAGGGGAGAGAAATGGCAAAAATTAATATTGTTAATAAAAAAGCAGGCTTTAACTACGATTTAGAAGAAAGATTTGTGGCAGGAATGGTGCTAACTGGTACAGAGGTTAAATCTATAAGAAACAACAATGCCTCTATATCCGAAGCCCATTGTGTGATAGAAAGCAAAGAACTATTTATAAAAAACATGCACATTGCAGAGTGGAAATATGGTAGCTATATGAACCATGAACCCTTGCAAAAAAGAAAACTACTTTTACAAAAAAGAGAGTTAAGAAAGTTGATTTCTGGAATTGAAAAAGAAGGCTATACCATTGTTCCAATCAAAGTTTTTTTCTCGGAAAGAGGGCATATTAAAATAGAAATTGCTTTGGCCAAGGGAAAAAAAGTACACGACAAGAGAGAAGACATAAAGAAAAAAGACATAGAACGAGAATTAAATAGAAAATTCTAAGTATATGAAAAATAAACTCTTTAGAATATCTTGTTTTGTGATACTTACTCTACATATAGGGGAAGTAGATGCTCAAATTCGAGATTATTTTTCTTTAGAAGTTTCTACAGGAATACTAGACTTTGGCAGTAAAAGCCTAAAAAACAACAACAACAACTCTGAAAAAAGATTTTCTAGTGTAAATACCTTGCAGTTGAATATTCATGCGGGAAAATACATAGATATTCACACCTCTTGGGGTTTGGGCTATAGAAATTCTCTTGGGAATTACTATGCACAATACGAATCCTCGTATTTTAGAAGAAATACTTTTGGATTGGCTTTAAAACCACTTAGCCTGTGGAAGGGATACAAAAAGAATCAATTGTTGGATATGGATTTTTCTTTCTCTTATTTGTTCGACAAAGTAGAAATTAATAGAGAATTGACTAGGAGAGAGTTATTGGCAAGTATTCAGTATATGCCTGGGTTTTATTATGCGGCAAGTCCTAAATTAAGGGTATTTTACAAGCCCTCTTTAAACCAAGAATTGGGGCAAGACTACCGCACATTTTATCAGCACAGCATAGGGCTTAGAGCAAATTTTTAAAGATCCTTTTTAATCTAATTTGCCTAGATGAAAAAGAGCATCGCCGGCATGGACTATAGGGTTGTTGTTTTTCCCAATAACAATTCCATTAAAAGGTGCTTTCTTTTTGTGTTCAAAATCGCCATAGGGGTCGGTTATACTTCCTATGATTTGGTTTTTTTTCACTGTATCGCCTGGCATTATATTGGAGCGGAACATACCTGCATATTTGGCCCTAACCCATGAACTTTTTTCTACTAGAGTAGGCGTAAACTCCTTATTCGGTGATTTGGAAACCATATTTAAATAGTGCATTACCCTTTTGGTGCCTTTAATTGCTTGTTCAATGGCATTTTCGTCAAATCGCAAAGATTCGCCTCCTTCATATACTATAATTCTTTTGCCATTTTTGGCTGCTTCTTTTCTTAAAGAACCTGGTCTGTAATTAGAGTTTAGGATTATAGGAGCAGCAAAGGCTTTGGCTAAGTTAAGGTTTTCTTCGTCCTTTGTAATACACCTTACTTGCGGGTAATTGCTTTTTGCAGCCCCCCCTGTATGGTAATCTATACCGTAATCTATTTGTGGAAGAATATCTTGTACTATAAAATGTGCTACCCTAGAAGCCAAAGAGCCATTTTCTGAACCAGGAAAAGATCTGTTAATATCTTTGCCATCAGGCAAGTCTCTGCTAAAATTCAAAAAGCCATAAATATTGATAATGGGAATACATATAACCGTTCCTATTTCGGGCATTAATTGTTTTTTTACAATCATCCTTCTAAGGGACTCAATTCCATTTATCTCATCGCCATGTAGTCCTGCGGATAGAAGCAATACCGGACCTTCTTTTTCCGAACGGTAAACATGAATAAGTGTATCAATAATAGTTCTACTTGGTAGCCTAGCAATATTTACTACCACTTGTTTACTTTCTCCGGGATATATCTTTTGTCCCCCTATTTCTATTGCTCCCATAGTTTGCATGTATTTTTAATCGTGGTTTCAAATTTAAAGTTTTTTACTCATTGATTTTTGTGATTCAAACAAAAGAAAAATATCCTTTCTATGCCGTAAAACTCCCCACCTCGGTGTCTGAGCGAAGCCGAAGACCGAGGATAACTGAACACGAATACTACCAATGATGTAAAACGCCCTCCTCGTTGTCTGAGCGAAGCCGAAGACCGAG
>DIUJ01000049.1:80611-151099 GCA_002422315.1 Bacteroidetes bacterium UBA6161
CTTAGTGTCATGGTGAGGTTCTCGAACCATGAATTGGAATGAAATTAAAAATGCTCCATAAAAGAAACACCCCCTTCTCGGTGTCTGAACGAAGCCGAAGACTGAGGTTATGCGAAGACTAAAACCCCAATTGGATTACTTTTTTATAATGCTAATGCCTTAGTGTCATGGTGAGGTTCTCAAACCATGAATTGGAATGAAATTAAAAATGCTCCATGCAAAGAAACGCCCCTCGGTGTCTGAGCGAAGCCGAAGACCGAGGTTAATGTTTTTGTCATCTTTTTTGCGGGGAAGGGCAAAAAAGTTGCCAAAAACATAATTTCGTTTTCATTTTAAACCCTGGGTTAAAACCCGGGGCTATGGATATTTTTCTCCTACGGAGAAAAGGAATCGTTGCTATTTTTTGGTAAGTAAAACTAATCGGTAAACTCGCTAACCTTCTTTGAGCCAACAAAATTTATGGTTTTTGGGGAATGGTGAGGAAATCCAATGATGCAAGCCCTCCTCGTTGTCTGAGCGGAGCCGAAGACCGAGGTTATGCGAAGACTAAAACCCAAATTGGATTACTTTTTTATAATGCTAATGCCTTAGTGTCATGGTGAGGTTCTCAAACCATGAATTGGAATGAAATTAAAAATGCTCCATGCAAGAAACACCCTCCTCGGTGTCTGAGCGAAGCCGAAGACCGAGGTTATACGAAGACTAAAACCCAAATTGGATTACTCTTTTATAATGCTAATACCTTAGTGTCATGGTGAGTTTCTCGAACCATGAATTTGAATGAAATTAAAAATGCTCCATGCAAAGAAACGCCCCTCGGTGTCTGAGCGGAGCCGAAGACCGAGGTTAATGTTTTTGTCACCTTTTTTGCGGGGAAGGGCAAAAAAGTTGCCAAAAACATAATTTCGTTTTCATTTTAAACCCCGGGTTAAAACCCGGGGCTATGGATATTTTTCTCCTACGGAGAAAAGGATTCGTTGCTATTTTTTGGTAAGTAAAACTAATCGGTAAACTCGCTAACCTTCTTTGAGCCAACAAAATTTATGGTTTTTGGGGAATGGTGAGGAAATCCAATGATGCAAGCCCTCCTCGTTGTCTGAGCGGAGCCGAAGACCGAGGTTATGCGAAGACTAAACCCCAAATTCGATTACTTTTTTATAATGCTAATGCCTTAGTGTCATGGTGAGGTTCTCAAACCATGAATTGGAATGAAATTAAAAATGCTCCATGCAAAGAAACGCCCTTCTCGGTGTCTGAGCGAAGCCGAAGACCGAGGTTATGCTAAACTCGAATACCAACACCTAAAAAATACATGGATGAATACAGGTCGAATTTCCGCTTTTTTGCTATTTATTACCGTTTGTAAATTTATATTGATTTTTTTTGGAGTTGCTTGTTTTTTATTATCTTTTATTCTATGTTTGTCATACATAAATAATTATACTATGAAAAATAATTACTCTCTCTCTCTCTCTCTCTACTAATAGCCGAATTGCGCTATTCCGAAGTATGTGGGAGATGTTTTGGACAGACAAGATTGTTTCGTTCAAAAAATTAAAGTATTCTTTTTTTGGCTTTGCCTTAATCTTGGGCCTATTGTATCAGCAAGCAAAAGCTCAAGCTCCTTTTGGACAGGCCACTATTAAAACATGTTACCAAAATGTTACAGTAACCAATGGTATGACTCAGATTAATCTATTAAAAACTAATCCCAATAGTGAGGTAGTTTCATTTGGAACTACAAACACTGGCGACATTCTTTCTTATGATTTATTTGATTATTCCACAGGAACAGTAAGTGCCAACAGAAGTTATAATTTTTCTGTTAATCTAACAGGTTCTATAAACAATAACAAAACCTATTGGGTAGTTCCAATAGCTAACCCCAATACAGGTGTGGGTTTTTCCCCAGAACCTTTTGTTTTAAGTTTTGTAGATTTTTCATACACTTTTAAAGCTGATGGAAAAAAAGACAATTGTATAGTTTTTGGAGGTTCTTCTAATCTTGAACTTGAGCATAATTTAACTGGACTTTGTCAGCCTCCTACTATTACATTCAAATCTAAACCCAATAGCGATCCTCTATCTGGTTTTGTACCCGGTTGGGTAAGTGGAGATATTAATACATCTAACAGATGGGTTTTGCCTAATCCATATAATTTTTCAAATGAAGTTCCAGCTTATCCACAAGACTATTGTAATCAGCCATACATAGATGCAATGGGAAATCCTGCAACTAGATGCCAATGGGTAGATATGGAAATAAAAATTTTGCCATGTGAATTTGAGGACCCATTGTGTCCTCCAATAGTATTGCAGAAAGAAATTAAATTTTGCTGCGATTGCGATGAAGATGAGGAATTGCCCAACCCACCTTGTAACCCATGTGATTAATTTAACGATTTAAAAGCTATGAAAACTAATAAAATTTTACTCCTTATATTTTTTCTGCTAACAAGCAGTGTATATGCACAGTCTAGGTATAGAATGATAGACCTATCTTGCAGAATTCACAAACCTGTAGATGGTTTGTACATTATTTCCCCAACCACTTTGGAAATTTCCTATTCGGTTAAAAACCAAGGCCCCGATACAGTCTTTAAAGAGGATTCCTTTGATGTATTTATTAATATACTAGGTTTAAATCATGGGTTAAAAAGATATATAGCATCGCCAAATGTTCAACTCAATCCAGGGGATTCTGTATTGATTATATATAAGACCGATGTAAATCACGACAAAGATGAAGATTTTGTTCAAATTAATTTAAATACAGAACTTTATAATAACTCTCTGAATTTTAATTTTTTTAGAGAAAGTCAAACCAACCCACCTACAGGTGGCGACAATTCGTGGCGAGTAATCATTACACACCGCAGTGCTACGAGCAGCATAGGGGATATAAATAAGTCGGATGTAAAAATATCGCCTAATCCTGTGGTAGATAAGTTGCAAATAGAACAAGCTGGGGAAGGATTGCACTCGATAAATCTTCGAGACATAAGTGGTCGTGAAATAATCCTAGAGTCAAATAATTTGCAGAAAACAAGTAATTCACAATGGGAACTAACCCTTCCACAAAAAATAGGGAACGGAATGTACACCCTAGAAATAAAAACAGAGCAAGGAAATTATTACAAGAAAATTTTGGTTCAAAAATGATAAGTAGAAAATGAATTACACTACTTGTTGGCATACTAAAAAAAGTAAAAAGCTATGAAAACAAATAAAATTTTACTCCTAATATTTTTTCTGCTAACAAGCAGTGTATATGCACAGTCTAGGTATAGAATGATAGACCTGTCCTGCAGAATTCACAAGCCTGTAGATGGTTTGTACATTATTTCCCCAACCACTTTAGAAATTTCTTATTGGGTTAAAAACCAAGGCCCCGATACAGTCTTTAAAGAAGATTCGTTTAATGTTAATATTAATATTAATGGTTTAAATCTAGATTATAAAAAATTTATTGCCTCACCTAGTGTTCAACTTAATCCAGGTGATTCTTTTTTATTGACTTATTTTCTTCCTATTGATCATGATAAAGATGTAGATTTTGTTCATATTAACGTAAATTTAGGCCTATACAACAATTCCTCTAATTTTAATTTTTTTCGAGAAAGTCAAACCAACCCACCTACCGGAGGCGACAATGCATGGCGAGTAATCATAACGCACCGTAGTGCTACGAGCAGCATAGGGGATATAAATAAGTCGGATGTAAAAATATCGCCTAATCCTGTGGTAGATAAGTTGCAAATAGAACAACCTGAGGAAGGATTGCACTCGATAAATCTACGAGACATAAGTGGTCGTGATATAATCCTAGAGTCAAATAATTTGCAGAAAACAAGTAATTCAAAATGGGAATTAACCCTACCGCAAAACATAGGGAACGGTATGTACACCCTAGAAATAAAAACAGAGCAAGGAAATTATTACAAGAAAATTTTGGTTCAAAAATGATAAGAAGAAAATGAATTACACTGCTTGTTGGCATACTAAAAAAAGTAAGAAGCTATGAAAACAAATAAACTTATACTCCTAATATTTTTTCTGCTAACAAGCAGTGTATATGCACAGTCTAGGTATAGAATGATAGACCTGTCCTGCAGAATTCACAAGCCTGTAGATGGTTTGTACATTATTTCCCCAACCACTTTGGAAATTTCCTATTCGGTTAAAAACCAAGGCCCCGATACAGTCTTTATAGAGGATTCGTTTGATATTTCTGTAAATATTGTAGGTCTTGATCATGGTTTGAAAAGATTTATTTTGCCTGGTAATATTCAGTTAAATCCTGGAGATTCTGTTTTGCTAAATTATAAAACACCTGTGAATTTTAAAGATGATGTGGATTTTGTTACAATTACAACGGGTGTATTGTTGAAAAATTCATCACCAAATTTTAATTTTATTAGAGAAACTTCTTTGAATCCGCAAACAACTAAAGACAATTCGTGGCGAGTAATCATTACACACCGCAGTGCTACGAGCAGCATAGAGAATATAAATAAGTCGGATGTAAAAATATCGCCTAATCCTGTGGTAGATAAGTTGCAAATAGAACAACCTGAGGAAGGATTGCACTCGATAAATCTACGAGACATAAGTGGTCGCGAAATAATCCTAGAGTCAAATAATTTTCAGAAAACAAGTAATTCAAAATGGGAACTAACCCTACCGCAAAACATAGGGAACGGCATGTACACCCTAGAAATAAAAACAGAGCAAGGAAATTATTACAAGAAAATTTTGGTTCAAAAGTGATAAAGATATATGAATAAAACGATACAAAATTTAATTTTAGCCATCATGTTTTTCAGCTGCATAAATCTTCCTGCACAGGTAAGAAGATTTGATATGGCAATTACCAATATTTTAGACATTAACCCAATGGATACTTTTGAGCAAAACCAGGAATTTCACCCCTTTAGGTTTGTGGTTACTAATATGGGACCCGATACATTTTATGCTTTTGATATTATAGGTTTTAGGGTTTGGGTGGGAAGCGGCTCTTTTATTGGTGGTGATAAAATGGTAAGAAGGGATTTGGGGGTGAACGATTCCGACACTTTTTCTACTGTTTTTGAAACCTATAGTGGATTCTATATTACAGATATAGACTTGTGCGTTACATACGAGTACTACAAGAACAATAGAGGAGATAGTGTTGCAAAACCAACGCCTGCAATGGAAAAAAACGATAAATTTTGTATCCCTACTGTTTATTATTCCATTTATTCTCCAAGACCAGTGGATACCTTAGTGCTAGAAGATTCTGTTTTTTCATTTGCTCTTTATCCAAATCCTGCAAGTAATGAGATGTTTGTGGAGTTAGGATACGAAATAGGAGAGGATTTTGAATGTTCAGTTTTTTCTTTAGATGGTAGGATTATAAATATACCGCGCTACAAAATAAGGCACAAAGCATATAGTTTAGATTTTTCAGATATTGAATCAGGGATTTATATTTTACAAGTAAAGGATGAAAAAACAACTAAAAGAGAAAAGATTGTAATTCAATAAATGAAATGTGTTTTATCTCTTTGTAGCCTTGTTTGCTATTTGGACCCATTCAAACTGGTTTTTCACTAGACACGGAGCAAAATATTCAACCCTCTTAGGGGTTGTGTTAAACGATTCATTTTATACGACAGGTTTTACCTGTTGCTATTCAAATTAAAGCCTTTCAGGCTTTTAGACGTGGATGGAGTTTTACCGCCCTTTTTGTGTAAACTCTAACAACTAGTATTTTATAAAAATCAAATTCGAAAAAATCCCGAAGGGATTTAAAATGAATAGCCATCGATTGCAATCGGTGGTATTTTAAATTGTATGTGTCACAGAAATTTATTGCGTAAAATCTATATCTTCTTGCCTACCGCTTGTTTGCTAAGTATTTGCAATAGGCCTGGTATGTAAACCAAGGCATAGCATAGCATTTTGTTGAATATTGGATTTTGAATAAACAACAAAGACTGCAAAAACCTTCCTTTTTTTATCCTGAACTTTAGGTAGTGCTGAATGTATTGATGGTTTTCTTGCAACAGTTTGTTGTACTCCCCATGTTTTTGGAATTCTTGTAGCGATAAAAAAAGCTTCTTTGCGGAGCGAAAAGCAAGGCTCATGCCATTGCCCGTAAGCGGTGGGATAAACCCAGCAGCATCCCCAAGCAATACATAGCCTTGCTGCATGCTGTTTTGGGTCCCAAAATATATTTTAGAAGTAACAACAGGCTCGGTAAGTTTTTTACTTTGCAATCTTTTTTTGAGGGAAGGGTTTCTAGATAAAACCTTCTCTTCCAAAGCTTCTATATTCCCTTTTACGGATTTTAAGGCATTGGAATCTACCAAATAGCAAAGATTGTATGCGCCATTTTCTACTTTCGATACACCACAATATCCACCCTTAAATTGATGTATCTCTATAGTGTCTTCGCTAGGCCCGGCTTCTACATGGTATTTTACTCCTACAAAACTATTCTGTTTCTTGTTTTCTTGCAATCCAGATATTCGCCCAAATGTGCCTACTACCAAAGGATAGGAGAGATTTTCGCCATGGTTTATCTGTATTGTAAACCCAAAATCTGTTTTTTTAATCGCGGTAACTTTACTGTGAAGTTTTATAGAAACCCCATTATCAAGAGCAATTTTGTATAATTCATGGTCTAGAAACATTCTGCTAATTCCGAAACCACCAGTTTTAAGTTTGGTGCTAGCGCTAATTCTGTGTTCGGTGGTTAAAGTAAAGTTGCTAATGATAGGAGTTTGTAGTTTACTTAAATTTACACCAAGTGATTCCAAAAAATCGTAAGACTCCATGCTGATGTATTCGCCGCAAACTTTGGGTCTAGGGTAGTCTCCTTTTTCTAAAACCGTTACTTTCCACCCATTTTTTGCAGTAAGAATGGCAAGAGAAAGTCCTGCAAGTCCACCACCTACAATACATATTTCCTTGCTATTGCTCATGGGTATATGGTAATTAGGTGCCTAAAAGCCCATTTCCATTCTACAGTGTAGTTTGTGATTCCTGCTTTTTGCAATTGGGTTTCCCATTCTGCTTTGGTAAAACCTCTAAGTACAGATAAGGGTGCATCGTGCTTTGTAAATGCAGACTTTGAAAACAATGCAGCAGCAAATTTTATAAACCAATATGCAACAGGGTGGCGGTGTAGGTCGTTTATGATTGTGGCTTTTCGTGCATTTGTGTGCGCTGTTTTTAAGAAAATTTGAAGTTCTTGTTCGCTAAGGTGGTGGCAAAATAAGTTTGCTGTTATGATGTCAATTTGTTGTTGGCTACTATCAAAGGATTTTTTGTAATCGTTTAGCATAAGATTTGCCTGGCTGGGCAGTGTAGGATAGTGTAATTTTACAAATTCAAGTGTTTCGGGCATTATATCTACACCAGATAATTGTATACTGAAATCCAATTTATTTTGATTTTTAGTTACATAATTTAAGAGGTCTCCTGCTCCAAATCCTACATCCAAAAGTGTTAAGTTATCTGTTTTATGAAGAAATAGTTTTTTTATTTGTTTAAAAACCACACTTGGTCCCCCGGTTAGTTTGTTTATAAAAATAAGTTCTTTGAGATTAACAAACAATGCCTTCTTATCCTCTATGGGCATATCCATTAATTCTGCTTGGTACGAACGATTTTTAAAGTTTGGCATTTTTACAATCCGTTAATTTTCTATTAAATTCCATTCCAAAAGGGCACTTTCTATGCTAAGCCCTGGGCCAAAAGCAGCAGCATACACCATTGTATTTACCCTGTCGTATTTATAATTTTCTATCATCTCCTTAAGTACAAATAGGATTGTAGCTGAAGACATATTGCCATATTCGAGAAGAACAGCATAGCTTTCGCTTATTTCTTTGCTTTCTATTTCAATAGCTTCTGCGAAAGCCTTAAGTATATTTTTCCCACCAGGGTGAATGGCATAACTTGTTATTTGGTCTTTAGAAACCTTGTTTTTAGTTAAAAAATCCAAAAAAGCTTTTTTCATATTTTGCACAATTTGACTGGGGACATTTCTGTTCAGTACCATTTCAAAGCCATGTTGTCCCAAGTCCCATTTCATGTCGTTTTTGCCTTGTGGCAAGAGTATAGATCCAAAGTTTTTACAAGAAAGATAGGGGTTGTTTTTAGGCTTTTTACTGCTTAGAATAGCTGCCGCAGCTCCATCGCCAAATAGGTAAGTAGAAAGTATATTGTCGTCGCTTGGGTTTTGTCGGAAATGTAAAGAGCACAATTCAACAGAAAATACTAAAACCGTAGCATTGGGGTTTGCTTTACATATCAAGTCGGCCATACGCAAACCATGGAAAGCAGCATGACAACCCATGAAATTTACACTATGCCTTTCTGTATCTTCTTTTAAGCCAAGTTCTAATAAAATTTCTACTTCCAAGCCCGGTGCATACACCCCTGTGCAGGTTATTCCTATAATATGGGTAATGGATTGTTTCTCAACTTGGCTATTTTGGATAGCTTGAACACATACCTTACTGGAAAGTTTAAATGCTTCGTTTTTGAACACTTGCATTCTTTCTGCCGTAGTAGGAGAGTGGTCTTTAGTTTTAAATAGAATGGGATTTGGGCAAGCAGCATTAAAATCTGGCAACACACTGTATTTGTATAAGATAGATTTATCTCTTTGCAGAGCTTTGTATTTTCTGAGTGCATTTTTGTCTTCAATACTCCAACCAATAAAAGCGGTCATTTCTTCTTGGCTAACTTTATAAGTACCTTGGCTTGTTTCTATACTGTGTATGTATGTCACGATTGGCTATGTTCTAAAAAAATAAGTATAATAAAAAAAACATTAACAGAAATAGCTGCAATATTGTTCATTCTCATAGTGTTTTCAAAGTTGGCTTCTTCTGGTTTGCTAAAAACACTCCGCATCCAAAGGTTAAAAAAACCAAAAACAGGAGCTGTGCAGAGGGCAAAAAGCAAAAGGTAAGACCATTTTTGTTGTAAAATCCCAAAATAGTAAAATGCCAATGCACCCAAGGCAGCAAACAAAATACTCGAAAAAACAAAAGTGCCTCTTATACCAAGAAGCATGCTCAGGGTTTTTACTCCGTCTTTTTTGTCTTGCTCGTGTTGGTACACTTGCGTAAGAGGATAGCCTGCACCTACCAAAACAAAGGCCATACAAAGGGAAACCATAAATTCCATATCATACAGTATAGTTCTACCTGTAGAGATACTTACCAGCAAAAATATAACTACCCCTTGAAAAATGGAAACATGTAAAAAACCCAAAACCGGAAATTTTTTTATTCTGATTTTGCGATAGCTATATGCCCTGGAAGCCAAAACATACAAAAGTGCCAACGCACTTGCCACGGGGTTGGATACCCAAAAATAAACAAGCAAGATACCTACACTATCTAAAATAAGGCTAAGTACAAACATAGATTTTGGAACTTTTGGAGGCGATTTAATGCCACCTATACTCCCGGTGTCTTTGTCCATGTAGCTATTGTAGCCATTGCTAGCGGGGTAAAGAAAAAAGTGTAATGCTACAAAACAAGCCAAAGTGCTGTTCCAGTCTAGGCTATCTGCTTGGCTCAAAGCAAATAAAAAAACTGGCATAAGATATACACCGAAGGGAATGCGCAAATGCAATAAAAGGGGAGGGTAACTCATAAAGTTTTATTACTTCAAATAAAGGGTAAATTTTGTTTACCTGTTAGGTCTTTGCAAAAAAAGCTAAGTAACTTATTTTGAGAAGTCAATAAGATTTTGTATAGTAAATAAAAACTTGTAATAAATGAAAAATATATGCAATATTGCAGGTATAGAGACGAATTAGGCTATACCATATCAAATAATAATGAAAAAAATACTTTACTTTGGAATTGTTGGATTTTTAATCTCTTGTTCTACAACAAAACAAGCTGTAAAAACTGGTTTAAAAGATAATCAGACTTTTAAATTAACAGAAATATCAACTGACCCTACATATGGATTGACATATAAAAATCCTATCCAAGTTGGTGGTGTAGAGAAAGAAGAAGGTCCATTAAACGAAAGAAGATTTCTAAACGCTCTTGCTGGACCGAATGGAGAAAAAGTTTCTTACTTTCGAGCTGGAAGTTGTTGTCCTACCAAGAGTAACAATGATCCATTAGGATTTGGTAGTGTTATGTTAGATAATTATCGTGTAACATGGGAAGGTTCAAAAGATACGGTTTCAATATATATAAATATGTATGATTATGGAACTTTAAAAGCTCCTGTTGGATTTACAATTAAAAAATAAAACTGCCACAATTTTCTTAGCTATACCTCCCTCCTAAGGCAGACAAGTAAACAACACGTTTAAAAACCATTCTGTAAAAAAACCACTTCAATACAGGCCTTTTAAAAGAGGTATTTTTAAGACCATTTAAGACACCTGGATTTGCAAAATATTTTGCGCTTAAATTTTAAATCCAATAAATAAAACCCATTAAAAAGTGCGGAGTAAAGTAGTTTTTTCTATTTTTGAAAACAATACAGAGGTGTTTCCCACCTAATGCGGGAACCAACAACCCGACAACCGCACGATTGAAAATAATGACATTTTTCGTATCATAATCAAATCAAAACGTATCAAAACGTATCATTTGTTGTTTGCGGTTTCAAATCTTAATCGTATCTTTGCGTATCAAAACGTATCAAAATGGACAACGAAGTATATAATTTTAAACTGAAAATTGATTGGAAACTGATTAACTTAATCAGTGAAATAGATCGTTTTGATGCAAATTGGACCGCTATTGAACGCAAAGAAGGACAAAGCCTCAAAGAGTTGAAGAGCATTGCTACCGTTCGAAGCGTAGGGGCTTCAAACCGTATTGAAGGCAACAGAATGAGCGATGAAGAAGTTGATGTGTTGCTTCAAAAAATTGATGTTACTAACCTTACTGACAGAGATTCGCAGGAAGTAGTCGGTTATTTTGAAGTACTGGACTTGATATCGGAATCTTATGAAAACATTAGCGTTACCGAAAACCATCTCAAAAGCTTACATAATAGTTTGATGAAATACAGTGCCATAGACGAATGGCATAAAGGCAATTATAAGCTGCATAGTAATGCGGTTGAAGCCTCATTTCCTGACGGCACACGTCAAATCATTTTTCAAACCACCGAAGCGGGATTTGCCACTGAAGATGCCATAAGGGCTTTGCTAAATTGGTATAATTCCGAAACGGAAGTACATACGTTAATAAAAGTAGCGTCTTTCGTCTATGAATTTTTGAGCGTTCACCCATTTCAAGACGGAAACGGTAGGTTAAGCCGTTTGATTTCAACGCTTTTGTTACTAAAAAATGGATATAAATGGATACAATACGTGAGTTTTGAACATGAAATAGAAAACCAAAAAAACGAATATTATAAGGTGCTTAGAAGTTGTCAAGCACAACGCCCAAACGAAGATGTAACTGTTTGGATACAGTTCTTTTTGAGTTGCTTGTCCAATATTCAATCGCAACTGCTGCTGAAATTGCAAAAAAGTGGAATGGAAACACAGCTTTCACCCAAAGAAAAATCAATTTATTCAATTATACAAAACCGTCCGAACATCCAGTCGGGAGAAATTGCCGAAAAGTTGGCGATACCTGCACCAACCGTAAAACGCATTTTGTCAGAGTTGCTTAACAAAGGATTAATTGAAAAACAAGGAAGTGGACGCAATGTGAGTTACACAATAAAATAACATTAAAAATTAATAAAACCAATAACTCAACAGATATTAAAATTGCCCAGCAACTAACTAAGCCAGAGTTGATGCTCCAAAGGCAGATAAGTGCTCAACACTTTAAAAACCTTCAAATTTGAATTTTTTGAGTAAAAAACAACTTCAATAGAGGCTTATTAAGAGAGCCATTCTTTTCATCTGGTAATTTTTACTTGTAAAAAGTCGCTTAAAAGAAATATAATGAATAGTTTTTTCTATTTTTGAAGACATAACGGAGGTTTTTAGACAAACAGCCGTTGGGTGCAAGCTAAAAATTTATTAATCAAGAGAATATGAATAAATGAGGAAATCCAGAATACATCAATTTTTGATAATATTTGCTTTATTAAATATTATGGCGGGATGTCAACCAAGTCCCATTTCTGAATTAGTAGAGAAGAACAACCTGTGGTTTAAAAATGACAAACTATATACTGGGAAGGCTTACGGTACTTCTAAAGCAATTAACAACGAACAAATTTATAAACATTTCGGCTTGACAAGCTTTGGAGACTCTTTAATTCTGAATATTGAGCGTGGTGAAATTAAAAGAATAGATTTTTACACATCAAAAGGGCATTTTGCTAAACAAGAATTCAAAGAAGATTCAATTGTACAATTGGAATTTTACTACACCGAATCAGGGATTTGGGACGTGGAACTTATTTCCGGAATTGCAAGTTTCAGAAATGGGAAAGAACACGGATTGAGAACATATTATATTCATGGAAATAAAATCTATTTATATTACAACAATGGGAGATTAGAGAGTAGAATTACTTTTCGGTTGAACCCATCACTTCTTGACTTTAATGAAATTTTAGTTGAGGAGACTGAATACATGAGCGAATCAAATGCTCAAATCACTAAGGAATACTATAGAGACGGTAAAACATTAAGTAAAAAGTCTGAAATAGATAACGATAAAGATATAAGAACTACAATCATCTATGACTTGGATGGAAAAGTATATGAGAAAGTTATAAATGGTCAAAAAGTGGATGTTTCAATTGATGGAAGCGTTAAAACCTATAATAAAGGAGTCGGAATTACTTTGTCTGAATACAAGAATGGCAAAAAGCATGGAATAGAACGACAGTACTATACTAGCGGGCAACTTTGGGTTGAAACCACATATCAAAATGGTATGATGCAGGGCTGGAATAAGCGTTGGTACAAAAATGGTGTGCTTGCTTTAGAATGTACATATATCAAAAATGTAATTAATGGAAACTATCGAAAATGGTACGACAATGGGCAACTATGGGAGGAATCAATATACAAAAATGCGGAATTAATAACCCAAAAAAAATGGTATAACAATGGAAAACCTGCATTCAAATAAAATTATTATGCTCAAACAAATAGTAAAATACTCTCGTCAGACTTATCTTATTCTAAGCTTCTTCCATCTCATTTTGTTTTTTGTAATTCTAAGATCTCTATACATAAGAAGTCTTTATATTCCAGAAACTTGGTATAGAGGAAGTTTGACTAGAATAATGCCAATTGCAGGTTATCAGCTTGGTTTTATAATGTTATTTATCATATTGATCTTACTTATTGCTACTACATTGATTTTTCTAAAGAAGCATAAATACAAGATTATTTTATTTAGGATTTTATTCATAGTTCAATCCGCTTTAATAATCCCATTAGTTGGATTGATATATAAATGGCAGCTATATATATTTAAGTTTGGCTATGTATTAATTATTCCCATAATACTGCTCTCGATACTGATGATCCTAAATAAATTTATAGTAAAAAAAACACCAGTTAATTAAACCTGTTTATTGCCGGCTGCCAACAGCCGTAGCTGTTCTTCCAAAGGCAGATAAGTGTACAACTCTTACAAAACCTTCAAATTTGAATTTCCAGAGAAAAAAACAACTTCAATAGAGGCATTTTTGGGATTAACTAAATTTTTCTCAAAAAATTAGTTGCTTAAAATGGCTCGTTTCTGTTCTGAAAATACGATTTTACAAAAAAACCGCTAACCAAAAAACAGGTACAAAATCACCAAACTGCCAACCTTAACTGCATTTTTTCTATCCAGAACAATAAATGTACATAATTTTCCGACACTATATATTTTAGCAATAGAAATACCTTTACCTTTGCATGGTAAAACTAAGTATGTTACCGCCTAAAAAAGTATTCCATTTTATATTGCTTGCATTAAGCTCTGTGTTGTTTCTTTCTTTTGTAAGTGAAACAATAGCGGGTAAAAAACAAGAAACCATCTTTAAGTATTTTAAAATTAGCGATATAGTAGGGTATAGGGCATTCGCAGAAGCCAAGCATTTGGAAGTGGAAGAGCAAAAGGCTTTGGTAGAAGCAAAAAGAAAAAAAGAAGAATCTATAAAAAAGATTTCGAGCAAAGCAGATACCCTACAGTTTATGATTCAGCAAAGTCAGTTGGATAGTACCAAGTTCTTTTATGCCTCAGGGATAAAAGATTTTTGGTTTCCTATTTTTGAAGAATGGGCTAAACTAAAAAAGGATAAAAAACTGTACAGAATTCTACATTATGGTGACTCTCAAATAGAAATGGATAGGATTACATCACACATTAGAGAGAAATTACAATCCAGATATGGAGGGAGTGGTCCCGGAATTTTACCCCCATTGCAGCTAGTGCCAAGTTATACCATAAGCCAAACCGCTTCTGGAAATTGGCAACGACTTGTAAGTTATGGTGCATCCAATACAAGAGCTCCGCACAATAGATATGGAATTACAGGCATGATATTTAGATACAATGGCGGAAATGCTCAGGTATCTATAAGTCCAAGAGAGAAAAAATACCGACTTGTTAGAAACTTTGAAACTGTAAAAGTAATAACTGGAGCCTACAATCGTTCCTTTACAGTGAGTTTACAAAATGGAAATACAACTTTAAGCCAATTGGTCCCTAGTGAAGGGAAAGAACAACTTATTAAATGGCAATTAGATTCCAATAAATCAAATGTATCCTTAAATTTTCAATCAGATTCAATAACCGATATATTAGGAATTGCAATAGATGGAAAATATGGTATTGCTATGGACAATATACCTTGGAGAGGATCTTCGGGTCTTACATTTACTTCCATAAACAAGGCATCCTTAAGTCAAACCTATAAGTTTTTAAATGTTAGAATGGTGATTATGCAATTTGGGGGTAACAGCATGCCATACATCAAAGACCCCAAAGCAGCGGAGCGATATGCAGCAAGTTTTGCAAAGCAAATAGACTATATAAGGTCTATTGATACAAGTATTAAGATATTGGTTATTGGTCCTGCAGACATGTCAACCAACATAGATGGCAGTATGCAAACCCCAAAAATGTTGGAATATTGTATTCAAAAAATGGCCGAAGAAGCGAATAAAAGAGGCGCGGCTTTTTGGAGTATGTACCATGCAATGGGTGGCAAAAACAGTATGGTTAAATGGGTTAAGAGGTCGCCTGCTTATGGTGCGCCAGATTACATACATTTTAGTAAAATAGGTGCAGAAGAAATGTCTAAAATATTTTATTCTGCTATAGAACGAGAATATCAGATTTATATGTTCCACAAAAACATGGAGGCGCTTAAAGTTGATTAAATACCTCTTTGTTTTTTTCTTGAGTTTTTTTGTTTTGTATGCCAAATCCCAGGCTTTTATAGACAATTCGGAAAAATATTCCTTTGTAAACTACGCTAACAATAAAATTGATTACCCTGGCGATAGCATGGACTTTGTGAATTTTATGTATAAATTTAACAAGTTAGTTTCTACAGGGCAGGGTAAAATAAATATTGTTCATTTTGGTGGCTCGCATGTACAAGCGGATATGTGGACAGGTCAAATACGAAGCCATTTTAATAAGTTTTTATTCCAAAGGGAAGTAGAAAGAGGTTTTGTGTTTCCTTACAAGGCAATAAAAACCAATGGTTCTGCACAATATGATGTGCATTACAATAAAACATGGGAATATGTTAAAAATGTAAAGCTTAGCTTCCCAGAAGAGGTAGGATTAATGGGCTATAAAGCTATTGCAAGAGATAGTGGACAATATGTTTCATTTGATTTTAAATCGGAATTTTTTACAAAATATGTGTTTGATGAAATATTGGTTTATCACGATACAGGTTCAAGTTATTTTGATTTTACCATTCAAGTAGATTCCAACTTATTAAGTGCGGAATATTCATCCGATTGTAAATGTTCTAAGTTTATTTTTCCTAGCAATTATTCAAGTTTTAAACTAGTGGTTCATAAAACCAATGAATTGCAGTCTATGTTTGTTTTAAATGGAATTCAAACAAAGATTCAAAATAACTCTGGACTGGTATACCACAATGTAGGAGTAAATGGCGCTTCTGTACCTTCCTTCCTAAATTGTTTGGACCTAGATAAACAACTGAAGGTTTTAAATCCTGATTTAATAGTCTTTGCAGTAGGTATAAACGATGCTTTTGGTAAAGATTTTTCAAGGCCATGGTTTGAGAATAATTACAGCTTGTGGATTAAAAGGATTAGAGAAGTTTGTCCTGGAGTGGCCATACTATTACTAACCAATACCGATAGCTACAAAACAATTAAGCGACGCAAATACAAAAACTACAGTGGCAATGAAGTGAGAAACTCCATGTATTTACTAGGCAAGACCCATGGCGCAGCGGTATGGGATTTGTATTCTGTAATGGGAGGGCTTGGTTCCATTCAACTATGGAATCGCAATGGAATGGCGCAGAGTGATTTAATACATCTTACAGGAAATGGTTACCGATATTTAGGGGACTTGTTTTTTGAAGCCTTTTTAAAGAAATACGATTCTTTTGTGCAAAATAATCTATCCTATTTGTCTTATGAATAACTATATTCAAGAGTATTTAATCCAATTACTTTCATTCAATAAAAACTCACCTATAATCTTTACAGGTGTTTATTTCTGGGGTTTCTTTACCATTGTATTTGCTATTTTTAGTGTTATTCACAAAAAAATAACTATTCGAAACTTATTCTTGTTTTTAGTAAGTATCTTTTTCTATTACAAAACAAGTGGCTTGTATTTTACCTTGTTGCTGTTTACCATAGTTTCCGATTATTTTATAGGGAAAAAACTGTTTACTACGGAGAATAAATTACACAGAAAGTTGCTAGTTATTTGGAGTGTAGGAGCCAATTTAAGTATTTTAGCGTACTTTAAGTATGCCTATTTTTTTACTGATTCTTACAATCAAATATTTGCAACTAACAATCAGGTATGGAATGTATTTGCACAATTTAGTAATACCCTTTTAAACACAGGATTCGATGTAGATTCTATACTTTTACCGGTAGGGATTTCTTTTTACACTTTTCAGGCTATAAGCTATACTGTAGATATTTACAAACGGAAATTGGAACCCTTGCATAGTTTATTTGACTTTGGTTTTTATGTTTCATTTTTTCCTCAATTGGTAGCAGGGCCCATCGTAAGGGCTTCTGAGTTTATTCCTCAAATGTATAGGCCTTACACTTTGTCTGGGTATCAATTTGGGTTGGCTATATTTATGATTCTTGGAGGTTTGGTCAAAAAAATGGTCATTGGTGATTATATGGCGGTGCAATTTATTGATAAGGTATTTGCCAACCCTGTTATGTTTACAGGTTTTGAAAATCTAATGGCCGTATTTGCATATTCCTTGCAGGTTTATTGTGATTTTTCAGGATATACAGATATTGCTATAGGTATTGCATTGCTAATGGGTTTTAGGTTTAATACCAATTTTAATTCACCTTACAAAGCACAAAATGTTGCTGAATTTTGGAAGCGTTGGCATATCAGCTTATCTACTTGGCTAAGAGATTATTTGTATATTCCTTTGGGCGGAAACAAAAAAGGAAGTATTGTATCTTATATATTATTTGTTTTGCTAGTAGCAATTCTAACCATGTTGTTGGGCCTTTCTGCATATTGGCTACAAATTGTTGTTTCATTAGTTATTTTGATGTTGTTGTATCAGGTTTTTCCTTCGGTACGAAAACACATCAATACCAACATTAATCTTATGCTTACCATGTTATTGGGAGGTCTGTGGCATGGTTCAACATTGAATTTTATAGTATGGGGAGGATTAAATGGTTTGGCTTTAGTTTTTTACAAACATTGGAGAAAAATAAGTCCATGGGAGAAGCTAAATCAATGGTATATAAGGGTATTTAAAATTACATTTACTTTTGCTTTTATTTCATTTACTCGTATATGGTTTAGAGCAGCAGATGAACAAACTGCAACTTCTGTTAGAGAAATGATTTTTTATAAACTAGATTTCTCTTATGCTGGGGATGTTCTTTTAGGATTTTGGAAAGTGTTTTTGGTATTTGCCCTAGGTATGACCATACATTGGTTGCCAAAAGAATTGAAAAACAAGGTGAAATATTCTTTTATAAAATCACCAGTATATACAAAGGTAATTGTTGTACTGATAACCGTACTGATAATCTGGCAAACAGTATCAGCAGATTTTATTCCTTTTATATACTTTCAGTTTTAATCTTATTGATCAAGTTTTTTATTTCTTCTATCTTTTCATTATCAATAGGTTTTGAAATAAAAGATAGAACAGAATCTAGATTTTTAGACATTTCTATTTCCTCTTTTTGAATACTAGAACTTAACAAAACTACAAAAGGCTTGTATTCTTTCATTTGAACAGGCCATAAAGAATTAAGCTTGTCTATAAATTCCCATCCATTTAGGCCTTTCATGTTTAGGTCTAAAAAAATAACATCAGGTATTTGGTCTAGGATTTGGGTTTGAGAAAATTGTAGTAATTCGCTAAGACCATTTTCGGGGTCGGAAAATTTATACACTGAGGCATTAGGGAGTGCCTTATTTAGGTATAATTCACCAATCATTAATGTTATTTCATCGTCATCAATTAGCCAAATATTGTTCAACATCAGGTTCTATTTTAAAGTGAATAATAAATTTAGTTCCTTTTTCCACCTCACTTTCTATCGCTATTTTGCCACCAAGCGATTCAACATGAGATTTTACAAGGTACAAACCAAGACCTTTGCTATCCGGGTGGTTATGGAAACGTTGGTACAAACCAAAAATTTTATTTCCGTATTTTTCAAGGTCTATTCCTACACCATTGTCTTCAAATTCCAGCGTAATATATCCATTTTCTTTGAATGTATGGATTCTTAAGTGGAGTTTTCTTTGAGGGGAGCTATATTTTATAGCATTTGTATACAGATTTAAGAGTATGCTTTCCAAATAAGCCCTATTGAATTTTACCGTTGGGGCTTTTGAAAAATCTGAATCTATAATAGGTTTGTATTGTTCCGTTAAATGCTGGGTTTGCAATAAAATATTATCAAATACATTAGAAAAATAATGGTCTTCTATTTCAATATTGGAGGTGTCTTTAAGCGAAATAATGTTACTAAGGTCTGTAACCGTATCGTTTAGCACATTGGTAGAGGATATAAAGCCATGAATAAGCTTTTCTAGCAAAGGATTTTCAATCTCTATTTCTTGGATCATTTTACTAATGCTCACCAAATTTGCTAATGGAGAACGCAAATTATGCGAAGTAGTATAGGCAAACTGTTTTAGGTCTTTGTTGCTATGAGAAAGTTCATGAATAAGGGTTTCTCGTTCCTTTTCTTTGGCTTTCTTTTCGCTTATATCGCGTAGAATAATAACCCAATGAGTAACCCAGCCAATGGAATTAAATACAGGCGAAACCGAAATATTGGCCCAAAAACTTTCCCCATTTTTTTTGTAACAAATTAATTCAAGATTCGATTTTTGTTTTGCTATAGTAGCCTCTTTAAGCTTGAAAATTTGTTCTTTATTGGTTTCTTTTCCAAAAAGGAACTGAATGTTTTTATCGTTTAAATCATTGGAATCGTATTGGCTTAATTCTGTAAAAGCCTGATTATGGTAAATAATTTTACAAGGGAAGTCTATTTCGGAACAAAACTCTGCAATAAGAGCAGAGTCATTAGAATTGGTAATTACAGATTCTAAAAGTTTTAACCAAGATTGTTCTTGTTTTACCAAGGTAATATCTTGCATTATTCCTTCAAATCTTAGGGGAGTATTCATTTGGTCAAAAACCATATTTCCCTTTACTTTAATATCTTTTAGGGAATCGTTTCCTGTAATTATTTTGCATTCTAACTCCAAGGGTTTAGCTTGGTTTAGGGACTCGTATAGTTTAGTGAAAAAGTAGTTTTTTTCCTCTGGATGGATAAAATTTTCTAAAGTTTGAAGAGTAAGAGGAGAGTTTTTTTGTGATATATTAAAAAGATTATAAACTTGATCCGACCAAAATAATTCGTGGGTTTTAAGGTCTATTTCCCAGTAACCCAAATTGCTTATTTCTTCTGCGGCATTTAATCTTTTGTATAATTTTTCAAGTTTTAGTGCATTTTCTAATTTTTCTGTAATGTCGTTTATGGTTACAATTCTGGCTTTTTTATTGCCCAAAATCATTGGGTTGGATTGTACTTCAACCTCCAATTCATAGCCCATTTTATTTAAATGTTTCCATACTCCTTTGTAGTTGTATGTATTTATCGGTCTGAATTGTAGCAATTTTTCTAACAGAGGAATTTCTTTTTTGGGACGTATGTCTTTTATGCTTAGGTTTCTAAACTCTTCGTAGGTATAGCCATATTTTTCTAAGGCAGCATTGTTTACATCTAAAAAGGCCAAGGTTTCTACATCGTAGATATACATTGGTGATGGATTGTTTCTAAATATATTTTTATATTTGTCTTCTGACTCTTTGATTATCTTGGCAAAATAGTTTCTTTCGATAGAATATATAAGAGACTTATTCAGAATTTCTTGGTCTATATTTTCCTTGTATAAATAGTCTGCAACACCTAGTTGAATATATGCTTTAATTCTTTGGTCGCTGTCTTTAAAGGAGGAAAGAACAACAAGAGCCGTATTTTTTTGGATTGCTAAAATTGTTTCTACTAATTCAAAACCTTGACTATCTCTTAAATTAAGGTCAACAAGTAAGATGGTGTATTCAAAACCAGACTGTATTTTTTCTTTGATTTCTAACAATGAATTAGCCGTATGAATAATTGCATCGTGAAATTTATTTTTAATGAGTTCTGTGGTTTTGTATAGAAACATCTCATCGCTTTCGGCGATTAAGATAGAGATGGGGTTGGTTTTTGTATAATTTTCGTAAAAAGTGCTCAAGGTAGTAAAATTGTGTACCCATACATTTACAAAATGCGAACCAAGTTGAACTATAATTGGGAACCTAACAAGCTTTTAATTAAACTACCATTTTTCATGGAAAATTGTTTTTATCTTTATTCTTATAGGTCAATGAATTTCAATATAATATATTAAAAGTACAAGTCTGTAATTTGTTAAAAACTTGTGGTTATTTGACAAGAAGAAAAAAAAATTCTTTCTTTAACAAAACAATAGAAGTTCTCTCAAAGTATCACTTTGAGAAATATTTTTTAAAATTGATAGAGTAGAGAAAAGGAAAGTAAGTGTTTATAATTTGTAAAGAAAAGCTTTGAAAGCAATAGGAAAGAACAAAGGAACAAACTACTTTTGCAGGGGTATAAAAGAATCATTTTAAAATTCAAAAAATTGGAAACATTACAAGTAAAAAACGCGCTTATTTCGGTGTATTACAAAGACGGTTTAGAACCCATTGTACGCCACTTACAGGAACAAAATATTGGAATATATTCAACAGGCGGGACAAGGGATTTTATTGAGAAATTAGGTATACCAGTGTTGGCAGTAGAGGATTTAACAGGTTATCCTTCTATATTTGGAGGGAGGGTAAAAACATTGCACCCTGCTGTATTTGGGGGGATTTTGCACCGTAGAGATTTGCAGGAAGACTTGACCCAAGCTGCGGAATTTAATATCCCATCTATAGACCTTGTGATTGTGGATTTGTATCCCTTTGAAGAAACTCTTAAGTCTGGAGCGGCGGAAAAAGAAATGATTGAAAAAATTGATATTGGGGGTGTTTCATTGATAAGAGCAGCAGCCAAAAATTTCGAACATACTTGTATTGTTTCTGATAAAAACGATTACGAGGTTGTTTTGGATTTGATGGTAAAAGGCCAATTAAACAGAGAAAGGAGAAAACATTTTGCGGCAAAAGCTTTTGCTCAGACCCAATCTTATGACAATTTGATATCAGAATACTTATTCAATATTCCAACAAGTCCTTTGAGGTATGGCGAAAATCCTCATCAAAAAGCTTGGTTTATAGGAGATTTGAATAAAAATTTCACACAATTACAAGGGAAAGAAATTTCTTACAATAATTTATTGGATATAGAAGCGGCCATATCTTTGATTTCTGATTTTGACACAAAAGATGGAGCTACTTTTGCCATAATAAAGCACAACAACGCATGTGGTATTTCAACCAATGCTACTGTATCTGAAAGTTACGATTCTGCATTGTCATCCGACCCTGTATCTGCTTTTGGTGGAATTATGATTTGTAACCATCCAATTGAATTGGAAACTGCCCAAAAAATCGATAAAATTTTCTTTGAAATATTGCTTGCACCTGGATTTGAAGAAGGAGTATTAGAGCTTTTTTCTAAAAAATCCCAAAGAAGTTTATTGAAAATTAACTCTTTTGAAACAGCCTCTATACAAAAAAGAACCATACTACAGGGGGAATTATACCAAGAAAAAGACAACAGGATAGAAACATCCTCGGATTTTAAATTGGTTACAAAAAAACAAGCTACTGCTCAAGAAATTAAAGACTTGGAGTTTGCTGTTAAATTAGTAAAACATACCAAATCCAATGCAATAGTACTGGTAAAGAACCAACAAATGATTTCCAGTGGAACGGGTCAAACAAGTAGGGTAGATGCACTAAATCAAGCAATCGAAAAAGCGAAAGCATTTGGTTTTGATATACAAGGTGCGGTAATGGCATCCGATGCATTTTTCCCTTTTCCGGACTGTGTAGAAATTGGGTTTGGAGCAGGGATAACAGCGATAGCACAACCTGGTGGTTCTATCAAAGACAATTTATCCATTGAAAAAGCAGATGAATTGGGAATTGCAATGGTTTTGACGGGATTTAGACACTTCAAACATTAACAAAAAAAATTAAAGGAATAGCATAATTTTTCTTTATTTTGCACCTCTTAAGCCAACAGTTATAAAATGGGGATATTTAATTTTTTTACGCAAGAATTAGCAATAGATTTGGGTACGGCCAATACCCTTATAATACACAAAGACCAAGTTGTAGTAGATGAACCATCTATAATAGCAATAGAAAGGTCTACCAATCAAGTGCTAGCAATAGGCCACGAGGCTATGCAAAT
This sequence comes from Bacteroidetes bacterium UBA6161, assembly GCA_002422315.1. Taxonomy (GTDB): domain Bacteria; phylum Bacteroidota; class Bacteroidia; order NS11-12g; family UBA955; genus UBA6161. The sequence continues at coordinate 103,683 of DIUJ01000049.1, forward strand.
GCAAGGGAAAGAAAACGAAAACATAAAGACTATCAGACCTTTAAAAGATGGAGTAATCGCAGATTTTTTAGCTGCGGAGCACATGATTAGAGGGATGATTAAAAAGATAAACTCTGGCAAAGCTTTTTCTCCCCAACTTAAAATGGTGATTTGTATTCCTTCTGGAATTACGGAAGTAGAAAAAAGAGCGGTTAAGGATTCTGCTGAAAGAGCAGGCGGAAAAGAAGTGTACATGATTCATGAACCAATGGCAGCCGCAGTAGGTATAGGAATAGATGTAACCGAACCAATGGGAAATATGATTATTGACATAGGTGGAGGAACTTCTGAAATTGCAGTTATCGCTTTGGGAGGTATAGTATGTGACGAATCAATAAGGGTTGCAGGAAATGAATTCAACTCAGATATTGTAGACTATATGAGAAGGGAGCATTCCTTACAAATAGGAGAAAGAACAGCCGAAAGAATAAAAATAAATGTAGGTGCTGCTGTGCCTGAATTAGAAAATCCACCTGAAGATTTCCCGGTTCAAGGAAGAGACTTAGTGTCTGGTATTCCTAAACAAGTGATGGTTTCTTACTCAGAAATTGCCTTGGCATTGGATAAGTCTATTAGCAAAATAGAGGAAGCTATTCTTCGTGCACTTGAAAGAACACCACCAGAATTGGCGGCAGATATTTACCAAACAGGACTGTACCTTACAGGTGGCGGTGCTCTGCTAAGAGGTTTGGACAAAAGGATTTCTAATATTACTAAATTGCCTGTAACAATTGCAGATGACCCTCTTATAGCTGTAGTAAGAGGAACAGGTATAGCACTTAGAAATATTGGTAAATTTAAGTTTTTAATGACCTAAATAATTTTTTATGGGGTCGGTTTTACAATTCATCAAAACCTATTTACACCTCATTCTTTTTGTGGTGCTTCAAATTCTGAGTTTTATTTTAATTGTTAATTTTCATGTTTACCATAAAACTCTTTTTTTTAATACTTCTAACGCCTTTTTCGCTTCCATAACTGAATATTCTAATGCTTACAAAAGCTATTTTCAGTTAAAATCTAGCAATAGCCAATTGGTGAAAGAAAATTTAGTTTTAAGAAAACTACTCAAAGAAAATTATTATATCCAACCAAACGATACCTTTTTTGTATCGGACACTCTTTTTAAACAGAGATATAAATATATCGCAGCCCAAGTAGTAGGAAATACGACAGATAATCCTAACAATTATTTAACTATAAACAGAGGCAAAGAGTCTGGAATTCAGATAGGAATGGGGGTTTTTAGCCCTTTGGGAATAGTTGGGATTGTAGAGGATGTGTCTGATAATTTTGCATTAGTAATGAGTGTTTTACATTCAAAAGCGGTAGTATCTCCCAAAATTCAGGAATTAAATTTGTCTCAAGGTAAAATAAAATGGGAAGAAAGAAATCCTGACTATGTATTTTTATCGGGAATAAATAGATATGAAAAAGTTGCTAAAGGACAAAAAGTTGTTACTAGTCCTTATTCTACAAATTTCCCCGAAAATTTACCCATAGGAACAGTGGTAGATGTAAAAGAAGTAGATGGCAGTTTTTTGAGAGCCAAGGTTAAGCTTTCTGCAAATTTCAGCCAATTAAGGGAAGTATATGTTGTAAAAGACCTATTTAAACAAGAATTAAATTATTTTGACAATAAAATTAAGGAAGATAACCAATGAGAGAGCTATTGAAATATTCCTTAATTTTAGTCTATTGTTTTTTTGTACAATTGGTTTTTTTAGAAAATGTACATAGTTTCTTTTGGTTTCAACCCTTTATTATTCTTTTCTTTCTTTTGTATATGCCCTATACTCTAAACAAGTGGCAAAGCGTATTAATTTTTTTTTCGGTGGGAATATTTTTAGATACATTACTAAATTCACATGGAATACACGCTTCTGCTTCTTTATTTATAGGTTTGTTTCGCCCATATTTTCTTAACCCCTCATTATTCAATGCCCCTGCAAGGGGAGACGAAAAAAGTATTTGGCTTAATAAGGCAGGGAACAAATTCAAATTTGCGTACCTCAGCATCTTTATATTGTTCTATCAATTTTGGGTTTTACTTTTAGAAACTCTTGGAAAAAACTTCTTCTCAATCTTTCTACCCACTTGGATTCTTAGCAGCGTTTTTACGTTAGTTTTAATTCTTCTTTCAGAAGAGTTGCTTTTTAGAACCTTTAATAGAAAAGATTCATGAGCAGTATGTCCAATATGGGTAAACGTTCGTACTTAATGTATGGTCTCTTGTTAGTAGTAGGCATTGTTTTTTTGTATAAATTCTATTCTTTGCAATTAAAATCAGATGCTTATTTGATTCAAGCACAAAGAAATGGTTCTACAGAGGTACCATTGTATCCTGTAAGAGGAACTATTTACGATAGAAACGATAAGTTAATAGTATTCAATGACTTTGTATACGACCTTGCAGTAATTCCTATAAAAGCGAAGCATTTCGACACAACTGTTTTATGTAATTTACTTGAAATTACACAGCAAGAGTTGATGAAAAGAATAGAAAAAGCTGCCAACTATTCCACTCGAAAACCCACTACTATCGCAAAGAATTTAAGTGTAAAAGCATACTCTGCAATTCAAGAAAACCTATACAGATACCCAGGGTTTGTGATTGAAAATAAGACAGATAGAAGATATAAGACGGCTGCACTTGCACACGTATTAGGCTATGTGAGCGAGGCTTCGGAGGAACTAATCAAAGAAAACCCATACTATAAAATGGCAGATTTAGTTGGAGTTACAGGGATAGAGAAGAGTTATGAAGAAGAATTAAGAGGGGTAAAAGGCTATAAGATAATGATGGTAGATAAGTTTAATCTTCAAAAGGGTAGTTTTGCAGATGGTAAATTCGATACCAAACCCATACCTGGAGAAGATTTAGTTACGTCAATAGATTTAGACTTGCAATTGATGGCAGAAGAGTTTTTGAAAAATAAAACGGGTAGTATAGTTGCCATAGAACCCAAAACAGGAGAAATTCTTTGTTTGGCCAACAGCCCGGCTTTTGACCCCAACGAACTTACTGGACCTGAAAGAAATAAGAATTTTAGGAAATTGTTGATGGATCCCAAAAAACCATTGTACAATAGAGCGCTAAAAGCACCCTATCCTCCTGGTTCTACCTTTAAAACCGTTCAAGCACTTATTGGCTTGCAAGAAGAAGTATTGGTTCCTGAAACCAGGTATCCATGCTTTGGAGGCTATAGACTAGGAAACAGAAAGGTGGGTTGCCATGCCCATCCTAGTCCCGCAGATTTAAAGTATTCCATACAAACTTCTTGTAATGCTTATTATTGTTTCGTTTTTAAATCCATTGTAGATAATCCCAAATACAAAAATGTTTCGGAAGGTTTAAATGCTTGGATTGCTCATTTAAATACTTTTGGTATTGGGGTTACAACCAATGTGGATATAGCAGGAGAGAATAAAGGGTATATTCCAACATCTGAAAGATACCAAAGGGTTTTTGGTAAAAACTGGAAGTCTTCTAATGTAATTTCTATAGCCATAGGGCAGGGAGAAGTAGGGCTAACCCCTTTACAAATGGCAAATATGTGTGCAATAATTGCAAATAAAGGTTATTTTATAAGACCTCATGTAGTAAAATATATAGGAAAAGATAGAACCAAAGTACCAGACCACTTGCATAAAAACTATACTAGCGTAGATAAAAAATATTACGATATAGTGTATGAAGCAATGGCTTCTGTTTACAAACCAGGTGGTACCGCTTTTTGGACCGCCATTCCTGGTTTGGAGTTGTGTGGCAAAACAGGAACAGCACAAAATCCGCATGGCAAAGACCATTCTGTTTTTATAGGTTTTGGCCCCAAAGAAAATCCTAAAATAGCAGTAGCCATACTTATAGAAAATGGTGGCTTTGGTGCAACTTGGGCTGCACCTATGGCTTCCTTAATCATGGAAAAATATATTACCAAAAAGGAAGTTTCAGCTAAACCCGATATGTACCAAAGAATGCTCTTACCCGTAAAATAGAATGTTTTATAGGGAATATGCACGATTTAATTTTATCTTAAGATTCACTTCAATATATTTGCCTTAATGTTGAAATTATTTATTAAACCCATTTGCATTATTTTTTTATTGTTTCCTTTTGTTCTGTGGGCACAAAAACCACTTAAAGTCAAAAGCAAAAACAAACTCAATATTGCTTACTGGAACACCGAAAACTTTTACGATACCTTGTTTCAGAAATCAAACGATACCGGTATTTATGTGAGAAACTGGAATTCTGAAAAATATATGCATAAAGTTAATTTGCTTGTTTCTCACATGAACCAAATGTTTCCCAAACAATTGCCTCATATATTGGCATTGTCAGAAATAGAGAACGAAAGCATTTTACAGGATATTATTTCTCACCCAAGTATTGCTAAAGCAGGGTATCTTTTCAAGGCAGGTAAAAAAAATGAAAATACCCCTTTTATCAATGCGGTTATCTATAATCCGAAGAAAGTAACATTGATTTCAGATACAAGTATTAGAATATCAAACAATTTGGAAGATGTTTTACTTGCAAAATTTGTAGCCAAGAAAGACACTTTTCAAGTAGTAGTTCTAAATTTTGTAAACCATACATTCTTAACTGATTTTGAAAAAAAACTACCCTTGAACCAAAATGCGGTTCATACAAGCAGGTTAAATGCTACTCTACTTTCTCCCGAAATAAAAAAATATCCTTTGGTACTACTCGGTAGTTTTTATGAGGAGAAAAATAATTTAATAATATCTGTTATTTTAAGTGCCCATAAGTATGATTCTATGGAATATAAAAAACTGAAATATGCAAACCTTAGCCACAATCTAGACTCTATAGATGCATATACTTACTATACCGAAAGCCAAGTGAAAGAGGATATTAAATCAGATTTTTATGAAAACCTACCTAACTCCTATCAGTATAATCTACAGGGTTTTGACTACGACCATGCCTTGTTAGAAAAATCTTTTTTTGATAAAAGAAACAAATGGAATTATATGCCCAATTCCTATATGGTATACAAACCTATGGACCTGGTAAATTCATCCCCAAGGTATAGGAATGCCCCACTAAAAACATTTTTTAACCAACAATGGCAGAAAGGGTTTAGCGACCACTATGCTATAGCATTTAGCATTTATTATGCAAAGAAAAGAAAATAAATACATTAATAGGGAACTAAGCTGGCTATACTTTAACGAGCGCGTTTTACAAGAAGCCACCGACCCCTCTGTTCCTTTATTCGAAAGATTAAAGTTTCTTGGTATTTTTTCTAGCAATCAAGACGAGTTTTTTAGAGTGAGAGTTGCTACGAACAAAAGGCTTCTTCAAATGAAAAAAACAGATTTTGACGAAGGCCAGAAAAAACAAGAAATCAAAGAAATGCTTGCAAAAATTCAATCGGAGGTTGCAAGACTTCAAAAAAAATTTGATATAGTTTATTTTCAATTGTTAGAAGAATTGAAAAGCGAACAAATCTACTGGCTAAATGAAAAAAAGCTTAGTATGGTGCAACTTCAAGATATCAAAAAGTATTTCAAAGAAGAAATTCTCTCTACTTTATTTCCTTTGATTCTAAATGACGATACACCTTTTCCTAATTTAAAGGATGCCGCAATATATTTAGCAGTAAGAATGTATAACGATGGGGATAACAAAGAAAAATACGCATTGGTAGAACTACCTAAAACTAAAAACAGATTCTTTATTATTCCTAGTACAGATGGCAATTCTTATGTAATTTTTCTAGACGATGTTATAAGGCTGAATCTACAAAATTTATTTAGCAGCTTTAATTTCGATCATTTCGAAGCCTATACAATTAAAATTACAAGAGACGCGGAACTAAATTTTGATGTGGATTTTAGCGGAAATATGTTTGATAAAATGAAAAAAGTTCTAAAGCAAAGAAAAGTTGGAAACCTGGTTCGTTTTGTTCACGACAAAGAAATGCCACCCCAAATGCTAAAGTTCTTTGTTAAAAAAATGCATTTGCAGAAAGATAGTATACATGCAGGGCAGAGATATCATAATTTTAAAGACCTTATTAAGTTCCCAAGTTTACTCCCTAAGAAAAAATTTGTTTATCCAAGCTTAAAACCAATTCCTATAAATGAGCTAGATGCTGCAAAAAGCCTTTTTGCAAAAATTGCAATGAAGGACTTTATGATGGCTCATCCTTATCAATCTTTTGACTATGTGGTGCGTTTTCTTAGAGAAGCTGCCTTGGACCCCGCCGTTCATACCATCCGAATTACTTTGTATAGGGTAGCAGAACACTCCAATGTAGTAAATGCCCTTATAAATGCTGTGAAAAATGGCAAAAAAGTAATTGTTTTAATGGAACTTAAAGCAAGATTTGATGAAGAATCCAACCTTTACTGGAGCGATAAATTAGTAGAAGCAGGTGCACAAGTATTTTTTGGGTATGAAAAATTAAAAGTTCACTCCAAAGTTTGTTTGGTGTATAGAAAAGAAGGATTTTTTGACAAACTGTATGCCCATATAGGTACAGGCAATTACAATGGAATTACTTCCAAACAATATTGTGATTTGGGTATATTTACATCTAATCCACAAATAACCAATGATTTGGAAAAGGTATTTGAATTAATCGACAACATAGATAATTTTAATTTAAATTTTCAAAATATCTTAGTGGCTCCCATAAACCTAAAATCCTCTTTGCTGCAAAAAATTGAACAAGAAATTCAATTTGCAAAACAAGGTAAAACAGCTTGGGTAAGATTTAAAATGAATAGCTTAGTAGATTTTGATTTAATAAACAAATTATACGAGGCCTCCAATGCTGGTGTAAAAATAAGCTTGATTGTTAGAGGTATTTGCTGCCTTGTACCTGGGGTAAAAGGAATGAGTGAGAATATAGAGGCTATTAGTATAATTGATAAGTTCTTAGAACATACTAGAATTTATTGGTTTTGCAACAATGGCAACGAACAACTATACACTGGTAGTGCTGACCTAATGACCAGAAATTTAGAACATAGGGTAGAAGTAGTAATACCCATACTGGATGCCAACGTGCTAGAAGATATAAAACAATACTTCTTGATTCAATGGGCAGATAACTGCAAAGCAAGGGTTATAGACCAAGAACAAAAAAACAATTATAGAAGTCCTGGAATACCGAAAATTAGGGCACAAGAAGAATACTATGCATATTTACAAGCAAAATATACCGATATATAAAAAAGCACTATGCTAAACGAAACTACTTTTCAATTTTTTAGGGAACTTAGAGAAAATAACCACAAAGAATGGTTTGATTTAAATAGACCAAGGTACGAATTGGTTAAAAAAGATTATCATGCTTTAGTGAAAAAAGTATTGGCAATAATCCATGAATTTGACCCCAGAGTATCCGACTTGGAAGTAAAAGATTGTACCTTTAGAATTAACAAAGATATTCGTTTTTCAAAAGACAAAAGCCCATACAAAACACATTTGGGAATAGCCGTAAATCCATTTGGAAAAAAAATGGAAACTCCTAGCTATTACATTCACTTAGATGAAAAAGGGGGTTCTTTTGTTGGTGGCGGGTTGTATATGCCTCAGGGCCCAACTCTAAAGAAAATTCGCAAAGAAATAAGCAACTATTCTGAAGATTTTGAATCCATATTATTGGATAAAAACTTCAAAAAACATTTTGGGAAATTAGATGAAGAAGAAGCTATAAAGCTAAAGCGTCCACCTCAAGGCTACGACGAAAACTCTCCTGGTTTGGAGTGGCTAAAATTTAAAAGTTTTACTGCTACATACCCTCTTACTTTGCAAGATATAAAGGATAGTAATTGGGAAGAAAAAATAAAACAAAGCCTCCAAGCACTAAAGCCTTTTTTAGATTTTTTGAATAGGGGAATAACGGAAAATTAAAAAAACTTGTGTTTATCACACATACCTTATTATTTGGGCTAGTGCGGTAAGTATAATAATGCCTAAAACAATGTAACGAAAAACATTTTCAGAAGTTCGTTTTAATATCATTTTGCCTATATAACTCCCTACAATACTAATGCCTATTAAAAAAGGGATAAGGAATACGTATTCTTTTTGAAAATATCCATTGCCTACATACACTATAGCTCTACTCGTATCTACGCCAAGGTCTATAAGTGCAGAGGTGGCAATAAAAATCTCTTTAGGTAGCTGAAATGCCGCAAGGGTTATTCCTCTTATAGCTCCGCCAGTGCCCGCTATACCCGCTACAAACCCAGAGAGTATGCCTCCTATGTATAGGTTTTGGTTGGATTGTTGTATGGGTTTATTAAATCTTGTTAATAGATAAACAGCCAACAACACAAGGGCAATATTCATTAACAGTACAATGTGTTTGGTAGGTATAAGAGTGGTTATAAAAGCGCCTAAAACAACAAATAACACAGCAGGAATCCCTAGTTTTAGCACTATTTCCTTGTTTATTCCTTTTCTAAAGAACACAATTTTAGCTAAATTGCTAAAAACATGAAAAACCGCAGTGATACCCAAAACTGTTTTGAAGTCGAAAAAAAGAGAGGCAACAGGCACAAATAAAATGGAGGAACCAAAACCAGAAATTGTTCCGAGAATTTCCGATACAAAGGCTAAAATTACAAAGAGATAGTATTTTTCTTCCATTCCTAAATTCATTTTTTACAATAGTTGCAAAATGATTCTTGTTGGTATTTCCATGTAAGAATCAAAGCACTACAAGAGTAAGTGATTTTAAATACTTTGTCAAGAGATATTTAGAAAAAACAAAATACAAAAGAGAAATTATTGTTCCAATATCCATAAAGCAAAATTTCCTTTTGTTTTTATTATGTTGACAGATTTATTGGAATAATTCTTTGGACTAAAGTCAAAATCTATATTTTTGCTGCAAAGGGCATGTTGTACACAAAAACACCTTGCATTTTTAGTGTTTTATAAATTTAAAGAATGAACAACGATCACTTCGACAATCCGGAAGACTTAGAAAATGAATTTTCGATGGACGAGAACCAAGAGGAGGGTTCTGTGCAAGAAACACCGCTGCCCGGTGGTGTTTTACCTGTTACAGGCTTGTACCAAAATTGGTTTTTAGACTACGCCTCTTATGTAATTCTTGAAAGGGCTGTTCCAGATATAAACGATGGATTAAAACCAGTGCAAAGAAGAATTTTGCACGCCATGAAAGAAATGGACGATGGTAGGTTTAACAAAGTGGCCAACATAATTGGTCAAACCATGCAGTACCATCCTCATGGAGACGCAGCCATAGGCGACGCTATGGTAAATATGGGCCAAAAAGAACTGCTTATAGAAACCCAAGGAAACTGGGGAGATATTAGAACAGGAGACAGTGCCGCAGCCCCCAGGTATATCGAAGCACGCTTGTCGGCTTTTGCCTTGGAGGTACTTTTCAATAACCAAACTACAAAGTGGGTAAACTCTTACGATGGTAGAAAAAAAGAACCCCTAAGTCTTCCTGTTAAATTCCCGCTAATTTTAGCACAAGGGGTAGAAGGCATTGCAGTAGGTTTGGCTACCAAAATAATGCCCCATAATTTTAGAGAATTATGTGCAGCCTCTATAGATGTTCTAAAAGGTAAAAATCCAGATATTTTCCCCGATTTTATGACAGGTGGAATGGCCGATTTTACCCATTACAACGGTGGTAAAAAAGGTGGTAAAATAAGGGTTAGGGCTAGAATAGAACAGGCAGAAGGCAAACGATTGCTCATCAAAGAAATTCCCTTTGGAACCACCACCGGCTCACTTATAGATTCCATTCTTAAAGCAAATGACAATGGGAAAATAAAGATTAAAAAAGTAGTAGACAACACCGCCAAGGATGTAGAAATCGAAATACTTTTAGTACCAGGGGTTAGCCCAGAAATGACCATAGACGCGCTGTATGCATTTACAGATTGCGAAGTGTCTATTTCTCCCAATGCCTGCGTAATTATAGACGATAAACCAGTGTTTATTTCGGTTTTGGAAATGCTAAAACTTAGCACCAATAAAACTGTAAATCTTCTGAAAAGAGAATTGGAAATAAGACTTGGGGAACTTCAAGAAAAATGGCATTTTAGTTCTTTGGAGAAAATATTTATTGAAGAAAGAATATACCGCAATATAGAAGATTGTGAAACTTGGGAAGAAATCATACAAACCATTGACAAGGGATTAGAACCATTTAAACCTAAATTGTGGAGAGAGGTAACAACCGAGGATATAACCAAACTTACAGAAATTAGAATTAAAAGAATTTCTAAATTTGATTCGTTTAAAGCCGATGAACTGTTGTTGGCTATAGAAAAACAGATAGAAGAAGTAAAGCATCATTTAGAAAATCTGATAGAATACGCCATAGACTATTTTGAGAATTTACTTAAAAAATATGGCAAAGGAAAAGAAAGAAAAACAGAAATAAGGTTGTTTGATACCATAGAAGCAAATATAGTAGCGGTAGCAAACGAAAAATTATATGCAAACTTTGCAGAGGGTTTTGTAGGTACTGGTCTCAAAAAAGACGAATATATATGCGATTGTTCGGATATAGACGACATTATAGCTTTTCGTAAAGATGGCAAATACATGGTAAGCAAAGTGGCCGATAAACTCTTTATGGGCAAAGACCTTATACATGTAGATGTATTTAGAAAAAACGATGACCGCAAAGTTTACAATGTGGTGTACTTAGATGGTAAAAGCAAAGTAGCCTTCGTGAAAAGATTTAATGTAATGAGCATAATTCGCGATAAAGAATACGATTTGGGTTTAGGAACTACTGGTTCTAAAGTTTTGTATTTTACCGCTAATTACAACTCTGAAGCAGAAAAAGTGGGAGTGTATTTAAGCACTTTGGCCAAAGCTAGGGTTAAGTTTTTTGAATACAATTTTGCAGATCTCACAATTAAAGGAAGAAATTCTAGAGGAAATACGCTAACAAGACAGCCTGTTAGAAAAATTGAACTTACTGAAAAAGGAGTTTCTACCGAAAAAGGACGCGAATTATACTTTGAACGCGAAATAGGCAGACTGAATGTGGATGGAAGGGGAGAATACCTTGGGGTTTTTACCTCCGATGAGAAAATTCTCGCTGTTTATAAAGAAGGAAGTTACGAACTTACGAACAACGAACTTACCAATAAATACGAAGACAAAGACCTTCTCTTTCTTCAAAAATACCATAGTTCTCAAGCTATATCTGCAGTGCATTTCGACCCCGACGCAAAAGCAGTTTTTGTGAAAAGATTCAAAGTAGAAACGAGTACTCTTGCAAGAAAATTTATTTTCATCTCTGAGAAAAAGGGTGCAAAACTATTGGCTGCTTCTACTTTCGATTCTCCAGAAATAGAGCTAATTACCAAAAATGGAAGAGGCGAAAAAACCAAAGAAATTATAAAAATAGCTGATTTTATTGATGTAAAAGGTTGGAAAGCAAATGGAAATAAACTGACCGCAGACCCCGTTTTGTCTGTTAAACTTTTGTCGCCTTTGGTTGGTGAAATTAAAGCAGAAGAGATAGAGAATATTGCAGAAATAGAAGAAGATTTCTTAGAAATAGAGGAAAATAGCGAGGAAGCTACTGTAATCGAAAATTCAGAAAAATCTGAAATTGAGACTAAAGAAAAAGAATCCGAAACTACGAAAGAAAAGACCGAAGAAAAGTTGCCACAGAAACCCAAGTTGGATATAAAACCTAAATTAGACATTAAGCCAAAAGACAAGTTTCCTGAAATTAAAATGACGGTTACAGACAGTAGAACCAAAAAAATAGAAGACGATGGTGCCGATACCCTAGGTCAAAAAAGCCTTTTTGATATATAACTTTAAGAATGAAACTGCCTTTCTCCCTCTTATCACTGCTTTTTATCCTTCCTTTTATTAAGCTAAATGCCAATACTGAAGTTAAAATTCAAAAACAATCTATTACTTTAATTGCAAATGAACTTTCTGTTTTGGTATTTGATTTTCCGGTAAATACCTTGGTGGTTAGAAGTTTAAATCAAGTTAATTCATTTGATTTAGATATTCGAATAGCAAACAAAAGCTATACTATTCAAAGCCTTGACGAACATGCCGATTCTATACAGTCTAACTTATTGGTTTTTGAAAGCAACAATTCGATAGAAATACAGAGTAAATTTTCTCAAATGGTAGAAATTATTGGAATGTATGTTCCTCCAATTAGTCCCATAATTGCGCAAATACATAGGAGAACGAGTTGCGAAGAACCTGAGAATATTGTTCCTCAAAGTGTATGGAGAGCAGGATTGCCAGACCCTATTCCGGGTAGGGTTAAAACTACCACCCATCACTGCGTAGTTCACCATGCAGCTTCCGACAATTCCAATACAAACTATACCCAACTTGTTCGCTCTTTTTATACCCTTCATACCCAAGTAAACGGATGGGACGATATAGGTTACAACTACCTTATAGCTCCAAATGGAGATATTTATGCCGGAAGAGATCCGGAGTTGTTTTTTATTCAACAACACAATGTGCAAGGTGCTCACTTTTGTAGTAAAAATACCAATACTATGGGGGTTTGTTTAATTGGAAATTATACCCAATTGGCTCCAAGTGATACCATGATGGAGTCTTTAGAAAAACTCCTGACTTGGAAATATGTTTTAGATACACTTATGCCTACTAAAAGCTTTCCCCATCCTTTTCCTTCTGGTGCAGACTTGCCTTCATTAGTAGGTCATAGAGACGGTTGTGCCACTCAATGTCCAGGAGATAGTGTATATATTCGATTGTCGGATTTTAGGAATAAACTACAAGATAATTTTAATGCTTGTTTGCCTTGGGTTGGTTCAGTTCGAAGTTATTCTAGTTCTAGTTTTAAAATTTACAACAACCTAAACCAATGGAACATTGATGGACAAAATATAGAAGATATAGAAGTTTACAATATTTTGGGTCACAAATTAGATTATACAACAATTCAAACTAATGAAAATTCAATAACTATACAGATAGCATCTAATCCAAGTCAATTGTTAATCTTTAAGATAAAACAAAATGCTATGTTGTATTCTTATAAAACCTTTCAATTTTAAAATTAAAAAACATATTCAAGTTATCGGTGTTGTATGAATATGATTATACGATCCTCCGATATTGCACAATGGGAAAGATTTTATCGTGCTAATTTCATCAATTCGCTTACGGCATATAAACCTGCGGTTTTAATAGGTACTCAAAATGGGGAAGGGCTTCACAACTTAGCTATTTTTAGTAATGTATTTCACTTAGGAGCCGACCCCGCGCTTATAGGATATATACAAAGACCCATTGGGCAAAGTGGCCATACCTATACGAATATAAAAGAAACAGGCTACTATACCATGAATTTAGTCCACGAAGAGATAGTAGAAAAAGCACACTACAGTTCAGCTAGATTCGACAAAGGGGTGTCTGAATTTGAAGAAACAAATCTAACGGCAGAGTATATAGACGGATTTTTAGCTCCCTTCGTAAAAGAGTCAAAAATAAAATTTGGATTAGAGTTTGTACAAGAGATTCCTATTGAATTAAACAATACTATAATGGTTATAGGGAAAATAAATGTTGTACAAATAGAAGAAGACATGGTAGAATCAGATGGTAATATAGATGCTGCAAGTGCTAAAATTGTTGCAACATTGGGCCTGGAAAAATATATGCAGGTAGGCAATTTTATAAAACTACCCTACGCAAACGTAAAGGGGAAATAAAGGAAAATTTTAAAATTAAGCTACTCTATTCTGGTAATAAATCAAAAAATAAAAAAAAGGCGGAAATTACTCCGCCTTTTTTATGTTATATTTTTTGAATTAAATTATTTAACTCCGTGCATCCATTTGGAAATGATTGGTCCTAATAAGAAAAGTAAAGCACCACATCCAATGGCAAACATGCCCAATAAACCAAAAACATTTAGCCCTTTAAAAAGAGATTGATTCTTGATATAATTGTCTATAGACTCAGAGGGGGTTCCAACAAGTAGTTTTTCATATTCCTCTTTATTAGCTACTCTAAGTGTAGTAGATTCTCCTTCTACAAGGTAAGAAACAGTTGCAGAACCAATTATTTCATCCCTTTTTTTACCTGTATATTTCTCCGCTTCTTGCTCAATTTCTTCAATTACAACAGTAGAACGGTTGTATGTTTTACCAGAAAGAGAAGAAAGAGAGGCAATAAAACCATCGGAAGTAATTAATTTAGAAGTTGGTTTTTCTTCAATAAAATCTAGATTTTCTTTCTGAGAGATTAGTTTTTTGAAAACAGGTTCAACCTCACTGTTTTGGAATTCTTTTGAAGAAAGAATGGTTTTTTCGCTTACCGTGGTTAGCTTAGCTATATGTTTACCAGCTTGGTGAGCAATAGAGGAGGATAAAAACCAGATTCCAAACATAAATCCAACCATTTGTTTTGGAGATAGTTTTGTTACTAAAGAAAGCCCTACCGGGGATAGAACAAGTTCTCCAATGGTATGTAGAAGATAAAGAAGAACCATAAACATAGCAGGAAGCATGCCTCCTTTAGCCGAAGCTCCACCAAATTTAAGCACCAAAAATCCCAGACCTAATAAAGCCAATCCAACGCCAAATTTATAAGGAGCGGAAGGTTCTTTGCCGGCATTAGATAATTTAATCCAAATCCAAGAGAAAATAGGAGCAAATGCCATAATAAACAGTGGATTAAAAGATTGGAAGAAAGTTGTTTTTATTTCTAGTCCAAACAATTCTCTGTTTATATTTCTAGCAGTAAAAAGGCTTAATGCAGAGCCTGCAAGTTCGAAGAATGTCCAAAATACAGTAGTGAACATTAACAAAATTACGATTACCCAAATTCGTTGTTTTGCAACTTTTTCCATTTTGGAAGCTTGGTACAATAAAAAACCAATTACGCCCACGGCCAAAACCGTAAGAAGTTTATCAACAAAATCATTTTGAATAATTAAAATCCAAGCAAGTCCAACCATGATGGCAGTTGCCACAAAAGGAAGAATTTTATTTGGAATAAAAGAAACCACAGGTTTTTTAACTTCCTCGTCTGGTCCTATGCCTATATTTTCATAAATTCCTTGTTTCTGACCCCAAAGGAAAACAAGATAGCCAACAAGCATTCCCACGCCAGCTGCTAAGAAACCATATTGCCATCCTTCATTTTCGCCTATTGCACCACAGGTAAGAGGGGCAAGAAAAGCACCCATGTTTATACCCATGTAGAAAAGGGTAAAAGCACCGTCTCTTCTTTTGTCGCCTTCTGCATAAAATCTTCCTACCATACTGGAAATATTGGGTTTAAAGAAACCATTTCCTACTACCAATAAAGCCAATCCTAAATAGAAAGTGGTTTGGTTGTTCATAAATAAGGTAAACTGACCAATTGCCATTAGAATAGCTCCCATAGAAATAGCCTTTCTAAAACCCATTAACTTGTCGGCAAAATAACCACCAATAAGAGGTGTGAGATAAACGAGTGCTCCGTATGCACCGTATATACCATAGGATTTTGCATCGTCAAACTTAAAACCACCGTCAATTATATCGGCTGTCATGTATAGAATTAAAAGTGCACGCATACCATAGTAGCTAAAGCGCTCCCATAATTCTACCATAAATAGCACAAATAAGGCTTTTGGATGGATTTTCTTGTTAGAAAAAATAACAAAGCTAACCCATGCAGCTACGCCTAGCCAAGCAATGAGCATTAAATTGTAGTCTGGATTCATATATTTTTTTTAAATTTTGTTCAGTTGGCGAAAGTAATAAAAAATAATTGCCTTACAATTTTTCTAAAATAAATTTTGTCATTTTAGAATATAAGTGAATTCTAGTATTTCCTCCTCCTATACCATGGTTTTTGTTGGGGTAGTATTCACTGTCAAATGCAATATTTTTATCTACCATAGTGCGAATCATTTCATTGGCATGTTGCAAGTGTACATTGTCATCGGCCATGCCATGAATCAAGAGGTAGTTGCCTTTAATTCTGTCCGCAAGGGTAATAGGAGAGTTTAGATTATATCCATCGGCATTTTCATCAGGGGTACGCATATATCTTTCGGTATATATGTTGTCGTAGTATTTCCAGTGGGTTACGGGCGCTACTGCTATTGCTGTTTTAAAGTATTCACTGCCAGCAGTAATTCCGAGAGAACTCATAAAGCCTCCATAACTCCATCCCCAAATTCCAATTCTATTTTTATCTACAAATTTTTTATCTCCCATCCATTTTGCAGCTTCTATTTGGTCTTCTATCTCGTATTTACCAAGATTCAAATAGGTAGTTTTCTTAAATTCTTCGCCCCTAAAACCTGTACCTCTATTGTCTACGCTAACTACAATGTATCCCTTTTGAGCCAAATATTGGTGCCACATATAGTTTCCACCTCCCCAAGCGTTTTTCACAGTTTGTGAGCCAGGGCCACCATACACAAAAAATAAAACTGGGTATTTTTTGTTTTCACTAAAATCTGGAGGTAAGATTTGCCAGTAGTTTAAACTATGTCCTAAACTTGTGTTAAAACTTCCAAAACTTGTTTCCCCTAGTTTATATTCCTTTAGTAATTTTTCTAGTTCTTTGTTTTCTTCTAGCACTCTTATTTCCTTGCCTTCGCTGTTGTGTAAAGTATATTTTGCTGGGGTGTTAAAAGTAGAAAAATTATTTAAATAGTATTGGCCGTTTTCTGAAAATGTAATGCTATGCCAGCCTTTTCCTTTACTTAAGTTTGTAATTATGTTTTTCTTTAAATCTTGTCTGTATAGGTATCTTTCGCTTGGAGAAACTTCAGCACTAGTATAGTAAATAATTTGTTTTTCTGCATCGTAGTAGTGAATTTGGTCTATGTCAAACTTTCCTTTGTTTAAAAGGGCAGAAATGCCAGTTCTTAAATCTAAGGTGTAAATTTGGTTGAATCCATTTTTCTCACTCAAATAAATCATATTTATACCATCATTAGAAAAATAAAATTTGTCGTTTATATCTATGTAGTATTTGTTTTTTTCTTCGTAAATTTTTTTCGATTTTCCTGTATTTGCATCCGCAAAAAATACTTCTAAATTATTTTGGTGACGGTTAAGTTTTTGAAAACAAAGTTCATTGCTTTCATGTGTCCATTGAATTCTTGGTAAATAGCTGTCGTCGCTTGTATTTGCTATGTCGTTTGTTTCGGTTGTTTCTACAGTATAAATATGCAAACTAACCAAAGAGTTTTTTTCCCCTGCTTTAGGGTATTTGTAGGTTTCAATTTTGGGGTATGTTTTACCAGTGTAGTATTCCAAACTAAATTGAGGAACTTCTAATTCATTGAATTTGTAAAATGCGATATGTTTAGAGTTTGGAGACCATTCAAAACCTTTGCTCATGGCAAATTCTTCTTCGTATACCCAGTCAACTGCACCATTGATAATATGTCCAGAACTTCCATCTCCGGTAACAGTTTGTATTTCGTCAGAATCTACAGCCTTAATTAGCAAGTTGTTGTTGTCTACAAAAGCAATGAATTTTCCATCAGGAGAAAGGGTAGCATACCGAAGATTACTTCCTAATACTCCACTTACTTTTTTGGTTTTTACATTGTATATCAATACCCTGGCTTCGTAGGAGTGTCGGTAAATAAAATTTGGTTTGGATTCTATAAGAATCGTATTTTCATCGTTACTTAAACTGTAATTAAAAATTGGATATTTTTCACCATTTACCACCAAGTTTTTAGCAGTAATCAAGCTGTCAATAAACTTGCCAGAAGCTACATCGTATAAAACCAATCCTCCGTTTTCTTGTTTAATAAATCTTTTACCATCTTTCAACACCCTGAAATTTTGTACTCCTTTGGCTCCAAAAGTATTTTTTTGCCATATCTCTTCTAGTGTAATTTCTTTCTTCTGTGCATTTGTATGAATAGTTAAACTACTAACAGTTAGGGCTAAAAGGATAAAAAATAAGTTTTTTCTCATGTTGATTAATTTAAAAAAATAAAGAGCCAAAAATACCTGAAATTTGCAAACATGCAATACCATAAAATCCACGAAGAAAATATTTTAGACCTAAAAAGGATTGTAGGCGAAGAGAATGTGATATTTAGCACCCAAGATTTAAAACAATATGCCCGGGATTATACCGAAGATTTAGAATTTTTCCCTGATTTGGTTTTGTTTCCGAGCAATGCAAACCAAGTATCTGAGATTATGGCCTATTGCAACCAACACAATATAGCCATAACTCCAAGAGGTGCAGGCACAGGCTTAAGTGGAGCTAGTTTAACTGTAAAAGGAGGCATTAGTTTGGCCATGCATAAGATGAATCAAATTTTAGAAATAGATACCAATAATTTTCAAGCAAGAATACAACCTGGGGTAGTAAACGGTGAACTAAGACAAAAAGTGGAATCTTTAGGTTTGTTTTATCCACCCGACCCGGCTAGTTTGGGTTCTTGTTTTTTGGGAGGGAATGTAGCTCACTCTAGCGGTGGCCCCAGAGCCGTAAAGTATGGAACAACAAAAGATTATATTTTAAATTTACAAATAGCCTTAACCAATGGAGAACTGATATGGACAGGTGCAAATACACTTAAAAATAGTACTGGTTTAAATCTTACCCAACTGATGGTAGGTAGCGAAGGAACCCTAGGGATAATTACAGAAATTGTTGTAAAATTAATAGCAAAACCCAAACATACTGTTCTGCTTTGGAGCAGTTTTGCCAATGCAGAAGATGCATGCCGTTTTGTACCAAACCTTTTGCTACAAGGTATTGTTCCCTCTGCATTAGAGTTTATGGAATTAAGTGCAGTACAAATTGCTATGCAAGCATGTGGATTATCGGTAAAAACAGATGGTGCAAAAGCTTTTGTATTAATAGAATTGGATGGGGAAGAATTAGAGCAGTTGTATGTTCAAAGTGAAAAAGTGTACGAAGTTTTAGAACAATCTGGGGTATTAGAAACAGAATTTGCAGATACTGCAGAGCAAAAAGAAAAACTATGGAAAATAAGGAGATCCATGGGGGAGGCTGTAAAACATAAATCCATATACAAAGAAGAAGATACGGTGGTACCAAGGTATTATTTACCCGACCTTTACCTCAAAATAAAAGAATTAGAAGCTGAATATGGTTTCGAAAGTGTTTGCTATGGCCATGCTGGCGATGGGAATTTACATGTAAATATTCTAAAAAACGACATGAGTCAAGAAAAATGGGATATAGAAATCCCAAAAGCTATTCGCAAATTATTTGAGAAATGTAAAGAATTGGGAGGAACAATCTCTGGAGAACATGGTATCGGTTTGGTACAAAAGCAATACTTAGATGTGGTCTTACAACCCATACATTTAGAGTTAATGAGAGGGATAAAAAAAGTATTTGACCCCAAGGGTATTTTAAACCCCGGAAAGTGGATAGAATAATTTTCAAATAGCCATCTTACCATTGTTTGGTTGTTAGTAACCAATAAATACCTATTAGTTGTTTATTTATTTGGGATATTAAAACCTATGCAGACTATTCCTTTAAAATACGTAGTTTTGCAGTCGAATTTTTACATTAATCAATTTTTAGAATGACAAACAAAGGACCAGTATCAAACTTTATTGATCGCCACTACAGACACTTTAATGCAGCTGCTCTTAAAGATGCCGCAATAGGTTACGAAACCCACATAAACAAAGGAGGTAAAATGATGGTTACTCTAGCAGGTGCTATGAGTACAGCAGAATTAGGAGTATCTTTTGCAGAAATGATTCGCCAAGGTAAAGTGGATATTATCTCTTGTACAGGTGCAAACCTAGAGGAAGATTTAATGAACCTAGTAGCGCACTCTCACTACCAAAGAATTCCTCATTACCGCGACCTGACCCCACAAGAAGAGTGGGATTTGCTAGAAAAGGGATTAAATAGGGTAACAGATACATGTATTCCAGAAGAAGAAGCTTTTCGTAGATTACAACAACATATACATGCCCTTTGGAAAGAGGCAGACGACAAAGGAGAAAGATATTTTCCGCATGAATACATGTACAAAATGATTCTTAGCGGTGTTTTAGAGCAATACTATGAAATAGACCCCAAAAACAGCTGGATGATTGCAGCCGCTGAAAAAAACATTCCTATTGTAGTAGGTGGTTGGGAAGACAGTACGATGGGCAATATTTTTGCATCTTATGTTATAAAAAATGAAATTAAAGCCAGTACCATGAAAAGTGGTATAGAGTATATGGTAGAGCTTTCCAATTGGTATAGAGCAAATTCTAGCGGAGCTGGTGTAGGTTTTTTCCAAATAGGTGGCGGTATAGCAGGAGATTTCCCTATATGTGTTGTACCAATGATGTACCAAGACCTAGAATGGCATGATGTGCCTTTTTGGGCTTATTTCTGTCAGATTTCTGATTCTACAACCTCTTATGGTTCATACTCAGGTGCAGTACCCAATGAGAAAATTACTTGGGGCAAACTAGGAATAGATACTCCAAAGTTTATAGTAGAGTCTGATGCTACTATAGTAGCGCCTTTAATTTTTGCTTGGATATTAGGCTGGTAAGCCTTTAATTTTTTGCTTAACAAAGCAAAATCTAATTTTATTGTACACCCTTTACAAAGCCCTGGCAATAGTATTTTACTTTGCCAAGGCTTATTTTTTTTCTATTGTTTAGAAAAACCCAAAATGAAAAAATACTTAAATCTATTTGATACTACCCAAAAAGTAAATTACAAAACAGAAATCTTGTCTGGCTTAACAGTAGCTCTTGCCTTGGTTCCTGAAGCAGTAGCCTTTGCGCTTATGGCAGGTTTGTCTCCGCTTACAGGATTGTATGCCGCTTTTATGATGGGTTTTGTAACCTCTATACTAGGCGGTAGGCCGGGTATGATAAGCGGTGCAACAGGAGCAGTAGCTATTGTAATTGTAACCTTAGCAAAAAGTCATGGAGTAGAATATATTTTTGCAACTGTTATTTTAGCTGGAATAATACAAATGGCCGCAGGTTTTTTAAAACTCGGAAAACTTATTCGCTTGGTACCTCATCCTGTTATCTTCGGTTTTGTCAATGGCTTAGCCATTATTATATTTATGTCGCAATTAGACCAATTTAAGGATATATCTGGCAATTGGCTTACAGGCTCTAGTCTTTATATTTTGTTGGGTTTGGTATTGCTTACTATGCTTATTATATGGGGATTGCCTAGGCTTACCAAAGCTATACCCGCTTCGCTCACTGCTATTTTAGTGGTTTTTGGCATAGTTTTTTGGACTGGTATAGATACCAAAACAGTAGGAGATATAGCTTCAATAAAAGGAGAATTTCCTCCTTTTCATATTCCCTCCATACCCTTTACATTGGAAACTCTAATGTTGATTTTGCCTTATGCAGCTATTGTTGCAGGAGTAGGGCTTATAGAAAGTTTGCTTACACTAAATATAGTAGATGAAATAACAGAAACCCGAGGAAGAGGAAATAAAGAAGCCGTAGCTCAAGGTATTGCCAATGTTTTTTCTGGATTTTTCTCTGGAATGGGAGGCTGTGCTATGATAGGCCAAAGTTTAATCAATGTGTCGAATGGTGCAAGGGCTAGGCTTTCGGGTATAGTAGCTTCTGTTATGCTTTTGGTTTTTGTAATGTATGGTTCTGCCCTTATAGAAAAAGTACCAATGGCAGCACTTACCGGGCTTATGGTTATGGTTGCAATAGGTACATTTGAGTGGGCTAGTCTAAAAACCTTTACAAAGTTTCCCAAATCCGATGTTTTTGTAATGGTATTGGTTACTTTGGTTACCGTTTTTTTACACAATTTGGCTTTGGCAGTTCTTATTGGAGTAATCATTGCTGCATTGGTTTTTGCATGGGACAACGCCAAAAGAGTTCGAGCAAGAAAAAGATTTGATGAAAAGGGAATAAAATATTATGAAATATATGGCCCATTGTTTTTTGGTTCTGTAACTGCATTTAATGAAAAATTTGATATATTAAATGACCCTCAAGAAGTTATTATAGATTTTGCAGAAAGCAGGGTAGTGGATATGTCGGCCATAGAGGCGCTAAACAAAATTACAGAACGATACCACAAAGTTGGCAAAAAGGTTCAATTAAAACACCTTAGTCCCGATTGCAGGCAACTAATCAAAAATGCAGAAGAAATTATAGTAGTAAATATTTTGGAAGACCCTAGCTATAAAGTTGTAATGGACTAAAGAAGTTATTTTTTTCCCAACTCTACTATCGCATATTCTCTGGTATATGTATTTCCATCTCTTTGGGTAATGCTATCTTGCAGAACTTTGAAATGTTTAATTTTGAATTGACTTTGTGCCACCAAATTCTCCAAATCGGTTTGGCTATAAAGCGTAAAACCATATTCGGTAAAAGGCATTTTTTCTAAATATTCTTTTAACCCAAAACACAATAAAAGCTTGCCATTTGGTTTTAAAACTCTAGCCAATTCATCTAAAAATTCTTTGGGTTTTTTCCAGAAGTAAATGGTGTTTATTGTAAATATGCTATCAAAAAAATTGTTGTCACAGGGAATAGTTTCCCCGTTGTAATGCCTAAACAAAGCTTTTGAAATATAACTGTACTGTTCCAAGTTTTTTTGTGCTTCCTGCACCATAGTTTCAGAAATATCTAGGCCTACATAGTGTATGTGTTTTTTGTTTAGTAACATGCTTGCCACATGTTTTCCATTTCCAGGGCCAATTTCTAAAATATATTGTTCTGATTCTGGGTTAAGTTCAACAAGGGTATTTTCAAACAAACTCTTATTGCTTGTATTCATGTCCAAACCAATTTGAATGCCTTCTGCACCGCTAGGCTTTGCCAATTGCTTTGCCAATTGCATGTAAAAATCGCTTTCATTTGGGTCTTTTTGTATAGGTTTCATAAAGCCATGTATGATGTTAAGCAGTGTGATTTCTTAAAATTTTCTCCATTTTTTTGCCTTTTGCCAATTCATCTACAAGTTTATCTAAGTACCTCACTTTTTGGGTTAGGGGGTTATCTATTTCCTCTATTCTGTAGCCACAAATTACCCCTTTTATAAGTTCGCTTTTTGGGTTAAGTGTTGCCAAAGCAAAGAAAGTTTCAAAGCTAACATTTCTTTCTATAAGTTCTTGAATTTTAGGATTCTCAAAACCAGTAAGCCATTCAATCACAATGTGTAATTCTTCTACCGTTCTACCTTTTCTTAGCACCTTGTTAAGATAGTGTGGGTACACAGAAGCAAAAGTCATTTTTGCTATTCTATCGTTGTGTTCGGTAGTTGGTTTCATTTTATTTTAGTCTTTCGAGTAGCCCTTTACGTTTTACTAGATTTTTATAATCCCATTGAATATCGCGAGATTTTCTTAGCCATTGAGTCAATGCAGGAATATTGATTTCAGAAAGCAAAGTATAAAAAATAGAAGCATCTTTAAATTTTCCTCCAGTTACAGTCAAGTCATATTCCCCAAAATCTGCACCGCTCCAAAACATAAGTCTGATTCCTTTTTTTTGTTTGCTGTAGCCAACAATTGGGTTTCCCTCCATAAACCAAACTGGATGTGCGTGCCATATTTTGCTTTCGGCTTCAGGCAGTTCTTTGTTTATTGTTGTAGCCAGTAAATCACAAATTTCTTTGTCTGATTCGGAAAGTTTTAAATTAAAGTTTTTTATGTTTGGATTCATGGGGTATGTAAGGGTGGGGGGTTACAGGAAAAAATACTTATACTTCAAAAATAATAAAAACAAGGAATAGTCAAAAGGTTATCAGAAAGTTTTCTTGCTTAAGTTTAATTCTGATTTTTTATCCTTCATTAAGTCATTAAAAATATAAAGTGACGTTTGTTTAAGTTGTTAATTATTTATCAGATATAAGTATTGTTGTTTTTAAAAATATATTTATTTGGTAATGAATATGTTGATTATTATTTGTAATTAAAAAAACACTTATTGTGTGTATTAGGTTGATTATGATCTAATTATGTTTGTTTTATTCAGATATTGATCTCATTTTTGCAATAAATTGAGCGTACATGAATGTAAATTTTGAAAGAGCAAAAAACACAACTGTGGAATGGTTAACACCTCCTGAACTAGTAAAAAGTTTAGGAGATTTTGATTTAGATCCATGTACTCCAATAAATCCGCCTTTTATTCATGCAAAAGTCAACTACAATAAAAATGATAACGGATTAAACAAAGATTGGTTTGGTAGAGTATTTTTGAATCCACCTTATGGAAAAGGAATGGAAATTTGGCTTGAAAAACTCAAAAAGCATGGTAATGGTATAGCTTTAATATTTGCAAGAACGGAAACAAAATGTTTTTTTGCACATATTTGGGATGATGCAGATGCAGTTCTATTTGTAAAAGGTAGAATAAAATTTTATAATTTAAAAGGAGAGCAGGCTGGAAGTCCTGGTGCCCCAAGTATTTTTATTGCTTACGGTATTAATAACGCTAAATCTCTTGAAGAATCAAAAATAGAAGGGAAATTTATTTGGTTAAAATAATTGAATTACTTCAAACTCTGCAACATTAAATTGAGCATCAATTATCCAATTATTTTCTTTTAATAACTTTACAATAGCATCATTTTCATCTATTGCATTATCAACAATACCAAGTACTTGTAAATTATTCACTTCTACTTCGGTATTAGGAGCAATTGTTGTTCCTTCCGGAGTTAATACTATATATTTTTTCATGTTATGTTTTCTTATAATTTCCACGACCAACAAATTCTATGATTCCTTTGTCTCTCAAAACTTGAAGTTGTTGTCTAATTTTGTCTTTAATGAAATTGTTATTGGGATACTTCAATTTTAATTTATTCTCAAATTGGTAAACCTCATCTAAAGTGAAATATTGTTTTTTAATTGAATCAACGCAAAGCATTACATCTAAAATCCAACCTCTTGAATTGCTTGATTTTTCTCTTAAAAATAATGTTTGGTTGAATGAATTTTCAACAGCTTTTTTATCTATAATCTTAGCGTCTTTCACAAGAAACACTTTGCCTGCTTCTGCAACATTTGAAATATCAATATTACACCCTATCCACCCTGCACGTTTTGCAGTTGAAGAAAGTGGCTTTCGTTTCACTATGATATCAGGCGTAAAGAACTGTTTTGGAATAATTAAGAAATTTTCAACTGTCCAATTCTTAGAATATGTTAGAAAGAAAAAGTTTGGGTTCTGATTTGAGCTTATTCGTTCAATCATTGTAGAATAAGCACCGTCAGTAATTGTATTTGTGAGTTGCCCTCCCTTACTTTTTAGTTCAAATTCTTCTGAGCACTTATTGCAAAAAAAATCAGCTACTGGTCTATTGTTTTCAAATTCATTTAATGGAACCTCTCCACAACAAGGACAATACGAATTGTTAAGAACCCAATTTTCAGTTAAAACTCTTGCAATTTGAGAGTTACTTTTGTAACCATCCACAAGTTTAGTATTGAAACACAAATTCATTTTTTTTATTGGTTATTTATTTGGCATAGCATTTCTTTAAAAACAGTGATAGTGAAATGAAATATTACAATGGTATTTATGTCCTTTCTCACCTGCCCATTTCAAAAACGGTTTTGCTATTTTTTCTGCCATCCTACTTTTGTTTATTTTTTAGAGTAAGCAAATGTATGTTTAAAGTTTACAAATTTGAGTTCCTTTGTTTTCTAAATTATTAACAACCTATTACTACAAAAGCTCTATTGTTCTTTCTAGTATAATAGTTTCGCCATCGGATTGGACTTCTTTGGTTTCTATAGAGTATATTACCCAGCCATATTCATGAATTATTGACGTAGTCCAAGTGTCGTTTGTGATTTTTTTGAATTTTTTGTACTTAGGCATTTTTTGCTTCAAGTCGTCTGCTATTTTCTTTAAGTATTTGTATGTTTCTTGGGTTAATTGCTCAGAATCTATACTTTGCTGCATTCTAATCATATAGTTGTTTTCTGCACTGTCTATTTCATCAAGCCAATAAATTACTTTGGTATCAAAGGGTTCTCCACCTATTAAATTAGAAGTTTTTAACTCAGCTTCATATTCTACTTTGTATTCATATTTAAGGCCGTGATACACATAAAATTGTCTTATATCAAGTATCGTAATAGCTTCTATCGATTCTTTACTGGTATAATTTTTTTCTATGTCAATAATGAATTTTTCTATTCCAGGCATATCTTTGGTTTCAATTTTTAGCATTTGAGTAGCTTTAAGAATATTATGCCTAATTTCTTCCCAGTTTATTACTTCTAAAAATACACCCATTTCGTTAGTCCGGATTTTAACATTCATGTCTTTAAACAAAGTGGACAGCTTTTCTTTCAATGGATTATCCGTTTCAATATTATAATCTTTATAATACCAATTTATAATATAAGAATCCGCAAAGGAGTCAATTATACTAATATCCACTGTATAGGTATGTTTTTCTCTTTCGGTAGTATCTATTCCTTTAATTTTGTATTTCTCATGGGTTATTCCGTAACTTTGTTTTTCATTTTTATCCCAAAAACCAATTACCTGAACACTTGAATCGGCTATATTAATTTGTGCATAAATTGAAATGTTGAAGAAAATCAACATTCCTAAAAAAAGTATTTTTCTCATGGTTATTTGCTAAAGTTAAGTTTATAGTTTACTAGTGCTTAAAAGATTATCCTATTGAATAATTTTGCACAAGCAAAAGTATGATTTTTATACTTTAGAAAAATAAAATCATCTAGAAATGTTTTATTCCAAATAATACCTTTCTTTAAGAAGGATGTTTTATTATTTGAAAAGGATTTTTCTCTTTACAGGCTTAAATTTAGTTTTCTTTTCCTAAGCCTAGAATTCCCTAATCCAATAAATCAAGCAAGTGTTTTAAGTTGTCGCTTTGTATAATATCCGGGTTCTTTCTTATCGCTTCCTCGTTGTCCTCGTTGCTGTGTATGTTCCATATAGAAATTAGAATGTTGTTTGCATGTGCTTTCTGTGTTTGTTCTTTGCTTATGTTTTTGCTAGCTATAGTTATGCCTTCGTATTCGTGTTTTAGGGCTATTTCTAATCCTGTATCAAAATCAGAAGTATAGATTAGAAGTGGGGAATTAGGTCTTTTCTCCTGCAAAATATCTAAAAATCGTGTATCCTGTGATTCAATATATACATTGTTCTGCATTCCGAATTTTTGTATACTCGTTTTTATCGCATTGGCAAAAGTATGGTAGTAGTCTGTATGCAGTGAGTCTTTGGGGTACAATTTACAATCAAAGGCAAAAGTATAATCTTGCAGGTTGGGTATCTGTGCAAACAAGTCGTTTAGTGTAACAATAGCGTACTTTAGAAATGGTGCGCCTATATAACTGGCTTTTTGTATTTCTTCCCAATTTTTGGAGTGGATTACTCCTTCCATATTTGTTCTATCTTGTAGGTCGGGGGAATGGTAAAGTACCAATATGCTGTCTTGGGTCATTTGTATATCTATTTCACAACCAGCCGCTCCCAATAGTAGTGCATTGTTTATAGATTCGAAACTGTTCATAGGAAATGAACTAGAGGCTCCCATACCAGAGTGGCC
Source organism: Bacteroidetes bacterium UBA6161 (assembly GCA_002422315.1). Taxonomy (GTDB): domain Bacteria; phylum Bacteroidota; class Bacteroidia; order NS11-12g; family UBA955; genus UBA6161. Next base: position 131,242 of record DIUJ01000049.1, read on the forward strand.
AAGTGCAATAATTTTTCCCCCACTTAAATTATTTATTTCGAAAGTTTCTTTTGAGCAAGAAAAAACAAAGACCAATAATAGAAAATAAAAAATACTCTTTTTCATGATATTTTAGAGTTTGCAAAAGCATACCCAAACGATAAGGCATACCAATTTCTGTAGTACTTATTAAATTCTAGTATGGGAGAATAATGTATACCCAAATACAAACCTTTTTTTGCAACAGGGAAATATCTGTAGCCTACAGACAGATTGGTAGAAAAGCTCGATTTCCTGTCTGTCTTGAAAGTAAATCTATTCGCTCTTACAATGTTTGCATAAGTTATTCCTAACCCAAAACTTATTTTATGGTTTTTTTTGCCAAAATGGGATTGAACTCCAAAAGGTATAAGAAAGTCAGGATTGATTTTTTGAGAATAATCAAAAAACCGGTAACTGCTTATTCCAACTCTTGGAGATAGGCTAAACCTTTTTTTTTGAAAAACTATCTTTTCAAAATTAAGCGACCAATATCCACCTGCTCCACCCGCTTCTAAGTAAAGTAAATTAGGTGTAGTAAGATGGGTCTTTTTGGCAGATAATTCATTTGTAAAAAATAAAAGGAGTAAGATAAGTAAATGTATTTTCATATTATGTGTGTTACAAATAAACACATTTTTACCAAAAAATGTTTTACCTTGAATTTTAAGAAATTCCAAAAGCCTTATCACACAAAATCTATTTTCGCGCAGAACAATTTTTTGGGGACAAATAACACCATCCACGACTTTGAAATAGTTTTTTGATGTCTAATGCTTTTATTGTTCTATTTTTGCAAACAATGTTTATAGCCTATATTGTTAATTATAAGCTTAGTATACTTATCATAAAATGAAAAAAACGATTAAAATTAGTTTGTTGTTGGCTTTTTTATTTCTAGGAAATCAGCTGCATGTTTTGTCCCAATCCATAGCGCCTACCTGGTATGGTGCCCTTCGTATTCAAGGTACATCTTTGCGTTTGGTATTGCATGTTCAAAATTCTGAAGGAATATACTCTGCAAGCATGGATAGTCCAGACCAAAAAGCTTTTGATATCCCTGTAACAAGTATTAATATCCAAGACTCTTTTTTTAAATTTAGCATAAAGAATTTGCGAATAGAGTACTCTGGAATAATCCAATCCGATAGTTTAATTAAAGGTACTTTTACTCAGGCTGGTCAATCTTTTGCTATGGATTTAACAAGCAATGAATTAAATGTACCCAAGCTCAAGAGGCCGCAAGAACCCAAAGAACCTTTTGGGTATTCTCAGAAAGAGGTACGATTTTTTAATTCCCAAGATTCCATTTACTTAGCAGGAACATTAACTATACCTAAAGGCGAAGGCAAGCACCCCGCAGTGGTTCTGATAAGTGGTAGTGGGCCACAAAATAGGGACGAAGAAATATTAGGGCACAAACCTTTTTGGGTAATAGCAGACTTCCTAACTAGGAATGGTTTTGTTGTATTGCGTTTCGACGATAGAGGAACAGAAGAATCTGAGGGCGATTTTTACTCAGCTACCAGTGTGGATTTTGCAAGGGATGTAAGGGCTGCGCTTGATTTTTTAAAGACACAAAATGAAATTGACACCCATAATTTGGGCCTTATTGGCCATAGCGAAGGCGGTATGATAGCTCCAATGCTTGCAGCAAACGACAGCAATTTGGCTTTTTTGGTACTTTTGGCAGGAACAGGGCTGCCAGGAAAAGATATTTTGCTGCTACAGCAAGGATTAATTGCAAAGGCAAATGGAGTAAGTAAAAAAGATAGAAAGGCAGCCCATAAAACCAACAAAGAAGTTTTTGCAATCATGCAAAGTAGTCAAAATACAAATGAAATTAGAGTACAATTGAGGAAATACTTTGATAAAATAATAGATGAAAAGGCAATGGAAAAACTGCCACAGGGGATGAGTAAGCAGGTGTATATTGGCCTGCAATTGTCTAGTTTAACTCAGCCATGGATGCTCTATTTTTTGAGCCACGACCCTGCAACAGTGCTTGAAAATGTAAAAGTGCCTGTATTGGCATTAAATGGTTCCAAGGATTTGCAAGTGCCAGCAAAAGAAAACCTAAAAGCTATAAAAAAAGCTTTAAACAAGGGTGGAAACAAGCGAGTAACTACCAAAGAATTTCCCAGACTTAACCATCTTTTCCAAACCTCAAAAACAGGTTCGCCATCGGAGTATGAAAGCATAGAAGAAACATTTTCGCCGGAGGTGCTAGAGTATATGTTACAATGGATGCAAGTAAATAAAAAATAATGAACCATAAAGTAATTCTTGAAGAGAAATTTAAACTCATACACGAGCATTGGAATCCCAAAATTGCAGGTGAACTGAATGGACAATATATCAAACTTGCAAAACTAAAAGGGGAGTTTGTATGGCATAAACACGATCACGAAGACGAAATGTTTTTGGTGGTAAAAGGGGTGCTAAAAATAGAGTTTAGGGATAGAATAGAAACCCTGCATCCTCAAGAATTTATCATAGTTCCTGCGGGAGAAGAACATAAGCCAATAGCAGAAGAGGAGGTAGAGGTTATGCTTTTTGAACCCCAAAGCACCTTGAATACAGGCAATGTAATTGAACAGAGAACCAAAGAAAAATTGGATAGAATATAAGCCATGCCTAGTTCCTTAAAAGACCTTTATAACCAAGAGTTTTTTACTTGCTTTGGAGAAAAAGCACAAAAGTGTATTCCTGGTTTTGTTTTGCAAGAGTATCTTGATTTAACGATGGATAACTCATGGCAAAACTTGGAACTAAAACAAAGAATGAGAAAAGCAGCCATTTCTCTTAGGCCTTTTATGCCGCATGATTTTCAAGAAAATTTTTTGGTTTATAACAACCTTATTCTTGAAATCATATCAGATAACTCGGTGCAATATTCGGGTTTGTTGTACATGTTTTTGGCTGAATATATAGAAGTTTTTGGAATAGATTATCCAGAAATAGCTTTACAAATGATGGAAATTCTTACCCCTCTGGCCAGTTGTGAATTTGCCATTAGGCCTTTTATTGTAAAATACCCCCAAATATTGATTCCAAAGCTTATGGAATGGACACAGCACCCAAATGAACATGTAAGAAGGCTAGCTTCGGAAGGCAGTAGGCCTAGTTTGCCTTGGGCTATGGCTTTGCCTGAGTTTAAAAAAAATCCAAGTTTGGTAATTCCAATACTGGAAAACCTGATACAAGATGAATCAGAATATGTAAGGAGAAGCGTTGCAAATAGTCTGAATGATATAAGTAAGATTCACCCTGATTTGGTTATAGATTTGGCTGAAAAATGGGTCAATGGTTATTTACCTACAAATAAATTAATGAAGCATGCTTGTAGAACATTGCTAAAGCAAGGAAATGAAAGAGCTCTGAAAGTATTTGGAATATTTTTTTCTGATACAGTTAAACTTAAACAGTTTAATATTGAAAAAAATGAAATAAGACTAGGGGAGAGGCTTGATTTTGAATTTGCAATAGAGAATATGGATGAGAAAGAGCAAAAGATTAGATTGGAATATGTGCTTTATTTTTTACTCCAAAACAATAACTACGGAAAAAAAGTATTTCAAATTTCAGAGTTGCTACTTGCTTCCAAGCAAAATAAAAGTTTTAAAAAAAGCCATTCTTTTAGGATAATGACCACAAGGAAATATTACCAAGGACCACAAAAAATAGGAATTTGTATCAATGGAAAAGAATTGGAAGTTATTCCATTCTACCTTCGTACTATTGTATAAATTATAGAAAAGTTTACCTTCGCCATCTTACAACACTATGTTTTATTACAATCCTAAAGACTGGGTATTTGCTATTTTCAGAATTCCCAAATCCGATACTTTTAGAACCCTTTTGCCGGCACTTTTGTTTGTACTGTTGTATTCTTGGGCTATAGTGTATGTAGAGAAAGAGTACCTTAAACTAACAGAAGACAACAACGCCAAAAACATCACCATTATGCATACTCTATTGGGTTTTGCAATTTCTATGTTGTTGGTATTTAGAACAAATACTGCTTATGACAGATGGTGGGAGGGTCGTAAATTATGGGGTAATTTGGTAAATAACAGTAGGAATTTAGCTATTAAATTACAAGCGATTCTTCCGGATGAGGACAATGGCTCACGAGTTTTTTTTAAGGAAATCATTCCAATGTTTGCTTTTGCGCTTCAAAAACATTTACAAAAAGAAAGTACTTTGGTTCAGCTAGACGAAAATTCTACTAAAAATCTATCCGATTCTAAATCTATAACACATTTACCCAACGAGATAGCCCAAAGTATAATACACAAGGTAAATTCACTGTATATGCAAAAAACAATTTCAGGGTCCCAAATGTGGATGCTGAATGAACAACTTACTAGTTTAACCGATATTTGTGGGGCCTGCGAAAGGATTAAAAACACTCCAATTCCTTTTAGTTACAGCGCTTTTATTAAAAAGTTTATCTTTTTTTATGTGATAACTTTACCAATAGGTCTAGCTTTTACTTTGGGCTATATAGCTATACCTGTAACCGCTTTTATATTTTATATTCTTGCAAGTTTAGAACTCATAGCCGAAGAGATAGAAGACCCTTTTGGCACAGATGCCAACGACTTGCCAATGGAGAAAATTGCTCAGAATATTCAAGAAAATGTTCAAAATATAATTAAGATATAAATAGATATGATAGAAATAGAAGTAACAATTGAAAGTAGTATTAGTAAAGTATGGAACTCATTCTTTACTGCAGAAAGTATATGTAAATGGAATTTTGCAAGTGAAGAGTGGTATTGTCCAGCTGCCAAACTGGACTTTAAAGAAGGCGGGGAGTTTTGCTATACGATGTCGGCCAAAGACCAAAGTTTTTGCTTTGATTTAAAGGGGGTTTTCATAAACATAGTTCCTTTGCAATTGCTTGAATATAAATTGGAAGATGGAAGAATGGTAAGGGTGGAATTTATTCAACAAAATGAAAAAGAAGTACATGTAAAACAGTATTTTGAACCTGAATCTGAAAACCCAGAGGATCTTCAAAAACAAGGATGGCAGGCTATATTAAATAATTTCAAGCTGTTTGTAGAACAAAATTAAGACATATGCTAAAATTGAATTCTTGGAAATGGATCATACTAATTCTCTTAGTTGTGATTTTTTATTTTCCAGTATTTCTTAAACTAGACTCTCAAGTATTGAGAGAATGGGACGAACCCAGGAATGCGATAAACGCAGTAGAAATGTACCAAAATCATAACTTTATTACCCGTTTTTTTGATGGAGAACCAGATATGTGGGAAGTTAAACCACCTTTTTTAGTTTGGTTGCAAGTGCTAAGTATGAAGATTTTTGGCATAAATGAATTGGCAGTTCGTTTTCCCTCAGCATTCGCTACTTTTTGCTTGTTGTTTTTTTTAGTTTATTATTTTTACAAGTCACAAAGTGCACCTGTCATTGGAATTTATAGCGCTTTTATCTTAGTTACTTCACTTGGGTATATGGGTTGGCATGTTTCAAGAACTGGAGACCATGATAGCTTGTTAAGCCTATTTATGCTCTTATATGTCTTAGCATTTTATTCCCTTTTGTATGAAAATGATCCAAAGAAAAAAATTAGAAAGACATATTTGTTTTTCTTTTTTCTTTTCCTTGCTTTTTTTACCAAGAGCGTTGCCAGTCTCATGTTTTTGCCTGCACTAGGGTTATTTGCTTTAATAAACAAAAAAATCAAGATTATTTTCACACATAAACATACTTATATTGCATTGTTTACATTTATTCTGTTCGTATTTTTTTACTATTATTTAAGGGAACTGCATAGTCCTGGATATCTTAAAATAGTTTGGAATGAAGAATGGTTCCCAAGATATTTTAATGCAAGCAAGGTATTCAAAGAGGAACCCTTTTTATATTATTACAATAATATGCACGAGAATAGGTTTTATCCCTGGATTTTGTTCTTAATACCAGCCTTTGTATTACAATTTTTTACAGTTCCTAAGTTACATAAATCATTTTATGTATACATTTCCTTGTGTATAGTCTTTTTCCTTGCAATCATTTCCAAAGGAAGTAAGAATTTTTGGTACGATGCACCCGCTTATCCTCTAATGGCAATACATATTGCTGGAGTATTTTACTTTACCTCTTTAAAACTCTTATCTGGGTTTAAGTTAAATTTAAAATGGTCACAAACAATATTGATGGTTTTGATACCTTTTATTTTCTATATCCCATATAGAAAAGTAGTGAGCCAAAATATTAATCAATTGGAAAATACCAATGGGGTTTCATACTATGCTATTCCCTATGTCTTACGAGAAATGCAAGAATCCAAGTTGAATCTACAAACCCCACTCCATATAGTATATGAAAATTATACTGGGCATATTTTGTTTTATGTTAAAGCATTGGAGGTGGAAAAAGGGATAAAAGACATATCGTTCAAGTCAAAAGAAAATATAATCCAAGGAGATAGAATAATTGTTTCCCAATCTCATGTAGAAGAATTTTTAAAAGAAAATTTTGAAACTCATAAGATACATTCGGCTCATGGAGCAAATGTTTATGAGATAATTGGCAAAGTCCCTATTCTTCCTAAGAAGGATTAATATTAAATTCTAAAGGAGAGTCTGGGCCAATTGGCAAACCAAGTTGAATCCAAATAATTAACAAAATACTCCATCCGATTAAGAAAATTAAAGAATAGGGGAGCATAGTAGAAATAATGGTTCCAATTCCTGCTTTGCTATCGTAGCGTTGCATAAAGGCAACAATTAGAGCAAAATAGGACATCATTGGAGAAATTATATTGGTAACACTGTCGCCCACTCTATAAGCCATTTGTACAAGTTCTGGAGAATATCCTAATAGCATAAACATAGGGATAAATACAGGTGCCATTATTGCCCATTTTGCAGAAGCACTTCCCATAACCAAGTTTATAATTGCAGAAATAATAACAAAAGACAACATGAGAGGGATAGGACCGAGGCCAGAACTTTTAAGCACTTCAGCACCTTTTACTGCAAAGATTAACCCTAGTTTGGTTTCGTTAAAATAAGCTACAAATTGAGCTGCGAAAAATACCAATACTATATAGGATGCTAAGGTTTCCATGCTTTTAGCCATTCCTTTCATTACATCGCTATCATTTTTAATGGTTTTGGCGCCAACTCCATAAAAAATTCCCGCAATAGCAGCCCCTAAAAAGATAATAGCTACAATGCTATGCATAAATGGTGATTTTAGTATAGAGCCTTCTTCGCCCCTAAAATATCCATCGTAAGGGATAAGACCACCTAAAATAAATGCAGAGAAAAGTACTATTCCAATAAGTGCGAAGAGCAAACCTTTTTTCTCTAAGGTAGTCATTTTATCTATAGAAACAGCTTTTTCTGTTCCGGTGTATTCTCCCAAGCGTGGAACAATAATTTTTTCTGTTACCCATGTACCTAAAATAGCAATGATAAAAGTAGAAACAAACATAAAGTAATAATTCGCAGCAGGATTTACGGTGTATCCTTCTTGAAGTATTTGAGCAGCTTCCTGACTTAATCCAGCAAGCAAAGGGTCTATAGTTCCTAAAAGTAAATTTGCACTATAGCCACCCGAAACCCCCGCAAAAGCAGCTGCTAATCCCGCAAATGGGTGTCGGCCTGCTGCTAGGAATATAACGGCAGCCAATGGAACAAGCAAAACATAGCCTACCTCGCTCGCAGTATTGGACAAAACTCCTGAAAATACAATGATAAAGGTAAGAAGTTTTTTGGGAGAATTTAAAACTACCAAACGCAAAACAGCTCCAATAAGGCCGCTACCTTCTGCTATGCCAATACCAAGCAAGGCAACCAAAACTGTTCCCAATGGCGCAAAATCAGTAAAGTTTTTCACCATTTTTGTCATCATAAAATGCAGGCCTTCTGTTGAAAGTAAATTAAAAGGCTTAATTGTTTCCTTTGTTCCAGGGTGAATTACCGAGATGTCATAAAAACTCACAATCCAAGAAATAAGCACAACAAGGAGAGCAAACCCTGCAAATAAGGTTGCTGGATGGGGAAGTAAATTCCCTACTTTTTCTACTCCATTCAAAAATCTATCTACTAAACTGGTTTTATTTTTTTGTGACATTTTGGCTATTGGAATTAATACGGGCAAATAAAACCTTAAAAAATGGAATTTACAAAACAAGTTTTTGGGATTCTTCCTTTTTGTAAGGAGTTGTATTTATTGGTAGGTGTTTCCTCTTTTTTAGGTTTTGGAACAACCTTAGTTTCTCCTACTTTTCTGTCTATAATAGCACAAGTTACTTGGCCCATACAAAGAGCTGAAAGCATTGGTACTTTTCTATTGTGGATAGATTATGGTGATGCTTTCGGGGTGGAAATTTCTGGTATTACAACAGATTTATTCGGGGTAGAGTATGTCATTTATTTGGGATACTCAGCATCTTATTTTCTTTAGTTATCCAATTCCGAATGCTTTCACAAAAAAATAGTGAAAGTATAAGTGAAATGAATTCTTTTATTTAGGCTGTAAATTAGGTTAGGGTTATTTTACCTTTAGATACTGTAAAACTATACATTACTACGGTATCTACATTTTTTTTATTTATAGATCCTGGTTGCCAAATCTTTAATTCTTTAATTCTTTAAATACAGAAACAACTTCATTGTCTAACTCTTTACTCGATGTCTTATTGCTCATTTCACATTGAACCATTTCACCTTTACAATTTACTATAATACTTACCATTCCTTTATCTTCTATATCTGTATTACTTTTTAAAAAATCAACTTTTTGATTTAATTCAATGCTTATCTCTTCTTTAGATTTAGGAGCAATTGCTTTAATTTGACCGTTGCCAGGCAAAGGTAAAATTGCAAGTACATATTCATTGTTGCAAACACCTTCTATTGGTTCTTTTACTTCCATTATCGCAACCATATTATTCATGGAGTTGTTGGATATTGTAGAGGAATTGTTTGTTGTTTTAGAAGACGAACAAGAGAACAAGACAGAAATTGAAACAATTAATCCTAGTCTTGTTGGGTTGTTAAATTTGTTTTTCATTTGATTTATTTTGAGTGTAAAAAAAATTATTTATCGTATTGGTTTCTGTGAAATTTATTGGTGTTGTCAATTTTCAAGCTATTTTCTCCGAACCAAGTTACAAAATTCTCCCATTTTTCTTTGTTTTCTGTTTTCCATTTTATAAAACCATTTTCGTCACCTTTCATGAGTATCCAATTGCTATAAGCCTCGAAATGACCAGCATCATAAATAGTTTTTTGATAGGTAAACAAAAGGATAGGGTAATTTTTAGAATGTCCGCTTTCGTAATATTTTTCTATAAATTTGTTTCTAATAGTATGGAGCGATTCAAAATTGATTGTTTTTTCAGGTAAAGAAGATAGTAGAAGCAAGGGCTCATATACCCCAATACTAAAAGGAAGTCTGAAATCTTTGGGGTCTATTTTTTCATCTATGTACAGGGTGTTTACCTTGCTAAAACTTAAATTTCTAGAAGTATCACTCGTAATGTTTATTCCATTGATATAGCTTTCGTAGAGCAGCTTGCTTATTTCTTGTGTACGTTTGCTATTGCGCTCCAAATTCATAAACAATTCTCCATAAATCATTCCCCAAACTTTTTCTGAGGAATTACAAAAAATTATAGTTGCCCAATAATAATTTGAAGGGAATTTAGGGGCTACTTCTATGCCTTTTTCATAAAAGGATAAAGCAGCTAAATATTTTCCTTCATGTCTTTCCATGCTGCCCCTTTCAAGATATAATATTCCTGAGTTTGGGAATAATTCTAATCCTTTTTCGTAGGTTTCTATTGCTTTTACCTTATTGCCACTCATGCTATAAGAGTTTCCAAGTAATTGATAAATAAGGTCGTGTATGTTGTTATGCTTTGTAAGTGAGGAAAGTATTTTTATAGCTGCTTTATAGTCTTTTTTAAGATAATAGGCGTAAGCTGTTTCGTAGGGGTAATTAATATTGTTGGGGTCGAGTTTTTTTGCTTCTTTAAGAAGTTTTAAGGAACCCTCTATATCTCCCTTGTCCATTAGTTTTATAGCTTCCATGCCTTTTGAATAGGCTTTTTCTTGGTTGGAGATTTGAGAAAATAAGGGATATGAGAAAAGAAACAAACCACAAAAAACAAGCATTTTCCTTATTTTTGATATATTCATAATTTGGTTTTTCATATAGTTTTTAGTTAGTGTCCAATAAAGATTTCTTATTTACGTAGTGCTAGTTTTTATGCCAAGTTATTCTTTGAGTTTTTGTCTACGCATTTTTTGAAATATGATCCTCTAAGGTCCCCTTATTTTGCATCTTAATATACTTTTCGATTGCTTTATTTTTAGGCATTACTTTTTTATTCTTCTTATAAAATTCAATAACCGAATGAATTCCTGCAGTAGATCCTTTAATAGGATTTTCAAAGTCATCAGATTCTATACTATATCTTGCCCATGAACCTAAAAAAATTAACAACAAGTCTGGATTATCCATAAAAGTTACAATTTCACTTTTAATTAATACTTTTACTTTTGGACTACCTGTTAGCCATGTCATTAAAAATAAATTTGCTTGGTTTCTTAATTTCTTTTCTTCATTTATTGGTGTAATTTCAAGCCAATTGATACATTCTATAAATTTGTCTTCGTATTTGTCATAGTCGGCCGGTGTTTCTAGCTTGTAATCACTTGGTAATGCAAAGTTTTGCGCTTGTGAAACAAATTGAAAAAGTGTAAGGGCAAGTGTAAGTGTTATTGATTTCATAGTTCTCATTGATTTTTCGTTTTACTTTTTCTAGTCCAGTTGTTACAAATTCTATTCAAATCCTTGTTTATAAGCTGTTAATCGAATTTACAAGTACAAACATAGAATATTTTCTGAATAAAATACAACAAAATTCGGGTTTTGAAAAAAAATAACTACTAACAGTCAAAGGGTTGTAAGTATATTTATTGGCTGTATTAAGTTTTCCTTTGCTATTCACAAAAAGTGAATAAGAATAATTAAAGTCATGGGAAAGGTATGCTTCTAAGTATTATTTTTGCGCAAATCTCAACAATACATGAAAGATATTTTTGTAAAACTACAAGAAAACATGGGGCCTTTGGGAAGGCACCACAAAGAGGCGCATGGATATTTTACTTTTCCAAAATTAGAAGGTGAAATTTCCAATAGAATGGTTTTTAGAGGAAAAGAAAAATTAGTTTGGAGTTTGAATAATTATTTGGGCCTAGCAAATCACCCGGAAGTACGCAAAGCCGATGCCGATGCTAGTGCTCAATATGGATTGGCTCTGCCTATGGGGGCTCGTATGATGAGTGGTAATTCTAACAACCACGAACAATTGGAAGCAGATTTAGCTTCTTTTGTACACAAAGAAGATTGCGTACTGTTAAATTTTGGTTACCAAGGAGTTGTATCTATTATAGATGCTGTTGTAGATAGGCACGATGTTATCGTATATGATGCAGAATCTCATGCCTGTATTATAGACGGGGTTAGACTTCATGCCGGCAAACGTTTTGTTTTTGCGCACAACAATGTAGAAAACTTAGAAAAACAACTACAAAGGGCAAATAGACTCGTAGCCCAAACTGGTGGTGGTATATTGGTAATCACCGAAGGAGTATTTGGTATGAGCGGAAGTCAAGGAAAGTTAAGAGAAATTATAGAATTAAAGCAAAAATATAACTTCCGATTGTTTGTAGACGATGCACACGGTTTTGGAACTATGGGTAAAACAGGTGCAGGAACAGGGGAGGAACAAAATTGCCAAGATGGTATTGATTTGTATTTTTCAACTTTTGCAAAATCAATGGCTCTGATAGGCGCTTTTGTGGCTGGACCAAAATCAATTATGGATTTTCTTCGCTATAATCTTAGGTCTCAGATTTTTGCAAAATCTCTTCCTATGCCTTTGGTAGTAGGAGCCATAAAACGATTGGAATTACTTAGAACAAAACCCGAACTAAAAGATAAACTTTGGACCATCGTAAAAGCTTTACAAGGTGGACTAAAAGAAGCAGGATTTAATATTGGTATAACTACCACCCCGGTTACCCCTGTTTTATTGAATGGTACAGTAGAAGAAGCCACACACTTAACCCTTGATTTAAGAGAAAATTACGATATATTTTGCTCTATAGTAGTGTATCCTGTAGTGCCTAGAGGGGTAATTATGCTCAGATTAATTCCTACAGCTGCTCATACTTTAGAAGATGTAGCGGAAACTATAGAAGCTTTTAAGTCTATTCAATCCAAATTGAAAAATGGAGAATATGCTCATAAAAATGTAATTGCAACCTTGCAAGAAGCTTAAAATGGGTTTGTCGCGCAAATGTATTTTATTTGTTGCCATGTCATTGGATGGCTTTATTGCTTCCTCTAACGATTCACTTGATTTTTTAAAATCTATTGAAAAAGAGGGGGAGGATTATGGTTATAAAGAGTTTATGGATACTATTGATACGGTAGTAATGGGTAGAAGAACATATGAGAAGGTGATGACCCTAGTACCAGAATTTCCTCATGCTCACTTAAGGTCTTATATAATCACTAAAAATCCCAAGCCTACCGAAGGAAATATGCATTTTTATTCTGGTAATCTTTCTGAACTTATACATAGTTTAAAAACACAACAAGGCAAGGATATTTTTATAGATGGTGGAGCTATTTTAGCCAATAGTCTGTTTAAAATAAATGCAATAGATGAAATAGTGGTTTCTATTGTTCCTTTTTTACTCGGAGATGGGGTATCCTTGTTCCAAAATAGTTTACAAAATAAAAATATCGAATTGATATCTTGCAAACACTATAGCACAGGATTGGTTCAACTACATTATACTATTCCTTCAATTTCCTAATTTATGGCAAATTACCCACAAGCGTTTATAGACTTAATGGACCAAAAATTCAAAGAAGAAAAAAATGCTTTTTGGGAATCCTTAAGTTTAAATGCAAATACTTCCATTAGGTTAAATCCTTTTAAAACCAATGTGATTCCCAAATTAGATCCTGTTGCATGGAACCCCCAAGGATATTATGTTCCACAAGATACCAAATTTGTTTCTGACCCTTGGTGGCATGCAGGAGCGTATTATGTTCAGGAAGCCTCAAGCATGTTTTTATCGTACGCCTTGCAACCTTTTTTAGAGAAATTAAACAATCCCTTGGTTCTAGACCTTTGTGCTGCACCGGGTGGTAAGTCTACTTTATTAGCTACAGAAATATGGAAAAAAAATGGTTTTTTAGTAGCCAATGAAGTAATGTCTAATAGGATAGGGTCTTTGCAAGAAAATATAAGTAAATGGGGTTTGCCCAATACGGTAGTTACCAATAAAGATGCTGCATTTTGGGGCAAAAAAGGCCCTCTTTTTGATATGGTTTTGGTAGATGCCCCCTGCTCAGGCGAAGGTATGTTTAGAAAAGACCCTAACGCAATTTTGCAATGGAATGACAATTCGCCTCAACATTGTGCTCTTAGGCAGCAAAGTATTTTACAAGACATTCTGCCTGCTTTAAAGCATGGAGGAATTCTTGTTTATTCTACTTGTACTTTCAACGACAAAGAAAATAAACAGAATTTAGATTTTTTTGAATCTTTGGGTGTGGAATGGCAGCCAATTCCACTAGATGATACTTTTGGAGTTACACAAGAAGGGAAAGGCTATAGTTTTTATCCTCACAAAGTAAAAGGGGAAGGTTTTTTTATTGCAGTAGGTATTTTAAATAAGGAAGTACAGATCGCATTTAAAACCATACATAAACCCATTTTAAAGGAGTTTCAAAACCCATTTAAAGGCCTGAATCTAAAGGAAAATTGGTTTTGTACTTTGTTCGAAAACGAAATAAAAATAGCCAATTCTCAAATGCTTGAAACCTTTTCACCGCTTTTAGGATTTATGGATATTAGAAAAATCTTATGGAATTGGGCGGAGAAAAAAGGAAACGACTTTATACCTCATTACCAAAGTGCATTTTGTAGCAGTATTGTATGTGAAAATATACAATTAAGTGAACTTAGTCACGAAGAAGCATTGAAATACCTTAGAAAAGAAGACCCCGGTGTACATACCGAGAAGGGATATAAGCTGGTTGCATACCAAAATATACCTTTAGGTTGGATAAAAAATTTAGGAAACAGAAACAACAACCTTTATCCCTCTCAATGGCGAATTTTGAGCCATCGTTACGACAAGGAAGTTTTTAATATGTTGGCTTGATTAGCACATGTGGGATGATATGCTGTTGTATAAAAAGTTGATTTTAATAAAGTTTGCCATAACATAAAGTTAAGCTAAGTTATTTCGAAACCTAATTGCGAATAAAGCTAAGGTTATAAAATAAATAAAATGGATATGGTTAATTAAAAACAGGAGTTCAACATTTCCAGAAAATTTATCTGAGTACATGTGTAAATAGCTTAATATCAAACTTAAAATCAATGATATCCATGAAATAGCTAGAATGAGATTATTTGTTTTCATATTATATTTACTTAGGTTGCTTGTGCCTTTATTTAGATATTAGGGAATGAATATTTTACAATTGAATTCTTCGTTTGTTAATGTATTTATTACTTTTACGATGTAAATTCCATTTAAAATTGTCAAAGTCGAAATACTTGATTCATTCCCTAAGTATATACATTTTCCGCTTAGGTCATATATTTTAACATTGTATGATTTCCAATCAGTATGTATTTCAATTTTCGATTCATAATCGTTTATTAACAAACTTACAGGCTTAATATCTTTTTTAATTGTAATTGCAGAGTTTATAAAATTTTCTAAATAAGCTGTTGTATAACTAATACTCCCATTTGAAACAAATTTAGAAACATTTAAAAGTGGATGAGAAAAACCAGATTTATACCAATCATAAAACTCGAATTGTGTTTCACCTACTATACCATTAAATTCAACTATTTGTTTACCAAATGTTTTAACCCTTAGACAGTTTTGATAAACATCTTTTGGTGTTTTTAATTCACCATATCCATCAACCTTGATGGTGTAATAATATTTAATATATAAAGAGTCTTGTATGCCCGCATTGTACATTGCCAATATAGAGGTGTCATTTTTAATATTACCATATTCTATTGGAAAGTTAACTATTTTCAGCGGTTTAGAAAAGTTTTGTATTAGGTTAGAATTAACATTGTAGTAAGCAAGTATATTTCTATTAAAAGTATCCTCATAGATATGCTGATAAATATTTTCTTTTACATCATGCAATAAAATATTTGAATTTGGAAAAGTAGGCAATAGGACTGTAAATTCTGTTGTTTCAGTCTTTGTCAAGTCAGAAAAATCCCACTGAACATTTAATCCACTATCACCAAATCTTTTATAAATGCTTTGCGAAACTAAGAATTTGTCACCAACACTAAATTTAATGCTATCAAAGGGTATTTTATTCTGTGCACTTATCATATGTGAGCATATTATTATGCTGAGTGCGGAAAGTAGTTTTAATTTCATAATTTAAAAGTTTAGAAATAAGAAGTAGTGCAAATATAATAATTTGCACTACTTCTTAATATTTGATTTAATTATAGCAGTCAAGTTCGCTTTTAGCTTCCATTTTCCCTCTATAGTTTTGATATTCTGATCTCAAACTAGTACAATTTGGGAATTGTCTGTCCCAGCCAGCAATACAATCATCATGAATAGCGTAACAGAATCCAATTAAGATAAATCCTGCCCAACCACCAGTAGCAAATGCACCTACTGCACAGCCTGCGAAGTTTAATCCACAACTTCTTAATCCTGCTTTGTAATTTCCACATGGATCAACATTGGGTACTAATAGTATATCTCCTAATCCATGTTCTTCGATTATCTTGTCTGCAAGATACTCTTTGTATGTGTTTATTTGTAGTGTACTTGACAAAGTTGAGTTGTTACTAATAAAATCTTTAAGTTCAGTAAATTGACCATATAAGTTTTGTAACTCAGTATGGTTTGCAAACATTTCTGCTTTGGCTTCTGCACTTAAATTAGAATTTAAAATATTAGTGTAATCACAATAACCTTCATTACTTAGATTACTAATACTTAGTTGATGTTGAACTGATAATTTTGCAAACGTATCTAATTTTGCATAATTTGAAATAGGGCTAGAAGCTTCAATTTTAGTTTGAGTTTCCCTAACTTGACTGTTTGTTTCTTTTTTACAAGAAGAAACCATTAACACACCGCTCAAAGCGATTGTTAAAATGCTTAATGCTAATTTTTTCATATTGATGTTTTTAAAATGAATTACAAATATTCAAATCGAAACACTATCAATACAAATAGAATATATTACTAAGAGTGAAGAATTTATTAATTATAGGGGTTTTTAATTTTGACTAATTAGTGGTTTTTGTTACTTTTAATATGTGATACTAATTTTTCAATTAAATCTATACTATTTATAGTGCAATTTTGGAAATTTCCACTTTGGGAACAATTTGTAAAATTAAATACTTGATTGGGGGATGAAAAAAGTAGGTTTATAGGTTCTATATTTAAACCTTCCGAAAGTTTATTAATATTTGAGATACACAAGTCAACTTCGCCTTTTTCAACCTTCTGCACCCATGATTGGTTCATTCCTAGTTTTTTTGCAAGACCCTCTTGTGATAAGCCTAATATTGTTCGGCCAATTAATACATTTTTACCGATTTTATCTAAATTTAATTCCATAGATGCGAATATACATTTTTGTTATTAAATTTCAATTTAAGAATTTATTTTCATAGACTATATCCTAATTTATCCTCCCCTTTTTTCTTCTCAGTAGTTCTTTTTCTATCAATGCTAGTTCTCTGCCGGTTTGCCCTTTTACAGAACTGTTTTCCTCCGCCCTTCTTCCCAAATATGGAAGCACTGCTTTAATAGGACCATAGGGCACATATTTCGCTACCAAATATCCGCTTTTTGCTAGGTTAAAACTGATGTTGTCGCTCATGCCTAAAAGTTGTGAAAAATACACTTTTGGATTTTGTGAATCGATTCCCATATCCTGCATGTGTTGCATAGCAAGTACACAGCTTTTTTCATTGTGTGTTCCAATAACTACCGCACATCTTTCTAAGTTTTGCAAACAAAAGCTAACAGCTTCATTATAATCTTTATCGGTATTCTCTTTTTTAGATTGAATAGGGTTGCCATAGTGCATTTCTTCTGCTCTAAGCCTTTCTTTTTCCATATATGCCCCACGTACAATTTTAAAACCTAAATGAAAAGAAAAGTCTGAGAAACATTTTTTTACAAAATCTAACCTATCGTGTCGGTACATTTGCACCGTATTGTAAATCATAGGTTTTTGCGTGTTAAATAAAGCAGACATTTGCAAAACCAATGAATCTATGGTATCCTGAATCCAAGTTTCTTCTGCATCAATTAAAACCCTCACATTGTTGTCGTATCCTGTTCTGCAAATTTTCTCCACTCTTGTTCTAAGTCTATCAAATTCTGCTTGTTCGGAAGCATTGAGGCTCTCATTGTTGTTCACTTTTCGCAAAATCTCAAACCTGCCCACCCCTGTAACTTTAAATACAGCAAAAGGAATAGCAGAAGGATTTGCAGCGGAAGCATGAATAGTCTGAATTATTTCTTCGCAAGTAGCATCAAAGACCAGCTCTGTTTCTTCTCCTTCTACGGAATAATCTAGTATGGTATGCACTTGGTGTTGGTACAGAAAATTAATTTTTTTATTACAATCCAATATGTTCTCGCCCCCACAGAAGTGGTTAAAAATTGTTTTTTTGAGTAAACCTTTTATGGGTAGTCCTAGGTTTAAGCATAGAGCTGCCAATTTAGGACCGTATTTTACCAATACAGGGTATTTAAAAGTAGAAAAAAGCAAATGAGCTTTTTTAAGATCGCTTATTTGCAAGTGAGAAAATGCAATTTCTGTATTGCTAAAATCTACTGACTTTGGATTTGAATTTACTGCCATAAAAACTTGGGCAAATGTAAGGCTAAATGGCAATCATAAAGAAATATTTAATCCAAAAAATTATCTGTATATGCCTACTTTTGTGGGTATGAAATCGGTATATACTATAAGCCTTTTGGTTTTGTCCAATGTATTTATGACTATAGCATGGTATGGCCATCTAAAATTCAAGGATTTAACATGGTTTTCTAAATTAGGTTTACCAGCTATCATTTTACTAAGTTGGGGCATAGCTTTATTTGAATACATGGCCCAAGTACCTGCAAACAAAATGGGTTACCAAGGAAATGGAGGGCCTTTTAATTTATGGCAATTAAAAGTAATCCAAGAAGTAATAACACTAGTGGTATTTACCATTTTCACATTGCTTGTTTTTAAAACAGAATCTTTTAGGCTAAACCATGCTATTGGTTTTGTTTTTCTTATCTTAGCGGTTTATTTTATCTTTAAAAAATGAAAAGTATTTTCTTGTTTTTTCTTCAATTTTTCACTTTAGGATTTGTTTTGGCACAATCAGATTCGTATACTTCTGGTATGATAGCCATGCAAGAGGGGCAATACCGCATAGCCGAAAGTTATTTTCATTCTGCCTTGCAGCAAGAGCCTAAAAACCTTCATATTCTCAACGTATTGGCTAGCTGTTATACCAAACAGAAAAAATATGCAGAAGCCGATAGTTTGCTTGAATTAGGCTCTGAGATAGATTCTACATTTGAAGTATTGTACCAAAGCAAAGCAGAAAATGCAAGCAGATGGAAGAAATACAGTTTGGCTGCATTAAATTACGAAAAACATATTCATAAATGTGAGGCCAAACAAAAAACTGCTCCTATGTCTGCTTACCACTTGGTAATGAACTTGACACAGCTTTTATACACAGAAGGAATAAATGAAGAGGAAAAGAACAAGATTTTTTTATATGGTCAAAAGTTTGTAGACCAAATGCCTGACTACCCTCAAGTACAAGACATCCGCAAAATAATGCTTTTACTTCGCGATGAATTTCCAAGTAATCTAAAAGAAGGGGAGAAATGGAAGAAGGAAAGTAGGTGATTTATCTTAGCTATAACTCATTCCTGGTTTATACGAGCCAAAATATCGTAAATTTTTAGAGTATGAGTTTAAAAAAAATGCAAGTTGAAGGAAAAGAAATAACTATTCTTTTTCAGATTAAACAAGAGTATATTTTACTTTCCTATATGCTGAAAGCCAACGGCGGCAATTTTTTCATTTCGGATTGGCTTCGTAATAGGAGTACCTTTGAGTAACTAGGGATTTGGAATCGGTTTACAACCCCGATTTTAATTATGGCGAAATCATTATTAAAAGTCATGCATGGTTAAATATCTACAAATTAAGCGTTAAAGAAGGGGTTGAAAGAAAAAACGCAATTGGATTATATAATATTATGTCGCCACTACGTGGCCGTGTTGGTATTGGGTTATTTTATTTTTTATTATTATGTCGCTACTACGTGGCTGGGTTGGTATTTGGTTGTTTTATTTTTTATTAATATGTCGCCACTACGTGGCTGGGTTGGTATTTGGTTGTTGGATTCTATTAATATGTCGCCACTATGTGGCTGGGTGGTATTTGGTTGTTTTATTTTTTATTAATATGTCGCCACTATGTGGCTGGGTGGTATTTGGTTGTTGGATTCTATTAATATGTCGCCACTACGTGGCTGGGTTGTATTTGGGATTAAATTGTTAGGATATAAAAAATTATCTTTAAATAAAACATTCCCAAGCTCCAGAGGAGCGAAATCATAATAGAAATCAATCAATCAACATTCCCAAGCTCCAGAGGAGCGAAATCATAATAGGAAATCGATCAATCAATATTCCCAAGCTCCAGAGGAGCGAAA
>DIUJ01000064.1 GCA_002422315.1 Bacteroidetes bacterium UBA6161
AAACGAAGAATGTAGAATTTAGAACGAAGAATTTTTAAGTTTGGGGTTTCATTCCTCGTTCTTCGTTCTACATTCTAAATTAAATCCTCAAATGAAGAACGATTTAAAACATAGAACACTATTATTCGCAAATTCAATTATAGACATGGTTGAATTATTACCAAATATAACATCAGCTAAAGTAATTATTAATCAAATTGTAAGAAGCGCTACTTCCGTTGGTGCAAATTACAGAGCTGTGAACAGAGCCAGAAGCGATAAAGAGTTTATTTCAAAACTTAATATAGTTTTAGAAGAAAGCGATGAAACACTTTATTGGTTAGAATTAATATATTTGAGAAACTGGCTCCCATCAGAAACCCTTCTCCCTCTAATTTCCGAAGCCAACGAACTAACAGCAATCTTTGTGAGTAGTTTGAAAACGGTAAAAGTAAGAATGTGATAAATGAAAATTTATGATTGTAGATTGTTTTAAATCTGACTTCTGCAATCTAATATCTTAAATTACTGCAAAACTGACTTCTGTAATCGTAAATACAACTCATTACCTTGTTATTCTAAATTTATACTTTAATATTTACCTTGTTATTTTAAATTATCGATTTAATATTTGCCTTGTTATTTTAAATTTATGTTTTATATTTGTACTTAACAAAGAACAATTATGAAACGATATGCCAGTGAATATTTAGCAAATTGGGCTACAAAACCCAATAGAAAACCATTGATAATTAATGGTGCTAGGCAAATTGGCAAAAGCTGGGCGGTGAAAGAATTAGGGAAGACCGTTTTTAAAGAAAATTTTTTAGAACTTAATTTTGAGAAAAAGCCTCAACTTAGTCAAATATTTGAAACAGATTTAGATATTAAACGCATTATCAAAGATATAGAGATAGTTGAAAATACAAGTATTTCGGAATCCACATTGTTGTTTTTTGATGAAATTCAAAATTGTCCTAAAGCCATCATGGCTTTGAGATATTTTTATGAAGAAATGCCCAATATTTCTATTATTTCTGCTGGTTCATTGCTGGAGTTTCAACTAAAAGACATTCCTTTTCCGGTAGGTAGAGTAGAATTATACAATATGTTTCCAATGTCGTTTAGTGAATTTTTACTGGCTACTTCCAACGAAAAATTAATTCCATTTTTAAAAAATAAAGAAAATAATGTTTCGAAAATCATAGAAGACAAGATTTATGCTGAACTGTTAAACTATTATTGGGTAGGTGGAATGCCTGAGTGTGTTAAAAATTTTGCAGAAAACAAGGATTATAAAACAGTTAGAAAAATACAAGAAGATTTAATCTATGCTTATCAGCAAGATTTTGCAAAATATTCGCCTTTAGTGAGCAAAGACTGTTTAATTGATGTACTCAATTATATTTCACAAAATATTGGAGGGCAAATTATTTATTCAAAACTAAGCGAACGCTTTACTATGCCTACCAATAAAAAAGCGGTTGAATTATTAATTACCGCCAAACTTTTGACCAAAATAGAGAATGTATCTGTTAATGCTTTGCCTTTTAGCAGCAATGGGAAACAATTTAAATTGTTGTTTTTAGATATTGGACTATTGCTTTGTCTTAGTAGAACTCCATTCGAAAACTTATTTTATGCTAAAAATATAAACACCAACTTTTCAGGTGCGTGGGCAGAGCAATTTGTTGGTCAGCAACTATTGACCCAGGGTTTTGTGCCTTTAAATTATTGGGCAAGAAACAAAACCAATAGCAGTGCCGAAGTAGATTTTGTGATTGAAAACAATGGAGAAATAATTCCTTTAGAAGTTAAATCTGGAGCATCTGGAAAATTGCGCAGTTTGCACTTGCTTTTGTCAGAAAACAGAGAGGTGAAAAAAGCAGTCATTTTTTCAAAAAGCCAAACAGGCGTTGAAGGCAAGTTGCATTTTTTACCAATTTATTTAGCTGGTTATCAACTAGAGTGAAGAATCCATTTAAGATTGTAGATATTAGATTGTAGATTGATTTAAATCTGACTTCTGCAATCTAATACCTTAAATTACTTCAAATCTAACTTCTGTAATCGTAAATCTTAAATGATTTCAAATCTAACTTCTGCGTTCTAAAATCTTAAAGCTAGAATATAATTCTAAATGATGAAAGTTATTCTAAATTTACGAAAAATTAAGAATTTATCCATTCTGAAACAACGTTTTG
This sequence comes from Bacteroidetes bacterium UBA6161, assembly GCA_002422315.1. Taxonomy (GTDB): domain Bacteria; phylum Bacteroidota; class Bacteroidia; order NS11-12g; family UBA955; genus UBA6161. Next base: position 2,184 of record DIUJ01000064.1, read on the forward strand.
AATCAAAATACAAAAGAGATCCAACTCTTCTAGTTTATTGATTGTTCAACATCGTTTATTTCCCTAAGCAAAGGTTCCACTTCAGAGTAATCTTTAATCACTTTAACGGCCAACAAAGCCAGTGGAATCCCGATAATGTTGCTAATCATACTTGCCTTAGTACTTATGATAAATTCATCAATTGTATCGGCATTCAGCGAAAGACGAAAAATAAATTGACCCAAAACATTATTGATTATCCAAAGTGTCCACCAGAAGCCTAAATATTTTGTTGAAAAATCTTGATTAAAGCTAATCTCGTTTTTAGTCAATATATTTTTGGTCTCTATGTATAATTCCTTCATAATATTAAATGGTCTGTATAAATTTAAAATTGGGAAAAACCAACTTTTTGCAGCTGAATCTTCTGTAAACGACAAGTTCTTAACTTTTATATGTAAATTAAAATAGGCTCGTCTAAACCATTTAATAAATGTGACAACAGAAACTATGTAAACGACAAAATTTACACCATTAATGATACGTTCTCTTAAATCGTTTGCATCTGCTCTTGCTAATGAAATTTCGATGCCATCTTTAGCATTTTGTAAAAGTTCATATTGTAAATACCCAGAAATGAAGGACAATATTTCAAATCCCAACATCATCCATATTAAAATCATTGCATATTTTGCTCTTTGCTCATTCGGTTTTAATTCTTGCATTTGGTTAACTGTTTTTTTGGTAGTTCTTTTAAACGTATTCTGCAATTATACATAAAAACAATATTCATCTTGTTCATTGGGTTTCCCTGCGGGTGTTTATTTACTGATTTATAATATAAAACTCAACATGCATAAAACCCAAAGTTAGCTCCCGTCTTTTAGTTTAACAGTATAAAGGTTTTTTAAAGATGTATCGAAGAAATCTTTTGTTATCGCATCATAATTTTTAGTCAGTAATTTATATTCAAATTCCAGAATAGTTCCACTTATTGTAGTAAAAGCAATAAGCTTTCTTTCTCGAATACCTCCTTTCTTGAAATTTGCTACTCTAAAAACATAATAATTTCTGTCATCTATTTTAATTAATGTATCGGAAAGGATATTGGCTCTAGTAACATCACTAAGCATTGATTTCATTAAAAAATTTACGTTTTGGAAAATTAAAGAATCATCGAATGATAATATAGAGTCAGCTCTTGAGTGATATATCGAAAGTTGATTAACAGTATCTTCGGGCTCCCCACTCCATGCAAATCCAGACTCTTTAAATATCCGATTTGATTTGGACTGAAATCTATAATCCCCATGTTCACACGGTTTTCCGCAATCACTCCGCTGTATCCAACTAAAAAAAGTATCCGTCTGATCTGGAAAATCCATTGATACAGTTCCTAAACCGTCTATCAATGTAAATGTAAACTTACTATTATTGGTAGGAAGTTGTTCGTTTTCCTTGTTTTTGCATGACAAAATAAATAGAAGTGATATAAGAAAAAATGCTTTCATAAGTATGTATTTATTTTAGTGGCCTAAATTAGATTAGCTTATACATCTCCTCCGTATTGGTTTCAAAAATAGAAAAAACCATTAAACATTTTTCATTTAAACAACATTCTTTCGAGTAAAGTTTACCTAACCAAAAGAATACCACTCTTACTAGGCCTGTATAGCAATGGTTTTTTGAAAGGACTACTGCTTTTTACGGTTTTAAAGGGATTGTACAACAGTTACAGCTGTTATAAGCCATATTATTTCCAGTCTGTAAGTAATAGTCGCCACTCATTATTAATTGTTTTGTCTAGGAAATAAATGAAATTATCTCGGTCCGTTCTAAAACGAGAGTCGTCTAAGCTTTTGTCATTTAGAATTAATTGTTTAATCTGTTTAGCATGGTCTGAAGTTATTTCATTAAAGATATGTTCTTCAAAAATCGGCACCAATTTCTCGTCTCTAAAACCAATTTCTCTATATATTAATTTGTCTAAAACTTCGCATTTATCTCGCAGAATACTGAAAAATGTGGTGTTAAATCGAAAATCTCCTAACCAATTCTGTATCCATTTATCTTGAAAACTAACTGGCAAACAATTGTAAAAAAACAAATAGTTGAGGCTACCACCAAAATATTTTTCACCGTCATTGTCGTATGTTGCTTTTATAACATTCATTGCCAGATGAAAGTCTGAAGTGTCTAGAGTTTTTGAGTTACCAATAAAAGTAGGAAGGTTAGTTTTTGTTTTATCATTAAATTTCACTTCTGCCAACTTAATCAAGTCTTGTTTAATTACAGGATTTGAAAACTTCAAAGGCTCATATTTTCCCATAAATGTGTCAACCTTAGATTTGTCAAAGACCAAAAAAGTAAACTGGTCTTGATTGTTGTCGTAAAATTCTATTTTATTTGTGTTCATAACTGATTGCCTGCAAGATAGCGTTGTAGTTGCAATGAGGATTATATATAGTAAAGGTCTCATTCAATATGGCTTATAACGTCAGTTTCCCTCATTTGGCGGGATTACATGTCTAAAAACCTCCGTATTGGTTTCAAAAATAGAAAAAAATACCTTTTATGATTTCATTAAAGAGACTTTTTTAATAAATTTATCAGTACAAAAAATACCAATACTAAATGGGTTCTGCAATTGTTGGCCAAGTTAGGTGCAGTTAATTTATGGGCAATTTTTCATATTAAGAATGTATATTTGATCGCTCTATGATCTCTTTTTGTAAGTAGTTGTTTTTTTGTCTCCTTTTTTTTCAATTATTCCTTTTTCTACAGCATTCTTTAAATCACGGCTTGCAGTAGCAGATGAGATATCTTTAAAATAGGACATATAACTTTTCCGAGTAAATTCATTATTGTTATTTTCTAAGAATAAATTTATTCTGTCTTTATCATTTAGCTTTTTAATCGAATTTTCAAGAAGTTCGCTTAAAGAAAAATCTATTACCTTTAACATATATTCAATGAATCTTGTAGACTTCCCTTCTTTATCAGAAATGGATAAGGCATGGTAATATTCATTTTGATTTTTTGAAATTATGGTTTCAAAAGGAAGGAATTCAAACAAGGGATATTCTTGCATTAAAATTAATGTCTGCCATAATCTTCCCATTCTTCCATTCCCATCTAAAAATGGATGGATAAATTCCATTTCGTAATGAAAAACGCAACTTTTGATCAAAGTCAATTCTTTGTTATTCTTTAAGTAATCAAATAAGTCATTCATCAAAAATGGGACATTTTCGAAAGGAGGGGCAATATGTTCAATTTTTGAACCTTTTACAATCCCAACTCCTTGTTTTCTATACCTTCCAGGATTTTCTATTAACTTATTTAACAGTAATTTATGTGCTTTTAAAAAGTCTTTTTCATTTTCCGGCTTTAGATTATTTATATTACTATATACCTCTGAAGCATTTAGGACTTCAAGAATATCTTTTTCTGGACCAACAACTCTTTTGTTTCCTAAAATCGCAGTGATTTGTTCTTCTGTCAATGTATTTCCCTCTATATTTAAGGTAGAATATATTGTTTTGATTTGGTTCTGTTTTCTTAAAGTTGGATTGGATTTAAGTAAATATTTTGCATTTACTTCCCCTATTTTTTCTGAAATAGAAGATATTAGTTTTAAAATTCCATTTGTTATGTCGTAGGGAGGTTTCATTAATTGATACTATCATTTGATACTATCACAAAAGTAGAATTAAATTTTGATTTGGCACATAATTTTGGAAACAATATAGTGTAGCAGATATCTTACTTCAATTCGAAGTGATTATACCACTATAAACCTCCCTTTGGTTTTCAAAAATAGAAAAACCACAACTTCATTATGTTCCTATTAAGCTACTTTTTACAAGTGAAAATATATCTGACTAAACGATTGCCTCTCTTAAAAAGCCTCTAATGAAGTCATTTTTTGCTTAAAAAATTCAAATTTGAAGGTTTTGGAATAGTTGTGCAATAGTCCGCCTCAGGAGGAACAGCTACGCCTGTTATGCGTTTGCTTTTATTGTGTCATAAGCAGTTGTTCAAAATCTTTTACTATGTCAAAATAGTCATACTCAAATTTATCAATATGACAACTAATAATCCCGCTACGTATTAATTGGGCATTCTTTAAAATGTCTTTAATTCTTTTATCATTGTCAGCGGTTGCTATATAACCAAATTTTTCTTGCATATACATCAACGTTCTTGCGGCAAAAAGTCGACTCGTTGGGCTTGGCGAAAACAAAATGCTTTCCAATGCTTGATAGTCTTTGTTAACAATGAAAAAACGAAGGTTATTAAACGTTTCGCTTCCTAATCCAAAAGTTATATAATACGGTTTAGTAAAAGTTCCACCCGTCATCACATCTGTGAAATAATTTATAGCTTGTCTTCTTTGATAGTTTGTGTCAGCGGATTCAATAAACAACTGTCCTGAATCCTTTAAATATTTTTTTACATTTTCAAGGTATGTCTTCTCATAACTAATTTGTCCGTTTAAACATTCAAATGGTAATTGAATTACATCAAGCAAATATTTTTGCACAATTTCTTTATGGTTACTAATTGTAAGTCTCAGTTTTATCACATTATCACCAAAATAGATAGCGTCAACATTACAAGAACCATAGCCACCGTGTATTGTGTGTTGAGTTGATTTTAAACCGTAACCCAAATCTTTAGAGTGGCTTTGGCAATTGCATTTACCATCTAAAAAATTAGGAATAAATTTTTTAATTTCTGTGAGTGTCGAACCATTTGCTGGTAACTTATTGAGTTTGTTTTTAATAATTTCTTTGTCTTTTTGCAACCATTCTAAATGAATAGGGTCTTCTAGTTTATCGTCTCTATCATTGCAGTATGGAATAAACGATGATGGTTTTATTGAGTCTGCAATTATAGATTGTCCAAATAATGCATTTGGTATTGTAAAGCTAAAAATGGCTAAATACTTATAAAATATCCTCATTGTTTTTGTATTGATGTCACATAAACTTGCCCATGAACGTTTTCGGGCTTTGCATTCGGTCGGATTTCGAAGCACTTCACTGTCAACCAAGNNTGATTTAACCACTGAACCGCCACTTTTGGGTAGGTGCTGTTGGTGGCTGCCGTTCTTTCTTCTTTCAATTTTTCTGTCGTCATTTTAGTTAAATAATTTATTGTCAATTTGTCCAAAGTCTTAGAAATTCTGCTGTTGCATAAACCAACCAAAATATCATAAAACTCATTTCTCGTGTCAATTTTCTGCCTTTAACGAAAGTCGCAAGCGCAATTATAATCGGAACTGCCATAGATAACTTAATTTCTCCTGCACCCGGAAAATGAAGTAGTTTGAATATTGAGCTAACTGTAAGAAAAAGTCCCATTGTTATAATGTTGATTTTCTCAAGTCTATTAAGGTCATTTACTGTAAAGCCATAAATGAATGTTGTAATTGTCAAAATAGTAAGTCCAATAAAACTACCTTTAATAATATATTTGTCTCCTGTCCAAACAAGTAAAACAGTTATTAAAAGTCCAAATGATATTGCTTTATGAAAAAGTCCTTTGAACTTTATGGCGATTATTGTCCCTAAAATTGCTACTGCCGATATTATTAGTTTCTCCATTTCATTTTTTTAAAATTTCAAGGTCTGTTGTATTCGTAGTATGTTTTCTGTCCGATTGTTTATATAGTCAGTCAGTGTCTACCAATATTTCAATCTTGAACTGTCGTCTATTTACGGTTGCCACCAACTTACTTATAAGACTGATGAAATCCGACTTATAAAGCCAATAAGTGTTGGATAAGCCTAATAAGTGTCAGGGTTTATTTTTCAGCCCCCACAAACATACTCCCTTTTTATCAATTTTCAAACTCACTCTTACTCCCCCAAATTCCTCAGAAACTTGTTGACTTTGGTAATTTTGTATATGGGGAGGGTTTTTACAAGGTCGCTGTCTATTCCTGAAATAAGTTTACACATTTTTTAGACAAAATTTGCACTTTCATCAACACTCTTAATTCTCACATCAATGAAATACTATTGTAGCTTGAAGAAACTACAGATTATATCTCCTCAGACATACAAAATTTAGGTGGGGCTGCATAATAGGTAGAGGGGATTACCATAGTTAAGCATATATAAAGATTTATCTGATACGGGCTTTTCAACCAATCTATCTATAATAAATTGATACAATGCGAAGGCGGGGATACCTTTACTTATATTGTAGACTCTCTTATAAGTGTATTTTTACGCATAAGGTTGTAAAACAATACCAACTCTATAATCGAATAATTCACTACAATCACTTACATTCTCCCCCCACTACCTTAGCCTCGATTTCCTCTTACCTACAAACCAAATGTAGATAGGAATACCCATTAGAACAAGTACAAGCCCTACCATGGAACCATAAAAATTGGTGATCAAGGAGTTTATAACCAAACCCATACTAAACAATACAAATACCACCGGCACTATGCTAGGCACTCTAAATGCTCCGGGAACGCGCTGGAATTTTTTCCTAACTACAAAAACCCCAAATGCTCCCGCGCCATAGAAAATAAAGGCCGCAAATACCAACATATCCGTTAGCGCATCGAAACTCCCACTCCATATAAATAAAATGGAAACCAAGGCATGTGCCAAAAGGGCCGTGCTTGGGGTTTGAAAACGGGGGTGCACCTTGGCAAATTGTTTCCACCACATGGATTCTTTTGCCATGGCAAAATATACCCGTGGTGAGGTCATTATGCTGTTGTTGGAACTATTGAAGGTGGACATTAGTATTAGTATGCCAATAAGTATAGCCCCAGGCGAACCCAACAGTACCCTCATAACCTCAAGTGCAGGGATAATATTGGCGCCTTTTTCATTGTCGGTATTCATTTGTGCAAAGGCATCTACAGACAAAACATTTAAGAATGCCGCATTTACCAATACATAGTTTGCTATTACAATACTTACTCCTACCCCTAGTGCCAAAGGAATATATTTTTTGGGGTTTTTAATTTCTCCTCCCAAAAAACCAACGGTGTTCCAGCCTTCAAAAGCCCAAAATGCCGCCAACATTGCACTAAAAAAAGCACTTATGCCAAGCGTGGGAGCTGTTATAGAAACAGCAGGACCTGAAGCAGGAGCCCCTAAAGTAGGGGAATAGAAAAACCCGAAAAAAACCAACAAGGCCATACAAATGAGTATGGTAGAAGCCAATAAATTGCCAATAAACCCACCATTTTCTACTCCCCTTAGGTTTATGTAAGTCAAAAAAACTACGAGTATGCTTGCTACAAGTTTTACCCCGAAATTTTGCAAAGGATATAAACCTAAAAAAGAAATATTGGCTAAGGAATCTGAAAGCATAGGAAGCTGAAACAACTCGTTTAAACTTTCGGCAAATACAAAGGCTACAGAGGCGGTAGTAGCGGTTTGTATTACGGCAAAGGAGGACCAACCATATAGGAAAGCAAAAAACTTTCCGTACATCCTTTTAAAATAAACAAATTGCCCTCCTGGTTTTGCAATACTGGAAGCCACCTCGGCATTTGCCAAAGCACCAAACAAGGTAATTAGCCCAGCTACAACCCAACAAATAATAATGGCGGTACTGTTACCCAGTAGTGCCGACATGGGCGCAATTTTTTTAAATACCCCACTGCCTATCATAGCACTAACCACTACCATTATAGCCGTAAAAAGTCCAAGTGTTTGTTTTAATTGTGGTTTCAAGTGTTGCAATATTACATAATCTTTTGCCTATTTGTAAAGATTGGTTTTACAGAAATAAACTTTATAAAATACACTATCCCGAATATATCTATCTAGTTGATTTTGTTATTGAGTACATTAGGCAGGCTCTTAAGCCCGAATTTGCCAAACGGCAAATAAGATCAATATCTTGTAAAAAAATAATAATCCATTTAAAATACCTTTGTCTTCCCCTTAGTTATACTTTTCCCAAGGGCTACAAGGGCTACGTCTATTACTATAGATTACGTACCTTTTGTACTTAGAAAACTACTCCGATGTCTTTTTTTGTTTAAGCACCAAAGGTGCGCAATACTTAGCATAGCCGATAGGGCTATGAAATGAATCATTTACGCCACTATGAAAGCGCCAAAGGTGCGCAATAATGGATGCTTTTTTGTATTCCCCCTCACGAAAATTCTTTAACTTTCCTTAAATGTTTGTGTAATGTGTCCTCAATTAATTGGGGGGCAACTATCACTCTGAAATAATCGGCTTTTTTTGTCTTTTACCCCCGTTCTGATTTAGGTTTACACTTTTTTTATTTTTGTGTCAATCTATTTCAGGACGAGACCGTATGTATGTTATCGTGCGTCAGCCAAAGTCCCGTTAAAGAATTTCCGGGTGGGAATGAAGCTTTTTTTGTGAAACCACAAGGGATGATCACACGGAGTAGGATATCACCCGCTGTGATTCCCCAAAAAGAAGAGGACGCTGCAAAAAAAGCAAATGGGAGCCTGGAAATTATTTAACGGGACTAGACTTTCCCGAATTTCGCCACCTAAGCGCATCCATCGGGACAAATGTTTGTTACTTTTTGGGCAATGCCAAAAAGTAAAATTAATAAAACACAATCTGTTTCAATATGCACCTGAAAAATGAAAAAATCTCAAAATACACAATATTGTTCTTTGGCTTTACAGAAGCGAATCTGCTATTTAGTATAAAGTGTATATTTGCAGACTTAAAAAAAATACCAAAAGAACCATTATGGAATTAAACGAGCTCCAAGTAATAAGAAGACAATCGCTAGAAGAAATCAAAAAAGCAGGTATAGAACCTTTTCCCGCAGAAATTTTTGAAGTAAATGCAACAGCTTCAGAAATATTAACAAATTACGAAAACAATAAATTAGATTATAAAAATGTAAGTATTGCAGGTAGGCTAATGACCCGTAGAATAATGGGGAAAGCTTCCTTTGCGGTGTTGCAAGACAGTACTTCAAAAATTCAAATCTATTTGAACAGAGACGAGATTTGCCCAGGAGAAGACAAGGTATTGTACAACGATTTATTCAAAAAATGGCTTGATATTGGGGATATAATAGGAGTAAAAGGTTATGTGTTTACTACCCAAACAGGCGAAATTTCTATTCATGTTACAGAGTTAAAATTACTTTCTAAATGCTTAAACCCCCTCCCCTTGCCCAAGGAAAAAGACGGAGTGGTATACGATGCTTTTACAGACCCAGAACTAAGGCATAGAATGCGTTATGTGGACCTAATCGTAAATCCTCAAATTAAAGAAACCTTTATAAAAAGGACCAAACTAATACAATCACTTAGAAATACGTTTAACAGCAGAGGCTATATGGAAGTAGAAACCCCAGTGCTTCAACCCATTCATGGCGGTGCTGCCGCTAGGCCTTTCGCTACCCACCACAATGCTTTAGATATCCCACTTTTTTTAAGAATTGCAAACGAATTGTATTTAAAAAGACTGATAGTTGGTGGTTTTGAAGGAGTGTATGAGTTTTCTAAAAACTTTAGAAATGAAGGGATAGACAGAACCCACAATCCAGAATTTACCGCAATGGAAATATATGTAGCCTATAAAGACTACGAATGGATGATGGATTTTACAGAAGAAATGATAGAAAAAGCAGCCATAGATGTAAATGGAACTACAGAAGCCACTATGGGTGAACATACCATTCAATTTTCAAGGCCATTTAAAAGAGTAACCATGTACGATGCCATAAAAGAACATACGGGTTTTGATATTTCGGCCATGAACGAGGAGGAAATAAGAGAGGTTTGTAAAAAATTAAATATAGAAGTAGATGCCTCCATGGGCAAAGGAAAACTTATAGATGAAATTTTTGGCGAGAAATGTGAGAAAAACTACATTCAGCCTACCTTTATCATAGACTACCCCATAGAAATGAGCCCGCTTACCAAAAAACATAGAAGCAAAGAAGGCTTGGTAGAAAGGTTTGAATTGTTTGTAAATGGAAAAGAAATAGCCAATGCTTATTCGGAGCTAAATGACCCTATAGAACAAAGAGAGCGCTTTGAAGAACAAGCCAGACTTGCAGGCAGAGGAGACGACGAAGCCATGCCTATAGATGAAGACTTTCTAAGGGCATTAGAATTTGCCATGCCACCCACCGCAGGCCTAGGTATAGGCATAGACAGGCTTACTATGCTGCTCACAAACCAAGCTTCTATTCAAGAGGTTTTGTTTTTCCCCCAAATGAGACCAGAAAATAAATAATTTTAAAAGGCTACTTTCAAGTAGCCTTTTTTATGTGACATGCGTCACCCTATTAGCCTTGCCAATGCGCTACATTTGCTTTTTATAATGTAGAGTATGGAAATAATAGGTTATATCTTAGCAATTTTAATAGGGGTTTCCTTAGGCTTAGTAGGAAGTGGTGGCAGCATTTTAACAGTTCCTGTTTTACTCTATTTTTTTGGAATCGATGCCGTTTCCGCTACCGCTTATTCCCTATTTATTGTAGGATTAACAAGTGTAGTTGGGAGTTTTACCTATTTTAAAAACAACTTAGTGAACATTAAAACTGCTATTGTTTTTGGAATACCTTCCATCCTTGCAGTGTATCTTACTAGAGCGTGGATAGTCCCCTCTATTCCTGACCATATTTTTACCATTCAGGCTTTCGAAATGGACAAAAACATGTTGCTCCTTGTAATTTTTGCACTCTTAATGATTTTGGCGTCGTATAGCATGATTAAACCTAGCAAAGCCAAGCAAACAGATATAAAGGAAGTACAAAAGTTCAATTATCCGCTTATATTTATAGAAGGAGCTGTAGTAGGCACACTTACAGGACTTGTAGGTGCGGGGGGTGGATTCCTTATAATTCCTGCATTAGTTTTGCTAAGCAAATTACCCATGAAGGAAGCAGTAGGAACAAGTCTTGTAATTATCGCTTCAAAATCCTTAATCGGTTTTTTAGGCGAAAAAAACATTGCGACTATGGATTGGAATCTTCTCCTTTTGGTTTCGGCTTTTGCAATAGTAGGAATATTTATAGGTTCGATAATAGCCAAAAAAATAGACGGAAACAAACTCAAACCTGCCTTCGGTTGGTTTGTGCTTGTAATGGGAATTTACATTTTAATCAAAGAAACAATATTTAAATAAAATACAATGGAAAAACATTACCAAATATTAATCATAGGAGCAGGAAACGCTGGCATATCAGTTGCTGCACAACTAAAAAACAAGGACAAAAGTTTAAGCATTGGCATTATAGACCCTTCGGATAAACATTTTTACCAACCGGCTTGGACACTAGTAGGTGCAGGCGTGTACGATTTGCAAAAAACAGTAAGAGACCAGAAAGATCAAATACCAAAGGGTGTAGATTGGATTAAAGAAAGTGCAAATGATTTTTTACCAGATAAAAATCAAGTAAGCACGCTAGCAGGAAATATTTATACTTACGATTACTTAGTGGTTGCCCCAGGAATTCAGTTAGACTGGAATTCTACTCCTGGACTACTTGAAACTCTTGGGAAAAATGAAGTATCTAGCAATTATAAATTTGAACTTACAGAATACACTTGGGAGTTGATTAAAAACTTCAAAGGAGGAACTGCTGTTTTTGTAAACCCTGCTACTCCAATAAAATGTGGCGGAGCACCACACAAAATAATGTATTTGGCATGCGATTACTGGGATAAGAATGGAATTTTAAACAAAACAGAGGTGCATTATATTTCTGGTGGAACAGTAATCTTTGGAGTACCAGAATATAAAGCAGAACTGGAAAAAATACTGCTAAAATACAACATTAAGCCTCATTATTTCAGTAAAGTAAGCAGCATAAATGGCTTAGACAAGAAGATTGTATACGAACAAAAAGACAACGAAGGCAAGATTCAAAACCACGAAATAACTTTCGACATGTGCCATTTTGTGCCAAACCAATCTGCACCAGATTTTATAAAACAAAGCCCAATATCAGACCCCAATAACCCCTATGGTTTTGTACAAACAAACAATGAAACAATGCAGCACCCTACTTATCCCAATATTTTTAGTTTGGGAGACGTGTCTGCAGCACCTTTCAGCAAAACAGGTTCTGCCATAAGAAAACAAGCGCCAGTAGTAACCCATAATATTTTGCAAATGATGCAAAACAAAAGTGATTTTAAAAAATACGACGGCTATAGTGCATGCCCTATTCCTGTAGCTAATGGGAAATTGATAATGGCAGAATTTGACTATACAAACAAACCTTCGATGACCTTCCCATTCGACCAATCCAAGCCCTCAAGGCTAATGTGGATATTTAAACGATATATATTGCCTTGGCTATACTGGAATAAAATTCTTAAAGGAAAAGCATAATGCCTAAATCCCTATTGCTTTTACTAAGTATTTCTTTTGCTTTTACCCTAAAAGCAAACGATACTTTGGCAAATGAACCCATACCTGCCAACAAAGCAAAATTTCACTTCCACCATAGGTCTTTTTACATGCATACCAATAATTATAGGGAACTTACGGATTACAGTACATTGGCCGCTGGTGCGGGCTTGGCATTTTACAGTAAAGAAGTAAAAAACTTTAGTTTCGGCTTTAGCGGTTTTTTTGTGTACCAAATCTTCGAAAAAAACATTTATTCCATAGACCCCATTACTGGAAATACAAATAGATACGAAATTGCACTTTATGATATGGATAAGTTTGAACCTTATCAACCCAGAACAAGATTAGACGAACTGTATGTTCAGTACAAAAAAAAGAATACAAAAATTACATACGGAAACCAAAGTTTCGAGTCTCCGCTTTTAAATGGCCAAGACAATAGAATGCATCCCAATTTGTTTCATGGTACAAGCATTTATACAAAATGGAAAAAACTCGATTTTTCTGGTGCTTGGTTTACCCATGTAAGCATGCGCGGAACAGGGTCGTGGTTTAGTATTTCCGAATCTTTTGGGGTATATCCTTTTGGCAGAAATCCCAGTGGAACCTCTTCTAGCTACGCCCATCAAACAAATAGCCACGGAATTGGGATTTTGGGAATTAAACACCATTCTGCTTTTGCAAAAACACAACTTTGGAGCTATACCGCAAGCAATGTATTTCAGTTGTTTTGGTTGCAATTGGATAAAAATATAAAATATAAAAACAATGAAATATCCTTTGGTTTTCAGTCCTTTTACGAAACACCATTAGCAAACGGAGGAAATGCAAATCAGGAGTTGGCTTACATTAAGTCTGGAGAAAAAAACTATGGATTTGGAGCTAAGATTGGGTATAAAATTAAAAATAGTGATTTGTCTATCAACGCCTTAATACTAGAGGGAAATGGAAGATTTTTATTTCCTAGAGAATGGGGACGTGAACAATTTTATGCAAGTTTGCCAAGGGAAAGAATGGAGGGAAATGGTAAAAGCCAAGGAATAACCATGAAACTAGAAACCAAACATGAAAAATACTGGGAAACTATGCTTGGCGTAGGTTATTACAAAATAATTTCACCCGACAATATAGTCCTTAATAAATACGGCTTACCTTCTTATTTTCACGTTGCATGCCATACAAAGTATAGCTTTCAGAAATACTTAAAAGGAACAGATGTTTATCTTTTGTTCGTTTACAAACCTTCACAAAATCCGAATATGGTGTTAGATCAATATAGATTAAACAGGGTAGATTTGTGGCAAATAAATGCTGTAGTAAATTACAAAATCCACAGTTAGAGTTTACCGTATGGAGTGTTTTTGAGAATAGGAACTTACTTTCTTATTCAAAATTCTAAGAAACTATCAAACCATCTTTCATCAATAGTTTTCTATCGCTTCTTTCAGCCAATTCTGTGTTATGTGTCACAATTACAAATGTTTGGTCAAACTTATTTCTCAACTCAAAAAACAAATTATGCAAATCTTCTGCGTTCTTAGAGTCTAAATTACCACTTGGTTCGTCTGCAAATATAACTTTAGGATTGTTTATAAGAGCCCTTGCAACGGCCACCCTTTGTTGTTCGCCTCCAGAAAGTTCAGAAGGTTTATGTTCCAATCGGTGAGACAAATTTAACAACTCAAAAATATCTTTTGCATTTTTAATCAGTTGATTATTGTTGCTTTTTCCGCCTATCCATGCAGGCATACATACATTTTCCAATGCTGTAAACTCCGGCAACAAATGATGGAACTGAAATACAAATCCAATATTCTGATTTCTAAAAGCTGCCATTTTTTTTTCATTAAGGCGGCTTATATCCTGGCCATCTATCTCTAAACTACCAGAATCTGCCATATCTAAGGTGCCCAAAATATGCAGGAGCGTAGTTTTACCTGCACCAGAATCTCCTACTATACTTACTATTTCGCCTTTAGCTATTTGTAGGTTAATTCCTTTAAGTACTTCTACATTGCCATACTTCTTATAAATAGACTGTGTTTTAATCATTTGATATATAAGCTTCTCTTATTCTGGTCCATTGTTCTAGCATTTTGCCAAGTTTCTGTAAAGGCAGCATGTTGGCGCCATCAGAGAGAGCATTGGCAGGGTCGGGGTGTGTTTCCATAAAAATCCCATCTGCACCCACGGCAAGTGCAGCATTCCCCATTTGACCTATTAAATGTGGAAGACCACCTGTTACCCCTGATTCTTTGTTTGGTTGTTGTAAAGAATGGGTTACATCCATTACAGTAGGGTAACCAAAAGATTTCATAATTGGGAAATTCCTAAAATCTACTACCAAATCAGAATATCCAAAAAAGGTACCTCTTTCCGTAAGTAAAATATTGTTGTTGCCAGACTCTTTAACTTTATTTGCTGCATGTCGCATGGCATCAGGACCTGCAAATTGACCTTTTTTTATGTTTACCACTTTCCCTGTTTCTGCAGCTGCTACTAGCAAGTCTGTTTGTCGGAACAAGAATGCCGGAATTTGTAAAACATCCACATATTCTGCTGCTATACTTGCCTCTATCTCAGAATGTATATCGGTAACTACGGGGATAGAAAAGGTATCGCTTACTTCTTTTAACCAAGCCAAAGCTTTTTCGTTGCCTACACCTGTAAAAGAGTCCAACTTGGTTCGGTTGGCTTTTTTATAGGAGGCTTTAAAAATAAAGGGTATCTTTCTTTTTTCAGTTTCTAAAACTAAAGTTTCGGCAACTTGCATCAATAGGTCTCTGCTTTCTGCAGCGCAAGGCCCAGACATTAGAAAGAAATTTTTAGACTCTTTGAATTTTATTTTAGGAATAGAGTGTATCATTTTTTTACTTTAAATCATTATAAACAAGCTGTTCTACCTCCGTCAACAGGCACATTTATCCCATTTATATACGCTGCCAATGGCGATGCCAAGAAAGTAACTGCATATGCAGGTTCTTCTGGTTTCCCAAATCTCCTCGCAGGTATTTCTGCGAGCATTTCACCCTCTACTTCATTTGCCTCTACATTGGTTTTAGATGCTTTCCCTTCTATTATACTTTTCAGTCTGCCAGTTTCTGTTGCTCCTGGCAAAACATTGTTTACCGTAATACCAAAAGATGCTAACTCATTTGCAAGGGTTTTAGCCCAATTAGCTACAGCTCCTCTAATAGTGTTGGATACCCCTAAATTTGGCAAAGGTTGTTTTACAGAAGTGCTAATCATATTTATAATTCTACCATATCCTGCCTTTTTCATTCCAGGAATTACTGCTTGGGTTAAAATATGATTGTTAAGTAAATGAGCTTGAAAAGCAGCTATAAAATCTTCATTTTTTGCAAGATTCGCAGGACCCGGGGCAGGCCCTCCTGTATTGTTTACTAATATATGTATGTCTTGTTGTTTTACTAAAGCTTCTACTGCACTTTGAACTTGTACATTAGAGGAAAAATCTGCTACAATATAATTGTGAGGTCCCTTGCTTATAGCACATAATTCTTCTTTCACTATTTTAAGCATTTCTTCATTTCTTGCCATAAGAGTAACATTTGCTCCTGCTTTGGCAAGTTCTATTGCACATGCTTTGCCAATTCCATTTGTGCTTCCACAAACCAGTGCATTTTTTTCTGTTAAATCAATAATCATTGTATTAAAAATTCGGTTGTAAGGTATATTTAGTATAAAAATCAAAAATCACTTCTGCCACTTCTTCTGCGCTATCCACTACAGAAAACAAAAACATATCTTCTGGACTAATATAGTTTTCGGTTTCTAAAACTGTATGTTTAATCCAATTCACCATTGGCATCCAAAATTCAGATCCCACAAGTATGATAGGAAACTTCGCTTGTTTATTTGTTTGGACCAAGGTTAAGGCTTCAAATAACTCATCTAAGGTACCAAAGCCACCAGGGAAAACCACAAAACCTTGTGCGTATTTCATAAACATAACCTTTCTTACAAAGAAATAATCAAAATTAAGGATTTTATCTTGGTCTATGTAGGGGTTAGATATTTGCTCAAAAGGTAAAACTATATTTAAACCTACAGACTTGCCTTTTGCTAATTGAGCTCCTTTGTTTGCAGCCTCCATAATCCCGGGTCCGCCTCCTGTTATAATCCCATATCCGGCCTCTGCTATAAGTTTCGAAGTTTGCACTGCTAGCTTGTAATGTGCATGTTCTGGAGAGGTCCTAGCAGAACCAAAAATAGACACACATGGACCTATTTTAGCCATTTTCTCAAAACCCTCCACAAACTCTGCCATTATTTTAAATGTAGACCAAGAATTTGAACTCTGTATTTCTGGCCACTTTTTATTCCTAAAAGCTTTTTGAATTCTTGTTTTATCTTTATCGTTTAGCATCTCTTTTCCCTTTTTTTTAAGTATGGCAAGTTATAGAATTAAATCCAACTAGAAAAACCAATACTACGTTAAAGTATATATTAAAATAGCATACACAGGAACAGCAAACACAAAACCATCAAATCTATCCCATACACCACCGTGGCCTGGCAACAATTTGCCACTGTCTTTTACTCCCGCTTTTCTTTTAGTTGCAGATTGTACCAAATCGCCCAAGGTAGAGAAAGAACCAATTAAAATCCCAGATAAAACATGGAAAACTAATGGATGTCGTTCTGTTTTAATCATAAATTTATCATACAACAGCGATACAATAAAGCAAAAAAGCAAACCACTCACAAAGCCTTCTACTGTTTTGTTTGGAGATACCTTGGGCATAAGCTTGTGACGACCTAAAAACTTGCCACCCAAATAAGCAAATGTGTCATTTGCCCAAACCATCAGAAATAAAGGTATAATGTGGACCACAGGATTAAATTCCATACTGTTGCCTGTAAACGAGAGTGAATATAAAATTGAAAAGGGCAAGGAAAATATAAAAACAGCTCCAA
The DNA here is from genome assembly GCA_002422315.1 of Bacteroidetes bacterium UBA6161. Taxonomy (GTDB): domain Bacteria; phylum Bacteroidota; class Bacteroidia; order NS11-12g; family UBA955; genus UBA6161. Next base: position 19,463 of record DIUJ01000064.1, read on the forward strand.
GCAAAACAAAGGCATTTTTATACAATTCCTCTTTTTTCTTAAACAATGAAACGGCTAACAAATATACAAATGGTAAAAACATAAATACCAAATATTTAGACTCCAGTTCATTCTTAAAAACCTTTTCAAATAAAAGAAAAATAGCAACCGTAAATAATGCATTAAATAAATTCAAAAGAAAACTACGCTCTCCTTTATTCTGAAGTTTGAAATATTCTAAGGATGCTAAAAAAGTAACCATAGTAAGCATTACCAAAAAAGATTTTGGGCTAAATAAAATGGACAACAACATTACTACGATAAAAGCCAAACCCGTAAAAGCCCTTTGCCAAAAATTACTCATGTCCTGCTCCTTTTACCAAAATATTTTTTTTAATAAAGATACTCCATACAAAAACAAATGCCAATGCACTTATTAGTACTATGATAACTGAAGGACTGTAATCCTCTTTCATAAAATCGAAACGACTGCTTCTGCTTGCGAAGAAATTTGCAACAATTACTATACTGTTGTAAAGCACATGGCCAAAAATTGTGTAGTATAAGTTTTGGGTATAATGGTATATATATCCAAAAAGAAAGCCTGCCGCCAAAATCGGAATAATTTGATTGAATCGAAAATGAAACAAAGAAAAAATCAATGCACTTAAAAAAATTGATTTAAATACAGAACGGTTCCACAAAAATAGATAACGCTGAAGCAGACCCCTGAAAAAAATTTCTTCTGCAAGAGCAGGTACTAGAGCCATAACCAATATATTCAGCAGCAAACTCTGAACATTGGGCATTACAAGAAAAATCTCTGTAATTCTGCTCCTGCTTTGTTCGGCTTTTAAAAACATTTCTTTTAAACCAAACCACTCAGGAATTGGGATATGGGAATTTAAAGCACCAAGATAAAGTACAATAGGAACAAAGAATAAAACCATCATGCTAACAATAAATATCGTCAGAATATTAGGTTTTTGGGATAAATTCAAGAAATTCAGCGCATGGACTTTATAAATTCTTAGAAAAATAAATGCAGCCCCTGCAAAACCGCCTAAGGAAACAACTACTTGAAAAATTTTAAGGATATTAATTGTATCGGCATTAGGATTTTGTAAAATGGATAAAGTTTCTTGCACATTTAAACCATATATAGCCATAACCAACAATGCTGCTAGAAGAGGAAATACAACCAAACTTGTGAGAATATATATCCCCATTAATACTAAAAACCGAGACGCTTGGTCAATTCTTTCCCCTAGATTTACATTCATATTTTCGTATTTTTGCAAAATAAATAATTTCCGCAAATTTGGTAAAAATAGCCGACATTCAACTACCCAAATTCCCACTTCTTTTAGCACCTATGGAAGATGTGAGCGATCCACCTTTTAGATTTGTTTGCAAACAAAATGGTGCAGACCTTATGTATACTGAATTTATCTCTAGCGAAGGACTTATAAGAGATGCCGTAAAAAGCAAGCAAAAACTAGATATTTTCGAATACGAAAGACCCATAGGAATACAATTATTCGGCAGCGATATTGAATCCATGCGCGAAGCTTGCGAAATTGCTACACTCGCTAAGCCAGATTTAATAGACATAAACTATGGATGCCCTGTTAAAAAAGTTGCTTGTAAAGGCGCAGGTGCTGGCATACTTACCAATATACCCAAAATGGTACAGATGACCAAGGCTATGGTAGACGCCACACATTTGCCTGTAACAGTTAAAACAAGATTAGGATGGGACGAAAATTCTAAAAATGTAGAGACTGTTGCCCAACAACTCCAAGACGTTGGAATAAAAGCTTTAACCATTCATGGCAGAACCAGAGTTCAACTATACAAAGGAAATGCAGATTGGACATTAATTGGAAAAATTAAAGAAAACCAAGCCATACACATCCCAATCTTTGGGAATGGGGATGTAGATTCACCAGAAAAAGCCTTAGAAATGAAAGACCGGTATGGTGTGGATGGTATAATGATAGGAAGGGCTGCTATTGGTTACCCTTGGATATTTAGAGAAATTAAACACTTTTTAAATACTGGGGAACACCTCCCCCCTCCTACTCTTGCGGAAAGAGTAGAAACATGCAAAACCCATTTTACTAAGAATATAGAATGGAAGGGAAACAGAGTGGGGATAGTTGAAATGAGAAGACATTACGCTGGCTATTTCAAAGGCCTACCTGATTTCAAACCTTTCAGGACCTCTCTTGTGGGCTCTATGGAACCGCTAGAAATATTGGACCTTTTGGCACAAATAGAAAACAAATACGAGGGCTTTATTATTGAACGACCTTCTATTGCAAATGTTGAAACCGCAGGAGTTAACGATTATTAAGATTTTACCAATTTTATAATTTCTGAGGCTATTTCGTGTGCTGCATTTGGCCTTCCCAAAGCAAGTGCATTTCTCCCCAGTTTCTCCCGTTGTTCCATGTTGCTTAGAAGTTCCACACACTTAGGAACTGCTTCTTGTATTGCATTCTGATCCTTTATTAGAATAGCTGCATCTCTATTGGCCAAACTAAGCGCATTATGTGTTTGATGGTCTTCTGCTACATATGGACTTGGAACTAATACGGAGGCTTTTCCTAATGCACAAATCTCTGAAATGGTAAGTGCCCCTGCCCTGCATAAAATCAAATCTGCTGCACTATATACCAAATCCATGTTTTTTACAAACTCCTGAACAAGAACTGCTTCTCCCCCCATTGTCTTATATTGGTTAAAATAGAAGGAGCCCGTTTGCCATATTAATTGGATATTGTTCTCTTTCAACAATTCTAAATTCTTAACAACGGATTCATTTAGCATTTTAGCTCCCAGGCTGCCTCCCGTAACAAATAAGAGGGATTTACTTGTGTCCAGCCCCAATCTATGTTTCGCTTCTTTTTTGTCTATTGCCTTTTCAATCAAATCCTGTCGGATAGGATTGCCAGTGTATACTATCTTGTGAGAAGGGAAAAACTTTTCCATTTCTGGGTATGCCACACAGATTTTGTTAGCTTTTTTGGAAAGCCATTTATTGGTAAGACCCGCAAAAGAGTTTTGTTCCTGTAAAAGTATGGGTATACCTTTTATACTAGCTGCAAAAACTATTGCAGCACTTGCATAACCACCCACTCCAACTACTACATCGGGTTTATATGTTTTAATAATTCTTAACGAAGCATAAACACTATACACCCATTTTACAGGCAAAAGAAGGTTTTTATAACTTATCTTTCGCTGTAAACCACTAATCCAAAGCCCTTTAATTTTATACCCTGCTTCTGGAACCTTTTGCATTTCCATTCTACCTTTAGCCCCAATAAATAAGATATCACTATGGGGATCTATTCTTTTAAGTTCATTGGCAATGGCTATTGCAGGAAATATATGGCCACCGGTTCCTCCTCCTGATATGATAAATTTTTTGTACATAAAAAAACAAATATAAAAAAAAGCCCTTTAACGAATGGTTAAAGGGCTTAATTATTGTCAAATTATTTTCTTTTCCTGTCTGTTTCCTTAAGGAAAATTTTTCTCAGTCTAATAGACTTAGGGGTTATCTCCACGTATTCATCTTCATTTATATACTCCAATGCTTCCTCCAAAGAGAAATTTCTTTTTGGTGTTTGTTTCGAATTATCGTCTTTACCAGCAGCACGGAAATTGGTTAATTGTTTTGCTTTAACAAGATTTACAACCATATCTTCTTGACGAGAGTTTTCTCCTACAACTTGTCCTTCGTATATATCTTCCCCAGATTCTATAAAAAACACCCCTCTATCTTGAAGTTTGTCAATAGAATAAGCAGTAGCCATTCCGGTTTCCATGCTTACCAAAGACCCATTCAATCTTCCTGCCATTGTTCCTTTCCAAGGCTGGTATTCTACAAATCTATGTGCCATAATAGCTTCACCTTGAGAGGCAGTAAGCATTTGACTTCTAAGGCCTATAAGTCCTCTAGAAGGTATTGTAAACTCCAAATGCTGCATATCTCCTTTAGGCTCCATTATTTGCAATTCGCCTTTTCTTTGGGTAGCTAATTCTATTATTTTACCAGCAAATTCCTCTGGAACATCCACTACTAAACTTTCCATCGGTTCACATTTCACACCGTCTATCTCTTTAATAATAACTCTTGGTTGACCTACTTGCAATTCGTAGCCCTCTCTTCTCATGGTTTCTATTAGGATAGACAAGTGTAAGATACCTCTACCAAAAACCAATAGACTATCTGGGCTCTCAGTATCCATTACTTTCATCGCAAGGTTTTTTTCTGTTTCTTTAAACAACCTATCTCTTAAATGCCTACTTGTTACAAATTTTCCATCTTTACCAAAGAAAGGAGAATTGTTGATAGTAAATACCATGCTCATTGTAGGTTCATCTACTTTTATTGCAGGTAGCGCTTCTGGGTTTTCAGCATCTGCGATAGTTTCGCCTATTTGAAAATCATCTAATCCAACCACCGCGCAAATATCCCCTGCTACTACTTCTGTAACCTTTAGTTTACCTAAGCCTTCAAAAATATAAACTTCCTTAAGCCTGCCCCTTACTGTTTTGCCATCATTTGTTAACAACACTACAGGTTGGTTTTCTTTAGCAATACCTCTTTTTACTTTACCAACTGCTATTCTTCCTAAATAGTTAGAATAATCTAAGGAAGTAATCTGCATTTGAAGAGGACCCTCTTCTGCATATGGTTCTGGGATTTCTTCTAGAATAGTATCCAACAAGTGGCTAATATCTGTAGTTGGATTTCTCCAATCTGGACCATACCAACCTTGTTTTGCAGACCCATAAACAGTAGCAAATTCCAATTGATTTTCGGTTGCACCTAAGTTAAACATCAAATCAAAAACACCTTCTTGAACCTCATCTGGTCTACAATTTTCTTTATCCACTTTGTTTACAACTACTATTGGTTTCAATCCCAATTCTATAGCTTTTTGTAACACAAAACGTGTTTGAGGCATGGGTCCTTCAAAAGCGTCTACAAGAAGTAGAACACCATCCGCCATTTTCAATACTCTTTCTACTTCACCACCAAAGTCTGCGTGACCAGGGGTGTCAATAATGTTTATCTTAACTCCTTTATAATTTACAGATACGTTTTTCGAAAAGATGGTTATCCCTCTTTCTCGCTCTAAATCATTGTTATCTAAGATTAAATCTGCTTTTTCTTCGTTGTCTCTAAACAATCTGCATTGGTAGAGAATTTTGTCAACAAGGGTAGTTTTACCGTGGTCAACGTGTGCAATAATTGCAATGTTTCTAATAGGTTTCATAAAAAATCGTGCAAAACTACGATTTAGATTTGGCTTATGGGCAATTTTTCTTTAATTAATCGTGTCTAAATCGTTACTTCACACAAAAAATGTCCTTAAATCCAAATTTGTTTCAGCAGTTTTCTGTATAAAAGCAGGTCGTTTCATAAAAATAAGTATTTTTGTGACCACGTAAATTTTATTAATAAAAACTTGCTCAATAAACCCAATGACAAACCAAATTAAAGAAAAAGAACTTACTATCATAGGCGGTGGAATTACGGGTTTGGCAGCAGCGTACATTGCAGCAAAAGAAGGGGCAAAAGTTCAAGTATTAGAAGCAAGTGGAGAATTTGGCGGTTTGTTAAGAACCTTCGAAATTGGCAACAATAGATTGGAATACTTCTATCATCATTTCTTTACTCACGACAAGGAAATACATTGGTTAATTAAAGAACTAGGTATTGAACATAAGTTGGAATACTACAAAACAACTATGTCTACTTACAGAAACAACAAACTTTATGGTTTCAACAGCCCTCTAGATTTACTTAAATTCAGACCTATTAAATGGTTGGATAAAATCAAATTTGGTTTTACTAGCTTGTATTTAGGAAAACTAGCCAAATGGGAAGAATATGAAAATGTATCTGCATTGGAATGGTTCCAAACTTATGCAGGAAATTCTGCTACTGAGTCTCTTTGGAAACCAATGTTAGATATTAAATTTGGTCCTTATGCAGAAAAAGTTCCATTGTCGTGGATGATTGGCAGACTAAGACAAAGACTAAACTCTAGAAAAGCAGGCGATGAAAGACTTGGATATATAGAAGGTAGCTTAAAAACACTACTTGATGCACTAATTAGTAAACTTACGCAAATGGGGGTAATTTTAAAAACAAATTCACCCGTTACCAGACTAAACTTCGACCCAAATCAAAATAAACTCCTAGGAATTGAAACTGAAAACGATAGTTATATGGGCGGAGATTTCCTGTTTACAATTCCCGGAACTACTTTATCTAAAATATTACCCGAATACCACAAACTGAGAAAAGAGCTGAACCAAATAGAATATTTTGGAGCGGTATGTGTAGTTTTGGAAATGAATAAGGCCCTAAGCAATACCTATTGGATAAACGTAGCCGACCCTGGATTTGACTTTGGAGGGATTATAGAACATACAAATTTCATCCCTCCAGAAAAATACAATGGTAAACATATTGTATATTTATCTCGGTATTTCGATACCAAAGACCCTCTGTTTTCTGCAAATGATGAACAAATTAGCGATAAACTCATCCCTCAACTCAAAGAAATTTTCCCTGGGTTTAACATAAGCCAAATTGACAAAATAAATATTTTTAGAACTCCCACCGCAGCTACTGTTTGCGATCTTAATTTTTCTAAAAAAGTATTAGATTGCAAAACAGAATACGACAATATGTTTTTAGCCAATATGATGCACATTTACCCCGACGAAAGAAGCGTAAATAACAGTATAAGAGTAGCTCTAGAAGCTTGTAAAACAATGGGCATTTCAACTATTGAAATAGCTAAAACAAATTCGCTATCTGGCAAAATTGGATTTAATAATTAAGTAGATGATCTCGATAGTAATACCTATATTTAACGAACAAGAAATCTTAGAACAACTTTATGATAGGCTAGAAAGCGCTGCACCCCTATGGAAAGAAGAATATGAGATACTGTTGGTAGATGACGGAAGTTCTGATAATTCCTTAAAAATCATGCGTTCTTTTTCTAAAAAGAATCCTCATTATAGAATAATAAAATTAAGTAGAAATTTTGGTCATCAACCTGCAATAAGTGCAGGAATAAAGAATGCTAAAGGCGATGCGGTTATTATTATGGACGGAGACCTTCAAGACCCTCCTGAAGAACTACCCAGATTTTTGGATAAATGGAGAGAAGGATACCATGTAGTATACGCTATTAGAACCAAAAGAAAAGAAGGTTTGCTAAAACGTATTGCATACAAAGCCTTTTACAGATTATTGGCAAGAGTAAGCGATATAGATATTCCAATAGACAGTGGTGATTTTTGTGTAATGGATAGAAAAGTGGTAGATGCTCTAAATATTCAAATGCCCGAAAAAATTCGCTTTGTTAGAGGCTTAAGGGCTTTTGCAGGATTTAAACAAATAGGCGTAACGTACGAGCGTGCAAAACGCGCCGGTGGTGAAGTAAAGTTCACTTTCAGGAAATTAGTTAAACTAGCAATCGACGGTATTTTTGACTTCTCAACTTTCCCTTTAAGATTAGCTACTTATCTTGGTTTAATAATTTCTATCCCCTCTTTTCTTCTTGGCTTATTCTTTATTGCACACAGAATTGTTGGGTTCAAAATACTTGGATACTCCCCTCAAGATACACCAGGAATGGCTACCCTTGCTGTAGCAATGTTTTTCCTTGGTGGTGTAATGTTAATTATGCTAGGGGTAATTGGAGAATACCTGGGCAGAATATACATAGAAGTAAAACAAAGACCTTTTTTTATTATTGAAGAAGAAATTAACCACCTTTCACATGACAAGTAACTGGGAAAACAGAACCGATCATTTATATTTGAAACTAAAATTCAAGTCATTTAAAGAAGCTATAAAATGTATTAACCTTATAGCGGATATATCTGAAGAATTAAACCACCATCCTACGATGATAAATTCGTATACTAGTTTAGAATTAAAACTAACTACACACGACAATGGAAATACAATCACAGAATTAGATTTTCAGCTTGCTAAAGAGATTGACAAAGCCCTTTCACTATTGTAAACATCGCTAAGTAAACCTATGGAAAATACGAATAAAGAAAGAAAGTTTGATAACTTTGACGAATATGCTCAAGATTATAGAACTATTCACAATGAAAATATTCAGATAAGTGGAGAATCAAGCGAATACTTTGCTGAATTTAAAATTAAATGGCTTCAAAAAAATGTTAAAGAAACTAGTTTTACCTTTCTTGATTTTGGCTGTGGCGATGGCACCTTGGCAGATTGGTTTGTAAAATATTTCCCAGAAGCAAAATATTTCGGCATAGATATTTCTGCCGAATCCATTAAAATAGCTCAACTTAAAAACTTACAAAATACCGAATTCCATACCTTTGATGGCATAAAAATCCCTTTTCAAGATAATTATTTCAACTACTCTATTGCAGCTTGCGTTTTTCATCATATCGACCATAGTCTGCATCCTCAAGTACTCGATGAGATAAAAAGAGTATTAAAAACAGAGGGTAGTTTTTTCCTTTGGGAACATAACCCTTTAAACCCAATAACAAGAAAAGTGGTTTCGGAATGTATCTTTGACAAAGATTGCGTACTTTTAAAACCTTCTTACTCTGAAACTATTGTAAGGTCTGCAAAGTTTAAAAATTACAAAAGCGATTTTGTGATTTTTATGCCAAGAAAAAGTATTTTTAAACCTTTTTTATTTATGGAGAATTGGTTCAAAAAAATCCCAATAGGTGCACAATACATACTTACAGCTACAAAATAAGAAATGATGAATATAAAAACAATAGTAATTGCAGGTTCAGGAACTATGGGAAGCGGTATTGCCCAAGTTTGTGCACAATCAAATTTCCAAACAATCCTCTTTGACTTAAATGAAGAGAGCATTGCAAAAGCAAAGTTAATGATTGAAAAAAACTTGAGTAAAGCTGTTGAAATCGGAAAATTAAGTGAAGAAAATAAACTAAAAACTATTGCCAATTTAACCTATACTTCAGAAATTAAAGACCTTATTGGAGACCTTATATTGGAAGCAATTCCTGAAAATCTTAAAATTAAACAAGATTTTTTTCGCTCTATTACTGAACAAAATAAACCCAATTCTATTTTCGCTACAAATACTTCTTCCATTCCTATATCACAAATTGCAGCAGGTTTAGTTAATCCTGATAGAGTTATAGGTATACACTTTTTTAATCCCGCTCATATTATGAAACTAGTTGAAATAATTGAAGGAGAGGAAACTGATCCAGAGATTACAAAAACAGTTGTAGAATGGGTAAATACTATTGGAAAATCTGGAGTTAAAGCCAAAGATGCTCCTGGGTTTATTGTAAACAGAGTAGCAAGACACTTCTACGTAGAATCTTTGAAAATACTAGAAGAACAAGTTACAGACTTGAAGACTATTGATAATCTATTGGAGTCTAGCGGTTTTAAAATGGGTCCCTATAAACTTATGGACCTTATAGGTGTCGACACAAACTATTCGGTTACTCAAAGTATGTTTGAATTGTTTAATTATGAAGCAAGATTCAGACCCAATAGAATACAAAAACAAAAAGTAATTGCGGGAAAACATGGCAAAAAAACAAATAAAGGATTTTATGACTATGACTAAACTAAATCATATACTCCTCTCTATTCTGATTTTAACTCTATTCTCAATATACTTTTCTAGTTGTAACAAGAATAGAAATACTGAAAACTTGATACCCAACGTACCTGTAAACTTAAGTATAAATTTAGAGCTACCTTTATATTATACATTAAACAATCCCGGTAATTTTGTGTATGAGGATGGTGCTGGAAACAAAGGCATAATAATAATGCATGGTTTTGATGGGAATTTTTATGCTCTCGAAAGAACATGTCCATTTCAACCATTCGATGATTGCTCTAGAGTGGAATTAGATTCAAATACCTATTCTTATAGATGCGGAAAAAATACAATTGCAGGCTTCGAAAAATGCTGTGAATCTAAATTTCAGTACGATGGAGCTCTTGTACAAGGCCCCGCACAATTCAATTTAAAAAGTTATCGTATCAGTAAATCAGGTAATTACCTTTACATAACAAATTAGAAAAAATAATTAACATCTATCGAAAATAGTTATTGCATTGTCTAACAACCAATTAAAAATAAATAAACATTTTTTTTCGATAGAATCTTTGAAAAGGAAGAATTATTTATATTTTTGCCCTTAAACGGTATTAAAACAAAATCTGATGAAAAGACAAATACTATCTTTGGCAATCATGCCACTACTTGCATTAGGACTAGTGCAAGAAACAAATGCTCAAAATTCCGATAAAAGAATCGGAATTGAACTCAATGCAGGGTTTAAGGAATATCAAGGCGACTTAGGTTCGGCTTTGTTTTTCTCTAAAAAACCCATTTACAATGGTGTTGGTGGTTCAATTAGCCACTATTATTCTCCTTCTATTGATTTATTATTATTTGGTAGTAGTGGGGATGTAGGTTACCAAACAACCTTACCATTTGTAGACGCACCATTTAATGAAGCAGGATTTAAATCAAGACTTTTTAATGTATCCGTAGGGGTTCGTTACAAATTCAACAACGGTATAATCCTTCCTGAAGAATCTAAATTAGCACCTTACCTTCTTATGGGATGGGGTGGACAATACATGCACTCAAGAATTAACAACCAAGAAAGAAATTATACTGGAGGAGCAGGTGTTGCAACAGGTGGATTAGGTATTCAGTATAATTTAAACAATACTATAAGCTTAAGAATTCAATCTTTAGCTAACTATACTTTTAATGATATATGGGATGGTGCGCCACTAACAAATGGTGTACATAGCAGAAATAAACTAAACGACATGTATATGTACCACTCTGTGGGTATAGTATATAATCTAGAAAAGAGTTTATTTGGTGGTGTAAGCAGTGGACCTAAAGTTCCAAAAGATTCTGATAAAGACGGAGTACCTGACAAATTAGACAAATGTAAAAATACTCCAGAAGGATGGATTGTGGATAGCGTAGGTTGCCCACTTGATTCAGACGGAGACGGTGTATATGACCATGCTGACTCTTGCAGATTCACTAAAGGTTTAGTAGAATTTAATGGTTGCCCAGATTCTGATGGCGATGGTGTTCCAGATACTAAAGACAGATGTCCAAATACAGCGGGTGCTAAAGAATTTAATGGATGCCCTGATTCTGATGGCGATGGTGTTCCAGATATTGACGACAGGTGCCCTAATGAAGCTGGCAAAAAAGAATTTAAAGGTTGTCCAGATTCTGATGGTGACGGTGTTCCTGATATTGATGACAAATGTCCTTCTAAACCAGGACCAGTTGAACATCAAGGATGTCCGGACTCTGATGGTGACGGTGTATACGACAATATTGACAAATGTCCAGATGTAGCAGGTATAGTAGCCAATAAAGGTTGTCCTGAAATCAAAAAAGAAGACGTTGCCAAAATAGCTCTTGCTGCAAAAGGTATCTATTTCGAAACAGGAATGGATGTTATAAAACCTGAATCATTTACAAACTTGGATATTCTTGTTGGTATATTAAAAGAATACCAAGAAGCTACAGTTTACATTGAAGGACATACCGACAATGTTGGAGATCCTGCAAAAAACCTTGAGTTGTCCCAAAAAAGAGCTGATGCTGTAATGGCTTACTTAATTAACAAAGGAATACAACCTTCTAGACTTGTTGCAAATGGTTACGGTGATACTAAACCTCTTGCAGACAATAAAACTAAAGATGGCAAAGCCAAAAACAGAAGAGTTTATTTCCAATTGAATTATTAATAAGAATTTTATATATTTCAAAAGGCGGTTCTATTTCAGAACCGCCTTTTTTGTTTTCTAAATTAATAGGCATATCCAAAAATCCAATTAAATTGTATGACTTATTTTGAACCCAATAGTGAGTATAAGTCTTTTTGTGTACTGTGTTAATGAAGATAAATATTAACATTATCCCAAGCATCCATTCAAGCTATTTTCTGACCATAGCGTCTCAGTCATTCTCTTGCCTTAAGAACTAAGTCCTGACTTGTCCGTTTTAGTGCGGTCTTATAAAAGAATTAATTTGTACTAGTAATAGAGATATTAAATGGATTTACAAACTCATTATGTAATCATGTCACTGAAATTGAACGGCTACGAAAAACACACCTTTGGGGGGTTTAACCCAAATTTCAAGAAATTTCATAAACTTTGACAAAGCAGGCCTAACCTGTTTGTTACAGAAAATCAAGTCAGATAGAATAGTACACCTTTGATTTACGATTCGGACATATTGATTCTTATTTTTTATGCAGAGCAAA
>DIUJ01000004.1 GCA_002422315.1 Bacteroidetes bacterium UBA6161
ATCGTCATAACCTCTTTGAGAAACTATTTCTGCACCATTGAATGCTACGTTGGTTAAACCGCTTCCTCCTATTATGAACCTCTCGAAAGGTGAAAAGCCTATATCGCTATTGTAATACCCCATAATCCCAAGTTTTGTTTTAGCTGCTAAAACAAATTTTAAAGAATTAAATGGCTTAGTATACCATTCTGCATCAAATTTCCATTTGTGGTATTCCACCCATTCATATTTTTTTTCTGGACTTGCATTCTTAAAGTCTATATTTCTAAATAATGAAAAGGGAGGAGTAAGCGCTAAGGAAAGGGAAAAACTACTTCCCCCTGTTGGGAAAATAAAACCTCCTTCTATTGCATTTCTAGATAAAACTGTTTTAAATTCAAATGTTCTAGACCGTCCATTATCCATGATAATGAAAAAATCTCGACCATTTTGAACTCTATACATTTGAAAACCTACCGAATTCATTAGAGTAAAGTTATCGTCGGGTTTTCTTAATCTTCTACCAAGAGAAACAGAAGCACCAGTAGTATATAATGCTTTGCGTCTGTCGCTTCCTCTTGGCTCTTGATTTAAGTTAAACACCGAATGGTATATGGAAGTAGTAAATGAATTTGGTTTTTTACCACCCATCCATGGTTCTGTAAAGGAGAAATTGTATGATTGAAAGAATCCTGAACTTTGGCCTCTGAGAGACAATTTTTGGCCATCACCTACAGGAATTGGATTCCAAAGTTTTGGGCGGATTAATTTCCTTGTAGAAAAATTATTTAAAACCAAACCAAGTGTACCTACAAATTGGGTCCTAGATTGACCACCAGCGCCCTGCCAACCTGGACCAATACCTCCCGAAAGTTCTATTTGATCCGAGGCTCTTTCCACTACCGTATATTCAATATCCACTGTTCCATCAGAAGGGTTTGGCTTAGGGACAACCCCTATTTGCTGTGGGTCAAACAAACCAAGAGCACCTAATTCTCTAATGGTTCTTTGAATATCGGATCTTGAGAATTTTTGGCCAGGTCTTGTTCTTAGCTCTCTTAGAATTACATGATCGCTTGTTTTGTAATTCCCAAAAACCCTCATAGTTCTTAGAATGGCTTGTTCGCCCTCCGACATTTTTATCTCTATATCTATGGAATCGTTGTCTACTTGAACCTCTATAGGAGTTACATTAAAAAACAAGTATCCATCATCCATGTACAAACCTGTAATATCCAAGCCATCTGGACTTGCATATAGTTTTTGGTCTAATTTAGATTGGTTAAATACATCTCCTTTCTGAATATCTAAAATTTTGTGTAAAATTTCTGAATTGAATTTTGTGCTTCCAGAGAACTTTATATCACGGAAATAATATTTCTTTCCTTCGTTAATTTTAATTTTCAGAACCAATAGATTATCCGAATGCTTTACTAACTCATCCGAAACAATTTTCGCATCACGGTAGCCTTTGGTGTAATAATGTAACAACAACAAGTTTTTATCTGACTCGTAATCCGACTCAATAAATTTTGCAGATTTAAAAACATTGATTTTGTTTTTCTTTCTTTTAGTGCTTTTCAGTGCTTTTCTTAATTCGCTAGAGGCAACTTCTTTGTTCCCTTCAAATTGAATATCCCAAAGTTTGGTTTTTGGTCCTTTGTCTATGTAAATCCTGAATATTTTAGCATTCACTCTATCAGGATCTTCATTTTGTGCAATATTTACTTTTGCGGAATAATAGCCTTTACTATAGTAATATTTCAAAATTTGATTTTGGGTATTGTTAATCAAATTCTGATTGATAATCATATTCCCTGTAAGGGTTAATTCATCTTTTATATTCCTGGCTTCAGACCTTTTTAGTCCAGGGAAAGTATATCTAGACAGTCTTGGTCTTTCTGTTATTTGAATGATTATATCTACCGTATCTCCTTTCACAGACTTTAGAAAAACTTTCACGTCGTCAAATAGTTCTTGTTTCCAGATATTGGTAGAAATTTCTGTAAATTTCTGACTAGGCACCTCTAATGTTTCGCCAATTGAAAGATTTGAATAAATAACAACCAAAGGTGTTTCTACGTATTTATTGCCTTCAACCACAATATTATTCACAACATATTTGGTGGGTTTAGAAAAATCCAATTCCAAATAATTTGAGGTTTGTGCATTTGAAATCAGATTCAAAAACAATACACATAAAAGGATATTAAGTTTCAAAAGTTTAGGATTTTTCATTTAGTTGCTCGCTAGTTTTACCAAATCTTCTTTCGCGTTTTGCGAATTCTTCAATGGCTATTTTTAGATGTTCTTTTGTAAATTCTGGCCAAAACACATCTGTAAAAAAGAATTCAGAGTAGGCTAATTCCCAAAGTAAGAAGTTACTAATTCTTTGTTCGCCACTAGTTCTAATTACAAGTTCTGGATTTGGGATATCTCTGGTAGATAAAAAAGAAGAGAACAATTCTTCAGTAATTTCATCTATTTTTAAATTGTTGGTTTCATGTGCTTTGCAAGCTTGTTTTACTGCGTGTAAAATATCCCATCTTGCACTGTAATTCAAAGCCAAAACCAGGGTCATTCTTGTATTGTTCTTTGTTGCCTCTATTGCTTCTTTTAGCTCTTTTGCCACATCCTTGGGAAGAGAATCTATATCGCCAATAGTTTTCAGTTTAATATCTTTTTCCAACAGTACCCTTAATTCTTTTCTGAGGGTTCTAACCAAAAGGCTCATAAGTCCTGCAACTTCTAAAGCGGGTCTATTCCAATTTTCTGTAGAGAAAGTATAGAGGGTTAAATATTTTATACCTAATTGTGCCGCGGCTTCTGTAATCTCTCTAACTGTTTTTACACCATACTCATGACCAACAATCCTAGGTAGCCCTCTTTTTTTTGCCCACCTTCCATTACCATCCATAATAATTGCGATATGATTTGGTGCATTCTCCATGTTGTAATGATAGGTTTAAATTAAGAGTGGGCGAATTTAGGTTAAAAAGAGAAATTGTCGTTACATGGTGGATTAAAAATTCTGAAGCCCAATCTGAAGTTTAAGAAAAAATACCAATCGTTAAGGTTTGGGTCTCCTCTCATTTTCCCTTCTTCTACTATCTCTATGTTTGAAATATTCTGCAAATAGCGATGCGAAAGGGTTGCTGCAAGCTCGCCTCTTTCGTTTAGCATAAGATTGTAATCAGGGTAGTCTCCTTTTACATCATCGAGATAATCTGTAAAAGTTTTTCTAAATCCCAATTCTAATCCAGAAGTAACTTTCCCATTGGTAAATTTTATACCTATCCCGAGGGGAATAGCAGGTTGAAAAAGATTGTATTTTTTAGTTCCATTTAAGCCTTGGCCTTCTGTACCAAGATCTCTTAGCTCTATTGGCTCATTGTTATATTTGGTTTTGGGGTTAAAATAAAACATCCCAATACCTGCAAAAACATAAGGGGTTGCCCATCTTAAATTTGGATTTAATCCAAAAGGTAAAAAGTTATACTCTAAAGTAATAGCACCTTCAATTATATCTGAATAAAAATTCAAATTACGGTTTGCATAAACCTCCGGGTAATTCTGGTCTGAGCCAGATATTCTACCGTAGGATAGTTGATACCTTAAGGAAGCCCATTCATTTATATGGCGTTGGTAAAAAGCGGCGGCCATAAATTTAGACTCTGCAGGTACAATTTCCCGTGCTAGGTCGCCATGATAATTTGATACTCCTAAGCAAAATCCGAATTCATTTCTTCCAGGAAAGTACTTTTGTGCTTGAACAACATAAGTACTAAGCATGCAGAAAGTAAGGAATAAGGTCTTGCTGTTTTGTATCATTCGAAATTAAAACAATTTACTTTTCCTCCAATAATTCTGTAGGTAACTTGTATCCCACCGAACATATACCAATCTTTGGTTTTATCGTTTCCTCTTGGAGTATTTTCTAAAAAGGGTTCAAGACCAAGTTCTGGAGCTCTGTCTTTTAATGCAACAGCCATGTATCCTCCTGCTCCTCCTACTATTTGATTATCCCAATACTTTGTAGATATATCGTCTATATAATCTGTGAAGGTTTTTCTTACACCAAACTCGGCGCCAATTGTCCATTGGTCGCTAAGTTGTATTTTGTAACCCACTCCTAAAGGAATAGAGACTTGGGTCAAGGGATATCTTTTTTGTTGGTTGTTTTTGGTTGTTTCTTGAGCCTCTGTGGAAAGAGGTTGTAATTCAATCCATTTTTCATTCTGATTGCGAAGGCTAGGATCGTGTATGTTTTCGTTGTAAAAAAACTGGGTCATAGGGTTAAACCTAAATACGCCTATCCCTGCAAACAAATAAGGAGTAGCAGGAAAACTAGTTCTTGTTTGATTCCATCCTAAAATATTCCATTCTACATGACCAGAAAACTCCCAAACATCGGATCTAAAATTCAAATTTCTTCTTCTTCTAAAATCATCACTGTCAAAATTCTTATCATCGCCAGATAATCTCATATACAAAGCAGCTGCTTTTAAACTAATTGCAGAACTAGGAGTATACCTAACAATAATTCCACCAGCCAAATTAGTTTCATTCATTGCAGGAATTGAACTTTGGGTAAGTTCTCCCAAATAGTTAGAGCCACCAAGCATAATTCCAAAATCTAATTCTGTGGCCTTTTTACTAGGTCTAGGATTTTGAGCATTTGCATCGATCGAAATGCCTGAAAGCATAACTAAAAGTATACCAATAGTAATTTTTCTTTTCATTTTAATGTTTTTACTTAGCAATCTGCGAAAGTATAATTCAGAACGGAATTTTACACATTTTATTTTACTTTTTTTAAAAGTTATTTTACTAGTGTTTCCTTTCTATGATATAGTTAACTAAGCCTTGCAGGTGTGTTTTATACTTGCTTTCAGGCACTTCCGCCAATAATTCGAGTGCTTTTTCTTTGTATTCGTACATTTTACTTCGGGCATATTCTGGACCTCCAGATAAATTTATGAAGTTAATTACCTCGTTTACTTTCTGTGGGTTGGTAGAATGGTTCTTTATCTTTTTAATTATACTCTTGGTTTCGGCTTTATCTGCCTTTGAGAGAGCGAATATAAGAGGTAGTGTCATTTTTCTTTCTTTAATGTCCACTCCTTTAGGTTTGCCAAAATCTTCTTCGCTAAAATCAAACAAATCGTCTTTAATTTGGAAAGCGATACCTGCATATTCACCAAAAAGTCTCATCTTGTTTATCACTTCTGGACTCTGTTCGCTACTTGCAGCCCCTATTGCACAGCAAGCCGCAAAAAGCGAAGCTGTTTTCTTGGATATAATGTCAAAATAATCTTCTTCCTTTATGTCTAATCTTCTGGCTTTTTCTAGTTGAAGCAATTCCCCTTCGCTCATTCTTTTTACTGCATCGGTTACAATTTCTAGCAGGTCAAAGTCTTTGTTTTCTATGGATAGCAACAATCCTCGGGAGAGTAAAAAATCTCCGACCAGTACAGCTACTTTATTTTTCCATAAAGCATTTATCGAAAAAAAACCTCTTCTTTTGTTACTGTCATCTACCACATCATCGTGCACTAAAGTAGCAGTATGCAAAAGTTCTACAAGCGAAGCTCCTCTGTAAGTCCTCTGGGTGATAGGCCCATAACAAGAGGCTGTAAGCATTACAAACATTGGCCTAACTTGTTTCCCTTTCCTTTTTACTATGTAATTAAGAATAGTATCCAACAATGAAACTTTTGTCTTTACGCTTTGCGAAAATACGGTTTCGAATATCTTTAGCTCTTCTGCAAGGTCTTTTTTAATATGGGTGAGTATTTCTGCCAAAATAATGTGTTGTTTGAGGTTTCAAATTAAAGGTATTTTATCCTTTTTTTATTTATAATGTATACAATACTATGAACAACAAACCAATTTGAATTATGTTGGATACTTTGCGGTTAATGGTATATTCCTACCTAAACCAAAAGCTTTTTGACTGACTCTAAGAACAGGTGGTGCCTGAAATCTTTTGTATTCATTGGCATGTACCAACCTTAGAACCTGATTTACGACTTTTTGGTTTAGTCCAAAATCTGTCAATTCAGAAGGACTCTTTCCCTCTTCGATATATAATTTCAGGATTGTATCCAAAAGTTCGTAATCGGGTAAGGAATCGCTATCTTTTTGATTTGGACGTAATTCTGCACTTGGTTCTTTGGTAATTATAGCTTCTGGGATTATACAATTATCAATATTAATAAAATTTGCCAATTCATAAACTTGGGTTTTGTATAAATCGCCTATTACAGAAATAGCCCCACACATGTCGCCATAAAGGGTTCCGTAGCCCACCGCTAATTCACTTTTATTGCTGGTATTTAATAGCAAACTCCCTTTTTTATTACTGTATGCCATCAGTAAAACGGCTCTTAGTCTCGATTGTAAATTTTCCTCGGTCAAATCAAAATCCGTAGCACCATAAATATTGTATAAACTTTCTATAGCTTGAACATAAAGTGGAGAAATTGAAGCTATAGTATAAGAATTTCCTAAGTTTTTGCATAACTCTTCCGCGTCGGCTACCGAATGATCGGAAGAATAAGGAGAAGGCATGAGAAGTGCAAAAACATTTTCTGCACCTAAGGCCTGTACAGCAAGTGTTTGAACCAAAGCAGAGTCTATGCCTCCACTAGAGCCCAAAACCGCCTTTTGAAATCCATTTTTTTGAAAATAATCTTTAATTCCTCTGATTAAAGCTTTGTGAATAGACTCCAAAGGATTGCTTGCGCTTTTTGTATGAAGTTTGACTTGAGTATCCGATAAAATTTGGTGTTCAAAGTCAAGAATTTTAAAGTCTTCTTCAAAAGCCAAACATCTTGCTGCAATACTTCCATCCTTATTTAATGCGAATGAATTTCCATCAAAAATCAATTCTGTTTGAGCACCAACTTGGTTAACGTATATTGCAGGCAGTTGAAACTCTTTAGTTTTAGTTCTTAATAGTTCAATTCTATCTTTAATTTTCAGGGAATGAAAGGGGGAAGCGGAAATATTGATGATTAAATCGGGACTCTGTTTATTTAGTTTTACCAAAGGAGCTAACTCGTATTTTTTAAACTCCGTATTATCCCAAATATCTTCGCAAATGGTTAGGGCTATTTTAATTTGACCCGATTGAATACATTCAAAGGTTTGATTTGGTTCAAAAAACCTTGTTTCGTCGAACACATCGTAGGATGGTAATAAGGTTTTGAAAATGGTATTCTTAATTTTGCCTTCGCTAAGAAAAAAAGCACAATTGTAATACGGATTGCCATAATCTTTATCATTAGGATAAATCCCACCCACTACAATATCGCATTGCGTACTTAAAGCCAACAACTTTTCTAACGCACTTTTTTGTATTTTTTCGTAGTATTTGTATGACAGCAAATCCTTTGGCGGATAACCTAACAAGGCTAATTCTGAAAAAATAAGTAAATCTACTTGGTTATCTATTGCTTTAAGGCAGCAATCTGTAATTTTCTGTAGATTTTGTTCTATATCTCCAACTCTGTAATTAAGCTGACCAATAGCAATTTTCATTCAAAAAAAATCTAAAAAACTTTAGAAAAGCAAACCTACATTTATACCTATAAAATTGTTTATTGCTTTTGCTTTCGTATCTCCTTTATTGTCTGCAATAAAATTGGTTAGGCCATTATTAAATCTCAAGCCTGCAACAAGTGCCGTATTTCCTGTAAATCGGTATTCCATTCCAGCGCCTATAATCATTCCCATTCTGGCAAACCAAGCATCATCTCTATACCCTTCAAATCCTGAATCACCATCGTTGTTTCTATAATAATCCACAGAAGTAGTTCCTCCTTGTAAAGCAAATTCTCCGTCCCACTTGGCAGAAGACCTGAAAAGCACACCAGGTGCAAAACCAAATTGTGCAAACCAAGTAGTATACCCTATTTCATTTAATTTAAACTTCAAAGACATAGGCAATTCTATATAATTAAGGTTATAAGTGAAGTTAACATTTTTGTAAGGCACACCTGCATTATTCCAAACTTTCTCTGGGTCTAAAGAAACTTTGCTTCTAAAATTACTGGCTATAGCTTCTACTGCAAAGAAATATTTACTGGAACCTTTGATTGCAAAATCTCCCATTATTCCATAAGAATACCCAAGACCGGGACCATTGGCCTGCACTTTGTCGGAAGTAGCTTTGGTCCAATTTATATTTACAGAAGTAATTAATCCTAGTTGAAAATTGTTGTTTGAACCTTGTGCAAAAAGTTGTGATACAGAGAGTATCGAAACGACGAATAAAATGTGTTTAAAAAAATTCTTTTTCATAATTAACTTACTTTAGCTTATTGGTTGTTTATTTGTGCAAAGTTGAGAAAAAAAACCCAATGAACAGCAGAATTAAAATTTCAATAGCTATAGTAATGATTTTCAGTATACTTTTAGCTTGCAACGACAATAATTTAAACATTAAGACAGACCATATAGAAGTAAACTTAAAGTTTAAAAGATTTGAAGAGGACTTTTATTCTCTTAAAAAATACTGTAAGGACCCCGAACTTTTTTACTCTGAACTAGACAAATTGCAGCAAAGCTACGGTACTTTTTACTACGACTGGGTGCAAATGCCCGAATTAATGGGTATTGGAAATCCACAAAACCCAGAAACAAAAGAAATCTTGAGACAAATACTTTTGAGTTCTAGATTTGACCAAATAATGAAAATTGTTCAAGCAAGATTTAAGGACTTTAGTACACAACAAGACGAATTTACCCAAGCATACAAAAGATTTAAATATTATTTCCCAAACGACAGCATTCCAGATATTGTTACTTTTATTTCTAACTTTAGTTTAACAATGAACCCCGTAGGAAATGGCTACATAGGTATAAATCTAGACATGCACTTAGGAGACACCTTTTTTGTTTACAAAGCTTTAGAACCACCTTTAGAAAATTACTTACTCAAACTACTGGTTCCGGAAAACATAGTTCCACTTCATATGATGGCACATGGCCAAGACCTTTTCTTAGAAACAAACAGAGGAATTAAATTTTGTGACGACCTATTTTACTGGGGTAAACTTATGTATTTTACCCAAGCAATGAACCCTACTACCCCACCTTATTTAATCCTTGGTTATACCAAAGAAGAATGGGAACTGTGCGAAAAAGAAAAAGAAAATATTTGGGAATATTTTATAAAAAACGACCTCTTATATAGTAGCGATAAAAAAACCAACAACAAGTTTTTTATGGAAGGTCCGTTTACCAGTGCTCCAGGAGTACCGCCCAATACACCTTCAATGCTTGGGAAATATATTGGATGGAAAATGGTACAAAGCTACATGACAGAAAACCCCAAAATAGATTTAAAAACTCTCATGTACAAAAAAGATGCGGAACAATTTCTTAGGGAATTCAAATTCAAACCATAGATTTGAAAAAAATATTTCAATAAAAATTAAAGAATGTTTTTTTTATCCCCTTGTAAGTTGTTTACTTTGCAAAGTATTTAAAGATGGAAAGCTACATAGTATCGGCGCGAAAATATAGACCCAAGAACTTTGAAGAAGTTGTTGGACAAAAACATATTACCGATACTTTAGAAAATGAAATACGCCTAAACAAACTAGCCCAAGCTTTTTTGTTTACCGGACCTAGAGGTGTAGGAAAAACTACTTGTGCTAGAATTTTAGCCAAACTAGTGAATAGCACTAGTGAAGACGACGAAAACAAAGATTATTCTTTCAATATCTTTGAATTGGATGCGGCATCCAACAATTCTGTGGACGATATCCGCATGCTCATAGACCAAGTTAGAATCCCCCCCCAAACAGGAAAATATAAGGTCTATATTATAGACGAGGTGCACATGCTTTCAAGTGCTGCATTCAATGCTTTTCTAAAAACTTTGGAAGAGCCACCAAAATACGCCATTTTTATACTTGCAACCACCGAAAGACATAAGATACTCCCTACTATACTTTCCAGGTGTCAGGTTTTTAATTTCAAGAGAATTGCAATACAAGAAATGGTTGTTCATTTGCAAAAAATTGCAGATGTAGAAGGAATAGAATACGAAATTGACGCGCTTCATTTGATTGCAGAAAAAGCAGATGGTGGACTACGAGATGCCCTTTCTCTCTTTGACATGCTCGTTAGTTTTGGCAATGGAAAGATAAAATATACCGATGCGGCTGAAAACCTTAGCTTGCTAGACCGCGATATTTTTTTCTCCCTTGTTTCTAAATTCCAGAAAAAAGATGTTCCAGGCAGTTTGGTTACGTTCCATAAAGTACTAGAACAAGGCTTTGAACCACATTTGGTATTGGGCGGATTGGCAGAACATTTTCGCAACCTACTTATTAGCAAAGACCCCCAAACTATTCCATTTTTGGAAGTAAGCGAAAAACACAAAAAATCATATTTCGAACAATCTAAAGAATGTAGTGCTGCTTTTATTCTCAATGCCATGCAAATTTGTTACGAGTTTGAGTCGGGGATTCGCGCAAGCAAAAATCCTGCTTTTTATACAGAATTGGCACTTGTTAAACTATGCCATTTACAGGATGTTATACAACTTGGCATAACCCTAGAGGAATTAAAAAAAAAAGTTCTGAACTAAAATCCCAAAAACCTAGTGACCCAAAAACAAGCAAAGGAATTGAAGGGCTACAAGAACAAATAAAGGATTATAAAATAGCGGAACCACCTAGTATAGAACTCCCCTCTATTTCCCTTAAAAATATAACAACTTCAGAGGAAAACAAAGAGCAACTACAAAGCTCAAACAATACAACAGAAGAATCCGAAAAACCATCACAAAATACAGAAACAGTAAGTAGCACATTAAAAGAGGTTAAAGACATTTCTATCTTAAGTGATGAAACCCTCGAAGAATTAAAACAA
Organism: Bacteroidetes bacterium UBA6161; assembly: GCA_002422315.1. Lineage (GTDB taxonomy): Bacteria > Bacteroidota > Bacteroidia > NS11-12g > UBA955 > UBA6161. The sequence continues at coordinate 10,870 of DIUJ01000004.1, forward strand.
AAGCTTATTGCTCTATACATTGAAAATGGTGAAATCTTTTTATCCCATATATTAAAACAAAGCGTACTAAAAACAGAAGGAACAAACTTTTGCATAATAGTAGCATCTGGACATCTGAATGAAGATTTTGAAAAAGAGAAACTAAAAATCAAACATTTTTTAATTGAGCAACTAAACAACAGAGAGTTTGAGTTAGAAATAAGAGAGGGGGATTTTGTTCCACAAATGGATATTCCATACAGTTTTAAAGACAAGGTAAACAAAATGATTGGACAAAATCCTGAAATAGAACAATGGTTCTCTGAGTTAGACTTGAAACAAGACGAATAAGTTTATTTCATTCTAAACACAAAAAAAGGCCTGCCTTTAAGAAGACAAGCCTTTATAAAATTCTAAGAATAAGTATTAAAGAGAAAATCTATACCCTGCGGTTAAATGAAAAAATGTAGGTATATCCACCTCAATACTCTGACCATTAGCTTGGTTAGCAGGAAGTAACAATTTCAATTCAACAAATGCAGGATTATCCCCTAATAAAAATTCGGCACCAATACCTGCATTAAGAGAAAATCCCAAAAAGCTTTCGGATAGTTTATCCCCTTCATAACCATTAGCAGAATACAGATTTTGATCAAACGGTTCTGTAGTACTTTTATAAGTATAAAAAGATATCCCGGCTCCTGCTAAAGCATAAAATGCAAAATCGTCTTCATATTCAGTACCACCTAAATAATACTTATAATTTGCTAACAATTTAATTCCAGATATTCTATCATTGGTAAGAACTTTTGCACTTGGGGTGGTACTACTTCTTGCAATTAAACTAATTTCATCTTCAAATTTATACGGCAAATGATACCCTAAGCTTACAGCAATACCAGAGTTGTCTTCTAATTGGTAATCCCCTCTTATACCGAGGTTGATATTTCTAATTCCGCTAAAGCTATAAGAATAACCAAGCTGTGGACCAATAGAAATTTGTGCATTAATTGGAGCAGCTCCAAATACGATAGCACTAAAAATAAGTAGTTTTAAATGTTTCATATTGAATTAATTTGGATGCAAACATAAATATTTTTTCGACAAAACCAAATAATAAGCACATAAAATAATATCTTATACCGATAATCTATAGTTGAATAAGTACTTTCTCTCATATATGACATATAGAATCTGCTCTATATTTAATGACTTTAATACTATCTAAAACATAATACAATGCATCTGTTTTATAGAATAAATAAGTATTTAACCCAAATTCAGCATTAGAAAATTCTAATGCTGAAATGACGAAAAAATTGCTTTTTGAGCATTTTTTTGTCAGGGTTAACCCTGACANNAAAATACGCTAATGCGTATTTTGGGTTTAATTTGTATCTACCTAAAAAGGTCCACAAAAAAAGGCCTGCCTTTAAGAAGACAAGCCTTTTAAAATTCTTTATTTAGAGTATTATTTTGTTCTAAACATATCCATTACGTCGTCGGAGATTCCGGTGTAAGAGAAACCGCCATCGTGGAAAAGGTTTTGCATGGTTACCATACGGGTGTAGTCGCTAAATAGGCTTAGGCAATATTTGGCGCAATCTTCGGCAGATGCATTTCCAAGTGGGCTTATTTTGTTTGCATATTCATAAAATGCATCAAAGCCGCCAACTCCACTACCTGCGGTGGTCATGGTTGGAGATTGAGAGATAGTGTTTACACGCACATTTTTGGCTTTGCCAAAGTGGTAGCCAAAGCTGCGGGCAAAAGACTCTAACAATGCTTTAGATTCCGCCATTTCGTTATAATCCGGGAACACTCTTTGTGCTGCAATATAGGTTAACGCTAATATAGAACCCCATTCTTTCATGGCATCCTTTTTCCAAAGTGCTTGCATAAGCCTATGGAAACTCATTGCAGATACATCAAAGGTTTTGTGCATAAAGTCATAATTCAGGTCCGTATATGGATTTTTCTTTCTCACATTGAGCGACATGCCAATCGAATGCAGTACAAAATCTAATTTACCATATTTTGCGGTAGCTATATCTATTAGGTTATTTAAATCTGCTTCTACCGTTACATCACATGCTACAACTTCTGCACCGGTTTTTTCTGCCAATTCGTTAATTGTTCCCATTCTTAATGCAATTGGGGCATTGGTTAGAATAAACTCCGCTCCTTCTGCATGGCATAATTCGGCCACTTTCCAAGCAATGGATTTAGAATCCAAGGCTCCGAAGATAATCCCTTTTTTCCCTTCTAATAATCTTGTTGCCATAATCTATTTTTTAATGTTTTTGAGGGTGTAAAAATAAGTTAATTTTATTTACCGAACATATTTTACCTAAATTAGTTTAAGGGAAAGCTTTATTTGCTTGCATTATCATCAAACTTACGACCTTTCCAATTTACAGGAAGGGGTACTAGCATTAAAACAAAAGAAAGAAAAAGTAAGCTAGAAGAAAACAATTCGTAGAGTATCAAATTCCATAGAGACAAAGGAGTGGTTGAAACCTTTGAGGCAATAACTTGTATAGTTAGAAACTGCAGAAAAAACCGTAAGGACCAAAAAAGAAGGGCTACTTTAGGGTTAATAAACAATAGTATCCCAAACAACAAGTAAGTGCTAGCAAGCAAAAAGAGTATGGGCTTCCATTTGCTTGGGAACTCTTTTCTTGCACCCCTTACCCACCTCTGTCTTTGGCTTAGAAGTAAAACCCAAGATTTTTGCGCATAGGTTTGCACCTTGGCATCCGACGAAAGAAGATTACGCGTTTTCCAGCCTGTTTTTTTAACTTCTACATACAATTTAAAGTCTTCGGTTAAAGAAAATGGTATTTTTTCGTATCCACCTGTTTGCCAATATGCAGTGCTTCTTATGGCCATATTGTTGCCAATGGTAGTTGCAGAAGAAAAAAATGTATCGGAGAGAATATTGTTTATACCCATAAACAACAACCAGTCTACTCTTTGCAGCTGTTGAAAAAGATTGCGGGTAAAACTCACTTCCGTAAAACCTGTTACAATTGCAATATTGGGTTCAAATGCTTGAACAAGTGTTTTTGCCCAAGCTGGGTTTACTATACAATCCGCATCTGTTACCAACAGAAACTCACCTTTGGCCTTTTGTGCAAGGAAAGCCAAAACCCTTGCTTTCCCTTGTGTTTGAGGTAAAATATCTGGACTTATATCCCAAACCTCTAGTTGGGGAAAATTGGCTTTGTATGTTTGGGCTATAGGCAAAGTAGAATCAATGGAGGCATCGTTGCCTATAAGAATTTCAATTTTATCTAGAGGGTAATTTTGTGCAATTAATGAATCTAAACAAGCTTTCAGATTTTTTTCTTCATTTCTTGCAGCTACCAAAACCGAAATAAAGGGTAAATTTTGCTCCTCGGTATCCTTTGCAAGATATTTGTTATCGAGAGAGTATAGCAAATGCAAAACATACAAATAAAACCACAGGATAGCGGCTATGAAAACACTAAAGAGTACTATCCAAGGCATACACAGGAATAGTTTTGTATGCTCAGAAACTCTAAATATTCAGGCAAAATAGACTGGAGATTTTTTTCTGCCTTTATGGAATCATGAAATACCACTATATCTCCAGCTCTTGTGTAATCCATTAACTTTCTTTTGGCAACTTTAGGATCAAGATTCGGTGAAAAATCTCCACTTAGCAGGGACCACATTACAATTTTGTATTCGGATTTTAATAGTGCTATTTGGCTTTTATTAATTTTCCCATAGGGTGGTCTAAACAATTCAGAATTTACCAATTCTTTACATTGGGTAATATTTTCCAGATATTCTGAAGTACTTATTTTCCAACCATTTAAGTGGTTAAAAGTATGGTTTGCAACAGCATGTCCGCGTTGTATAATCATACTATACACCTGAGGGTACTTCTGTACGTTGTGTCCCACACAAAAAAAAGTTGCTTTTTGATTGTATTTATCAAGCAAATCCAATACCCAAGGCGTAATTTCAGGATGAGGTCCGTCGTCAAAAGTCAGGTATATTTCCTTCTTGTTATTTGGAATTTGCCAAACTGCTGAAGGGATTATTTTTTTTAATAGCCCTGGGGTTCTATGTGGATAGATAAAACTCATAAAGGGTATTAAATGGCCTTGTTGGTTTTAAATCCTTTTTTCTGAAGAAACTCCATCACTTTTTTTCTTTGGTCGCCTTGCACCAAAATACCTTCTTCCACTACAGAACCTCCTGTCCCACAATGGTTTTTTAGTTGCTTTGCCAGGTCGGTTGTTTCTTCTTGGCTGCCTTTAAATCCCTCTATAAGTGTAGCTGTTTTGCCTCCTCTACCCTTGTGTTCTATTCTAATGTTTAGTTTTTGTTGGTTTGGGGCAAGGTTATCTTGCAGTTTTTCAAACAAATCCGCAAATACAAAATCAGGTTCCGTGGAATATACAATCCCATCGGTTTCTCTTTTAATTTTCTTGTTTTGTTTACTCATAATCTTTTCTGCTTGCAATTATTCTTCGAGGGTCCCAAATAAACCTTTAGCAAGGTCGTCGTAAGCTTGCACTACCTCTTCTCTTGTGTTCATAAGAAAAGGGCCATAGGCAAAAATAGGTTCTTGTATGGGTTCTCCAGAAAGCAACAAAAGTACAGACTTTGAATTGGAATTTACAATAGAAATAGAAGTGCCATTGTTGTGAAATATTGCCATGTGGTTTAGCTTCAAAACGCTTTCATTTACCGTACTTTCTCCTTCAATTTGAAGAATCAGAGTATTAAAATGTTCTGGCAATTCAAACTCTTCTTTTGCATTTGGTGCTAAGTCCAACACATACATGTGCATGGGAGAAAATGTTTGTGCTGCGCCTTTTGAACCTTTATATTCCCCTGCTACCACCCTCACCTGTCCTTCATTATTAGGTAGTTCAAAAATATTGAAATCTTCTTTGTTAAACCCTTGGTAACGAGGTTCGGTCATTTTGTACTTAGCAGGCAGATTTACCCAAAGCTGCACCATCTGAAAAGCCCCTCCTTTTTTACTAAATTCTTTTTCGTGGTATTCCTTGTGCAAAACTCCTTTTCCTGCAGTCATCCATTGCACTCCCCCTTCTGTAATTACACCACTATTCCCAGAGCTATCGTGGTGGGCAATAGCACCTTTAAACGCGATAGTTACGGTTTCGAAACCTCTGTGGGGATGAACTCCTACACCTCTTGGGTTTTCCCTTGGCGAAAATTCTACCAAAGAGTTATAATCCAACAAAAAAAAGGGACTTAATCTATGCTGCGACATAGCATAACCACCTGGAAAGAAATTATGTACTCTAAATCCATCGCCAACCATGTGTGGATCAGGGGGCGCCAAAATTGCTTCTATAGTTTTGTTTTTCATTTATTTATCCTCCAGCATATAGGTATAATCCATTTGATAGTCTTCGTGTAGTTTTTCAATTTTTTTAGAAATTAGCATTTTTTGTCTAAGATACATATTCCAAACAACCGGGTAATTGGGGTCCGCTAATTTAAATTCTTCCATTTTTTTTATCACCATGTATCTAAGTTCAATTTCTACAAATACATTCCCTGAAATTTTGCTTTGCTTTGCAATATGAGATAAAATTTTTCTCAGGTGTTTTTTAGTCATGTAATAAGTATTCCAATAAGAAGTGGCAAAAGCATTGGAAACCCACTCTTTTTGTGTTTCAATAAAAAGTTCTATGTCTTGGCTTTCAAAAAGTAAAAAAGCCACAACCTCTTTGTTGGTTTTTTGGAATTTCGTTAGTTTCAAACAAAGTTCTACCATTTCGGCAGGTGTCAAACTTTGCAATTCTTTTTTAATTTGATTTAGCGAATACATAGTTAGGAGTTCAATTGAGCATTTCTAACAAGCACATATTCCAAAATGTTTTCTAAATCCAATACCCCTACAATTTCATTGTTGTGCATAACAGGCCAAAAAGTAGACTCAGAAACAGCTTTAGCAGCATATACCTCCGCAACCTTATCGTTTAATCCTATAGGCTGTATTTTGGTAATCGCTTCTTGAACCAAAGCTTCTGTATTTTTTTGGGCAAGTATTTTCAATAAATTATCCCTTGTTAAAACCCCTTCGTATTCATTGTTTTGGTTCAAAACCACAAATTCTTTTGCAGAGGATGCTAGCAATAGATCAATAGCTTTCTGTATAGGGTCCTGAGAATACAAGATTTCATATTTGGTCATCAATATATCTTTTACAAGCAGTCCTTCCAATTCAAATTCCTTTTGTTTTGCATTGGACTCTGCCCCTGCTCCCATAAAAATAAACACACCAATAAGAGCCAAAAAGGGACTTACATTGGGTACAAAAAGTCCAAGAAATACAAAAATCAATGCAAAAGACTTGCCTACCCAAGCTGCAATTTGAGTGGCTTTGTGTGCTGGTAATTTAAAACTAAGCAAGGCCCTTAAGACCCTTCCCCCATCCATTGGAAATGCAGGCAACAAGTTAAAAACAGAGAGTATAATGTTGGTAAAAAACAAGTTTGTCAAGAAGGGTTGAATTCCAGAAATAGAATTTGACATTTGCTCCAAATCCAAAGAAACAAAAGGCAACAAAAGCAAGGCTATGACAATATTAACCAAGGGCCCTGCGAAAGCCACCCATAGCTCCTGTTTGGGATCCGAGGGCAATTTTTCTAGAGAAGCGAGCCCCCCAATAGGGAGCAAAACTATAGAATGGGTTTTGATTCCATACTTTTTTGCAGCCAAAGCGTGGCCAAACTCATGCAGAAGTACACACAAAAACACGCTCAATACAAATAAAATCTGCGTAAAAAGTTGCATGCTTGTTTGACCTTGCTTAAATGAAATCCATACAAAGTAAAAGATTAGCAAGAGGAATGACCAATGTACAGAAACTGGAATCCCAAAGTAGCTACCCAAATAAAGCGAGTTTTTTTTCATTGCAAACAAAGGTGCAAAATATAAATTAGAAATGCAAAGAAGCTTTAACCCAAGAAAAAAAACACATGAATTTTACGTAAAAAAAACCCGAAAGAAGTGACTAAAACTAGGCTTCTTTCGGGTTGTAAAATCCAGTAGGGTTATTTCCCTATAGATTTAACCATATATACCATTTTGTCCACAATCAATACCATCACAGGGATAACTACCAAGGTAAGGAAAGTTGCAAAAGTTAATCCGAAAATTATAGTCCAAGCCATAGGCCCCCAAAAGTTTGCAGAATCTCCACCCACATAAAAGTTTGCGTCAAAAGAGTTGAGCAATTGGGCAAAATCTATATTGATACTTAAAGCCATTGGGAACAGACCCAAAACAGTAGTAATCGCAGTTAACAACACGGGCCTAAGCCTTACTCTTCCTGCCTCTGCCAGTATCGGTCTTATCTCCGACATTGGAAGCAGCTCTATATCTGCCAATCCAAGTTCTTCTTTGCGGTTGCTTTTTAGAATATTCATATAATCTATCAATACTATGGCATTGTTTACTACCACCCCTGCAAGAGAAATAATTCCAATTCCACACATCAAAATTACAAAGTCCATGCCTGCCAATCCAAAACCAAAGAATACACCAATGGTACTGAACAAAACAGAAATCATAATTACAATAGGGTAAACCACAGAATTAAACTGAGAAACTATAATTAAGAAAATAAGAAAAACCGCAAACAAAAGAGCACCAGCCATAAAGCTAGAAGATTCGCTTTGTTTTTCTTGTTCCCCTGTAAATTTAAGAGAATAGCCTTCTTCCATTGGGAAATCATTCAAAATCTCCTTGTATTTACTCACTATATCTGTAGGGCTAAAACCATCTTTTACTTCTGAGAAAATTGTTATTACCCTATCCATCCCTAGTCTTTTGATAGTTCCATAGGCATTGCTAAATTCTATATCTGCAACTGCAGAAATTGGAATTTGTACTTCTTTGCCTTTGTTGTTTCTGAAAGTTACTTTAAGGTTTAAAAGGCTGTTTAGATTATATCTATATGCATCATCCAAGCGAACTTGAATGGGGTAATCGTCCTCCCCTTCTTTGTATTTAGAGACTTCTTTGCCAAGCAATGCGGTTCTAAGAGTAGAGGCTATTTGGCCAGTGGAAACACCAAATCTAGAAGCTGCATCTCTGTTTACTTGAATTAAAAGTTCAGGCTTGTCTAATTCCAAATCTGTTTTTAGTTTGTCTACCCCTGCTACATCTTCTTCTTCTAGTACTTTTTTAATTTTTTCTACAAGTACTATAAGCTTTGCATAGTCTTCGCCTTTCACTTCTATATTTATAGGTTTGCCCACTGGCGGCCCCATTCTATCTTTTGCTATGGTAATATTTGCTTCGGTAAAGTTTTCAAGAGCAGCTCTAATTTCATCCATTACTTTTTTAGTAGAAACTTTAGAGATAAAAATTCTCTTTTCTGATTCAAAGAAAGAGACAGTAATACGGGCTTTGTGAGGCGAAGTTCCAGACTGAGGCCCCTCATTAGGGTCGGAAGTTTTTTCACCCACCTGAGCAAGCACAGCTTCCACTATATTGGAATAAGGTTGTATCGCTTTTTTTACTTTCTTTTCTAAATCTTTAGTTATTTTATTGGTAGTTTCTATGTCTGTTCCCAAAGGGGCTTCAATAAAAATATTTACCACCCTTGGTTCATTTTCTGGGAAAAATAAAATTCTTGGATTACTTGCCCCAAAAATTACAAAACTCAAAATCAATAAAACAAATGTACCTACAAAGAAGTAAATAGGATTTTTACCTTTTAGGGCGTATTTCACTGTTTTGGAATATACATTCTCCAAAATAGGAAGTACTTTCACTTGAAACTTTTGGATTGATCCCAACAAAACAAATCTGTATAGTAAGCTAAATAAAGCACCAAACAGTAGTAATCCTCCTATAACACTAGAACCATTGATATTGCTACTTGGTAAAGAAGAGCTAAAGTGAGGAATTTTCAGTAAAATACCCAAAACAAACAATGCAATAAATCTTATCCAAAACTTTTTAGGTGTAGATTTTTTATCGCCTTCTGTTCTCATATACTTGGTAGCTAAAACCGGATTAACCACTAAGGCAACAAAGGCAGATGCAGACAGAACAATAATTAAGGTAATGGGCAGAAATTTCATAAACTCCCCTACCACATCTTTCCAAAACAATAAAGGAATAAAAGCTGCAACAGTAGTAGCAGTACTTGCCAAAATAGGAATAGCAACTTCGCCAACAGCATGTTTAGCTGCTACTTCTGGCCCTTCTTTTAGGTCGGTACGCCATCTGTAAATATTTTCTACTACCACTATCCCGTTGTCTACCAACATCCCCAATGCTAAGATGAGCGAAAAAAGCACCATCATATTCAGGGTGGATCCTTGTGCATCTAGAATTGCTATACCTATGAACATAGACAAAGGAATTGCAATCCCTACAAACATAGAATTGCGCAATCCCAAGAAAAACATAAGCACCAATACCACCAATAAAACTCCCATTACGATGCTATTCTCTAGATTTGCCACCATATTGCGGGTATAGTTACTTTGGTCGTTTGTGACTACTACATTTAGGTCCTGTGGGAAACGTTCTTGCTTTGCTTTTTCTACAATTTCTTTAATCTTATCGCTTGCAGCCAATAAATTCTGACCTGATTTCTTTTTGACATCTAGGGTAAGCACAGATTCTCCATTCAATCGAGCAAAACTTGTAGGTTCTACAGAGCCAAAGCTAACAGTTGCAAAATCTCTCAAATACACCACATTTTGGTTTTCGTGCTTTACAATTACAGATTCCAATTCTCTATAATTCTTAAATTCACCATCAATACGAATGGTTCTTCTTCCTATATCGTCACCTGTTATGGTTCTTATCTCGCCACCAGACATGGATATATTTTCGCCTTTTATGGAATTTTCTATGTCGTTAAAACTAATTTTTAAAGCTTCCATTTTAAATAAATCCACATGCACTTTTACTTCGCTTTCCAACAAACCACTTATAGGAGCTTCTGAAATTTCGTTAAGCGCTTCTACTTCATCTTGTAAAAATTCTGCATGTTCTTTGAGTTCATTGTATGGCAAATTGCCGTATAAGTTCACATTCATTACCGGGAACTCGGAAAAATCCAGCTCAAACACATTGGGGTCTTGGTCCAAATCTTTTGGAAGGTCTTTTTTGGCTTTGTCTACCGCGTCTTTTACATCTTGTAAGGCTTCTGAAGCTGGCACGTCCAAGTTAAATTCTGCAATAATGATGGAAAAATCCTGTACCGATGTAGATTTAAGTTTACTTATCCCTGTAAGCCCTTTTAGTTCTTTCTCTAGCGGCCTTGTTACAAGATTTTCTATATCCGAGGGGGAGTTCCCAAAATATGCAGTATTGATATAAATAGTGGGCTGCTTAATCTCCGGGAAACTTTCTTTGGGCATACCGGTATAGGAAAGCACACCCATAATAATTGAAATAAAAACCAAAACATATACACTGGTTTTATTTTTTAAGGCAATATTGGTAAGAAAAAATTCTTTCCAAGATTTATTCTTTGGTTCACTCATTTTTTTCTTTTTTAATAATCAAACATCCTAATCCACAATTTTCACCTTGTCGCCTTGGTCTACACTATTGTAGCCTTTGGTTAGTACTATGTCGGCAACACTAAGTCCAGACTCTACAATGGAGCGGTCTACACCATATTTAGAAATCTCTATAAACCTTTTTTCTACCACAAGTGAACCATTTTTTTCTGTAGCTACAAACACAAAAGTCTCATTTTTGGCAGTACGTTTGATTATTTGTGTAGGGATTACAATCACAGAGTCTGCATTAAACTCAACCGCAGAAACCACAGCCAAAACATTTGGTTTTAGTTCCACTTGTTTAGATTTGGGTTTAATATACAATTGAAAAGTTCTATTGTCCGAGTTCACAACTTGGCTCACGGCGTCTATCGTTTCCTCTAACTCTAAATTCAAAGCAGGTATTCTTAATTTAATTTTGTCGTTTTTCTTGAACCTATTCAAATAAGATTCTGGGACTTGGGCTACAATTTTCATGTTTTTAGAATCCACTACCCTAAGCACAGGAGTACCGGGGCCAACCATTGCTCCAAGATTTGCAAAAATTGCATCTACTTGGCCAGCAAATGGGGCTTTTAGTGTAAATTTAGAAAGCCTTGTTTGAGCGGAGTTAAGTTGTTTTTGAAGAGACTCGTATCTGTTTTTTGCCTCTAAATACTGCATCTCAGAGCCTATGCCCTGTTTATACAGGCGTTCTTGTTTTTCAAAAACAGTTTTTGCCAATTCAAGTGCATTTTTAATTTCTTCTGTTTGAACAGAAACTATAGACCCGTCTAGTGTTGCCAATATTTGACCAGCACTTACTTGCTGACCTTCAGCCACATGAATCTGCATTATTGTGCCACCGTTTTCTGCACTTACCACTACGTTTCTATCCGACTCCGCAACAGCCTGAAATTCTACAGTACTTTGATACTGCCCTTTTTGAATGGTATCTACAGATACTGGGATTATAAATTCTGAGACTGTTCCTTCTATTGCTGCAATTTCTTTCTCTAAAGCAGAAATCTTGGTGTTCACCTCCGCCAATTCTTTTTTGTACTTTTCCAAATCTTTTCTTTTGGACTCCAATAATTTGTTTCCACTTTCTTGGGAACATGAGGCAATAGTAGCTGCCAATACGAATACGAAGAATATATTTTTCATTACTTTAATTTTCTATTTATTATAAATTTTGACCTGTCGCTATTTGTAAGTTTAATTTGTTTAACATGAGCGTATAAACCGACTCTAAATAAGCTGTTTGAGCAGCCCTTAATTCTTGGTTTGCATTCAAAAGTTCTAAATTCGAACCCACCCCTTCTTTTAGTTTTATAGAGGCTATATTGTATATTTTTTGAGCAAGTTCAAAGTTTTCTTTTTGAGAAGTAGCCAATTGTTTGGAGGTTTGGTAGTCTCTTTCTAGTTTTAATCGCTCCATTTTGTACATGGATTTAGCATAGTCAAAAATATACTGGCTTTGTGTAACCGAAGCCTTAGCTTGTTTGATTTTATTGGATTGAACCCCACTACTAAAAATAGGGATTCCGACAGAAACTCCCCACAAAGAGGTGGTAAACCAAGGGTCAAAGGTCAACGAGTTTCCAAAAAACTGTTCTTGGTAGTTTACAAAGCCTCTTACACTAGGGTAACGTTGAACTTTGTATCGCTGCAAATCAAGTTTGTTCATCTCTATTTGTTGTTGCAGTAGCTTCAATTCTAATCTGTTTTGTTCTGCATCTGTTTGACCAATAAATGTAGGTTCCATACTTCTCTCATTTAAAGCTTCAATAGTTTCTGTAAGGGCTATAGGAGAGGAAGGGTCTATCCCCAAATATACTTTAAGCAACATTAATCCTGCTTCAGACCCGTCTTCCATTTTTCTTTTTTGCACCCTCAAATTGTTTAAAGCCAAACGAATTCTATCCACATCTACTTGCTCTACAAATCCTTCTTTATACAAACTTTCGGTCTCCTTTAAAGAGTTCTCCAAGGTACTTTCATTAACCTGCATTAAAGCCAGATTTTGAGAACTAACAAGGGCCAAGTAATATGTCTTTGTAACATTTACTTTAAGGTCTCTTTCATTTTTGTTGTGGCTTTGCAGGGCCAGTTCTTTAAATTCTTTTGCTGCTTTAAGACCTACAAAATAAGAACCATCAAAAATCAGTTGGTTTAAACTTAATTGACCAACCGTAGAATACTTGGTACCAACTTGTATTGGTTTTTGCTCGCCAGAAACAGGATCTGGAAATACAAAAACAGGAAGCTGAATCTGATTTCTAAAATCCACTCCACCAGAAATTTGAGGTAAACCAGTACCTGTAATCTCTTTAATTTTAAAGTTTGCCTTGTCTATATCCAACAAGCTTGATTTTAATTCTAAATTCTGCTTTGTTGCTAAATCTATAGATTGCTGTAGTGACAACTTTAGGGTGTCTTGTGCTTGTGTGCCATGCCAAAAGCTAAACATTGCTAAAAGCGCTATATATGTTTTTTTCATACTTATTTTTTATCTATTAAATGCAAATATTTTTCAAGTTCTTCTAGTCCATTGGGATTGCAAACCGAGCGTAAATGGTACATAAAGGCATGACGGTATCGCTCCGGAAAAGACAATGTTTTTTCTTCAAAATCCGAACCGGTGATAAATTCTATCATATTAAAATACATATCACTTATAATTCTAGGATTTAGGTCTTTCCAAAAAAAGCCCTGAACTTTTCCTCTTTCCATATTTCTTATAAAGTGACTCTTTATGTAATCGTCTCTATATTCTCTAAATTTTTTAAACAGATGCGGATAATACTTTTTCAAATCAAATATCAAAACAGGATTGTTAGAAGCCATGTGGTCAGAAACTTTAGAAAAGATATGAACTAGTTCCAATATTGCATTCTCGCTTTGGGTTTCAACCTCTTGTATCATTCCATTTAACTCATTCAGTTTTTTATACATAACCTCTTGAACCAATTCCTCTTTGTTTTCATAATAGGCATACAAGGTTTTTTTGGAAGAACCCAATTCAGCAGCTATTTCATCCATACTTACGCTCTTTATGCCCAATCGATTAAAGACGTTTTCTGAAACTTGAAGAATTTGTTCTTTCATAATTGATTTTTAATACAATTTACCTATGTAAAATTTGCGGTGCAAAAATAAAAAAAGCATAAGAGGAAACTATATATACTGCAAAAGTTTCCTTGGTTTTCGACAATACAAATAAAATAGCAGTTAAGAACGAAAAGACGTGAACATATATAGCTGAAATGGTGCACTTTACTGTTGCTACTATTAATTGGCAATGCATTCCATGTAGCCTTATTAATTGGTTGGCTATCGAATCTACAAGAATCTTGGGGAGGGACACGAAAGACAAAGAAGGGCTAAAAAATATTAATGATTTTATGTAAAAATACCAGCCACGGCGTATAATCAGGGCTAAAAAGCATCCATTATTGCGCACCTTTGGCGCTTGTAGAGTGGTGGCTTGATTTATTTCATAGCCCTTGCAGGCTATGCTAAGGATTGCGCACCTTTGGTGCTTCATTCCCCAAAATACAAGTTTGTCAAATATTGCCCACGGTTTAAAGCACATAGCCCACGGTTTTAACCGTGGGACAACCGTGGGAATTAAAAAATTGGCAAAATTGCAAACCTTTTTAAGGGTTTATTTTATTACCCAAAAACAAATATAAAAGGTATGGTTGGTGAAAAACACCAACCTCGGCGTAAAAATAACCACAAGTCAATAATGGATAAAAATAAAGCCTTATTTTTGCCACATGAATTTTGAATACAGCCTTGAATTTGCACAAAAACTAGACAAACAAGACCCCTTAAATGGATTTAGAGAACAATTTTATATACCAAAATTGAAGGGAAAAGAGGCGATATATTATACAGGAAACTCTTTGGGACTACAACCTAAGAAAGCAGCTACATATATAGAACAAGAACTTAAAGACTGGCAAGAACTTGGAGTGGAAGGGCATTTCGAAGGCAAAAGGCCTTGGTTTAAGTACCACCATTACTTTACAGAACACTTAGCTAAACTTGTGGGAGCCAAACACCACGAGGTGGTAAGTATGAACAACCTAACGGTAAACCTACACTTGTTGTTTGCAAGTTTTTATAGACCTGGAGCAAAGCGTTATAAGATTCTTATGGAAGCTGGGGCTTTCCCAAGCGACATGTACATGGTAGAGAGCCAGTGTAAACACCATGGCTTAGACTACAAGGATACCGTTATAGAAATCAGCCCCAAACTAGGCGAAGAGTACCTAAGAACAGAGGATATTTTAAAGAAAATACAAGAACATGGAGAAGAATTAGCCTTGGTGTTTTTTAGTGGCGTACAGTACTATACAGGTCAATTCTTTGACATCGAAAAAATTACAGCTGCTGCTCACCAAGTGGGAGCTATTGCAGGCTTTGACCTAGCCCATGCCATGGGCAACAGGCCCATGCAACTGCACAACTGGGGTGTAGATTTTGCGGCATGGTGTAGCTACAAATACTTAAACTCTGGACCCGGTGGAGTAAGTGGCGTTTATATACATGAAAAGCATGGGCTTGACCCCGAAACCCCTCGTTTTGCTGGTTGGTGGGGACACAAAGAATCGGTGCGTTTCAAAATGGAAAAGGGCTTTATTCCCGAACCAGGAGCAGCAGGTTGGCAGCTAAGCAACGCCCCCGTAATGAGCATGGCTCCTCATTTGGCTTCTTTAGAAATTTTCACAGAGGCAGGAATATACAATTTAGCAAGCAAAAGCGACTTGCTTACCTCTTTTACAGAATTCTGTATTTGGGAGGCATGCAAAAACAACCCCAATCTTGAAATAAGTGTTATTACCCCTAGCCTACCCGATAGGGCTGCCCAACTTTCTTTAAAAGCAGGGAGCAAAGGCAAACAATTGTTTGACTATTTATTTGAACATGGTGTAATTGCAGACTGGCGCGAACCTGAGGTTATTAGAATAGCTCCAGTGCCTTTGTACAATACGTTTCAGGAGTCGTTCCAATTTGCCACTTTGTTGCAAAATTTCTTGAAATAAAATATTAAAAAAAGTTTAAAGGGGGTTTAAACCTGCTTTAAACTCAAAAGTGATTAATTACATGCCTTCCCTTTATTTCAACGAATACTACTATCTATTCATGGAGCCTTATGAAAGGTAATTTTCCTTCATTTAACCAAAAAAAAGGAGGTGCAATGCACCCCCCAAGAAAACGAAATGAAAAATATTAATTATTACTTATGCGAAAGTGCTTGTTTTTATTTTTTTAGCAAAATCTTATTCCTTAAAGTTACTCCATCTACTACACTCATTACAAAATACAAGCCATTTGGCAAAGAACTCATATCTACTATGTGGTAGTCAGATTCTAAAACCACTTTCCCTTGTGAATCTATAATATTAATGTATTCTAGTTTTTGGTTATTGTTAAGGGAAACTGTCAATAGACCATTCGTAGGATTAGGATAACATATCAAAGACGACATGTTATAAACAGAACTTATAGAAGCCTTGGCCCCATTTCCCATTAAAACGATGTTATCGTATCTGTTGTTTCCAGAAGTATTGGAAGCATTGGCATCTTTCCACGTTATTCTAATTTTAAAATTCGGGTTATTATTTGCTGCGGTTATCGCAGAAAAATCGTAGCTATGAATTTGCCACACTTCAAAATCTTGTACGTTTTTTACGTTGTCTACCAGTCCATTGGAAGTAAAGTTTATCCCATCCACAGAATACTCTATGGTATTGGTAAGCATTCCATTACTTGAACGTTGTACAGTCAAACTAAAAACAACAGACTCTACCCCTGAAGTAGGTAAATCAAAAACCAAGGAGCGATTTACAGAAGGATTTCTAACCCTTGCGGCTCTTCCGGCAGATTGACCTTGTTGAGAATTTAAAAGAGAACCTGGCGAATAGGAATCCATATCCCTTTCGTTAATTACAGAATCTGATGGAACCAAAGTATAAGTAAACTTAGGATTGGAATTGTTTATCAGCGTATAGTCTGCTGCTATCTCTTTTACATCTTCCGTAGGATTAAAAGAATTAAAATGCCAGTAGTGAATTACATCTAATGTAGGCGGTGCAATTACTATTACTTTAGCGGAGTCTACAAATCCACCGTCGTTAGTTGTTGCATATACCATTGCAGAACCAGCGGAAACAGCATCTACTTTGCCATTAGAGTCTATGACTGCAATGCCTGCATCAGAACTAGACCATAATACACTAGTATCCAATGCATCTATAGGACTAATTTTAGCCTCAAAAACATGACTACTGCCTATTTCCAGAAGAACTTCTTTTGGAGAAACCTCCACCCCTGTAACAGCACCAGTTAAATCTGGGGCAATAGATTCCACACTAAAATTATCTATTCTGTTGTTCCCAGCTAATCCTCCACCACCTTGTCCAAATCTAATTCTAATTTTAAAATCAGGATTGTTGTTTACTTCTTTAATTTTCCTTAAATCTATTTCAAACAACTTTTGATTGGTTCCTTCTTCTGGCAGCATAGTATCATACAATACGTAGTTTACCGCATCTGTTGTGTACTCTACAAACTGCCAATGAGCTCCTGAACCTGAGCGAGCAGACGCATATTTCACCACTATATTTTCATAACCTAAAGTAGGTAAAGAAAAAACCAAAGCACCATATACAGGATTATTAAATCTCAAATGGGTACCTGCAGAATCTCCTCTTTTTGCATTCAAGTTTTTATCTAAATCAGAATTTGTGCCTGCACTAAATGCCAAAAGGCTTGAACCTCCAGCAAATTGTAAGGTATCCAACATAGCACCACCAACAGTAAAACTTGGAGCAGTATGCCCGTTATAAGAAGATATGTCATTAAAATTCCAATAATGTAAAAGTTCTTCGGTGGCATTTCCATCCAATGCAAAATTATCAAACCTATTGTTTCCTACGTCGCCTCCTAATCCTTTTGCAAAGCTTACCCTAAGCTTAAAATTTGAATTGTTTGCAACACCTTCTATCCCTATAAAGCTCAATGTTTTGAGTTCTGGAGCAGAAGAACTTGGAAAAATAGAATCAAAAAGTATAAAATTTGTTCCATCTGTGGAATAATGCCAATACTGAGTACCAGCACCAGAACCAGACCTCCTTGTAGCAAAACTAACCGTAATATTTGTATACCCAATAGTTGGCAATAAAAATTCCAATTCGCCACCTATAGGATTGTTAAAGCGAAGATGAGAGCCAGAACTATCTCCATTTCTAGCATTTAGATTGTTTATATTAAAATCTTGCCCAGTTCCACCAAAACTGTCTATAAAGCTTGAACCTCCTGGAATTACATTTATAGAAGCTCCCAGCACTTGAGAGACTGTAGTAGTAAAAAGACTTGAGAGCGAAGTGTTGTTATTGAAATTCCAATAATGCACCAAGGTTTGGGAACTTATCTGTGTTGTTATAAACAAACAAAAGATCACTAAAACGAAATTATTTTTAAACTTATTCATAGTAATTAAATATAGGTGCAAAACAACACCTTTAATGTTATGCTTAGGTAAAATTAGTTTTAAGGTTGAAACAAAGAAACGTTACCTTAAGATGTTTTTAAGTTTCTTTTCACCTCACTCTTATTGAAAAACACCCTTACAATTGCAAGCAAAAGCAAGCCTGCACAAAAGTTTGGTGTCCTAACTAAAAACTCAGAGAAATTCTCCAAACCTGCATCATAAACCCTTAATGAAGCAGTTAAAAAACCCCAAAATACTACCCAATAAATAGCCCATAAATTAGAAACTTTCCAAATACAAAATGCAACAACTATATCCACAATACCAACCATTATTAGCATATAAGAGGCTGTGTGCTCCTGTATTCTTAACTGAAAAAAACCAATGAGGTAGTCTATAAATACAGGATTTGCCTGCAATGCTTCCCAACCATGCGTGGCAAATGTAAATGCAATACCTAACCTTAGTAGCCATACACATATAGCAAGCTGTTTACGAAGATAGTAAAGGTAAGCCAAGGGAAGAACAATTCTTGTAAAATGAGCAAATACAGATAGTTCTGAAAAATGCTTGCCCCCTGCAAAAAAGGATGTTAGGGATATAAATAAAATTAAAAGAGAAAGACTAAATAAATTTAATTGGCTTGGGCGCCATACTGAAAATATACCCAAAACAAGAAAAGAAATCGCAAATACCTTTTCAACATACAAAGACTGTATATCCGAAAACCCAACGTGCATAAGGAGCAAACTACTTATAGCAGCGCCCTTGAGTAATTGCAAAAAAATCCCTAGTATTAAAAAACTCAAAGAAATTTTAAATATCGCGGGGATTGTTAACTTCATGGATGTTCCAACATTATTATTAAGACACTCTATTCAACAATAGAAAAATGAGTTCTTAATGGTATTTAGACTTCAGGGGAAAATCTAGAATTTGTTCTCCATTGGCACCAAATGCTTTTACTTTCATCGAATCTGCCGCAATATCCAAAAGCCAAACATGATGGTCTGAGGAGGCGTGTCCTCCGTTTGTAAAATACCATCTTTCAGGATGAGGGTTCCTCTGTGGCACACCCAATCCCCCTTCCCCTATATAAATAATCCCTTTGGGGTCAGGTTTGTTTTTTAGAATAGGAACAGTTTTTTTTAAAGCATGCCCATCAGATTCTAATGCAATATCTACCCTATTTTCTTCAAATAAAGGAACCCAATACTTTCTAACTCTTACAAAATCCTCTCTATCAAAATCTTTCACAGCAGGGTATGCAGGCTTGTGGTATTGCACCAAGAGCCACTTGTTGGCAGCCCTAGCCTTAGGCAGTTCTTTCTTAAGCCACTTGTATTGATAACCTGCCATAGAGGTTTCTGTGTTTAATGTAATTAGAGCAATGCTGTCTGTTAATCTTGTGGTATAATAATATCCATCTGAGTTTTGCTCTGTGATTTTTCCTAATCTAAAATTTTCCGTAAATCCGATTTCATGGTCATGGTTGCCTCTAGAAATAATCAAAGGCAGCACTCTTCCCTCTGGAGTAATAGTTAATTCGTGGTCGTTGAACCAAAAATACAAATGCTTCCATGTGGCATCCATTGCGTAGTCTGCACCATGAATTAATGCTTTAATTTCAGGCCGTTGAACAAGCATTTTGGCTATCAATTTGTTCATCTTTTTCCTTGTAGCATGAGCGGCAGGATTATTGTCTTCTTCGTCTTCCTCTCCCACTCTAGAATCCCCGCCGTACAATACGCTCAGATTCTGAGAGTTTCTCTCTGCCGTAATAAAAAAGTATTCTGGAGAACAAGTATTGTCGGAACAAAATCTAAAAAAATATTTTTTGCCACTTTGCAATCCTTCTAATTCCGTATGGTGGTAATAAGCACTGGGAGCACCTGACAGTAAATCTTCTTTTCTAACTGTAATTTTACCATTGCTGGCAGATTCTGTAAAGAGAGAATAATGCTTTATGTCATTGTGTGAAATGGTATCATAATATACTTTATGTTCTGCACCTTCTTCGAGAGAAGTCCATGAAACGATAGCATGCGAAGCAGGGTTTTCCGTCCAATAAATCCGCGGATGTATAACTTTTTGGGTTAGTTCTCCATTAATTTTTTCTTGTTTTTTAGAATGGCATGCCAATAAAATTAACAAGAATAAAAATACTATATTTTTCATTTTGCAAATCTATGTTTTAGGAAATATGGAATTGTTAAGACAGGATTAAGCAGAGGTTAAGCAGTAGTTTGTTTGAGAATCTTGTTATCCCTATTGGGAAATTACCTTTACTCAGTCTTTAACAAAAAACCTTTTCAAAAATCTATTTATATTTTACTAAGAAGATGCGCAAAAAACAAATCATTTTTTGCCATAAAAATACAGACGAGGCTCTATATTCCCTGACTTTTCGCTAAGGGTGTAGTATCCTTTAGCATCGGGGGTCCAAGCAAAAGACTCTCCTTGTGGTTCTACAAAATAGGGTAGCAAGAGTGGTTGAGACTTTAAAGCATCTAAAACAGACTGACCTTCTGATCTGTTCCAATAATATAATCTTCGGTCTGTTTTCACCACAATATGTTTACCATCCGAACTAATATCGCCTGCCAAAGCTCTATTGAAAGGAAACTCTGCAATTTTTTCTAACGTATTTACAGCAGAATTAGAATAAGGATATTTAGCTACATAAATAGAAGAACGTGCTTCTCGTTTGGTAACTATATACAAATCTTTTGTCCATGGATCTATCATCAAACACTCCGCATCTCTCGGGCCATCCGGATATACAAAAAACAACCTTTCAACTTCTTTTTCATCTACTCTATTGGCGCCAATGGTATCTAGTTTAGATATATCGGGTTCTATAAATCTATTAATTATTATCTTATCGTATACCGCATCATTGTCGCCCATATCTGCCACATAGATATAATTCTTGTTCTCTATTGGCCCAGGCCCAATACAAATATCTTCCCAGTCTCTATTCCCTGTACCCCAAATCCAAAAAAAACCATAACTCTCTGCATTGGGACCAATTACATACAATTTATTTGCTCCTCCTTTGTCATTGTGGGTCCATATTCTTTGGGGATTTGATCGACTTACCACCAATCCAGATGCCTCATCTATGGCTTTGTCATTCAAAACTCCTTTATCCAAATATTCTGAAAACCCACTATGTGCCTCAAGATTTAATAAATCATATTCTAGTTTAAAAGGAATTTTTGTTTGGTTGTTGTGTCCATCTCCTTGTATTGTTATTTTTTCTTTTTTACAAGCACAACCTAGTGCTAAAAAACTCAGAAGATATACTAGTCTTGATTGTAACATTTTTCAAAGATATCTCCATAAAATTAGTACATTGTTAAGGAGCCACTAATTTAAAGTTATATGAATTTCTGAAACAACATAAAACTGAATTATTTGAAGGAAACTCATAAAACAATAAAACTACAAATTGCACCCATAAAGTTTGTATTCAGTCAAATAAAAATTAGCTTTGTACACATGCGGCTAAAATTTACACTACTCTTATCTTTTATAATTTTTCATAAACTTGCCATTCTAGGAAAAACAATTTACGAAGAGGGATATATTGTGACCCTTAAGAACGACACAATATATGGCAAAATAGCCGACAGAAAGGATGGTACTTTCCCTAAAATTCTTAAAAAAATTAGATTCAAAACTAAAGGGAGTATGTATGCAAAAAAATACAGTGCGAATCAAATAAAAGGATATAAAGTTGGAAAAAGAATTTACGATAGCATAAGCATAAGAGCTGAGAATAAATTATTTGAAATTCGATACAAAGTAGAAGCCACTTCCCAAAAAACATTTTTAAGGGTTGTTGCCAAAGGAGAGCTCAGTTATTACCACTGGGAACATACCGACTTCGAGTTTCACACTATAGATTACATACCTTTATTTCATTTAATCGGTAGAAATGAAATGGTAAGAGTAACCCAAGGCGTATTTGGTTTGAAAAGAAAAAACTTAAGCGAATATTTTTCTAAATGCTCTGAATTATCAAAAAGCATAGAAAACAAAGAAATAAAAACAGCAGAAGATATAATTGTAAAATATTATTTACTCTGTAAATAAGATTTTACTGCTACTTAACAACAAAAAGAGGTTGCCTTTAAGGAGCAACCTCTCGATTAAAAATAACCAAATTTAACCCAAAGCGCGCATCCCAAATGCTCTTTCTGGGTAAAACCAGTTGAATATCATCCAATCCAAATGGAAGAAGAAAATTCTTCCATTTTAGATTGGCATAGTTTAATTAATTGTGGTTGTTGCCAGTGCCCGAAGTTGGGTAACATCCAAGGTCAACATTAGGTTGCATTACACTTGGAGCTCTGTTTCCAACTGCATGAACCCAAGAAACTGTAAGAGGAGAAAAGCTAGTTGTTCCAGCACCTTTAGCAGGGGAGTTGGATTGCAATCTAAAATTGTTTGTACCCACTCTATTCATATTTTTAGGTTGTAACTCTCCAGCTTCGTAGTCTGCATAAGAAAACTGATCAATGTTGTAACTTACAAACAAAGGATTGTTTTCTTTAACTGCACCAAAAATTACTTTATCTCCATTTACTTGTTGTGTAGAATTTACAGCATCTTGAGGAATAAACTCATTTACCATTTCTTGGTGTGTAGCGTAGTACAAGTTGTTGTTGAATTTCAAGTTTGGAAGATCTGCATCTTCTAATGCACGCATTCCTCTTTTGCAATTAACAATTATATTGTTGTATGCTCCACCTCTAGCACCTACTTCATAATTAATATTTGCACCTCTGCTCATACCTGGTCTTCTCCATCCAGAATTTAAAACAGTATTATTGTAAACGAATACATTAGATTGTACTGGGCTTGCACCTTCGTTTGATGGTTTAAAAGCATTAGTTGCTCCACCTATAAACAAGTTAAAAGCTATGTTGCCTATGGTTCCTGATTTGCAATTCAAACCATCGCCACCGTTTTCTCCACAAAACTCAAAAGTATTTCTCACAAGATTTATTTTTGCTCCGTTTGGTCTGTATACATCGTCTTTGCAACCATATACCCAACAGTCTTCTAAGATAAATTCAGTTTCTGGATTTCTTGTCCAAAAACCATACCTTGTGCTTCCTGCTCTTGGAGTACCTGGTCCACCTTGATCACCTAAGTATTCAAACCTTGTCCAACGAAGCAAAACAAGTTTTGCATCTTCTGAACACTGAATACCACCCCACATACCAGCAAAAATATTTGCTTCTGTTCTGTCTGCTGGAGGAATTGTCATAAGAATTGGCTTTTCTTTAGTGCCTTGAGAAATAAGAGAACCATGTACTGTAATTTCATAACCTATACCCCCGGCATCTTTTTCTGCAATAAGGGTAACACCAGGCTGAATAACTATCTCTTCATTTTTAGGAATAATTAAGTCACCTTTTAGAAAATAAGTTTTTCCTTCTAATAAAGTACCTTTCATTTGACCTTTTAGTTCTGTAGTAGATTCTGTAATAGTTACAATGTCAGAAGGTTCTACAGGGTCAATGATAACTGTCCCTTCATCTTTTTTACAAGATGTAAATGCTGCTGCTATTACTAAAGCTAGCGCACTAAATTTTAAAATTGATTTTTTCATGTTATATTTGGTTTTTATAATTTGTATTTAACTCCAATCACTATGGTTTGCCAGTAAAAATCCGATCTTACCAATACACTTTTACTAGAATCTAAATATGGTGCTTGATCTGGATTAAAAGTATTGGGTAGTCTGATATCTGCAAGAAGTGGGGTATTTAAAATATTGTTCACCTTAAGATATACTGCAAAGCGTTTTTTAAACTTTTTCTCCATCGAGAAATCCAATTGCACAAAACCTCTTTGCCATATATCATTGTCTAAATAAGGTGAAACACTTATGATTCTATCTCCAGTGTAAACCATTGCCAACTGCATATCCAACTCTCTTTTGGAGTCTTTGAATAACAATGCAATATTGCTAATGTGAGCAGACTGTCCTTGCAAAGGCCTTGTTTGGTCTTGGTTTCTAGAGGTTAAGTTTCCTTGGGCGTCTCTAAATCTTACTATTTTTGAAGTAGTTATTTCGGAATATGTAAATGTATAGAATGCTCTAATTCCAAATTTGTTAAAGTACTTTGTATAATCTATCTCTACACCCATATTGGTAGCAGTTCCGAAATTATTAGGTTGTAAAAATACTGTTTGGCCTTGTATAAGCAGAGCAGACTCAATTGGGTTTATTATCCTCTTGTAAAACATACCTACCATAATTTGGTCTACAGGTGTTGGAAATTTTTCTACTCTGAAATCAAAATTATTGGCTTGGGTTCTTTTCAAGAAAGGATTTCCTCTTTCTCTAAAATCTTCTTCGTTTATATCGTATGGAATAACTTCAAAAAAGCTAGGTCTAGAGATAGAAGCAAAATAAGAAGCTCTAATGTTTGTATTTTTATTTGGCATGTGTTTTACATGCAAACTGGGCAAAATATCAGAATAGTTTATGCTCCCAACTTTACCTAAAACTTGGGCAGGGGCATTGGTAATCCAGGAGAAATCCGTGTTTTCGTATCTTGCACCACCCATTACTTGTACTTTTGAATAATTCAACTTAAACATGGAATAAGCAGCCAAAACATCTTCTCTGCATTCATAGTTAAGTGGGTCTGTAGGAGTGCCTATATTGTTAAATAAAGTAAATGTATAGTCTTTCACATCTCCGCTCCAAACCTGGGTAATAGGAGCGGTCCTAAACAAGTAAGAATTAAAATGATTCACCCTTTGTTTGTTTCTGTACATCCCCCCTGCGGAAACATCAAGTTCTACTTTGCCAATTTTTTGGCTGTAGGTAGCATTGTAATAGCCCGCAAGGTCGTTGTCGGTGTTGTTTGTCCACCTTCTTGTAAAATCCCTATTGTAAAGTATGGGTTCATTCTGGAGTTCATTGGTTTGCGAATTCCTTGTAACACCAGTTAACCATTGCAATTCAACCATATCGGGATCGTCGTTTGTGGCCAATGAATATACCAAGGACCAATCCATTTTAAATTGTTCAGTAAATTGGTGTTTCCCCTGTAAAGTGGTATTGTAAATTTTCTGAAACCTTTGTCTTGAACGTTCGCGCAACTCTACCCTTCCAGTTCCGGGACCTTGGCCCCTCCCAATTTTCAAAATTGTATCTACTCTACTTCTCACCTCTCTCTCTTGTAAATCTACATAAGCGGCATACAGGTCTATTTTATGTCTTTTCGTAATTTTATAATCCAACTTGGTATGAATCCCAGAACGAACTTGCTGCGTAGAGAATTTTCTAAGTTGCATAATTTCGTAATATGGATTATTTGACTCTTGGTCTACAAAGGTTGACATAAACATACTGTTAGCTCCCCTGTAGGTATTTTGATAACTTCCGGCAACCAATACACCCAATTTTCCCCCAAGTAATCTATTCCCAATAGAAAGAGAATAAATTTGATTCATCGGCGAATTTTTTTCTGAAAAAGTCATGTTCTCATAAGGAAAGTCTGCCAATGTGGCTCTATAGCCAGCGGGGTTGGATTGGTGAGGCGATTGCAGGCTAGTTTTACTTCTATCAAATGTTGCAAAAGGCCTTAAACCATCGCTAATTGGCCAAATGCCATACATGGTATTAAACCCCGTTCCTAAATTTAAACTTAAAGAAAATTTGGCAGGTGCATCTTTCATTTTCATGTCTATTACCCCACCAATAGCATCGCCTTCCATGTTTGGTAAAAGCGACTTGGTTACAACCAATCTATCCAACAAGTCTGACGGGAAAATATCCAAAGGTACATACCTGTTTTTGGGGTCAGAACTAGGTATTTTAATTCCGTTTACCAAAGTATAATTGTACCTTTTATCCATCCCTCTTACAATGGCATGTTGCCCATCTCCATTGTTATTCCTTTCTAAAGAAACGCCAGAAACCCTTTGTGTAATATTTGCAACTGTTAAATCTGGAGACAAGTCTATAGACCTAGCCGATATTATATTCAATACATTATCCGCCTTTTTTTCGTCTACCCTTGCACTTTCATCGCTTGTATAATCTTTTACCCCTACTACAGAGGCTCCAGACAATACCTTATTTACTTCCTCCATTTCAAAGTTAATGGTCAAGTCGGATTTTATTTCCAACTGCTTTTCTTCAGGTTTAAAACCCATAAAAACTACCACAATTTTATATTTCCCCTCCGGGACTCTAGGAATAACAAAACTGCCATCTAAGCCAGTAATAGCATAAAAATTTGTAGAAGCCAACCTTACTGTTACATGGGTCATAGGCATCTTGTTAGAAGCTTCGATAACTTTACCCGATATTTTAAAGAGAGGAGAATTTTGGGCAACTGAAACTTCCCAAAACAAAACAAAAAACAAGAAGAAAAGAATGTGTTTGAAAACAAAAAGAAGTTTGTTCATATATTTGAATTTTCCTGACCGCAAAGGTTCCTATTGTGGCTTAATGGCACGTATATAAATTATTAATAAACAATTAAATTAAACCAGATACATATTAGTTCAAGGTTAATTTAATGCGCATAAAAGCACATTTGTTCACATTTAATTAATTTAGCCCTCTTTCTATTTTAAAATGTAAGTAATAAAAACAGATATAAATCCACCATTTATAGCTTATTACCATTAAGTTATTATGAAAACATAGAAGAGTAATTCAATGTTAACTTAAATTCAAATAATAAAGAAGAGTAATTTACACCTCTCTTAATATCGAATAGTAAAAATTTCTCTTTTGTAATTTCTTGGTTTAGTATTATATTAAGCGTTTAAGCCTCGCTTTAGACAATAAAAAAAAAGCCCTAACCTTAACGATTAGAGCTGAATAAGAGTAAAGTATTTACTATAAAAAACTATAAAACAAAAACTTAATTTGCTTTTGCTTTACATATTTCTTCTGTATTGTCCACCAACCAAAAACAGAGCATCGGTGATTTGTCCTAAAGAAGCTATTTTGGCTACTTCCATAAGGTCTGCAAATAGATTTTGATTTTGTATGGCAGATTCTTGCAATTGTCTCAAAGCCAATTCTGTTTTGGTACTATTTCTGCCATGAAGGCGTTCTAACATTTCTATTTGGTATTCTTTTTCTTCTTGGGTTGCACGTATTACCTCTCCTGGAGTAACAGTTGGCGAACCTTTGCTGCTCAAAAAAGTATTTACCCCTATTATCGGGAATTCACCAGTATGTTTTAGTGTTTCATAATACAAACTTTCTTCTTGTATTTTGCCTCTTTGGTACATGGTTTCCATAGCACCAAGCACGCCACCTCTTTCTGTAATTCTATCAAACTCGGCATATACGGCTTCCTCTACTAAGTCTGTAAGCTCTTCTATGATGTATGAACCTTGCAAGGGGTTTTCGTTTTTAGCTAAGCCCAATTCTTTGTTTATAATCAACTGAATGGCCATAGCCCTTCGCACAGACTCTTCTGTTGGGGTAGTAATTGCTTCGTCGTAAGCATTGGTATGCAAAGAGTTGCAGTTGTCGTATATGGCATACAAAGCTTGCAGGGTAGTACGTATGTCGTTAAAATCTATTTCTTGAGCATGCAAAGAACGACCGCTGGTTTGGATATGGTATTTTAGCATTTGTGCACGAGGATCTGCACCATATTTATATTTTAATGCTTTTGCCCAAATTCTTCTGGCAACCCTGCCAATAACAGCATATTCTGGGTCAATTCCGTTACTAAAGAAGAAAGAAAGATTTGGCCCAAATGCATTAATATCCATGTTTCTTGCCAAATAGTATTCTACAAAGGTAAATCCATTGGCTAGTGTAAATGCCAATTGAGATATTGGGTTTGCACCTGCTTCGGCTATATGGTATCCAGAAATGGATACAGAATAAAAATTCCTAACTTTGTTTAGGATGAAATACTCTTGCACATCTCCCATCAGTCGCAGAGCAAACTCAGTACTGAAAATACAGGTATTTTGTGCTTGGTCTTCTTTTAAAATATCGGCTTGAACAGTTCCTCTTACTTGCGATAAGGTATACTCTTTGATTTGTGCATATACATCTGCCGGTAAAACTTGGTCTCCTGTAACCCCCAATAGCATTAGTCCCAAACCATCGTTTCCTTCTGGCAATTCACCTTGGTAGGAAGGTACAGGTTGATTTAGCGCGGTATAAATAGATTTTATCTTTTCTTTTACTTCCTGTTCTAGTCCATTTTTCTTAATGTATAACTCGCACTGTTGGTCTATAGCTGCATTCATAAAATAAGCCAAAAGCATAGGTGCAGGACCATTAATGGTCATAGACACAGAGGTCATTGGGTCTGCTAGATTAAAACCAGAATACAATTTTTTGGCATCATCCAAACAGCAAATACTCACTCCAGAATTGCCTATTTTGCCATAAATATCTGGTCTAATATCTGGATTCCTACCATATAAAGTAACGGAATCAAAAGCGGTAGAAAGCCTTTTGGCTGGCATAGACTTACTTACATAATGGAAACGCTTGTTGGTTCTTTCTGGCCCACCTTCTCCCGCAAACATCCTTGTAGGGTCCTCTCCCTCTCTTTTAAAGGGATAAATACCTGCTGCATAAGGAAACTCGCCCGGGAAGTTTTCTGTAAGCACCCAGAACAATATATCTCCCCAGCTGGTAAACCTAGGGGTTGCAATTTTAGGAATTTGGCTATGGGAAAGTGACTCCGTATGGGTTTTAATTTTTAGTTCCTTGTCCCTAACCTTAAAGGTATAGTATTCGTCTTTAAATCTTTGCTTAGAGGCCTGCCATTGCACTATAATATCCCAATTGTGTGGGTCTAAATCTTTTTTAATCTTATGGAATTGAGAAACCAGTTTTTCAATAATTTCTTCTTGACCAGAATACTCGTCTGTATGCATCAAATCGGGTCCACCAAAGGATAGGACAGCATGGTATAATCCAAATAGTTTAGAAGCAACCTCCGATTGGTTTTTTGCGGTTTGATTGTATTTGCGGTTATTTTCTGTTATTTCGCTTAGGTATCTTGTTCTTTGCGGTGGTATAATGTATATTTTTTCTGACATTTCTTTGCTAGAAGCAAAGGTAGAATGAAGGTTTGCTCCAGTTTTTTGTTCAAGAATGTGTATTATTTTGGAATACAAACTGTTCATTCCAGGGTCGTTAAACTGAGAAGCAATGGTTCCAAATACGGGCATTTCATCTGGCGAAACATCCCATAGTTTATGGTTACGTTGAAACTGTTTTTTTACATCTTTTAGAGCATCTAAAGCACCTTTTTTATCAAATTTATTTAGGGCAACTACATCTGCAAAATCTAACATGTCAATTTTTTCCAACTGGGTAGCTGCTCCATATTCTGGAGTCATAACATAAAGTGTTGCATCCGAATGGTCCATAATCTCGGTATCTGATTGGCCAATACCAGAGGTTTCCAAAATAATCAAATCGAAATTTGCAACCTTTAAAATAGACAATGCATCCTCTACATATTTGCTTAGTGCCAAATTGCTTTGGCGAGTAGCCATAGAGCGCATATACACACGCTCGTTGTTTATAGAATTCATTCTAATCCTATCTCCAAGCAGCGCACCTCCTGTTTTTCTTTTACTAGGGTCTACAGATACAATTGCTATGTTTTTATCTTTAAAATCCACTAAAAACCTTCTCACCAATTCATCTACAAGACTAGATTTACCAGCCCCTCCTGTCCCAGTTATCCCAAGTACTGGAGTTTTAGATGTTTTAGCATTTTGGCGAATGCCATCCAATACCTCTTTGTGTTTATCAGGAAAATTCTCTGCGGCTGAAATTAATCGAGCCAAAGCAGGCTGATTGGTTCTATGCGGATTGGCATCGGTAATTTCTTCGCCGCTTGCAAAATCGCTTTTTTGCATCAGGTCGTTGATCATACCTTGCAAACCAAGCTGTCTTCCATCATCAGGCGAATAAATGCGGGTTATGCCATAATCCATCAAATCCTTTATTTCTTCGGGAAGAATAACCCCTCCTCCACCTCCAAAAATACGAATATGCCCTGCACCTTTTTCTTTTAGGAGATCGTGCATGTACTTAAAATATTCGTTGTGCCCACCTTGGTAACTTGTCATTGCAATAGCATTGGCATCTTCCTGTATGGCAGTATTCACCACTTCTAAAGCACTTCTATCGTGGCCCAAGTGAATTACTTCTGCCCCAGAAGACTGAATAATTCTTCTCATCACATTTATGGCAGCATCGTGGCCATCAAAGAGAGAAGCAGCGGTAACAATTCTAACTTTATTTTTTGGGGTATATATGCTTTCTTCCATTGGATTGTTTTTTGTTTTAAAGGTTGGCAAAATTAAAAAACTAGACCTTGCTAACCTAACAAAAAAAAGCAGATTTATGTTTTTGGGTGGTTTTGTCTGTGGAAAGTATTCTTAAGCCTTTTAAAATCTGTTTAGCAAGAAACTAATTCATATGCATAACTCGTCCCAAAGTACCCCCTATCTCCATTAGCCAAGCGATGCCAAGGTGAATCATTATCCCACCATAAATACTTTTGGTTTCGTATGCAATAACACCCAAAATCAATCCACCAAAGAAAGATGAAATGGTTTCGCCCAGAGGTTTGCCAAAGTGTATGGTTACATAAAATACTGCCATTGGCAGAACAATTGCCCTACCAAAAATCGAACCCAAAGCAATTATTAAAAACCCTCTGAAAAAATATTCGGTTGCTACAAAATCTATCCCGTAAGCCAACTCAAAAAGCAACACTTTAACATAAGGCAATTCGGCTACTCCCTCTAGTTTTAAATACCTAATGTAAATAGGATAGGTTTGTAGAAAATCTTGCTGAAAAGAAGCCCACGCAAGAAGAGGAAGCATGCCAAGAAGAAGTAAAA
The DNA here is from genome assembly GCA_002422315.1 of Bacteroidetes bacterium UBA6161. Taxonomy (GTDB): domain Bacteria; phylum Bacteroidota; class Bacteroidia; order NS11-12g; family UBA955; genus UBA6161. Next base: position 41,782 of record DIUJ01000004.1, read on the forward strand.
GGTATGGCAAAATATTACTATATTTAAATCCTTGCACGTTCCAATAAAGGCTTTTGTTGTACCACGACCAAACGATATATATTGGCAAAAACAACACTGAGGCCTGTATAAGTTGACCCAAAGATCTATAATAAAAATCAAAATCGGAACTGCCGGAGAGTATTTCTGCAATCTTTATTTTTAACCAATAATTGCTAGATCTAAAGCTAAAAACAAGCAACATTGAAACAAGTAAAAGCATACCCTTTTTAAACTTATAAAGTTTTTGGGGAGTAGGCTGCTTACCCATACCAAACCACAACAAGGGCAAATAAACGACAGAATAAAATAAAAAATACCGAACCAAACCTTGAAAAGTATTGTCGTATGGGTCAAGATATTTTACAGTAAAATCATGGCTATATTCTAGATAGGTCCAAAAAGCAGCGTATAAAATAGCTAGGGAAAAATGAAACCAAGAAGTAGAATTATTAAAATAGTGTTTTAAATATCCAAATATTTCTTTCATACGAGACTAACTTGTTACTTGTAGCGAATTATATGCTTTTATAAATCGGGCCCCCATATTTAGGTGGGGAGGTACATAATCATTGAATCGGGGATTACCACCTACTCTTGCCCTTACCCTTTTCCACAATTCAGGCCAAACCACATCTTGACCTAATCGTATGGTTTCCATGGTTTCTACTATAAGGGCATTGTTTACCAGCAATGTACCTATTTGACGTGTAGAAACTATTTGCAAATCCATAGCATTTTCCAAGGCTTGCGACACATGCTTATAGCCTCCACAAGAACCCAAAATTGCCACTTTTGCATGGTTGGTAAGCGAGTTTATGGTATGTTCTACATAGTAAGAATGTCCCCTATGAACCACTAAATCCGGGAACCTCTTGTTGTTTTCAAAAAGTTCTTTCAATGCATTTTGTCCTTCAAATTCAAATTCCGGCTTTATCAAATACACTTCCATTCTTTTGGGCAGCGCACCTGTAGTAAACAAAACATAAGAGCCTTTGTCTTCCTTTTTCCACTGCGGGCCAAATTGGGTTAGGAAATGCTGGAAAGCGGTTTTTCCATCCTCATCATCAAAGAAAAAATGCTGCTGAATATGTTTCCCATTGGTAAACAATTCTTTTTGAGTAACCCTATCTAAAGCAGGCAAACTAAATTCAAATTGCCAAATATAGGTTTCTGGTGTCCCCCCCATAAGCTTGTACAATAATCCATAAATTTTCATTCCCGTAAGGTTTTCGGCTGTTGCTCTTTCTATTAAGTTTTTTTCAATTATGGATTTTAGATTCTTTTTCAAATCAACCCTATAGATAGAACCATAAAGATCTGCCAAATCCACCGCATCACTAAGGTCTCCTGCTTGTTTGTCCAAATCCTGGCACAAAAGTTCAAAGAATTTTTCCGTTTCTCCGGGAGCAAAAGTGGCCAAAAAAGCATCCAATTTTCCATACGCTGCACATTGCTTGGCAAAAACCCTAAATTTATTAAAATTCAGAGACTTTAAGAACTGAAAACCCGACTTCTGTTCGGTTTTTGCCATCATTCTATCGTACATTCCTAAAAAGGTAGAAGTAAAAATCTCCTCGGAACTATAAACCATCAAGGTATAGATTTCTTTTGCATTAAACTGAGCAATAGGCTCGTACCTATACGCATCTCCATCGTCGTGGCGCATGTTTATTTCCACTACAATATCCATGCTTAGGCCTTCTAATTCTTTTTCTAGAGAATAATTTCCTACAATATTCTTTTGCTTTCTTAACTCTATCAACCAATCAAAATAGGCCTTAGAATCACCACCAAAGGCATGGGCTTTTGGGAGGGTTAATTTCCCTTGTAATATATCGTTTAATAAAACATAAGATTTTGTTACATTCCCATAGGTTTTATAAATTTCAAATAATTTTTTTACCGATTCCTTATTCGATTCTCTTAAAATCCTGTCGTTAAGATGCGATGTTCCGATATATTCTTTAATTACGGTAGGGGCATCTTCGGCAATTGCCTCCATTACTTCTATAACGTAGGGTTCTTTGTATAAGGCGGGTATTTGCGTAAGCACCTCCGTGGGGTAAAAGCGAGAGGCATACAACCAAAACTCTTTGGAAAAACTCCTGTTTTTTATCATTTCTGCCAACTGGATACTAAGTTTGGTTTCTGATTTTATTTTTTCCAATACTTTAGCATCTTCTACTTCTGTGCTCAAAACCAGAGCCAAATGCATAAGCTTGTTGTAATAGGTTAGCTGATAATAATCCTGTACACTTACCTTACTCAAAATTTGATACAAGCCAGTATACACTCTTTTAGAATAAATACTCCCCATGTTTTTTTCAAGCAAAAACAATAAAATTTTATCCGGAATTTGAAGGTAAACCTGATTGGCCAAGTTTGTTTGTTCAGGATTGAACAATTGCACCAAATTGTCAGCTACCCCATCCATTTGATCTATCCTTTTCATTTCGTTTCGCACCTCTTGTTCCGAGTATGCTTCTACCTTAAAAGCAACCAAAGTAAAAACCAAAATCAGGCAAAATTTCTGTATCTTATTTTTCATATGTAAGTTTCTTCACTAAATCCCAAATAACTACCCCCGCAGCCACCGAAACATTCAGGGAGTGCTTAGTGCCAAACTGAGGAATTTCAATAAAAAAATCACAAAGCTCTAAAATCTCCTCAGAAATCCCATCTACTTCGTTGCCAAAAACCAGTGCAAACTTTGTGCCTTTCTCCCAATTGTAGTTTTGCATCGAAACACTATTGGAAGTCTGTTCTACCCCAACAATTGTATATCCCTCTGCTTTCAAGCTTATTACGCTATTTAATATTTTTTCTTCGTAAGTCCATTTCACAGAATTTTCTGCTCCAATAGCGGTTTTGTAAATTTCTTTATGTGGCGGACAAGGACTAATTCCACACAATATTAATTCTTGAACTCCAAAAGCATCTGCCGTACGAAATACCGAACCAACATTGTAGGCACTTCGCACATTATCTAACAGCACCACCAAAGGGTTTTTAATGGCTTGATGATACTCCTCTATACTCAGTCTCTTTAATTCTATAGTTTTTAACTTTCTCATGTAAATTGGCTACAAAGATATAAGATAAAGGCAGAACCAAATGAAGGCTTGTTTGAAATGAGATAGATAAAATAAAAACATTAAAATTGGTTGTAGCAAGAAGGTTATTTTTTAAAAATCCCCAACAATAAAAAAACTCAACCCATGAGACTTACTATTTATAATTAACAAGTAAGACGAAAGTTTCAGAAGCCACAGCGGTATTTCGGATGGTGCGATAAATAATATCCAAATCCGAGTTTGAAACAAACCTATAAATATAATATAACAAAATCAAAATCCCGCAAATTTCTTGCCAAAAACATTAAATTTTGGTTCTAAATTAGAACAAAATAGTTCTAATTTAGAACCCAAAAGTCGTACGATGACAACATCTACAAGATAAATTTGTAAGTCTAAAACCTAAATTTATGAAAACAATAAAGACAAAAAACATTTGGTGGACAAAAAGACAGAAGCACACCCAGACAAACATAGGCTTGTTTTTCTTTGTAGCTTTAATTTTTGGATTAAATTCAACCATTTTTGCTCAAACTCCAACTCTACATAACCCTAACAATACTTTTATCAACTCAAGAGTTGAGGAAAATAATGCAATGGGACTTCTTTGGTGGAAATGTGACTCTATGAGTCCTTTCCACTTATTTACTACTCACAAGGCACATACTGGATTAACAATCAATGATAGCATGGCAATTGTCAGACAATGGGACGACCCACAAGTATGTTTGCAACATGTTCTTTACCAACATTATTACAAGGGTATTTTAGTTGAAAGTTCAGAATTTAGAGAACATTTTGACCCAGCGGTAAATAAGGTTGTTTTATCTAATGGAAGGTATGTTGAAAATTTAGAATTATCAAATATTCCAATAGTTACAGAAGCCGCTGCCTTATCAAATGCCTTAGCTCATGTGGATGCAGAATTATATGCTTGGCAAGATGATAGTATGGAGTACTACTTACAATTGGATTCAGTTCCTGAAATGCAAACCTATTACCCTCAAGGGGAATTAGTTTATGCACTAATTGGTGATGGTTCTATTGCCCCAACTAATTATAAACTAGCATGGAAGTTTAGAATTTTTGCAATAAATCCGCATTATGATGTATTTGTATATATTGATGCTATGACAGGTTTAATAATTAAGGAATATGAAGAGAAATGTAATGGCAATTTTAATCACGTGTACTATGGTAATAAATATTTGGACACTAGATGGTATGGAGGACTTAGACAAAAACACTTTTTAGAAGCAAACGACAATGGAAGAAATATTAAAACTAAAGATGACCACAATTTCTTTAATGGCTGGGGATTAAGCAACTTACCAGATGATAAAGATAATAATTGGGGGAATTCACGTTGGGGTGCAACTTCCTGCCATCATGTTGTTCAAGAATCTTGGCTAATGTTTCAAAATACTTATTCAAGAAATGGATTTAATAACTCTAATAAAGAAATCAGAGTATTAGGTAACGATGCAAATAATCCAAATAATGCATTTTATTCTTTTCAAAATTCAAAATTTGACCATATGTCTTTTGGAAGTACAACACAAGGAAAATTACTTGCAACTTATGATATTGGAGGGCATGAATTTACTCATGGTGTTTCAAGACATACTGCAAATTTCAATAGAATAGGACATGCGGCATCATTAAATGAATCATTTTCTGATATTTTTGGACTCATGACCGAACGATTTGCTAAAGGCGGATCTTTTAACTGGACTATAGGCGAAGATGCAAATTTCACTATTAGAAATATGCAAAACCCTAATTCATTAGGACATCCAGCTTGGTTTGAACAACCTGGTTTCTGGTCTAATGGTAATGGTAATCCACATCACAATGCCTCTGTTCAAAATCGCTATTTTTATTTATTAAGCATGGGTGGTACTCAATTAGGAAGATGGGTACAAGGTGTTGGAGTTGATATAGCAGCCAATGTTTCATACTATAGCTTAACTAATTTAACAGGCTCTGCTGAAACATACCCACAAGCAAGAGAACATGCTGTGGCAGCTGCAAGAATTTTATATGGACGTTGTTCTTATGTTGAAAATCAAGTTTGCAGAGCTTGGAGTGCTTGCAATATTGGACCATATTGTGAACCGTGTGAGATTATAACACCATGCTGGACTTATGGATGTGGAAATTCTCAATCACCAATGATGGGAATAGAAGATTTAAACAAAAGAACCAGTAAAATTGAAATTTATCCCAATCCTGCAAAAGATATTTTGAATATCAAATTTTCAGATTTAACTCATTTTAAATTAGAAAATGGAATTATCAACATAGTAATTATAGATATGTTGGGGCGTACACAAATGTCTAAAACCCTTTCAAACGATGATTTAGAAAATGGATTATCTATATTAAATTTATCAGCCGGTGTTTATTCATTGAGTATTTCTAGTAACAATGAATTGATTAAAAGTTTTAAATTTGTAAAACAATGAAATCACTGACTATTCTATTTATTACTTTATTAGAATCAGTATCTGCAATTGCAGATACTGATACTTTAATTAAACCAAAGTTTCATTTTCAAATTGGGCTTACAAACATGAACTTAATAGATGGTTATGGCTTTAATGCCAGCGACAATAACAAAATAGTCTCATTGCTTTACCCAAAGTTTAACTACTCAATTAACTACAAGTTAAATAAAAAAAGTTCAATAGCGTTAAGTTATCAATTTTATACTCTCAATAATTATTATAAACTTAGAGGGCAGAATGAAATATTAGGTTCTCAAAACGGTGATTTATTGCGTAAATCAAAAGGCATTATCGGGTTAAGTTACTTTCGTGATTTTAATTTTAGGATGAATAGAAAAATAAAATTATATATGAGCCCCTCCGTTTCTGCTGTGTATTCATTTGGCAATGACCATGTATTTCTTTATGAATATCCAGACCCTAATAGATTTGATTTTGCCTCAGTTGGAGTAGAAAACAAAGGTTTTGGTTTTAGTCTTGGCAATGAAATTGGAGTTATTGCATATAAACATTTTTCATTGAGTGTATCATTAAATTACAACTATATATTTGAGAGAGGAAAATATGAGGAGTTTACACCTGATTATTACAAATATACTCCATCTCGAAATATCTTGTCTTTTCAACCTAAAATAGGATTTTTATTTTGAAAAGTTAAACAAAATTAAAACCCAGTTTGTAACAGTAACTAATGCTACAATAAATCCAAAATACCCAAAAGCTTATTTTGCTCTTAACGAAGAGTAAAGAACTGATAAAATAATGCTATATGAGCATTTTTTTTAATTTCCTCAAAAGAATTTTCTAGTAATGAATTTGGGTTTAACCCAATTTATGCTCAATATATAACTTCGCAATAATCTAATTAGCAAATTTTTATAACTTATTTTTTTGTAAAGAAAATTAGTCCTATTTGATCATAGTTTAAAATGCTTCTTGAAATTTTGGTAAAACAATACAGTAACAGGAAGCTTGTTTTATTTTTAAATCCTCTATCATAAAAAATCTCAAATCAAACGATTTCCAATTTATAATTTAAAAGCAAGACAAAAGTTTCAGAGGCCACACATGGGTTTCATAGGGTGCTATATATGATATCCAATCCTTGTTATAACAAGACCTAACTATTATTTGATTTGAATAAAACAAACCTATAAATATAATATAACAAAATCAAAATCCCGCAAATTTCTTGCCAAAAACATTAAATTTTGGTTCTAAATTAGAACAAAATAGTTCTAATTTAGAACCAAAAAGTCGTACGATGACAACATCTACAAGATAAATTTGTAAGTCTAAAACCTAAATTTATGAAAACAATAAAGACAAAAAACAAAAATCAACCCATGCAAATTGCAACAGGTTTGTATTTAATTTTACTTATTGTGACTTGGGGGCTATTAAGTTTCACCTCTAATGGCCAAGTCAATTCACAAAATCCAATGTTAGAAATTAATTTTACAAAAATAAAAACTGTAAAATTTGAAATGATGGATTCTCAACAAGTCTCCTGTTTAAACTTTGAAGAGCTAGCCCAATTCCATGGCTTTTTACAAATCACTAAAGAAAAAGAAATCATTGATCAGCAAGGCTATTTTTATACAGAAAGCGAAACAATTGTAGAAGAAAACGTACGAGACGAATGGATGGAAGGATTTAAAAAAATAGTAAATACCAAAGACTCTAGTTATATCGTGGCATTAGATGGCTCCGTAGCTTATAGTTCCTATCCCGAAGAGCCTCAAATCCCTTTTACCCCAGAAGAAGCAATGAGATATGAAGTATACGATTTTAATAGAGTTGGCTACCTAGAGGATTTTAAAAAATTACTCAATGACAGCCACATTGCCTTTACCGAAACATCTGGCATTCTAACCATTTACCAAGACTTCAATATCTTTTTGTATGACCACAATACCAAAACCATAATTAATACAACCTTGGATTCTATGGGCTATAAGACAAGTGAAACCACGGATCAATTTATTTTTTTCAATAACAGCTATATCCCTTTTAAATCCAATACTATAGAATGGAAAATTACCAAAAATAATTGCTGTATAAGAAAAACAACAGAATTGGAATATGTAAATTTCTCCAGGATAGAAGGAGGCGATATAATGCAAACCAGTAAGCAAAATACAACAAGCAAAGAACTACTTAGAAAAGAACAAAATACAATTCAAATCTCCTCTATCGATGCAAGCAATTCTGTACTTATACAGATAAACGAGCAGTCAGGAAATGTAGAATACGAAGTATGTATATACGATATGTCAGGAAAAAAGATACAAAGCACCTCTATATACAAAACAGAAACTATAGAACTTCCAAAATCGGTTAGACCCGGAGTATATTTAATACATATTTACAACAAAGAGACAAATACTTACTTAGAAGGCAGAGCAATCTTAGGATCAGGCACTCTATAATTAAAAATCAAACCAATAAAAGAAAAGATTATGAAAAACAATTTAATTAAACTATGTTTGTTTGTGTTTTTATACATAAACATATCACTAGAAGTACTTTTGGCACAACCTCCTGTTTTAGGATGCGAACCTGGGCCATACACTTGGCAAATTAAAGCTCCACAAATTACCAATAAATCCATCCCAATATACAGCAATACCTCTGATATAAATTATTTTAATAAATGTAATGTAAATGAGCAATGGGCAAAAAACATCTCATTTTTACATGGGCTAGCTGGGGCCTCTTCTTCTTGGGAAAAACCAAGAATGTGGACGGTTAACAATTACACTCCTCATGCCGCTATATCTCCTCAATACAAAGGGCACGAACAACATTTTTATATTGCTGCAGAAAAATTTAAAAGCGACATGAATGGACTTTTAGAATCTGGGGCAAACGAGTTTGCTCCAGACAGATGCAAAAAAGAAGACTATGTGATTGCACATAGCCAAGGAGGCATAGTAGCTAGGTACCTCGATTACCAATGGTCGCTTTGTGAAAATGGCTTTGGCTGCAAACCTTCCTTGGGTAATAGAAATTTTTACGGGGTTGTAACCTTTGCCACACCCAATGCAGGTGCACATATAGGCCTTTCCAAACACGAGCATTATGACATGGTAAATAAAATTGTAAATACTATTGTCTTAAAGCCTTTAAATGAAGGTGTTTATAATATTATTGAAAAATGGTATGTAAGCAAGGACTTATCAGATAAGATTAACTTAGCCAGAGCAAATCTAGATACTTTCCTAAAGAAGAATATGGCCCCTGCATTACTAGCAGGACTTCATAGTCCTACCCTCGATTCTATGGTTCCAAATACTCCTATTATAAACAATTTAACTACATACCCAAGTAGATTGCGACGGGCGGCCTTTTATGGAGTAGAAGAGGCCCCTGAAGTATGGCGTATTATGGACATGGTAATGAATGATGAACCTTCAGATGTACCATTATTTACCGCAAATACAGACGAAAAATTCAAGGAAACAGTAGAGAGGATTAGGCTAGAAAATATTGACTCTATAAAATGTAATGAAGATGAAATAAGAAAAAAGAAAAATACACTACCTGGCTCCATTGCAAACTATTTAATATATAACAAGAGTATTAAGAAGCTTGAACTAGAGAACAAAAGTAGACAGGAGACAGTAGATTTTTTAAACAATGCCAATGCCCAATGGCGTTATTTAATTGGTTCCTACCATCGGGACTCTTTTGATGTAATAACTGTTACCAAATACATAGTCTCATACCATCACCTAGGATTTCCAGGAAATATTATAAAGCATGAGTTTTCTAATGAAATCGATGCTTATAATTTTTCACAAGAGTTAAGTAACAGCAACCAATATTGGAATGTAACCACAAACACCACTTCCCATACCAGCACCACTCGATCCTTCTTCCCATCCGACGGCGTAGTCCTTGTCAAAAGCCAAAAAGCTTTCCCCGGGGTTAAAGAAAGCGATACCGATATTATGGAGGGGAACAACCATTTTCAAGTGAGAAATAGTAGCGAGACAAGAAGGGTATTGTTGAGGCTGTATGAAGAGGAAAGATACGATCAATTTTTCAGATTAACAAGAGATTAATGAACAATAGAATGATTAATATATTGCTGGCTAGCATCTTACCTTTTTTTGCACAATGCAAAAAAGAGCCCTCAATTCCACCGCTTAATGTTGAATCAAGCCCTGTTGTTTGGATGTTTCATACTGAAACAAATGCGGGTTTGGCAATGAATAACTTTTTATATAAAAACATGATTATTCAAGGGATAGAACCCTCTCCTGATAATAATAATTCCACTAAAATTTGGGCACTAACTCTAGATTCAGGGAAAGTTCTTTGGCACACAGAAATACCTGTAAGAATTCCTATTGTATATGAAAAGGCTATTTCAAAAGATAAATACCTCTTTGTTGCTGGAGGAAACAATTTATATACAATTAATATGGATAATGGTGAAATAGTATGGAGTTATACCGATCCTATTGCTCAAAGCTCGGTAGGGGTTAGTGTTATTGAAAACAATGTTTATTTTAGTATATCTGGCAATCGCATCATTCAGTTCGATATTCAAACAGGCACACCTAAAACAATCCTTACTTTGTATAAAGATGATTTAGACAATTTTAGTCCTAGCCTTTCTACACCTTCTTATTGGAAACATCCATCGGGTGACGACATATTAATTATGGGAAATAGGGGTTATAACAGAACGGCTACAAATAATTTTGACCGCTACGACATGCTTGCCTATAACTTAAGCGCAGATACCATGTTGTGGTACAAAAAAGGGATTCCCGGTATTCGAGGCAGTATATCAGCCCCATTAGTGCATTCAAATCTAGCTGTTTTTTATGTAGAACGCAATGTAGAGTGCCTAGACCCCCTTAATGGAGAGAGCATTTGGACCCATACAAGACATCCTGATGATAACTTTAGTGCCTACAAAACTGCAAACATAACACTTTGGAAAAATATTCTCATTGCGAATCCTGATTCTTACCATTTGTATGGAATTGATATATTTTCTGGAAATGAAATTTGGGTAAATCCTAAAAGTGGTACAATGCCTAATACTACACGAATAGGAATGGATAAAATATGGTATAGCAGCGGTGGGATAAACTGCTACGATGCACAAACGGGTAAAACATTAATAGACGGATGGAGATACAAAGACAAAGGCTCTTGGCTAAATCCCATAGCCATAGATGAAAAAACAGGCTACATTTACACCGCCGCCGAAGGAACAATCTTTTGCTTTGATTCTAAACTTTTAATGAAAAAATAAATGAAAAAAACCTTTTTATTCTTGTTTTCAGTGCTCATAACAACAAATGTAATAGCTCAAAACAAATACATTAAAAAAACACCAGAAATAGAAAGAGCTTACCCATGGTATGGCTTTACTTTAAAAGCAGGTGCAGGTATGTTGCCATTTGGTTCAGGATCAATAAACCAAAGATCAAACCAATCTGCCTCTTTGAATGATCCGTACACAAACCATTCACTTTCGCCATACCTTGGTATCTCTTATAAGATTGAAAAGCTGCCTATTGGTTTTTTTATAGATGGCTGCTTTAACCAAAATTTTAATGGAACCGACTGGATACCTTTTGAGTGGAGATCTGCAACACATCCTGATTTTTTTGACGGAAAAACTTATTTACTTAACTTTTTTGATACTAGATCTAACGCCATGAATCTTGGAGTTATGTACGGGAAAGAAATATTCAATGGTTTTGAATTGTATGCAAAATTAGGAATAGGAAATTCTTGGCACAACTATACTGTTCATTATTACGAATTTGGCTATTCAAACAGAATGAAAAGAAATACATTCCAAAAACAGACTCAAAACTATCAAGCTTGCATAGACTTTACATATTTCCCTGTAGAGTTTTATGGATTTTCTGGGAGCTTTGGCATTTCGAATAATTTCCCAATTGCAACGCTTTCTTCTGCATTAAAATTAGGATATAAAGCTAAAGCAAAAAATATGTAAACCATTTAAATACAAAAACTTAAAAGTTTCATTTGACAAATTAAAACTAAATACAAATAACAGCAATCCTAGCTACAAATATTGGGTAGGATTGCTTTAACTAAATTATTCAACAGGATATGCTTTACTTCATCCTTGTTATCCAGAGTGTATTCTAAACTAATTATTTTACAGCATTATACCCCTCAATAATAGATTCGAGCTGCTTAATTCTAAGTTCTAACTCAATTATCTTCTTGTCTTTTTCGTCTTTAAAATCCGGGAAAGAATTAATTTTTGAATAAAAGTCCATAAGCCACTCCCTATCTTTATCTAAAACTTTTAAATAAGAATCGATTCTTGATTCTGTGAGTTTCACTTCATTATTCTCCAATTTAGAGATAATTCGCTGACTACACGACATTTTAACTGCCAAATATTCTTGGCTATAGCCAAGAGTTCGCCTCGCTTTTGATAATAGTTCCCCCGAAAACATTAATTAACCTAATTTGTGAAACACAAAACTAACAAAATATCACCCACTTTACAAATATTAAAAAATTATTTATTAATAAAATAAACTTATAAGACCCAATAACTACAAATCCAACAATATACATTTTTATTTAGCTTAAAAACCAACCATCAAATTCCAAAATTATTTCCTAATAACCCAGTTGAGTTTGAAATTTAGTATTAAAGAACTGAATCAGGTGTAGTGTAAAAAAATATTTGTGTGGTTTTCGGGGATTTAGAATTCCTTAAAAAAAATAAAACCCTTTGCTTTGCAAGGCTATAAATCAGTTTCTAACAGAAAGCTGCTGGACTTTTTTCTTTAAATATTTTTCATATTCTAATGCCTTAGGCAAAAGTATTTGCTCCTCTATAAAACTATGCATGGCCAAATCTTCTTCAAAGTCTTTTAACTCCAACATACAAACCATATATAAAATATTGTTACTTTTAAGGACCTTAAAATCATCGGTAATTCTTCTAAGCTCTTGCAGTTCATCGTCTTCCTCGGCATGTTTCTTAGCTATTTCCGAAATATTAAAATGCGAAGCATATGGGAGCATAAGGTCTATTTTGTTTGCATTTTTGTTTCCTATCTGATTTTCCATAGCGGCTATGTAAGGGAAAATATTTTGTTCTTCATAGGCTATGTGCTTGCTAAAATGTTTCACAAAATTTTTAAATTCTTCTGAAATATTAGAAATGTATGCATTGTTTTGCAGCTCCTGACTTTGAAGAAGTTCTAACAAGGTGCTGATTTCCGGCAATCTTTGAGCCACATACAAGTGGTGAGTAGACTCTAAATATTCGCAGATTTGCTGTAAACTAAATTTTTCAAAGTCTAGAGAAGGGGAAGGCAATACATGAAGAAGCTTTTGAATAGACTCTTTTACAAATTCCACCTGAATCCTGCACTCCTCGCAGGCTTGTGCAAGAGTAGCATTTTCCAATTTGTAAAAAGGAATCCCCAAACGTAGCAATACCATTGCCACTTTGTGGTTGGTATGAATAAGCTGAGTAAGGGTATTGTTCTGAAACATTGCAAGCAAATGTACTAACAAAATGGCATGTAAGCCAAAAAAACATCTCCACTTATTTAGAATTATTCTTCAAAAAACGGCAAAACAATCAAATTTCTATACCAAAGATTAAAATAAGATTAAAAAATGAATTTACAAAGACTAACTTTGCCGGCGAATAATACAATGAAACATCTTAATTTGTTTTTTACAACTTTGTTGCTTGCAGCAACATTTGTGTCCTGTAGCAAATTTGCTAGCAAAGAAAATACCAACAACTCTTCCGATGAAAGTATAGCGGTATATCAAATCACCCCGCAAAGCATTGATTTAAGCGAATTCTATGTAGCCGATATACAAGCACAGCAAAACGTAGAAGTACGTACAAGGGTTAAAGGTTACCTAGACAAAATATTTGTAGACGAGGGAAAATTTGTTAAAAAAGGTCAATTGCTTTTTGGAATAAGCGACGACTTGTATCAAACCCAACTAAAAAAAGCAAAAGCCAATACCCAATATACTATAGCCGAAGCTAAAAGCGCGGAGTTAACAATGAAAAATATAAAATTGTTGGTAGAAAAAGGGGTTGTGAATAAAACAGAATTGGACATGGCGAAAGCCAAGTATGAGTCGCTTATAGCAAAAGTAGAAGAGGCTAAAGCCGACGAACAAACTGCTGCGATTAATCTATCCCACGCTCTAATCCGAGCTCCATTTGATGGCTTCTTGGACAGAATCCCATTCAAAACAGGTAGCGTGCTAAACGAAGGTGAATTACTTACGAGTATTTCAGATGTTAACAACATGAATGTTTACTTTAAAGTTTCCGAAAAAGAATACTTAGACCTTATGAAATTATCTCCGAAAGAAGGGTTCTCTGCCAATGGCTATCAAGTAAACCTAGTACTAGCAGATGGTAGTGTTTTTCCAAATGAAGGGAAAATCGAAACCATAGAAGGTGATTTCGAAACAGGAACAGGTTCTATTGGAATTAGAGCAAAATTCCAGAATGTGAACCGTTTACTTAAACACAACCTAAGCGGAAAAATAAAATTAACGAGAAAACGAGAAAACGCAATAATTGTTCCTCAAAAGGCTACATTTGAGATACAAGATAAAACCTTCGTTTATATTTTAGACAAAGGAAACAAAGTAACGAGCAAAGCCATTAAACCAATTAAAAGAATAAATGAATACTACTTGGTAGAGGACGCAGATCTTGCTGGCAAAATTATTGTTTATGAAGGGATTCAAACCATTAAATCTGGAGACAAGATCAACCCCAAACAAATAAGCGACAAGTCTTTAAAAGCAGAATTAAATTAATCGGCTAACAACTCTACACAATGTTTGATATTTTTATAAAGCGACCAATATTGTCGTTGGTCTTGAATATATTCATCACTCTACTTGGTCTTTTGGCCTTGTTTGGTCTTCCTGTTACTCAGTTTCCAGACATAGTGCCACCTTCTGTGGTGGTTACTGCCAAATATACAGGTGCAAATGCCGAAGTATGTTCAAAGGCGGTAGCAACTCCCATAGAAAGAGCCATCAACGGGGTTCCTGGAATGACCTATATTTCAACAGTTTGTACCAATGCGGGGATTACTCTAGTAACGGTAAACTTCCAAGTAGGTACCGATCCCGACATGGCTGCAGTAAACGTTCAAAATCGTGTTACAACGGTTCTCGATGAGTTGCCAGAAGAGGTAATCAAAGCAGGGGTTACTACAGAAAAAGAAGTGAATTCCATGCTTCTTTACCTCAATCTTTTTAGCGAAGACAAGGATTCAGACGAGAAGTTTATCTATAATTTTACGGATATAAACATCCTCCCAGAATTAAAGAGGATAGATGGAGTAGGTTTTGCAGAGATTATGGGTTCTAGAGATTATGCAATGAGGGTTTGGTTAAAACCAGATAGGCTCGCAAATTACAATGTTTCAACAGAAGAAGTAATCCATGCTATTCGCGAACAAAATGTGGAAGCCGCCCCCGGGAAAGTGGGTGAAAGTTCTGATAAAAAAGCAAATTTCTTCCAATACATCATAAAATACACTGGAAAATTCAACGAAGAAAAACAGTATGAAGAAATCCCTATTAGGTCAAATCCAGATGGCTCAATTCTAAAGTTGAAAGATATAGCCGAGATAGAATTTGGCTCTTTAGATTACCATATTATTTCTAAAACCGATGGAAAACCCTCGGCTTCCATAATGATTAAACAAAGACCGGGGTCTAATGCGAGAGAAGTTATTGCCAATGTGAAAGCAAAAATGGCGGAACTAAAATCTAGAGCTACTTTCCCAGAAGCTGTAGACTACAACTTTAACTACGATGTTTCTAGATTCTTAGATGCTTCTATTGCAGGCGTAGTAAAAACCCTTATAGAAGCATTTATCCTTGTTTTTATTGTGGTTTATATCTTTTTACAAGATTTTCGTTCTACACTTATCCCCTCTTTAGCAGTTCCTGTTTCGCTTATAGGAACTTTTGCTTTTATGCAATTGTTTGGCTTTTCCCTAAACCTTCTTACCTTATTTGCTCTGGTTCTTGCAATTGGGATAGTGGTAGACAATGCCATAGTGGTGGTAGAGGCAGTTCACGCTAAAATGACAGAGGAACACATGGATTCTCGTAATGCAACATTTGCTGCTATGAAAGAAATTAGCAGTGCGCTTATTGCCATTACATTGGTAATGTCGGCCGTGTTTATTCCAGTAGCATTTATGAGTGGCCCAGTGGGTATTTTTTACAGACAGTTTTCAATAACCCTTGCCATTGCTATTGTTATTTCTGGTATAAATGCAGTAACACTTACCCCTGCATTATGTGCTATCATGCTCCGCAACAACCACAACACCCATTTTCCTAAACAAAATTTATTGAATAAATTCTTTAATGGATTCAATAAAAAATACGATGGATTATCTAACTCTTATACAGGATTAATTGGACGTATCGCAGGCCGAAGAACTATCACCTTGGTTGCTTTATTTGCATTTTTTATTGGCACCTGGGGTATAAATAGTATTTTACCTACAGGATTTATACCTACAGAAGACCAAGGCGTTATATACATTAGCGTTACTACCCCAGTGGGTTCTACAGTTGAAAGAACGGACAATGTATTAAGCAACATTTACAAAGAAATAAAAGACTTGGATGGCATGGAGTCGGTTTCTACCCTTGCAGGCTATAGTATTCTTACAGAGGCTTCTGGCGCCTCCTTTGGAATGGGGATGGTAAACCTTAAACCATGGAAAGAAAGAGATTTTAGTTCTGCAGACTTTATTGCCCAATTAAAAGAAAAAACCAAAGGAATAAACGATGCCGAAATTGAGTTTTTTGAACCACCCACGGTACCTGGATTTGGAAATGCTAGTGGATTTGAACTAAGATTGATTGATAGAACAGGTCGTGGAGATTTAAAAGAACTTTCAGAGGTAAGCAACCATTTTATTTCAGAGGTAAAACAAACCGATGCGGTAAATAATGCTTTTACTAGTTTTGACCCAAGTTTCCCTCAGTATGTGGTTCACTTCGACTACGATGCAGCAGCCAAGAAAGGGGTAACAGTAAACAATGCCATGAGTACCCTCCAAACATACTTTGGAAGTTTCTATACAACCAATTTCATCAAATATGGATTAATGTATAAGGTAATGGTACAAGCCGACCCAAGTTACCGTGTGAACCCAGAAGATGTTTTAAATATGTATGTAAAAAATACATGGAACGAAATGGTTCCATTGTCTTCTATTATTAGACTTGAAAAAACCTATGGCCCAGAACAAATTACAAGATTCAACATGTCTAATTCCGTAATTATAAACGGAGATGCTGCAAAAGGCTTTAGTAGTGGAGATGCCATACAAGCAGTGGTAGATGCCTCTAAAAATCCAGACAAACTAAAGCCAGGATTTTTATACGAATGGACAGGTATGACACGTGAAGAAATTTTGGCCGGGAACCAAGCATTATACATTTTTGCGATAAGTTTACTCTTCGTCTATCTGCTCCTTTCTGCTCAGTATGAGAGTTTTTTACTTCCACTTCCCGTAATTCTGTCTTTGCCTACAGGTATTGCAGGTTCATTCTTCTTCTTGTATATTACAGGTTTAGAAAACAATATTTTCGCACAAGTTTCTTTGGTTATGCTTATTGGCTTGCTAGGTAAAAATGCCATACTCATAGTTGAGTTTGCGAACCTTAAAATAAAAGAAGGCAAGACTGTACTAGAAGCCACAATAGAAGGTGCAAGCCAAAGATTAAGACCTATTCTTATGACCTCCTTTGCCTTTATTGCGGGGCTAATACCACTTGCTATAGCCTCTGGAGCAGGTGCCATGGGAAGCAGGTCTATTGGAACAGCTGCCGCTGGCGGTATGTTTTTTGGAACTGTATTTGGTGTTGTCCTTATCCCTGGATTGTTCTTCATTTTTGCAAGCATACAATACAAAAGAAACAACAAGAAAAAAATTCAAGAACCTAAGTCAAGTTAAAATGAATTTACATTTAAAATATTTACTCTTTACCGTCCTCCTTTCCCTTGGTTTGGTTGCTTGTAAAATACCTTCCATCCAAAACGAAACAATACAAAAGAATATTCCTACTTCCTTTAACAGCTTTGAAACCGACAGCACATTTAAAGTTGTAAATTGGAAGTTATTTTTTGCAGATCAAAATTTACAAAATCTTATAGACGAAGCTTTTAAAAATAGCCAAGACTACAATATAATGTTGCAAAAACTCCAAATTGCATCACAACATTGGAAACAAAATAAATTGATACAATTGCCTTCTCTTGACTTTGTACTAGGAGCAGGAAGAAGAAAATACGGGTTCTACACGGTAGATGGAATAGGAAACTACGATACTAAATTTTCGCCAAATTTAAAACCCGAAGAAATTATTCCAGAGCACATTCCAGACTACCAAGCAGGTTTGCAAGCCAACTGGGAAATAGACCTATGGGGCAAATTGAACCAATTAAAAAAATCTGCTAAATTTAGATTTTTACAGAGTCAAGAGGGTTTGAATTTTTATAAAACCATCTTAACCTCTGAAATTGCTGCTAGCTACTATGAACTTGTAGCCCTAGACAAGGAATTGGAAATAGTGAGAAACAATATACTTCTCCAAGCCAAAGCCTATGAAATGGTTCAACTACAGAAACAAAGCGGTATGGCAAATGAATTAGCGGTTAAGCAAATTCATGCTCAATTGTTGAATACCCAATCGCTGGAATTAGATTTAAAAATGAGAATTCAGAAAGAGGAGAACTACCTAAACGCTTTGCTTGGTAGATATCCTCAACAGATCTCTAGAGGCAATGATTTGGAACAAAAATTTTATGGCGACTCTCTTCGTTTTTCATCTCCTCAAAGTTTATTGTTGGGCAGACCCGATGTAAAGCAGTCTGAATATGCTTTAAGAGCAAGCAAAGCAGACTTGAAAGCGGCAAGGGCGGCATTCCTTCCAAGCCTTGGAATACAAGCTAGCTTTGGTCAAAACTCTTTTAAATTTAGTACGCTATTAGATATCCCAACCTCTTTAACCTATAATGTAGCAGCAGGTTTGGTTGCTCCTATATTTAATAGAAATACAATTAAAACCAATTTCAACATTCGCAAAGCAGAACAAATCGAGGCTACTTTGAATTATCAAAAAACTATTATTCAAGCATATTCAGAGGTTTTGGGTCATACATTCGGAGCTTTTTATCTCAACCAAATTGAGGTATTTAAAGAGCAGCAGGTTGCGGAATTGGTAGCCGGGGTAGAAATCGCAAGCCAACTATTTGCCACCGGCAATGCAAACTATCTGGAAGTAATAAGCGTACAAGAGAGTGCTTTATCCAAAGAGCTAGAATTGATTTTGATTAAAAAACAACGCATCTTAGAAAATATCTTGCTGTATAAATCCTTAGGTGGAGGCTGGTAAGCAAAAATACTTTTATAGATTATTTCTTGCGTTAGATTAGAGATTTCCTCTTAAGAAAAACTTCTAAACCAGAAACTTTCTTTTTCTTGTTTCAACAAAGTACACCAGCTTTCTTAAGTTAGATTGCTCAGGAACAAAGAAACTACTTAATTTCTTTCTTTTAATTTTGGAATCTTGTTTTTTAAGTCTCGCATCCTTATTGCTTATAATTTGATTGGAATCTATCGGATTTTCTAGAACAGTACTATCCATAGCAGGTTCCATACTATACACTGTATCTTTTTTCAAAATATAGTCAAACTCTTTTCTGTAGAACAAACCCAAACCAATGGTATTTACTGGAGCAATTGCAGCGGAAACATTGTTGTAAATAGCAGCAGTTCGAGTAAATGCTTTCACTCTTAATCTACCGTCGGGGGTTGCTACATATTCCATATTTAAGCTGTTATTCGCTTGGCCTAGAGCAGAGGTACCTATACTTCCATCTACTATTATTCTATCGTTATAAAACTTACGTCCTAATTTAAAAACCATATCCGAACGTTGGTTTGCATTGCTACTACTCATGCTAAAATCAATAAGCCATTTGGGGTTTATTTGCGACAACCAAGCATCTACTTGGTTCGAAACCAAATCTGCCAATCCTGTATTAAAGGCGTTTCCTCCCGAACCCAACCCCGCTTGATTGGTTATAAATGTGGGGGTCATAAAACTACCAAAAACCAACAAACTAAATACTTGCCTATTTACCTCATCTGGCTCTCTTTTTATACGCTGCATTACTCCCGACAACTCACTTAGCCCTACTTCCATCAGGTTTTGTATATCTACTCCGAAGGATATTTCCGGAGAAAATAAATTCCCTTTTAGTTTTATCTCGCTACGGGCTTGAACCAAAGAAGAGGTAGCATTGGTATTGTTGTTTGTGCTAGTGGCCAACAAAGGTTTTGGCGATGCATTTTGTAAATTATAGGTCAAAAGATCTATTTTTGCTTGCAAAGGGTCTCCCTCCCACAATATAGTTCCACCACGTTCTATATAGAATTTTTTATTTACTAAGTTATTAAAAGCCACAAATTGATATTCTCCTCTTTCTACTCTTATACCGCCCCTCATTGTAAAATCACCAGCAGAATTTAAAGCAAAATTTAGCTTTCCGGAACCAGAACCTTTTATTATATCGCCTGTTTGTTCATCAAAAATAAGCTGTATTTCCGCAAGCGGAGTAACTTCAATATCCATTTGTAAAGAGTTAAGAAAGCCCATATCAGAGCTTACTTTTGCGGAATCTATTTTGGCAACTGTTTTAAAATGTATATATGGAGCAGGTCCTGCCGCTTCAGAATCTCCAATAGGCATTTTTATATTGGTTTTACGGGTAGTTTGCGCCTGGATTACCATATTCATCTTGTCTAAATCCCCATAAAAATGTGCCGAACCATCTGCAAATCCTTGACCATAGAACAAATCATTGTGGTGTTTTTCTGTTGCTAATACATGGAATTCTTTGAGTTGTTGAACCCTCACATCAAAATACCATTTCTTAAACTCTTGGTGTGTTATTTTCCCAGAAAGTACCCCTGTAGAATTGAAATCATCTTTTATGGTAGAAGTACTGCCTATATTTAAAACATTGTTTTTTATTTCAATTTCGGAATCCACTGTAAAAGGCACCTGAAGGTAGTCTACAACAAATTGTACTTTATTTAAAAATAATTTACCATTAAGATCGGGCTTACGGAGAGAGCCCCTTACCAAAACATATCCATTGGCAGGGCCTTTAAGTTTGGAGACACCAGGAACAAAAGAATTAAAAACAGCCATTTCTGCCCTGGGCATATCCAAAGTCAGGTCTAAAGATTCTTGACTAATCTTGTCACCCATAGTTCCAAAAACTTTTAATCCACTAAAAAGTCCTGATGTAATATTTGCCTGAATTTCATTAGAATATGAATTTATACTCCTGCTCTGTATATCTACAGAACCAATTGTATCTTTATTCAAAACCAATTCGTAAATACTAAAATCACTTTCAAATTTAAGTTTGGAGTCTTCAAAAAACAAATTCACCCCTCCATTTGCAAGCCCATTAAAATGAGGATATTCTGCTGGCGTAAATCCATTTACAAGACCCAACTCGAATTTTGAAAAATTAAACAAAACAGAAGTTCGATTGATGCTTGGATTAAGCACGGAGATACGAATACTTTCTTCGCCACTGTGCAATTCCATAGGATTTAGTACGAAGTAATCGCCAAACTCCATTTGGGAAGAGTCTCTCAAATACCAATCTTTTCCTTTTATATTAGCCCATAGATCACTAAATGACAACAAATACTTGCCTTTGTTAGAAAAATCTAATGTTGCATTGCTATTAAACTTTAAATCTTCGGATGCATCTGAAGCCGAAACCGATAGTATAGCAAAGTTTTCCTTCACATTTGCTTTCAACAAGAAAGTGTCTGCATCGAATCTACTGTGCCCAAAATGCAAACCCGATTGAAGTGAAAATTGCAGGTTTTTATTTTTTTGCTTACTTACTTGAAAAGCCAAGGGCCTTAGCTCTACTCCTGAAATATTCAATTCTGAAATATTTGAGAATACTTCTAATTCTTTGTTAACAGAATTAAATGCACCGGTAAGCTTTCCCTTGCCTAGTTTTATCTCAGGATTGAAAAGCGCGATAACAGGATTTATGTCTTTTATTCTAAAATCAAAGCTTAAATTTTCTTCTGTGGATGACTTTTCAGGTGGCGCAATTAATCCTGGCAATATACTAGAGAAAAAAGCCATAAAGTCTGCGGGTAAATCTTTTAGAAAAAACTCTCCTTCTAATTCACCATCTAAAAAGGGGGATTGCAAGCTAATCTTTCTTTTGTTGGTGCTTTCTTGTATGGTAGAATTCAAATGGAAATCTTCTACCCTCACAGAGTGGGTATTGCGAACCAAAAGCAAACTCCATGCATCTATTTGGCCTGTAAGATTATCTATATCTACTCCTTGAGTTTTCATGCTTATAAACCCACTTAGCCCAGATTCTACGCTATCTATACCCAAAGATTTTAAATTGATTTTCCCAATAGAAGCTTTAAAATCTGTTTGTTCAAATCCTTTCTCCAAGTTTACCAAACCATCAAAGTCCACAAAGAAATTAGGGTCTTGTATAGACACTAACCCTTGGAAAAACTTATTAGAGAACTCTCCTGTAAGTTTTGTTTTTTTATAGGTATAGCCAGAATATTCAAACTTGGGCACCTCTCCTTCTACTTTAAATGAAAAACTTTCCGAACCTAAACCTATGCCATCTTTTAACTTTACAGAAAGTGCTGTTTTACCAAAAGAAGAATTCCCCAGCAAAGTTCCAAAGTTTAAGTCGTTGGATTGTAAAGAGCCAGAATAGGATGCAGAACTTATTCCGGAAGTGAAATCTAAGTTTATATCCGTTTTTAACAATCCGGCATCGGTTTTTATAGATCCAAATGCAACAAAATTGTTGTAAAATCCATTTAACTTGCCTTTGTATGTTATGCTGTTTAGTCTCGAATACTCTGCAATCTGTGGTTTTTCTAAAAGTATGGCAAGTTCATTTATACTAGAGTGTAACTCTTCTATATCAAAACTCAAATATGTATTGTCCACATCCGGCAGGCCTCTTATATCAAATCGCCCTTTAATATTAGTATTTTGCAAGGTACTTAAGTTTGCATTTCTTACCTTAATTCTTGGTATTGTGCCACTTGCTTCTGCTTCTATATTAAAACCCAAATGCGACAAAGGTTCTATTGCATTACCAAAAAAAACCAAATCCTTAAACGACAAGTACGAATTTGTAAAATCTGCTTCCATCTTTACATTTTCTATGAAGTTAGACATATCGCTCCAGTTTTCGTAATCAAACCCAATATAATGCGACAAAGTGCTGTTTGGGGTTTGTAGTTTTAGTCTCTTAAACTCCATCCCTGCAGAATGTATTCTGGCTTTTGCATCAAAATTTGTAATTTTAAATCCAGACTTTTCTACGCTTTGTAGCTTTTTTACATCAAACACGAGAGAGTCACCAATTACTTTAAAATTTTGAAATATTCCTTGAATCGAATCAAAAACCATATCCGATGGGTTAAAAGCCATGTAATCGGGAGCCTTAGACTCTTTCATAAACCATTTAAACTTACAATTTACAAGTTCTATTTGTTTGAACGCTATAGTCCAATCTACCCTTGGCTTGGTTGTATCTCTAGGGCCGGCATCAAAAAACTTAATAAAAAAATGGAAATTTGACTTTTCTTCAGGATTGTAATAACCAAAGTTAACCACTGCATTTTCTAATTTGGCTTTTGCAAAACCTACCCTATGCTGTTTTTGGTTAATTTGCAGTAAGGAAACTTTTAGACTATGTATCCAAAACAAGGTATCGCCTTTTTGATCAGATATGAAAAGCTTATGGATATGCACTTGGTTTGGGAAAGAATACGAAATCTTGTCAAAACGTATGGTATTTCCCATCTGCTCTTGCATATAAGAAAGAGATTGAGCAATAGTAAAATGCTGAAAAGTTTTGCTATTGAGCATACCTGCCAACAAAATAAAAAAACAGGCAAATGACCAAATGGTCAAACCCACGATTTTCCTTATTTTTGCAATTCTTTTCAATGTTTACAAAGGTAATTTTAATTCCACAATCTACAAATATATGCAGCCAACCATTCTAGCCATAGAGACCTCTTGCGACGACACCTCCGCTGCGGTAATACAAGATGGCAAAATCCTTGCCAATATTGTCTCCTCTCAGTTGGTACATACTGCTTATGGTGGAGTAATTCCGGAGGTAGCCTCAAGAAACCACGATTTAAATATTTGGCATGTGGTAGAAACTGCTTTGATACAAAGCAAAACTGAACTGAAGCAAGTAGATGCAATTGCTGTAACTATGGGGCCAGGTTTACTTGGAGCTCTTCTCGTGGGCACTACTTTCGCAAAAACCTTAAGCTGGGCAAACAATAAGCCTCTTATTGGAATTAACCACTTAGAAGCACATATTTCTGCTCATTTTATTGAAAACAAATCACCCCAATTCCCTATGCTTTGTCTTTTGGTTTCTGGGGGGCATACACAGTTGGTATTGGTTCACTCCTTTACAGAAATGCAAATACTTGGTCAAACCATCGACGATGCCGCTGGAGAAGCATACGACAAATGTGCAAAACTACTTGGATTGCCATACCCTGGGGGACCCGTTTTAGACAAACTTGCACAACATGCCAACCCATTAGAATATAGCTTCCCTTTACCAAAAGTAGAAGGATTGAATTTTAGCTTTAGTGGTTTGAAAACTTCTTTTTTATACTTTTTACAAAAAAAACAAATTGAAAACCCCGCATTTTTGGAGGAAGAAAAAGAAAATTTATGCGCATCTATCCAACACACCATAAACCTGTACTTAACAAAGCAATTGCAAAAAGCAATAGACTTGCATAAACCTGCCTCTATAGCTATAGCAGGAGGGGTTTCGGCCAATAGCGACCTAAGGAGAAAACTTAAAGAATTAGCAGAAAAAAACAACATACCCTGTTATATCCCAAAATTTGAGTATTGTACAGACAATGCTGCGATGATTGCAATGAGTGCACATTTTAAATTTCTGGATAAAAAGTTTGAATCCTTAGATACCGTTCCCTATACCAGAAGCTAACACTTGCAATGATTTGGCTTATCTCCCAAAAGAGCACAATACCAAATACTATAGTTTATGTTAAACCCAAGTTTCAAGATAGTTTAAAACCTTTGATAAAACAGGGCTAACTTGTTTATCTTAAACATTAACTTATTTTTCTAACCTATGCCAGTCCTCTTAAGTTTTAAACTCCTATTTATCGCTGTGTACCACTATTACTTTGTCGTGTAATTTCAAATAACCATACTCATAGCAGAAATTGTATTTATTTTCTGTTTTGGTAATGTATTGGTGCGTAAAAAACTCGAAATTAAAGCCTTGTTCTGCTAATACATGAAGAGACACCGTGGCTTTCCCTCCCGACTTATCTGCTAAAGTTTTTAATAAATCTCTATTTTTCCTAAGTATAAGATTTATTTCTTTTACCTTAGGGGGAAGCACTTTTTTTGTTTTATTGTTGTAATTTGACCTACAATAATCATCACAAAATTTCTTATCTATTCTACCATTCAATGACTTTTGACAAGACAAACAAAATTTGGTTTCTTCTGACTCTGGCATAGTGCGAATATTTACTACGAATATATAGTATTCCGCATACAATGTAAAATTATTTACTTAAATTTTAATTAAAAACCATCTAATATCTCCAAGGTTTCCTTCAAGTACACATCTTTTTTTATACCGTTTAACCAATCGTTTTTAATTTTAATTTTAGCAGTATCGCCTTGCATTGCCCTTAAATCAGATTTTAATACCTCTGCTTGAATCTCTAAAGATTTTGCTTTAAATTGGTCTTCAAAAAGTTTAGATTCTTTTTCCCATTGCACCTGCATGGCTTTGTATGCTTCATATTGCAAGGGGTAATCTGTTTTTTTACGTTGGATTTCTATCCTTTTTTTATCTTTTTCTATCAGTTCAAAGACCTCATTTTTTGCTTTTCTTTTTTCAAACTTTTTAACCGCTTTTTCAATTTTACCTTTATGCGATTCTATATCCATTTGCAGAGGCAGAGGAGTTATTTCGTTCCATTTCAGAGGATAATCTTCGCTCCTTTCGCCTACTTCTGCAGAGGCAAAACGTTCGGGCATAATAATATCTGGCACAACTCCTTGCAATTGAGTAGTTCCGCCATTTACTCTATAAAATTTTTGAATCGTAACTTTTACTGAGCCTAAGCCTTGGTTTGTATTGGCAAATCTATCTAAATCCAAAAAGCGCTGAACGGTTCCTTTGCCAAATGTTTGGTCGTTGGTTCCTATAATTAATGCACGGTCGTAGTCTTGCAGAGCTGCGGCTAATATCTCTGATGCAGATGCAGAATATTTATTTACTAGAATTACTAGCGGACCAGTATAGATAATTTTTCTTTCTCTACTAATTAGGATATCGGGTCTACTATCGCGGTACTTTGCTTGAACTATAGGTTTAGCCCCTACAAAAAGACCTGCCATATCTACCACATCTTGCAAGGATCCCCCTCCGTTGTTTCTAAGGTCTAAAACCAATCCGTCAATGTTTTCTTTCATTAGTTTTTGCACCTCATCTTTCACATCTTTAGAACAGGTTCTTCCTCCACGGCCATTCATGTCGGTATAAAACTGAGGCAAGTAAATATACCCTACCTTATCTTTTCCATTCTTCAACAAGGCTGACTTGGCATATCCTTCCTCCATAATTACCACATCCCTAACAATAGGAATTTCTTTAATGCTACCATCAGGCTTTCTTACGGTAAGTACTACCGTAGTTCCTTTTTTACCACGCACAAGCTGCACTGCATCGCTTAGTTCCATGTTGCGCACATCTACCGACTGCGAATCCTTTTGCGCTACTTTTATGATAATATCGCCTTCTTTTAGCTCCCCTTGTAAATAACTTGGACTACCGGGAACAACCATTTCTACTTTTATCTCTCCATCACGCTCGCTTAGCTGTGCTCCAATTCCTTCTAGTCTACCCGACATTCTTATGTCAAAATCCTCCTTCTCTTTGGGCGGATAATAACTTGTATGTGGGTCAAAACTTTCAGTTAAACAGTTCAAATACATATCCATGTGTTTGCTTCTGTCAAACTTCTTTAGTCTTGTTGTCCAATTACGTTGCATTTTCAGAACCTCTTCTCTAGCTTGTTGCTCTAGGCTATCCAATGGTTTTACTTTAAATTCCTTGTCGCCTCTTTCTACTGCTTGTTCTTGTTGTTTTACTTTAGCATAGTATTTTTCCAAAGCCGCATATTTCAAGTATTTTCGCCACTCTTCTTTTAATTCTTTCCCACTCTTTGCATAATTTCGCTTTTCTTCATCGTATATATAAGTCTCACTTACATTATAGTCAAAAGGGCTTGCCAATATTTCTTCAAATACTTTTTCAATATCTACCAAGCGTTTGTCAAAAGTTGTAGAAACCAAATCAAAAAACTCAAAACTATTTTGCTGGGACTGTTCGTCTATTTGGTATTTATATTGCTCAAACTTGTCGTAGTCTTCTTGCAAAAAATATCTTTTGCTTCTATCCAAGCGCTTAAGGTATAGGTCATAAACCCTGAGCGAAAAGGTATCGTCTATCTGAATAGGGTCGTAATGAGTAGCTGCGAGGGTTTGTAAAATTATCCCAGGCAATTCTGTAGGTGTTTTTTTGTTTTTACTAAAACAAAAACTTAAAAAAAAGAGGGACACAGGTAGTACTAACCAAATCCAGAAATATTTTTTTACCATGATTTTTTTCATACCGAAGTAAGTTGCTGCAAGTATAACGCATTGTTGTGAAAATATTGTGCCAATTTGGTTAAAGTCTGACAAATCTCAAAAAGACATAGTCCAAAAAAAATCAGAATAACATTTGTTAGATAATATAGGACAATAATCAACATCGAAGGGAATGCCATCCTGAGGCAGTTTATACTGAGGTCCTCGAAGTAAGGGATGTCATCCTGAGGTTCTCGAAGGACGACATTCCTTTTTCACTTAATTTTTTTTACAATACAGCCCAATTGTCTCCTTCGATACAACAGCCGCTATCGCAGCCGTCACTCAGGATGACAATTGGGAAAGGGAATAGCTTTACAAGCTACTCTTATTCCGCTAACAAAACACCACTTTCAATAGTATTATCTCCTCTGAGGATTGTGTAGTAATAAATCCCTGGACTTAGGTTTGTTTCCAACAGGTTTTGTTTTTCAAACAAATGAAATTGTCTTATTTTTTTTCCAAATGCATTGCTAAGTGTAAAAACAGAACTATTGTAAGAGGTTATTTCTTGGTCTATATAGTGCAGGTTTTGGTGGTGAGGATTGGGAAATATTTGTGTAGTATGTGTTTTTCTGATATCCTCCGAGGTATATACTAGTATCGTTTTTAAATGTATCGAACTCCCATCTATATCGGTTTGGCTCAACTTATAACACAAGGTTCTTTCTTGCACATTACTTTCTACAAATTTATATTCAGACAAGGTATAGGAAATATTCTTCCCTTCTACTGTTGCAATCGATTCAAAATTCATACAATCCGTTGATTTTTCTACCGTGTAAAAACTATTGTTGTATTCCATTGCGGTTTCCCATTCCAAAAGCACTTCATTGCTAGAGGTAAAAGTGCCCCTGAAATCCAAAAAAGTAACAGGCAAAACCACCATACAACTAGGGGGTAAAAAAACAGTATTGGAATCCATAAGTATGGCCCCTGATATCGTAAAAGCCCTTCCTTCTATGTCTGTTGCCAGTCCTAGGTCCAATTCCCCATCTACTATCAGCGTACCTTTAAAAACAGAACTGTCTCCAGAACCAAAAGCACCTGTTACACTCCAATAAACATTGCAAGCAGAAGCCCCATTGAGCAAAACTACCTGAGAAAAAGCAGTGGTAGCAAAAGCACCTCCTATTTTAAAAACAAAAACCGCACTAGGGTCGTTTTGTGCATCTAAAAAAAGAGTATCTACAAGTGTGGCTGCCGCTCCCATACAATATACACCTTCTGTCAATGTCTGCGAATTTCCCATCGTTGTGCCTATTGTAGAATCGCAAGTAAGCGACAAAATATTGTTGTATGCGGCATTTATATCTAAATTTACAATAGAACTTAGCGAATCTGCATAATGGGTTGTCCCATTTATAATTCCGGGCGGAAACCCAAGAACCGAACCCGTACTATAACCCAAATCGCCTGCTATTACAGTGTAGCCAATATTTGTAATTGCTCCTACTCCAGCAAACACACTAAAAGAGTTTGCCGATTGCAAATCAATGGCTTGCGCCCTACTGTAATCAAAAGAAAAAACCAAACATAGCACCATTAGAATTGTAGGTATTTTTTTAATATCCATAAGAATTTTTTATACTACAAATGTCCCCTTATGCTTCTGATTCCATGTTATAGTATTAAAATTCTTAGTTATATAATATGCAACTAAACATTAAAAATATTGTTTTCTTCCACTTTAGCAAGAAACAAGGTCGGAAAAGAGGCTTAGGAATAATCTTATATAAAGACTTATTAGATAGCACTTTATTCATATTCTTTACTTCTCATACCATACAAAAGACTTTATATAGATTATGGTAATTATTCTTTAACAACCTTTATTAAGCGTATCCCAAAAATTGTTTCAATTTTTAGAAAATAGACACCTTCTGATATGTTTTGTAAATCTAAAACAAACTCATTGCTTCCGTTTAACTTCAAATAACTTTCAGGGATTACAACTTGTCCAATACTACTTAAAAGAGAATACTTTATTTGTGTTAAGCCCGGAAAATGAATGATAAGATTAGAACAAACAGGGTTTGGAAAGATATGAGGAAATGATAATTGTTCGGTTTCACCCAAAAATAAAGAAGCTATTTTACTGTAATTTACCTCCCCATTTAAATCTACTTGTTTAATCCTATAAAATGTATTTCCATAGGTAGGATTAAAATCCTTAGAAATATAGCTTCGAGGGGAATAACTGAATCCAGCAGCCTTTTGAATATCCAGTTCTTCCCATGTTACAGTTGTTTCAGACTTCTCAACAACATAAAAATCTGAATTTGTCTCACTTACAGTAGACCAATTTATCAAAACTACTTTCTTTTCTTTATCGTATTGCAAGAATACTTCCTCCCATACTACGGGAAGCAACTGTACATCGTCACCTATTGCAAATGGAGAAAAAGTCCCTTTATATTCTGTATAAACTAAGGTAGTTACCCCAGCATTTTGTGAAACACTAGGTGTTCGTGATTGTAAATTCCAACTTAATGAACTGTGGTGATACAATCGAAATCGTGAAGATGCAATACTGCCTTTTAGTTGACTATTTGACCAAGAAAAAGCAAAATCTACCCCATTTCCTGCATTCGCTGAAGCGTTTGTTAATTTATTGATATCCCATGTTAAGTTTACCCTATTGGGAGAAACCCTTCGAGTACCATTTCTTGTTCCATCTTCTGTTACCTCCTCAAAAACCAAAACTGCAAAATCATCAGGGGTACCAGTATTGTTGGTTATAGTTACTGGATTGTAATTTGATGCGTCTGGCCCAACAGGAAAAGTAATTGCAGTTGTGCTAACATTTGTTTGTAAACGACCACTCCCATCTGTGATTACAAAGGATGAAGAAGAGCCTCCTGAAAAAGCATTTGCAGTTAATGAGTTACTACCTAAAATAACTTTGCCGGAAGTTAATGTGAGTGTACCATTAATTATTTTACTATTATTTAAAGTCAACAGTGTACTGTTATGTTGTATAGTTACATTTAATGGACCATTACTCGCTGGCCACTCTTTGTCTGTAACAGTGTATGCGGCAGAAACATTATAAACCAAACTTGCACTTGTCCCAAAAGACAAGGCCGCACTTAGCGAAGCATTAGGGTTCATTGTCAAAATCCCGTTTACTGTTGTAGTGGCGGAGCGCGTGAGTGCCCCATTCAAAGTCAAATGATGAAAAATAGATGCAGATCCTGCTATTGTGCCGCTCCCTGCAAAAATCAGCGTACCCGTTCCTGCGGTAAAAGTACCGTTGTTTGTAAACGTACCTCCCGAAGCAACCGTAAGTTGTGAAGTTCCAGACACGGTAAGTGTGCCACCAGAAGCAATGGTAAGTTGTGCAACACTCGCGTTTGTATTGAGTGTAACCGTAGTACCCGAAGGAATGGTAACGGAAGAAGTACTATTGGGAACTCCACCGCACCAATTTGAAGCGGTATTCCAATCGCCAGCGCTTCCGCCTACCCAAGTATGTGTGGCCTTAAATGTAACGGTAACGGCTGTTCTACTCACACTTTCACACCCAGAAATAGTTTGTGAAACATAATAGGTTGTATTGTCTGCCAAAGCAGTAGAAGAGGACAAGGATGCACCACCACTTGAAGCTGCATACCATTGAATGCCCGAACCTGTTGCGGCTAGATTCGCAATCGTAGCACCCGCACAAAAAGACTGCGCAGCAGAGGCGGTAGGCGCTGAAACTGTACCGCAAGGCTTGATCGAAATATCGTCGATAGCCATGCCATCATCACTACCAGAGACATTAAAATCTGTCCAACGAATCCAAAATGACGCCCCGTTTGCAATATTCAGCCCTGAGATTACATCTGTTATGTTTGCACTGTGTTGGATGGATCCACTTCCTGTTGCTACTTGTCCTGGATTCGCGTAATCTAAGGTGTTTACATCTATCCATGTTCCCGTTGACAATGAAGTTGCATTTAAGCTGTATTGAAAATCTAACTGATCAGAACGATTTGCTGAACCTACCCTCCATGTTTCTCCAGTATAAGAAATAAATAGATTATGAATAGCTGCGCCTGTGTTATTGGTTAGTTTGGCACCAATTGTTGGAATTACATTAGTAGATTGCAGACCACCTAAAGCCCTGTCCGATCCCGATCCAATACCAAAACTGTATGTATCTCCCGCATTATCAGATCCTGTACCTGCTGTATACGTAGAATTTGCACTTGAGCCCGTTTCAATAAAATACCATCCCATTGGCATTGTTGAGGATGTGCCGGAATTTGCAAGACCGTCAAAATTCTCTGTTGCGGCAGTTCCCAATGCGGTTAATAAGATTGCATTATTGAGGGTTGCATAGCCGGTACTGATAGTAGACCAATCAGAATTTCCACCCGCATTAACGGCTCTGACTCTAAAATAATAGGTAGTGCCTTCACTAAGACCTGTAAAAGTATGGTTTGTGGTATTGGAGGCAATATTGGATTGGGTTTGCAGGGTTGAGGCAAAGGTACTGGAAGTGGAAAGCGCAACTTCATAGGTAAACGAGGCGCTACCACCACCTGTGGCGGCTGTCCAGTTGGCGGTGATGGCAGTTGTTGTAGCTCCTGAACCAGCGCCAATAGTAGGCGCATTGTGCAAGGTAGTAAAGGTGCCATCTGAGGAATAGGCCGTACCGGGGGTATTGCTCGCAAAGCCTGCGAAATAATACAATGTATTGGGAGACAAGCCAGTACGCGAATGGGAAAATGCGCCCACAGCGGTACCTCCTTCTGTAGCGAGATTGCCCCTTGGGGTAGCCGTATTAGCAAAAACAGTTCCTCGAGACGAAATTGAAGAGCCCCCATCGGACGTGATGGTTGCTCCTAAAGTGGCACTTGTTGGAGTAATATTACTAACCGTTGGAGTTGTGAGTATAGGAACAGTAGGGGCATTGGTAGGAGTACCTTGCACCATATTGCTTTCTGTTCCACTACCCACACTGTTTATAGCCCTGATCTTGACATCATAGGGGGTATTGTTCGTCAAACTCGAAATCACAATAGGGCTTGTTGTAGAAGGAGTTGAAAGTGTAGTGTAAGAACTACCATTATCTGTAGAATAAGCATAGTTTGTTATTGCCGCTCCCCCATTGCTTGTTGGTGCTGTAAAGGCAACCGACAATTGCCCATTGCCAGGAGTGATTGTCGTGATAGTTGGGGCGCTGGGTGCTGAAGCTGTAGAAGTTACTAAAATATTATCTAATTGCCATTTTGGTCTATTTCCCGAACCTCCAGTTTGACCATTATTCCATACATAAAACCTGAGAACAACAGTACTTTGATTATTTATAGCTGAAGGTAAAGCTATTGATGATAAAGAACCAGATTCGGCAGTATTGTTATTAAAAATTCTTGGAATAGTATACCCCGCAATATCTGTAAAATTAGAGCCCCCGTCTATGCTATATTGAACTTTTAAATCAGAGCTTCTCGGTGTGGCATTTACGGTATTTGTAATCTTCACCCAATCAAGTGATAAATTACCAGCATTTCTTCCTGAAAAATTCAAAAGCAAATCAGTTGCTCCTGAATTAGTTCCAGTCGCAAGTATAATTAATGATTGTGTGCCTTTTTGAACTCCCCCACTTGTGCCAGACGCAAATACTGTTCCTGCATTTACTACTGAACCTGTTGCTGTTGCTGCAACTTTCCAATTACTTGCACCACTTCCAGAGGCATAATTATTCGTCCAATTTGCCATATCCGCAAAATTTTGAGAATAATTTCCCGATGACATATTGAAGTATGTCTGTCCCCACACATCCCCTGCACACACAAAAGTTAACAAAGCGAGAGAAACAAGGTTTTTACACCTTAGGAAGGTCTTATATAAATTTTCTAATTGAGCGCGTGTTTTTTTTTGATTTCGGTTATGTAAAAATGAGTCTATCATGATTTTATGGTTGTTATTTTTTTTAATGAAGTACATAATCTGCGCAGGAGGATGCGGCGTGTGCATTGGGCTTAAATCTCGCTTTAAATCCCATAGCAGTTACATATCCTAGTGCTGCCCTAAAAACGGCATTGCTCTTATACAAAGGATCTGGATTAAGGTCTATATCTATATATTCTGCTACCGCAATGTGCTGTTCTTTGAGGTAAAAGGCCAAACGGACGCTTTCGTCAACCTCCATCCACAATCTATCAAACGAATTTTTAATTCGTGGCACTTTATATTTATGATAAAGTACATGCCCTCCTTGGGTATTTTTGTGGATTACAATGGCAAGTGCATAATGTGTCCATTCCCCAATATTTTGACTGTCGCAACCAATGTATATTCGATTGCCTACAGCTTCTTTTTCTTTTAAATAAGAAGCCAAATCAACAACTTGTGCATCTGATAAACGCTTAAATATATACTTGGTATGGTGGAGCATATTGTGCATCAAACCTACCCGAAGTACATTAATATAATGTGAAATGGATTTGTCCTTTTTGCTATGATTATATTAACTAGTTGCTTGATTAATGTTACCTGCCATTCTTTCCGCTTTCAACAAATTCAAAAAAGGCAAAAAAGGCAAAAAAAAACGAATACAACTTTATGATTGTATTCGTTTTATAATAAAAAAGGACTGTATGATACTTAAGTTCCCTTTATTACTTTCTATTTATACTAAAGTGCTAGAAACAAAAGGAAAGTTACAGATGGACTTGAGCTATCTTATTTTCATAAGATTTACCATTATTCTTTAATCACTTTTTTATAAAAGGAATTTTGGTCTGATCTTATTTCAATAAAATACACCCCTGGCAACAACAAATGGGTATCCATCTCAATATGCGATTCCTTGTCAATCTGCTTCAGTTCCGCTACTTTTTGATTCCACAGATTATACAAAGTAATTGTTTTGGATGTGCCCAAATCTAAATCCCCAAAATAAATAGTCAACTGATTTTCAAAAGGCACAGGGGATACCTTCCACTCCTTATTGTTTACATTAAGAAAGCTCAGAGTTGTGTCTACTGGGTCATTTTTAAACATAGCATAACCTGGGGTAGCAAACACGGAGTCGTTTCTAAACACGCAAGCCAACACACTGGCAGGCGACCAGCTGTTACCTGAATTTGGATTTTTAGCAAGGTTCAAAAACTCAAGAGATGGGCCACCACCTTGGGCAGAAGCAGGCCATTCTCCAGCAGTTTGATACGTAATATCCATTATTTTTTCTGCAATTGTATTTTCAAGAACTATAGTTGTATTGGCAGTAAAATTGCCCAAAGCACCACCTTGCCACTCTATGGAAGGAACTTGAAAATAGAATTCAAAAGAGTCTTTGGTTCTAGACAAAACTACAAAAGAATCGGGCATTAAATCAAACTCCGGGAGCACAAGTTCTAATCCTTGAGTAAAGCGAAGCCCTCCCATAGGAATAGGGTTTGCGGAGGCGTTAAACAATTCCACAAACTCTAAAAAATCAGCACCTGGATTATCGTACATAATTTCTGTCAAAAATAAATCTTTACCATCAAAATCATTAAACACAATCTGTTGTATTGAAGCACTCACTAAGGTATTTGGAACCGAAGCTGAATCTTTTATTTGTTTCACTTCTACATCGTAAAAAGAACCTAATTGCGCTTGCACTGTTAAAGCAACGGAATAGTTCGCAGCATTATATTTGGCAGCAGTTATTTGAAGCGGTGGGTTTAATGTGAAATTGGATACATTTGTTGCATCATTCTGGTTTACAGGTTCATTAAATTTCAATTCAAGCAAATTAGCAGATACGAATTGGGCTTGTAAAACTTCGGGAGCTGCATTGTCAACATTAGAGAAAGAAATACGTAAATCGTCTAAAGCAAGACCATGGTCAGATCCTTGTTGGTCGTCGTCATCCCATCTAAAAAACAGTTCCTCCCCTGCTTTCCAAACCACATTAATTGTTGCTGAAAATTGTTTTTTATTTTCCGGTAAATTTCCATCCAACTTGGTTGCTGTTCCATTAAGTTTTACAGACTCCACATCCAAATCTGCAACCGATATATAACCGGTTTTATTGGTCAGCTCGTCAGGGCTTAAGCCATCAAGGCTTGCGTCAATTTTATAAAAGCATTTCAGAAAGTTAGGTACAGTAGAAGCAACGCGCCATTGCTCGGCGGTGTAACTTACGGTTACAGAAGTTATCGTATTTCCTGTTTGGTTTTTCATTCTAAGGCCAAAAACCATGGTACCAGTACTACCTGATGCAAGCGAACCTAAAGCCCTATCTGCATCTACACCATAACTGTATAATCCCCCAGAGTTTGCGCTTCCGTCATCTGCACGATATAAAGTTACGGGCAACTGATTGGCTACTCTATAACCATACCAGCCCAGCAAGGTGCTATTTTGTGTCCATGTATTTTGTGTTCCTGTTTCTGCTAAGCTATTAAAGTTTTCCGTTAGCGTATCTGTCAATTGGTTTACAGCAATTTGCGCGTGTGCAAACTGATTTACAAACAAAAGAACCAATGCGCTAATTGTTGTTTTCATTACGTTTCTATTTTTCATGATTTTTAAAGTATATCGTTTAAACTTCTTAATTTTAATTGAGGGGTATTAAATACGGAAACTACTCCAGTAACAGTTACATTTCCAGAGGGTATACTTGCATCCTTAAAACTTGCTGCACTAGAAGTAAACAAAGTCAAACTTCCAGAAGCATCTCTAAGGGTTCTGCTGCCACTATAAGTTGCACCACCCGTGATAGTTGCATTTTTTATTTGAATTAATCTAGACTCTAAATCTTTGATATTATCCAGCACATCGCTTACTTCCACTATTAATGGAACGGGTGATTTAGAGCCGAGAATTTTAGCATTGGCTAATGGTACATTGTTTAATTGTAATAATCCATTAAATAAAGAAAGTTCAACACCTTCAATACTAATTTCTAATTCTGTATTCAAATCGAAGCTATGGTTAGCGGCAAAGCGAACTACAATACCTGCTGTTTCATCTTGGATAACCAGGTTTCTCCCTGTTTCATTTCCATTTGACCTATCGGTAATAACGATTCCTTTAATGCTAATTTTATCTGCAATTGCATTAATAGTGGCACCTTCGTAAAGTTCGCGCGCATCAAAAATCGGTATAACAGTTTGACCAGAACCACCGCCATTACATCTATCATTGGTCATTTTCACATCGCTTGTATCTCGAATAAGTAATTGAAAATCTGATCTAAACACACCCAATACTCCTACAATATCACCGTTTTTGTCTGGCACAATTTGCGCGGCAAAAGAAGCATATCCGCTACTTCTTACTATTAAACTAGCCCCTTGACAATCAGCTATTAAAAGGTTTTTAGACCTCAAGTTATCGGCATCTGCATAGCTTTGACCGGGTGCTTCAAACTCTACCTTACTAAAAGAAACGAGCATATTTTGATAAGGTGTTAACACGTCTGTGAGGGTTAATTTTATGGGGGTAACAGGGACATTTAATGGCCCTTTTATCAGATGTGATGGAATGAGAGCCTCCATGATTCTTGTAAGTGAACCATTATCCGCCCCTCCTCCAAGTTGAATCAACCCATTGTACTCTCCAATAAACAAATCTTTACAATTCACGAACACTTTACGCCCAATAGGATAATTATTATATAACCCAATACCGTCTAACAGCAATAAAATACCAGCCGTTTGATCCTGAATAACAATAGATTTATAAAAATTACCAGACCTGTCATCCGCAACAACTACTCCTTCAACTATTAAATCCTCTTCTATTCGAAGGGGCGTACCTTTGTATAAATCTTTAAGGTCTGCAATAAGAGTATTCGCTACAATATCGGGATTCGAATCTTCTGCAGGTGGTGCGTCAAAGTTTTCTTTTTTACAAGCAGTTAAGAATAAGATAAAACTTAAGCTGTATAGGAATATATTTTTCATAGTTAGAATTTTAAAGTTAAATTGACAAAGTAATTTCGGCCATAATTATAAAAATAGCGGGGAGGGAAACGATCCACGTCTTTATCAACGAAGTCAAAACGCATTTGCTCAAAGCCACCGGTAATCACCTTTAAATTATTCAGTACATTACTTATTCCTATGTTAAAATAAACAAAGGTATTATTACTTGCTTTGGGGTAGTACTTATTCAGTTTTATAGAATAGCCACCAAACAGGTCAACAGTAAAAGCGGCGGGTAATTTTTCTTGATATAGTATATTTTTCCATTCGTCAGACCCTGGCTCTACGCCTTGAACTGCTTGTGCTGTTCTTCTAATAGGATTGGGATCTAAGTAAAAATGGTCAATATAATTTATGTTTGCATTTAGGAACCAATAGTTAGGAGACCTATAATTCAATCCGGCGGAAAGAGCTGTTTGTGGTGTTCCTGAAACATAAAAGTTTTTCAAATACACTAATTCTGTTTCTTGTATAAGTTCGGGTCTATTTTCTTCCGTTATTTCTGCAGTAGGCCTAGAAGTGTATTTATTATCCCCTAAAGCAGCAACACCAGTAACGCTAAGCGTAGAAGAAAGCTTCACTTCCGCGGCTAATTCCAGCCCCTTGTGTAAGGCATTTAACCCAGACAGTGTATTGTTTACAAAGGTTCTTTTTTCATCGTGATAAAAACTTTGGGTTCTAATTTGGTTATTAATTTGAGCAATATAAGCCATTGCACGTATTTTTAAACCAGGTGCAATGTGCAGATAACCAAGCTCTGCAGACTGCACATCTTCTGATTTCAGATTAGAAGCCACCTGGTCTCTTGTTCTTGGGGAAACAAAGACGTTTCTGAATTGGGGAGCAACTTTGCCAGAAGACAACTTAGCTAAAAAATAATTGCGACCGTTTAATTTATAAGTAGCCCCTGCTTTAATAAAAGGTAAAATAAACTTATGAACATCAGAATTGCCTAAAGAATTGTTTGGAAACAAGCCATTTTGAACGTTTCCAATTCTCTTAAAACTTGTCTGACCAATAGAGCCAGCAGCATACATATCCCATTTGGGTAGTTTTACATGTATTTGGGCCCAAGTTTCGACAGATACAGTATGGGAAGTATAATCATATCCAAACCTATCGCCTTCTTTCAAAATCCTATTTGGATTATTTATGTCATGTTGATTAGAAATGGGGTCATTGGGTATATCACGTTCTGCAAATTGGTTTAAATTCACATAAAAATCGGCTCCAAGTAAATCATGAACAGTTTTAAAATATTGCACTTGTTGCACTTGGGCATTTGCGCCTGCATACAAAAACATTCGGTCAGAAAATTGGTGGTTTACAATCGCATTAAAGTTTATTCTTTGAATATCGGAGCGCCTTTCTTCCAAAATATATTTCGCCCTTTTACCAGTCACATTATTACCCTCAATACCGTCTACATTTCGAACAGTTTCAATTGAATTATAATTTACATTGTATAGTCCATGCCAATTTATTTGCCTGAATGCTTCATCTTGTTGGAATAAATTAGTTAATCTTTCACGTTGAAATTCATCGCCGGCGAAACTTGGTAATTTTCTATAATAGTCTGGTCTAGGGTCTGGCGCATTATACCATTCCAAGGCTGTAACACCTGTTCTGCCAGTTTGTAATCCTAGTCCTGTTTCAAGTTTTGTTTTGGAGTTTATTTTCCAATCGTGGTTTAACAACAAAAGGGGCTGGTGAGTGTTCCTTACTCTAGCACTTCTTTTCTCTCCATTCTGGTA
The DNA here is from genome assembly GCA_002422315.1 of Bacteroidetes bacterium UBA6161. GTDB lineage: Bacteria > Bacteroidota > Bacteroidia > NS11-12g > UBA955 > UBA6161. The sequence goes on from DIUJ01000004.1 coordinate 80,922, forward strand.
GCCCCAATTAGGGTTATAAAAAGGAGTGGAAGCCAAGTCATAGACTTCTTGAAAAGAGCCTCCTGGAAGCGCACTTTTAACAGCTGAAGACAACAAAGAAAGAGAAACTGAATGTTTGGCATTGATTTTCTTCTCAGCAGAGGCAAAATAAGACCATGCGTCATAATTTGTTCCTGGTATATACCCTTCATCTGCATATCTAAAAGACCCAGAAAAAGAAAAAGCCCAACCATTTTTCATTAAACCAGTATTATGAGTTACCATAAGTCTTTGCCTGTAGTTTCTATTAGAAACAGCAGAAGATATACGCGTTTGTTTCCACTGATTGGCAGCCCTAACATTCATATTTGAGATACCACCAATACCACCCATTCCATAAGTTGCAGGAGCATTCCCTACTACAATATCTCTATCTCGAAGCACATCGTTTAACCCGCCCCAAACATTCCAAGAAACCCTTCCATTTTCGATTTCATTTACAGGTATTCCATTGATATGTACTTGGCTGTAAAGTCCATCTAGGCCTCTAATTCTAAATCTTAACGGGCCCAAAGTAAATGCAGAAGTAGAAACAAAAACATCTCTAGAAGCAGTTAATACCCCAGAAATATAATCGCCCCCTTGAGACCTGTCACTAGACTCATCAATAGAAATAACCGGTATCAAATCCTCTTCACTAAATTTAGAAGCATCTTCTCCCGCTTGCAAAACGACTGAAATAGTGGTTGTTCCATAATTCAAAACTTCAACGGCCATCGTATAAGGCAAACATCCTTGTGCACTTACATAAATCGTATAAATTCCTACATTATTTACCTCAAATTGAAAATTACCAGAGCTATCGGTTTTAATCGTTTTATTACTACCAACAAGAGTTACATTTGCATTAGACAAACCTTTGGCAACTGAACCTTTGGCGACTTTGCCAACGATTAAATAAGATGAATTAATCTGAGCATTTACAGCTACGGGGGCACAAAAGAATACAAAACATACAAACAAAGTGGTGTAAACTAAAAACAACAATGGGGATTTTTTAACTTGCATATGTATGATAGATTTTAATTTTAAAGTGTTTATTTAATTGTGTAATTGTAGAAGACTGTATAAATAGGCTTAACAAGCTTAGAGTATATTTAATACCAACTTTAGAAAATGTCAAATGATAACGCGATCTAGCAAATAGATCTACTTCGAAGGCTATATCTTGACTACTTAAGATATGTATTACTTTAGAAGACCCTATGAAACTAATAGGATTTAGAAAACACAGAGTTGTTGAATCTATTATAAAATTTTTCATTTTTATTTCCAAATCAAAATTCATCTCTCAAGATCAAAATGTACTCTTTATAACCCTTGATTTGCGGTGCAAAAATAGGCATACAGAAGTCCACAACAATGGCCACCGTATTTGATTAAGAATAAATAACAAACAATAAAAATAATCACAAATGCTTGTCTATGTGCGCTTTATATGCGGTTTGCTACAAATTCAAAAATACTTTCAAGAGTTACTTAACAATTAAATAAAAGAACAATAACAACCATAAAGCATTATTAGAAACAAATACTTTATGTATGGCCCTATTTAAAAGCACTTTAATACAATTATTAAAATAAAAATGATTTTTCAAACAAAATGAAGAAGTAAATTTTTATTAACATAAATACAAAGTAGGAATCCTTTGTGTAAAATTAAATAAAATACTTTTGCAACAGCCATAAAAACAGGAATGAAACTTAAAAAAACATTATTAACCACAGTATTCCTCACTTTGTTTGTTTCGAGTTACAGCCAACAAAAAGCAAAAGCAATATGTGTAGCATTTTATAACTTTGAGAATTATTTTGACACAATAAATAATCCAGAAATAAACGACGACGATTTTACACCAGAAGGGAACATGGGTAATACTGCAAAAGTATTTAACCAAAAGACAACAAACTTGGCGCAAGTTGTATCTAAGATAGGAACAGAACTAACCCCAGACGGGCCTGCTTTGTTAGGTGTTTCGGAGATTGAAAATATTGATGTATTACTCCATTTTGCTCAGCACCCATTATTATCCGCTAGAAACTATAAACCTATTCATTTCGATTCTAAAGATGCAAGAGGAATAGATGTAGCACTTCTTTACAATCCCAATTATTTCATTCCAATCCAATCCACAAGTTTGGAGGTAAGCATGCCCAACGAAAAATCGGGTAAACCATACTATACCAGAGACATTCTCTGGACTACAGGAATCTTAGACGGCGACACAACGCATATATTTGTAAATCATTGGCCAAGCAGGCGTGGTGGAGAAAAAAAATCATCCCCTAAAAGAGAAGCTGCAGCAGCTGTTGCCAAACATATAATTGATTCCATTATGGAAACAAACATAGAGAGTAGAGTTATTTTAATGGGTGATTTAAATGACGACCCTACAAATAAAAGCATAAAAAAAGTACTCAACGTATCTTATGAAAAAGACACTACAGCACAAGGAAAACTCTTTAACCCATTCTATGATTTTTATATTAAAGGGAATGGGACTTTGGCTTACCAAGATGCTTGGAACCTTTTTGACCAAATAATTGTTTCCGAAGCCTACATTAATCCTAAAACGAATAGTTATCAATTTTATAAAGCTGGGATTTTCAAACCTCCTTTTATTATAGAACAAGAGGGAAGGTATAAAGGGTACCCCAAAAGAAGTTTTGCCGGTGGCAAATTTAACAATGGATATAGCGACCATTTTCCATCTTATATTATTTTAATCAAAAGATTAAATTTGCAAAATGACTAAATTCAAATCCCTCTTTTTGTTGTTGTTAAATGTAGTTTTTTATTCTGTAAACGCACAAAAAGGTCCTGAAAACCAACCTACAAACCTTCAATTTTTTCAACTTAAACCCTGGGAAGTAAACTTATCTTTCCAACAAATCAATGCAGATGGATATGTAATAGTAAAAAATATGACAGGAGACAATCCTATTTTAAACAAAAATACATTTAAAACAGACTGGATAAATGGGGCTAAAGTTATTTACAAAGGACAAGGCAGTATTTTTACAGATAAAGAAATCCAAAGCAATACCACTTACTATTACTTTATTTTTTCCTACAATGAGCAAAGTGATTCCATGTATTACTGCAATAGCAAACCATTGTCTGGTGCAGTTACTACCCCAAAAACATTAAGCCAAAATACAGAATACTATGAATCTATTAACCCTAATGACTCTTCACTTTTTATAGGAAAACTTGGAAACCTAATTTCAGACCATGTCTTATTGGACTACAACGCTTTTGGTTTTGAACTTGCAGAAAACATACACATAAGAGACACTCTCTCCAATCTAAGGTCAATTGATTGTCAATATAGCAGAGAGAATATCCTATTCTCTAATCAATTTAACTTTCAAAACAACAATTTATCTAGAGAACATGTAATGCCAAGAAGTTGGATGCCTAGCGGAGGAAATACCAACAACAAAGATGGCGCTGATTATCACAATTTATTAATCGTGAATAATTCAGAAGTAAATATTGTGCGTTCCAATTACCCTTTTGATTATGTTCAAACCGTATCCAAACAATATATAGAATCCAAATTAGGAAAAAATATATTTGGGGCTACTGTTTTTGAGGTTGCAGATAATATTAAAGGCGATGTCGCAAGATGTATTTTTTATATGCAAGTGGCATACAATGGAACAGCTAATAGCAATTGGGGGTTCAAATATTTGCCGAGCAATGGCAAACTTCAAAACTCAGAATTACTGATGGATTGGCATAAAAATGACCCTCCAGATGCAGACGAAAGAACTAGACATGAATACATAGCATATTTTCAAAAAAACAGAAACCCATTTATTGATTATCCACACTGGGCATGCTACATTGATTTCCATACGCTTGAGTATAAAAATGCTACAAATAGCGAATGTGAAAAAAATCTAAATACTTTAGCACTTAAAAAAGTAGACATAAGTTCGTATTTAAATGTTTATCCCAATCCATCTTCAGGTACATTTGTACTTCAATTTCCACAATTCATAGAACAACATGATGTCATTCAACTTTACCTTACAAACACTTTGGGTAAAAAAATACCATTTGAGTGGGAAAAAGAAAGTCATAAGTTAACCATTAATGGCACAAGCGGATTATACAAACTACATTTTAGAGCCAAACATTATAGCGCAACTAAAACCATAGTCATTCATTAAAGCTATTAGATTACTTATACTTTTGACAACTTAGATTAAGTTAAGAGTAAAAATACGTTAATTACAGAAGAACAGAATACTGAGACTAATATTCCATACCTTTAAATCTCCCACACTAAATGCCCTAGATAGAGTGCATCTCTTCCCATTTGATTTACAACTACATCTTTATTAAGTAAATTCTGAACAAGGGTTGGCTTTGACAAAACGGTGTGGGAGTGCCCTCCTAATATCATATCTATGTTCTTGCTTTCTTTTGCTAGTAGTATATCATGCTGATAGCCAAGATGGCTTAAAACAATTACTAAATCACAATTTTGTTCATTCGCTAAAAATGCTGCTTGTTTGTTGGCCACGGCTATGGGTTCATTACACACAACCCCTTTTCGGTTTTTAGGTATAGCAAGTCCGTTCAAATCTACCCCAACCCCTATAATACCTATGCGAAAAAGGCGCCTTCCTATCATTCTTGCAACTACGGCAGGTTCATTTGAAACCAATTGAGCCAAGGGGCTATTTGAAAAATCGTAATTTGCACAAATTACTTTAAACTTGGCCAAAGATAGAAGATCTGCTAAAGCCTCTTCCCCATTATCAAATTCATGATTACCTAAAGTTACAAAGTCATACCCCATCATATTCATCATTTCCACCTCCACTTTCCCTCCAAACTCATTAAAATAAGGTGTGCCTTGTAAAAAATCGCCGCTATCTAAAAGCAAATAGTCTGGGTAACTTTTTCTAAGCTTATTCAACTTTCCCGACAAGTTAACCATGCCACCCATTCCCGGATACTTTGAATGCGATAAGGGGAAAGCTTCCACCCTACTATGCATATCGTTGGTATGAAATACATGAAAACGTTTTGATTGAATATCTTGAGAAAACAACATATCACTTAAAAAAATCCCGCTAGCAAGGAGTAGATTTTCCTTAATAAAAATTCTTCTATTCATTCAATTAGATAATAATTGTTGAAATAAAACATCACGAATTAGAAAATTAGAGTCTATATTTACTATTTCTACCATGTGTTTGTCTAGTATTCTATCTCCTCCGGCAAGCAAAAAATCGGTAGTTAACAAATAATAATTTTGCAAACTATCAATCTGATTTACATCAAAAGAATTAGACAGGCTTTGATTATGACAAAATGAGCCCAATATCCAATAAGGATCCCCTTCTCTTTCTTTCATTCTCTGATGCAAAGAAAATAAATATTCACCTGAAATTCGACCCAATACTAGTTGGTTGTCAAAAGGCATAAGCTCATAAATATGCCCTTTGGTAACATCCCCTTTTAATAACGACTGCCTTAAACCACCAGTATTAAACAATAGAATTGTTGGCATAAAATTTTGATTTTTGAATTGCTGCTTTGCAAAACATAACAATTGTTGCACAAAAAAACTATCTAATCTATGGCTACTGTCTCCTTTTATGAGATCTGCTTGATTATAAAAGATCACTTTTGACATGGTATAATTCAATGAATCAAACAATGTCTTAAATTTTAATAACAAAGCAGAGTCTGCATCTTCAACCTTTGGAGTATGAGAAAAGTATGCGACCATTTGTATACTATGAGGTTTTTTGCTACCCCTTATCGAAAATGGATTGCAAGCCCCTACCAAAACCACAAAAGAAAACAGAAAATTGATTTTCAAAAATCTGATGAAGCTATTAATTTCAACCATTACAGCCCACAAAACTAAATGAAATTTGGCTTCTTTGATTTAACAAAATGTTAACTCTAAGTGTTGTTTTAGCAAATACTATAGTGATAAAATTGTTGCAATTAAAATAAAAAAAATGAGGCTCCATTTACTTACTGTAATCGCAATACTATCAAGCCAATTTACAAATGCTCAACCTTGTAACAACAATTTTAAAACTGATACAATAAATACTTGTGTAAAAATCGAACAAATCCTAGTTGACGCATGTGCAAACCCAGAAGGTGCAAATGAAATGATGCTAATTAAAACGGGAGCAAACAACATTCAAGTTGCTGATATTCTGATATCTTGGCCTAATAACTCCTGGAGAGGATTTGCAAGTGCAACTCAATCAAAAGTTAGATTAGATCAATTAAATGCAGAAATAACAAATTGCGGGAAAATACTCTATCCACCAAATGGCATCATACCCAAACACAGCAAAGTTTTAATTTTTTGTAGCTTAGACTACCAAATCGGCTCTCATAGTTTTAAGGAATTAAAAGATACTTTTTATGCATTGTTCCAAAATGCGGGAAATACGAACGGCCACTTTGCCAATTTCGGAACTGGTCTCAGAAGTACAACCATACAAATAGCCAATTCTTGTTCAGATATAGCTACTTATGACAGGTCAAAACTTAGAAAAAAAGATGGTAGTTTAGGTTCGGAAGATGGGGCAGTAGTTAATTTCTCGAATCAATCACAAGTAGCATACGAAAACATCGGCTGCACTCCCCCTCTTACCCAATACAACCTTCAAGTGAATGCTTCTAAAACCGAGATTTGTGTTGGCGATACGGTTTTCTTAACTGCACTAATAAAAGGTTACAAGTGCTTTTACTGGAAATCAAGCAACTATAACATTGTGGATACACTAAATCCAAACAGCTATTTCGTAATAGACAAACTAATGCCTCAACCTTTTATGGTATATGGCTTTACCAAGCATGCTTGCCAACAAGAGATGGGCGATTCTATATTATTTACTTTTGCCGCTCCACCTTCTATGACCTTGAATAGCATTCCAAAAGTTTGCAGCAAAGATACCGTTCGGTTAGAAGCATTTGCTAACCAAGGAACATTCGATTATTTTCAATGGTCAAGCCCTTTGGGTAGCCTAAAAAACCCCTCTAACCTAATTTGCGACCTGCTTATTCAGAATTCTTCCTCTTCATTTTATGTTAAAGCAACAATTGGTAATGATTGTGGCATTTTTGAAGACAGTGTTTATATCGAAGTAGAACCCATTCCAGTAATTCAAATCCCAACAAATACATCCATTTGCTCAAACTCAAACACCTTTTTACTTTCTGGAACAAGCAATTCAAATCTTGTAAAATGGTCCTGTACAGGCCTAGGCAATATAGTTGAATCAAACAAGCCAATAACAAACTATATCCTTAACACAAATGACCCATCTCAAATTGTTTTTTATTTTACAGCAATAAATAGCTGTGCAGAGGTTACAGATAGCTTTATCTTAAAAATCGACTCTATGCCAAATCCGGATTTTTATGTACAAGACAATATTTGCATAAACCAACTCCCTGTGCTTTTAAATCCATTAAACCCCAATGGGTCATTTAGTGGAATAGGTATTGGAGGGCTTATTTTCAACCCCAAAGATACTGGATTGTATACAATAACTCATGAAGTTAAAAACGGGAAATGCACAGATTCAATTCGCAAGCAAGTAAATGTATTAAGCTCGGCAAAAGCAGATTTCACTTACCTCCCTACTACAATTCAAAAAAATCAAAAAGTAATGTTTAATAACAGTAGTATGCTTGCAAGTAATTACAACTGGTATGTTGAAAATTATTCTACTACTCAAAAAAACATGGAATATAGATTTAAAGAGACAGGAAAGTTTGATGTTACTCTTGTTGCTATAGATTCTATAAATGGCTGCCACGATACTTTTACTCAAATTATTGATGTACTAGATGACATTGCTTTTTATATTGGAAACACTTTTACACCAAATGGAGATAGTATTAATGATCGTTTTATAGCAGTTGCCTCAGGTTATAAAGAAATAACCATGTATATCTATAACCGTTGGGGCGAACTTTTGTTTAAAACAAACGACGTTACAACCCTTGGATGGAATGGGAATTACCAAGAAAAAGAATGCCCATCTGGAACATACATATACATTGTTGAAATGAAAACCATTTACAACGAAGACTTACGATTTAATGGCATCATACAGCTTTTGCGGTAAATTATTGATATCCAATTAAAAATACCAGCCTATCCCTTTCTTATATTACAACGTTACCAGACATTGATTCTAAAGTGATTTTTTCTGGTAATACGCTAAAAATGCTCAGATATTTTTAAAACAAGATAAACAAGCTGAATTAAAAATCTACATACTTATTCCTTTGGATTATTCTAAATACTAGATTTCACAATAATCTATTTTATGCAGATAAAATGAGTCAGTTGAGATTATTGATAATATTGCTTTGTATTTCTCTTCTTAACCACATTCTGCCTTACCACAATATAAAGCATATTTTAAATAACCCGTTGGTTTGCATGAAGAATACCCTAGCAAACCATGCATTAAAAGGTTTCAATTGTTAAACATGGAAAATTGAAATACTTTCAAGATACAATTTAATAAAAGGCATTCGTAATGCTAAGTATTACTAGTATTTACTAGCATTTGCAATACTTATCATAAATGAAACTACTATTCGAGAGAATAAAACGCCACGAATAAAAAAGTAACCAATAAAAATAACAAGCTAAAGGTTGTTGAATTTGAGAAAACTTATGAGTTTTTATTGAGTAACGACGGATACTTACAGATTGATAAAATTGGTACATTTTAAAAGTTTATTCTCATAAGGATTGAATTAAACCAATAAAGCAGCACAGACCATAAATAATTCGCCTTGCCGCTCCCTAATTCCTTTTTAATAAAACAAATTGGACATCCTTTTCAAATAGAACTCGAGATAACTTCTTCCACATAATTTAGCTTTAAGCAGCATTCAACGAATCTAGTCTCCGGTATATTATATCTGTTTAAACAACAAACTTTATGGTGGAGGTGCTTAAAATTAAAATATTACACCACTTTTTATTTATTTGAATAATCAACAAAACACATCAGCCATAGGCCTGATTTATAACACCTAACACTATTGACATAAATTTATCCTAAAATCTCTTAATAATAGTTTATCACTAACCTTAAATCCAATGTTGTCAGTTCTAAAAACAGTTTTTCTTATTAATTGTACCCTTGCAATTAAAGCTTTTGAATACATACTCTTTAATTGGCATCAAATACAACTAAATCTATGAGTGTATCAATTGTATACTTAGCCAAACAATTGTTATATACTTTATCAATTAAAACTTACGAACTTTAAACAAAAAAAAGTCGATGTTGTGGTTACAACATCGACTTTTTGTATAAATGAAACGATATTATTCTAAAATGATTTTTTTAGTTAATATGTTGTTGTTTGAATCGCGTAATTGTATCAAATATATTCCCGTTGTAAGATATTGACTTGAAAATTTCAAAGTATCTTTACCGGAATAACTATTCAATATTTGGCCTTTTGTATTGTATATTTCAATTGTAAATATCCCATTATATTGAATATGTATATCTGAACCAACAGATGAAGGATTAGGAGAAACAAACATTATATTTTCAGTAACATTAGAATTATTAATAGAAACTAGTTCATCCTTTTTTCTAACTAAGGTTATTGTATGGGTATTTGATAAAGAGCTATCTGTAAATTGTGAATTTCTTGCTAAAACTCTCCATTTTGCTTTTAAAGTATCTCCTTTCGCAACACCTAATGAACCTAAAACCTGGTTTAACTGTGCTATTGTAAAGTTTATAAAAGTATCTGTTCCGAGGTTGGAAGAAGGAATAGAAAGCAAAGGAGAAGAGAAATTACTATCTAAAGCATCTAACTGAAAAACATAATTATCGGCCCTTACTGCTTTTCTCCAAGTTGGAGTAACCGCTGTTTGATTAGCAGAATCTGTAACAAGTAAAGTACCATTTGAAGGTGTTAAAAGTGTAAATCCACCTACAGAAGTAAATACAACATCTGACCTCTTGTCCAACTGTTGAATTCTCTCATTGCCTTGTTCTGCGGTATCAACATTGTTATATGCAGTGGATTTGGTGCTATGAAATTGGGTCAAATATTCAGCCATAGCATCTTGTTCGCCTATATCATAATTGGTTACCGTAGTTGGGAAAGGGAATCCGTCGCCTCCACCCGCTAAAAAATTAAGGGTAACTAACTTTATAATACGGTTTGGATCTCCTACTAAAGTACCATTAGAAACTATGGAGTCTATATGCTTGTCCGTTTGTGAAACTATACTCATATTTTGCACTCTACTGCCAGCGGCTAAAGAAGGGTCAAAGCTAAATCTAAGGCCACCAACTTGTGGGAAACGACCAGGAGTAGCTCCTGGAGAGGAAGCGGCAACCCCATGTTCAATAAGTTCTACCAACTTTTGAGCTGTAACAGATACGATGGAAAGCTTATTGTTAAATCGAAGTGCATTTTCCAAATCCAATTTAGAGATATCACCTTCTTCTTTTCCTGCAAAAGAATTGGCTTGTGGTGGCAATAGTTTTACCAAATTACCCACTGCATATACTTCCCCAATTGCAGAGCGAATACCTCCGCCGTTTTTAAGAGAAACAGATACTTCGGGATCTATAGATTTAGCTTTCCAAAGGTTTGCATCTGCACTTAAATTCCCCAAGTTAGTCTCTCTAGTTCTAACAAAATTTCTTCTGCCTTCTAAAAATACATTCGTTTTGCCATATACAAGTCCGTCTTTACGTACAATTACGCTCGCAATACTGTCACATAGTTCCTTTATTGCTACAATATTAGGGCTATAAGAATAAGCAGAGTTTAAATCTCCAAAATACTGAATTAAACTATTGGTATCTGTGGAATAAGAACCATTAATTGTAGAATCTAAACTATTCATGTCTATGTCACCATTTTCATCAAAGCTAGCTTCAAAACGTCCAAGGTATTTATATTCGGCTGCTGTATTTAATAAAATACAAGGCTTATTGTCTTTTGAGGTAGCAAGAATAGGATATTCTCTTTGTGGTACATCTCCTATTTTAATTTTATCATTTCCATCTGCACACAAAGTGTGGTTACCTCCAGCTATAATTATATCTACACCACTTAACTTGGTAGCCAAAGCTTCTTCAAATTGGAGTTGTTGCAAATGTGCCAATAGAATAATCTTGTTTATACCATAAACTTGTTGCAAGGTGTCTACATAAGGCTGAAGTACCTCTGCCAATAGGTCCATATCTTCTAAATTGGCACCCGGGTCTTTTACCTTTGTGTCACCAGGAGAGGAGATACGTTGTAAAATAGTTGTAGTTGCACCTATTACTCCAAACTTTTCCCCTTCTCTTTCTATAATTGTATAAGGAGCTAAACCCTTTTTTTGATTTGGATTAGAAATTGTAGCAGGTGTTTTAAAAGAATCGGAAGAGATTGCAGAATTAGTATACAGATAGGCTAAATTAAGGTCTTTAGAAAAATCCAAGTTAGCAGAAAGATAAGGAAATTGAGCACCTATCCCTCTAACTTGACCTGAGGAAATATTGGGTCCAATAATGTTGTTTAATTCACTTGTTCCCAAATCAAACTCGTGATTACCTAAACAAGATGCATCTAAACCAATCAAATTTAGTATGGCCACATCTGGGCGACCTATTGCCGCTCTAAGATTGTTTACTGGGCCATTATAATAGCGGCTAGCCGCTTTGCGAAGTGGTACTACTATGGAAGGGTCTTCTCCTGCGTTTAAAAAAGGACTTGGTATAAAATTATCGCCTGAAGAAAGTTTTAGTGTAATTGGATTTGTTTTTGAAAAGCTATCAACCAATGCAGCAAAACCTGGGGCATCAATTGGGGCAAATAAACCAGCTTCCAAATCAGATGCGTGAAGTATTTGAACTTTTACTTTTAAATCTTCTGCCACAGATACCATATCTAATCTAAATGTTCCTCCGGAGGAGTAAGTTGAAGATGTTCTTGCAGCTTCGTATGCAGCAGTACCAGGTGCAAAAACTGATACCAGCCTAAATCCAAAAACAGCATTATTTTCTACATCTGCAATTCCTTTCAAAAAGGCTGATTTTTTATTGTTCCATACATCTCCAGAAATGGCTTTATATAAACCGGCAGAGTCTGTTCCTTCTCCACTATAGTCTATATACAAAGAACCATCTGTGCTGTATTGTAGTTTATACCATCTGCTGCCAGTATTACTATGACGAGCATCCCAAGATATCATAATGTTTTTCCTGCCTATGGTACTTACTTTAAATTCAACTCCTGCAGAGCCGCTATTGTTATTAATAGTTGGAAAATTTGTAAAGTTTAGCGCAGTATTATCTTGTGTAGCAGTATCAGAAGAACCACCATTTGCGCTTCCTGATGCGAATGTTGAGGTTACACCTCCTAGTAAATTTAGAGAACCATTGCCTATACTAGGCGTTAAAGATCCTGTCGCAGTATTTCCATCTCTTGGTATAGAGTTGAAATCCCACAAAGTAAAAGGGGATTGCGCCTCAGCCACTATAGAGCTAATGCATAATAGAATAGAAAAGAATTTGTTTTTCATGTATTTATAATTTAAATATGTGTTATATCACCCCGCAAAGCAACCAATGAGACATTAACAAAATATCGCTAAATCAATAAATAAATGTAGCTTTTAAGATGCTTTTAGATAGTTTTATTAATCCTATAGAGATATTATGGAAACTATGAATTTTAGAAGTTGCGATTTCCCCTCCATCTTTCCTTTTGTATCTGAGTTTTATTTCGTGATTAAAAAATTCTTGAATCGGAGGAAACAGAGTGCAATTACATAACTGGAATTGCTTAAGAAACACAAATATGTTTGTCTCCATTTTCATTCTATAAACCCTCTACTAACCTTTATTTGAAAGGCTATATTTGATTGTAAAAAATCCGTCTATTGAAGGAAAAAGCAAATCGCCCAACTAAAAATGGCCCTTATTAGGCTCTTCTGTTTTCTTTCCCCTCTTGTTTTCTTGGTTTGGCTTCATTCAGGGGCTTATCCCTTCATTTCATAAATAAAAAAAAATGGCCGAAAGTATTCTCCTTCCGACCATTTTAAAAGTTCCTCGGCCGTGACTGGTGTTGTCACCAAACACACTTTTATAGCCGTGGTGGGTGAAATTAGATTATATCCATATAAATTCGTAGAGATCTAAAAACTATTTACCTTTAGAATCTTATGATTATTTGGAGTGGTTGGTGATCCGCCAATAAATTGGGGACAGGCAAACACCAACCACTTCTTTAAATCGGTATAGGGAGCGCGCACCCTTGAGTTTTTGTCACCAACAAAAGAGCATAACCTCCCTTTCTCCGAAGGAGAAAAATATTCATAGCCCCGGGTTTTAACCCGGGGTTTAAAATGAAAACGAAATTATGTTTTTGGCGCGTGCCCCAAATAAAGTTTGCGGGATTTTTTTGCCCTTCCTTGCAAAAAAGATGACAAAAACATTAGGTAAAAGATGGATTTTGTCATAGAAATCCACGGCTTATTTGGAATGTCATTCTGAGGCTCTCGAAGGACGGCATTCCATCCTCACTAAGTGCTTTTTACCTTTAGAAACGCACGTTCAATCCCAACAAGAAGTTTGTTCCTGCTTGCGGATACAACATTACCTCATTGTACATTCTGTTGTCGCCTTGAAAATACTTATAGGTATAGCCATTGCTCGAGTACATGGTATTGGTAAGGTTGTTTACCAACAGGTTAAGCTGCATATTTGCTCCCTTGATAGGTAGAGTATAAGCCATTCTCAAATCCGGAACAAAATAGGCAGGCAGTTTGCTAGCCTCTTGGCCAGAGTTATCCAAATACTGCGCCCCTACATACTTGGCCACCAAACCTAGGGTAAAATCTTTTGTTACAAGATATTCTGCCCATGCTGCCGAAATTATTTCTGGAGAAAAAGCAATTGGGGTATTGGTGTACACTATTTCCACAGGATCTATTACCTCAAACCAATCGTATACCACTTCCTTAAACTCTGCAATTCGGTTTCTGCTTAGGGTAAGATTGGCTCCTACTTTAAAACTTTTGCTAATGGCATAAGCTCCTGAGAGTTCCAACCCTGCACGGTAACTACTTCCTACATTTTTTCTAACAAAACCACCTACATCGTTTATTTCTCCGGTCAGCACCAATTGGTTGGTATAATCCATAAAATACAGATTTGCATCAAAGGTCCAGTTTCTTTCTTTAATTGCATAGCCCATTTCTATGTCCAGCATTTTCTCCTCCGTAGGCGACTCACCGGGAGCAGCATCCACAAAGTCCCTGCGCACAGGTTCTCTGTTTGCAATGGCTGCCGACACATAAAGCCTTTCTTTGTTGCTTAAGGCATAGTTCAATCCGGCTTTGGGGTTAAAAAACATAAAATTTCTGTCAAAATCTATTTCCGAACGGTTATCGTCTAATCCTTTGCTTTGGTACTGCACATTGCGCACCTGAAGGTCGGTATAAAAACTTAGTTTAGTATTCAAGAGATACGTAAATTTTGCAAATACATTGTGGTCGTTTTTCACCGAATTGCTTTCATAGTATCTACCATTTTGGGGAATATTTCCTGCAACTTGGGCCCAAACCACGTCTCCAAAATGGTCGCCGAGATAAGTATTAGAACCCCCACCTACTTGAAGCAAGTATTTTTCTTGGGTATAATATAGGCCATACACTACTCCATAAAAATCGTTTCGCAGCCATCTTTGGCGAACCAAATCGGTACGCTGTATAGTATCTGCCCCGCTTACAAATGGTGCAAATCCATAATTGGTATAGCGCTGAGCCTCTCTAAACTGCTCATAATAGCCGGCACCATGAATGTAAAAACCAGAAACAGATAATTTTAGATTTTTATTCACTTCATAATTGGTATGCAGCTGAAAATGATCCTGCTTGTAATTGTCTGTTTCGTTTGCATATTCATAAAAATTATAGTTTCTGCCACTGTTCAATAAATTTTGGGTTTGGGCATCCGTAAGAAAATTTCGGCTTGCAAACTCTTGCATTTCTTGTTGGGTGCCATTAACTCTGGAAGCTGGAGTTCCATACCAAGCTTGGTAGGTTTTTTCTCTACCCGAAAAATGAATGGCATTGGCTGTAAACCTTTTGTTTCTAGACCTATAATCCATGCCTACGTAATAGCTGCTAAGGTCGGAACTTGCCCTATCCAAATAGCCATCCGACACTATTCTGCTCATTCGCCCGTTTAGTCTAAACCTATCGTCTATCCAACCGGTGCTATAGGCCATGGTATTCTTTTGGGTATTGAAAGAACCATAAGAATTGTTTAGTTCAAAGGTAGCTTTATCATTGTTGGCAAAGGTTTCCATGTTGATATTGGCACCAAAAGCTCCTGCGCCATTGGTAGAAGTACCAACCCCTCTCTGAATTTGCAGAGAAGAAACCGAGCTAGCAAAATCGGGCATATTAACCCAAAAAACGCCTTGCGACTCTGGGTCATTTAGTGGAATACCATTTAGGGTAACATTGATACGGGACTGATCACTACCGCGAATACGCAGCGAAGAATAGCCAACACCAGCCCCTGCATCGGTGGTATATACCAGCGAAGTAGCTTGGTTCAAAAGCACTGGAATATCTTGGCCATTGTTCAGCTTTGCGATATCGGCTGCGGTCATAGACTCATAGGCTACAGGGCTAAGTTTAGATGCTTGTACCGAGCTGCTAATGTTTACCGTTTGCAACAAATTAGAACTTGGCTGTAAGGCATACACTTTAAACAAGGAACCCGAAGCCGAGGGAATGGTATCGTAGAGGGTTGTAAAGCCTACATACGAAATACTAAGGCAAAGGGTTTGGTTTGCGGGCAATTTCATGTCGAAATTACCTGTAAAGCTGGTTGTAGCCAAGTACACGGCCTTGGAGGGCAAAAGAGTAGCTTGCACGGTAGCACCAACGAGAGGATAATCGGAATTTTTGTCGATCACTTTTCCACCTAGTGAGAGGGTTTGGCCATGCAAAACATGCAGTGGAATAAGGGCCATAAGGGTTAAAAATAAGCTTTTCATTTTAGTAAAAAAATTTAAAAAAATGAAAAAGCATGGTGTGTTGAAGAAGTAATACCACAATAGTTTTCCCTGCCGCAGGCATAACCCTGATCCAGGTGTTGTGGGTATAATCTCAGCCCTACTTTACAAACAGCAGGACACCCCAAAACTTTTTCGGCTGCAAAGGTATAAAAATAAAGTTAGGAAAAACAAGCGGGGAAAGGTGACATAAAAGCAAATGTATTATAAGTCACGTTTTATAGTTTCGCTTCATGCAATTGCAAGAAAAAATCGGGGCTAGAATCAAGCAAATTCGGACTGAAAAAAAAATCACACAAGAGTCGGTGGCATACTCTGCAAATGTAGATAGAACCTACATGAACCATGTGGAGAATGGCAGACGAAATGTGACGCTAGAAACCTTAGAGAAAATTGTATGCGAAGGTTTAGAGACCTCGATTAGAGATTTTTTTAATTCAGAGGAGTTTGAGAAATGAGGAAATTAACATTTATAGATTTGTTTGCGGGGGCAGGCGGTCTATCCGAAGGTTTTATTAGAGCAGGATTTGAGCCAGTAGCGCATGTGGAAAATTATTTTATGCAAAATCGTAACTTTTTAAAGTTATGAAAACCATTTCCGTCGCCTGCGCAATCATCATTTACAAGGAAAAAATTCTTGCAGTTCAAAGAAGTCCTCAAATGAGTTTGCCTTTGAAATGGGAATTCCCAGGAGGGAAAATAGAAGAAAATGAGACCGAAGAAGATTGCATCAAAAGAGAAATTAGAGAAGAATTAAATATTGAAATCCTGTTATTAAAAAAGCTTTCTTCTTCATTTCATAAATATCCAAATATTAATGTAGAACTAATACCCTTTGTTGCCCAATATCTTTCAGGAGAACTAACCCTAAAAGAGCATCAAAGCTATCAACTTTTAACACTAGCAGAATTAAATAATTTAGATTGGGCAGAAGCCGATTTACCCATTGTAAAAGAACTAGAGCAAATATGAATCAAGGCATTTACGAAGAATTAGTAACCAAATTAGTAACTCAAAAAATTAATGCGTTAGATAAGAGTGCTTATCATATCAATAAAACAAAAATTGATAAGGCAGAAGCCTCAATCATCCTTGCAAAGCATTTGTCCACCACTATAAAACGTGCATTGGAATTTGTAAATGGTGAAAATCAATTGGAACTTCAAATTGCAATTGCTAATAAAATCATTCAGTTCTTAAAAGAAGAGTTGAAAAAAGAAGATTTTAACAATGATCTTATCGAGGTAGAGGGTGAAATATTGAAAGCTGTGTTCACTAGAATAGATAATCATTTTTCTGATTTTGATTTACACCTAAAAGAAATTACACCATATACAAGACTCACGCACAGCGAATTATTTACAGGTGGAAATGTGGGATTATCGCTTGAAAGTGAATTGAAAAAGGAAATCTTATCTGCAAACAGAATTGATTTGCTGGTTTCGTTTATCAAATTCAAAGGTATTATTATTCTGGAAAGAGAACTACAGGAGTTTACAAAAAGAGGCGGAAAACTTCGGGTAATTACCACAACCTACATGGGTGCTTCTGATTACAAAGCGATTCAATTACTCTCCAAATTGGAAAATACGGAAGTTAAAATTTCCTATAATACAGGTAATGAAAGACTTCATGCCAAAGCGTATTTATTTTACAGAGATACGGGATTTCACACCGGATACATTGGTTCATCGAATTTTTCAAGATCTGCCCTTACAGATGGATTGGAATGGAACATAAAAATTACAACCAAAGAAGTTAGCCATATTATCGATAAATTTCAAAAGACTTTCGACTCCTATTGGCAGAGTGATGATTTTGAATTATTTGATGATGCTGAACACAAAGAGAAACTCGTTGCTTCTTTGAATCAGGGTAAAATTTCAAAAACTACGGATATCAACTACTCCCTTTTCGAAGTCAAACCTTATCCGTTTCAACTCGAAATTTTAGAAAAATTAGAAGTTGAACGTTCGGTTCACGAAAGAATTAGAAATTTGGTAGTTGCCGCAACAGGAACCGGAAAAACCGTTATTTCGGCATTTGATTACAAGAATTTTAGGCAAAATAATAAGTCTTCCAAACTTTTATTTTTAGCACACAGAAAAGAAATTTTAACGCAAGCTTTGGCCACTTATCGTGGTATTTTGCGAGATAATAATTTTGGTGAGCTTTGGGTGGACGGCATAGAACCCTCCAATTTCGAGTATGTGTTTGCTTCGGTACAAACATTAAACAACAGGATTGAAAACTTAAGTCTTTCTCCTGAGTTTTTCGATTACATTGTGATTGATGAATGCCATCATTTAACCGCAAACTCTTATCGGGCAACAATCAATTATTTTAAGCCAAAAATTCTTTTAGGATTAACTGCCACCCCAGAAAGAATGGATGGAGGCGATATTCAAGAAGATTTTCACAACAGAATTGCTGCAGAAATTCGTCTGCCGGAGGCATTGAATAGAAAACTGCTTTGTCCATTTCAATATTTTGGAATTTCAGATAGTATTGATTTATCTAGCGTTGGTTGGGAAAGAGGGAGGTATGTTGCCAGTCAGTTGACTAATATTTACACAGCAAACGATAGAAGGATAAGTGAAATCATTCAAGCACTTGAAAAATACACGAAAGACAAATCGGATGTGCGTGCTCTTGGTTTCTGTGTTTCAATGGAACACGCCAAATTTATCGCTGAAAAATTTTCGTTATCTGGTTTTAAAGCAGATTATCTAACAAGTGCTAATAATCAAAACAGAGATTTGGTAAGAAGCCAATTGCTGAAAAAGGAAATCAATTATTTATTTGTGGTGGATATTTTTAACGAAGGGGTAGACATACCTGAAATTGACACCGTTTTGTTTTTGAGACCTACGGAAAGTTTGACCATTTTCTTGCAGCAACTAGGAAGAGGGTTGAGGTTAGCGGAGAACAAAGATTGTTTGACAGTTTTAGATTTTGTTGGCAATGCAAAACCGGAATATAATTTTGAAAATAAATTCCGAGCTCTAATCGGCAAAACCACCACAACAGTTCACAAAGAGGTTGAAGATAATTTTCCTCACTTGCCATTAGGTTGCTCAATTGTTCTAGAAAAGAAAGCAAAGGAAATTATATTAGAAAACATAAAGTCCGCGACTATTCTTTATCGCAATCAGATTATCAATAAAATTAGGAACTTCAAACATCAGACAACACTTCCATTTAATTTAAAAAACTTTATGGAATTCAATAACATTTCAATCCAAGCTATATACAAAAGAGGCTCTTGGAAGCGATTGTGTCAAGAGGCTGGAGTCATTGATATTTTTGACCCAACCAACGAAAAAGAAATTTATTCTGCCATTTCCAACAAATGGCTTTCTACAAGTTCAACCAGTTACTTCAAATTCATTCTTAAGCTAGCAAAGGACAATTTTCAAATCAATGTTTCAGACTTAAATTCCAATGAAAAAACGATGCTTTTGATGCTTCATTACGATGTTTGGCAAAAAGCAGGTGGTTTTGATTCGATTGAAGAAAGTGTAAGGGCTATTGGCAAAAACCAAGTTTTAGTGGAGGAAATGATTGAAGTTCTTGAAATTTTAGAAGACAAAATTGATTTCAAAGAAATTGACATTCAATTGCCCTACCATCAGCCGCTAAAAGTGCATGCTCGTTATACCAGAGATCAAATACTGGCGGCTTTTGGGTTAAGTACATTTGAAAGAAAATCTCCAAGTCGAGAAGGCGTAGCTGAAAACACCGTTACAAACACCGAACTATTATTCATCAACTTAGTTAAGTCAGAAGAAAATTTTTCTCCCACAACGATGTATGATGATTATGCCATCAATGAAT
The DNA here is from genome assembly GCA_002422315.1 of Bacteroidetes bacterium UBA6161. GTDB lineage: Bacteria > Bacteroidota > Bacteroidia > NS11-12g > UBA955 > UBA6161. The sequence continues at coordinate 100,876 of DIUJ01000004.1, forward strand.
ATCTTTTTCATTGGCAAAGTCAAAACTCTGCAGCACCAGAAACACCAAAAGGCTTGTCATATATTAAGCATCAGGAAAATAAAAAGAAAATATTGTTATTCATAAGAGAAAAAGCAAACGATGAATTTGGAAACACGATGGGCTATGTTTTCGTAGGTGAAGGCAATCTCATAGAACATTACGGTGCAAAACCTATGAATATAAAATGGGAGCTTAACGAACCCCTTCCTCACTATTTATGGAATGATGCTGCAAAGTTAAGAGTTGGATAGTTTATTTATAATAATCATTAATTTAAAACAAAGCGAAACTTACTAAATGCCTAAAAACAACTGGACTCGAGAAGAACTTATCCTTGCTTTTAACTTATACTTAAAAATACCATTCGGTAAAATGAGCCGAACCAATAAAGACATTATTCATTTGGCTAGTTTAATTGGGAGAACATCAAGCTCTGTTGCTTTAAGATTAGTTAATTTTGCAAGTGTTGACCCAGTTTTACAGGCAAGAGGTATCAAGGGTATGGTTGGTGGAGCAAAAGTCGTCTCTCCCATTTGGGATGAGTTTTATAACAACCAAGAAGAATTGGTTTATCTAAGTGAGAAAATACTGGCAGAAAAAGAGAATTCAAGTATTGAGAATAAATACCATGAATTGCTTTTTGATATAAAGGATTTAAAAGGTGAGAATGTTGTAAGAGAAGTTAAAACAAGAGTGAATCAATCTGTTTTCAGAGAAATGGTTTTGGCAAATTACAATGTTAAATGTGCTATTACAAATATTGATATTCCTGAATTGTTGTTAGCCAGTCATATTATGCCATGGTCTAAAAACGAAGAACATCGACTGAATCCTGAAAATGGCATTTGTTTATCTGCCCTTTACGATAAAGCTTATGATAAAGGAATTATTGGTATAAGTCCAAATTATAAAATCGTACTTTCTTCCTCTTTGAAAAAGAAAAAAGACACCCCTTTTTTCAAAAATCATTTTGAGCCAATAGAAAACTTAAAAATATCAGAACCATCTAAATATCTACCAAGGAAAGAATTTTTGGAATTTCACATGGATACAATTTTTAGAAAATGACAGGATAATAAAGGTCAAGAATTGTTGCTACTTAACACTTTATAATCCACCAACATGAACACCCTCCAAACCCTCCATACACATTACTTCCGCTATGCTAACCGCTCTTTGGACATGGTAAAGGTTGTTAGCAATTTGGGCCAAGAAAAAACACTATGAATTTATAATTTCGAGGGGGTGCATTTCAGGGTTTTTACTTCGGAAATAGCGGCTTGGGACTTTTTGGATAATAAAGCAGGGGAATGTTTGATTGATTTTGAAAGCGAGGAGCAGTTAGACAGGTTTTTGTTAGAAATTAAAGTGTAAAAAGTGTGGTCGGATACCCTCCAATTTCATTGGGGGCATGCATACTCCGACCACGGATAAAACTCCTACAATAGCAGAATTGAGGAAACTACGACTAAAATTTCCTTATACTTGCATTCAAAATCATACAAACTTTTATGTCCGATATTAAACTCTTCGAAAGTAAAAAAGTGCGCACCCATTGGGATGAAGAAAATGAAACATGGTATTTTTCGGTAATAGATGTGGTTGAAATTTTAACCGAAAGTTCTATCCCAAAAAGATATTGGAGTGATTTAAAAAAAGAAACTCTCAAAAGAAGGAAGTGAAGTGTACGAAAAAATCGTACGGTTGAAATTGATGGCAGAAAATGGCAAAATGCGCGAAACAGATGTGGCTGATACACTATCTCTACTCCGTATTATCCAATCATGCAGAACCCTTTAAACAATGGCTAGCGAAGGTTGGATATGAAAGAATGCAAGAAATCCAAGACCCTGAAATGAGTTTGGACAGGGCTAGAGAAAATTGGGGAAAACTGGGTAGAAGCAAAAAGTGGATACAACAAAGAATGACGGGTCAGGAGACTCAAAATAAGCTAACCGATTATTGGAAAGAAAGCGGTTTGAAAAAGCCCGAAGAGTTTGCTTTTTTGACCAATATCATACACCAAGAATGGACAGGATTGACAGTCAAAAAACATAAAGATTTGAAAGGGTTAAAATCACAAAATCTAAGGGATCACATGTCAGAAGCTGAACTAATTTTCACTGCTCTTGCAGAACTTTCTACACGCCAAATTGCCGAAACAACAAAGGCAAAAGGAATATATCAAAATGCACAAGCTGGAAAGAAAGGGGGTAAAATTGCCAAAGATGCCCGCATGGCTTTAGAAGAAAAAACAGGCAATAAAGTGGTAAGTGAGGATAATTTCCTTCCCCCAACTAAAAACAAGAAGGGACTAAGTGAATAACAAATTCCTTCTATACAAATTCGACATTTAATGATGAAATGAAAACTATTCGAGACAACTCCAACAATAGCGGAAAAGTGTAAAAAATGTGGTCGGTCACCCGCCAATTTCATTGGGGGCATGCATACTCCGACCACGGCTGAAAAATTAGCATCAGGGTATAGGGGGAGAGACCCTGATGTGGCAATAGAATGGAATTGTTGAAGACAACTCCAACAATGGCGGAAAATTAAAAATCCCACAAAGACTATCTGCCATCTTTATTAGATTTTCCCTCCCTTTGCCTTAAAACAAAATTTGCAAAACCCGATATTTTGTAATTACTTTGTAGTAACAAAAATTACTATGGATATTACTGTCATAAATATAGGCAACTCTAAGGGTATTAGACTTTCAAAAACAATTCTTGAAAAATATAATATTCAAGATAAGGTTGAATTAATTTTAGAAAAAGGCTATATTATATTAAAGCCAGTATCTGAGCCTAGAAAAAACTGGGAAAAGGAATTTAAAAAAATGCACGAAAATGGAGATGACAAGCTCTTAATAGAGGATGTTTTTAATGACGAAACTTTCGAAGAATGGAATTAAATCAGTATGCAATTGTGTTGGTTAATCTAGACCCAACAATTGGCAGTGAAGCTAAAAAGACAAGGCCTTGTTTGATTATCTCGCCCAACGAAATGAACAAATACCTTCAAACAATTATAATTGCTCCTATTACCAGTAGTTCAAAAAACTATCCAACTAGAGTGGAAGTCAAAGGAACTACAATCAATGGATGGATTATGATAGACCAAATAAGAACAATCGATAAAAAAAGAATAATCAAGGTTTTCGAAGAGATTAGCAAAAAAGAAATTCTGTCTGTTAAAGACGTTATAAAAGAAACTTTCGTTTTATAAAAAACAGATCTTTTCAAAGTGTTTTTGTTCTGATTCCTAAAAAATGATTTTGGTATCACTTTCTAAAATATTCAAAGCAAATTAATCACCTAACATTTCCCCCTCCCCCAAATTTGCGAAATCTCTACTTACATAAAGATACTACCAAACTTAGTCTTGGGTAGTTCGCTTTTCCTTACTTTTGCATTCGAAATTTTTAAAATTACTTTATGGTCAAGGGGATTTTGCTTTCTGCTAGGTTGCGCACGCTGCCTTTAAGTTTAGCGGTTATTGGAGTAGCGCATGTGCTTGCGGGCAAAATGGGTTTTGCAAACTGGAACATAAGCCTGCTTGCAGCCCTTACTGCTTCTCTGCTGCAAATCCTCTCTAATTTTGCAAACGATTATGGCGATTTTGTGAAAGGCACAGACCAAGCCGCCAACAGAACCGACAGGGCCCTTAGCAGTGGCGCTTTGTCGCTCTTGCAAATGAAAAATATTCTTATCTTTAGCAGTTCCCTTACTTTAGTTGTGGGTGTTGCCCTACTTTATTTTGCCTTTGGCTCGGTATGGAATTGGACCTTTGCAGGCCTTTTTGTAGTGGGACTAGCTGCCATAGCCGCCGCACTTAAATATACCCTTGGCAAAAAACCTTATGGCTACAAAGCACTTGGCGACGCCTTTGTGTTTGTGTTTTTTGGCCCCGTGGCCATACTCGGAACCCTGCTCCTTTACAATCCCCAATTTGCCTCTTGGCCATTGAACTTTGGCAGCGTGTGGGCTGGAATTTGGTGCGGTTTAAATGCGGTGCTTATCTTAACCATAAACAACATAAGGGATTTGCATAAAGACAAACAAGTAGGTAAAATTACTATACCGGTATTGCTTGGTCCCAATAAAGCGGAGTGGTATTTCCACATTCTATCCTTGGCTTCGGTATTGGCCTTTGTGGCTTTTAGGGTCCATACGGATTCTTTTTCTCTTGCCCCCATTCTGTTGCCCATAGTACACCTTTTTGTTTTTAATCTCTGGCTACGCAAACTTAGCACAAATCCTAGCCACCAAGCATATACTCAAATGCTGAAAATTATGTCCATTTCTTTTTTACTTAGTCCTCTTTTCGCATGGCTTTAAATTATAGCTTAGAACCCCACCAATTAGAATATCTCAGGCCCGCAACCACTAGCCGCGGCGCCCTCAATTTCCGCAAACTATGGATACTGAAAGTTTGGGATAGCTCAAACCCAGAAACAATAGGACAAGGCGAAATAGGAATTATTCCCAATCTTAGTCCCGAAGACAGACCCGATATAGAGGATATCTTAGAAACAGCTTTACAACAACTACAATCTACCCATAAGGTAGACCCCGCTCTTCTGCAAGAGCTTCCTGCCCTTGCTTTTGCTTTAGAGTGTGCTATACTAGACCTAGAAATGGGTGGTAAAGGCTTGCTTTCCCCATCGGCTTATGCCCAAAAGCAAGAAGGAATAAAAATAAATGGCTTGGTGTGGATGCACGATATACCAGAAATGGTTGCAGAAGCTAAAACCAAAATAGAACAGGGATTTGACTGTATTAAATTCAAAGTTGGGGCATTGGATTTTGACAGCGAATGCAGGATGCTAGAAAGTATAAGAAAACTACCCAATGGCCACAGTTTAGAAATAAGATTGGATGCAAATGGTGCTTTTTCGGTAGAAGATGCCTTATTAAAATTAAAGGAACTTCATAAATTTAGCATTCACAGCATAGAGCAACCCATAAAACCCAATCAATGGGATGCAATGCAGGAAATTTGTGCCAAAAGCCCCTTTGCCATAGCTTTGGATGAGGAACTTATAGGAGTAAAGGAATCGGATATTGAAAGATTGCTAAAAAGCACAAAACCACAATACATTATACTCAAACCTTCGCTAGTGGGTGGCCTGCGAGCAAGCGACAAGTGGATAGAAAAAGCAACAAAGCTGTCTATAGGCTGGTGGGCAACTTCGGCCTTGGAGAGCAATATTGGTCTAAATGCCATTGCGCAGTGGGTAGCTGCAAAAAATCCAAGCCTTCCGCAGGGATTGGGTACAGGAAAATTATATAAAACAAATTTCGAACCTGAAACAGAAATACGAAAAGGGTATTTGTGGTTGAAATAAGGAGAAAGAATTGGCTAAGAGAATTTTTAGGGCTTAATTTTTTCTAAAACAACAAGCAGTAAATAAATTCCCATATTTTTATTTGGATTAATTATAAATAAGCTATATTTGCTGCACTATGGAGCATTTAGAAAATATTTCTGAAGAGTTTAAAAACACTGTACCAGTGTACCTAACGGAGTCTTGCTTTGCAAGCAATTGCTGCTACAGCAAAAAGAAAAAGTGCTGTAAAAAATTCAAAGAAGGAAAAAGAAACTGCAAGTCTTGTCCGAAGTTATAAAGTTTAAGACTTTACTACTATTAAGTCCAAACTTCCACTTATTGTAAAATCTATATTCCGAACACCAAGTACAGGTTCTCCATCCAAGTGAATCGCCTGTGCGCTTGCACATTCAATACGCGCTTGTTTTACCTTAAAATATTCAAAAAAAGAGCTCTGTTTGGTTCTTTTACTAAACAAATCCATGGCTACATGGGCCAATTGCCACCACTTAAATTTCTTAAGTACCACCACATCCAATAAGGCATCGTTTATTGCGGCATCGGGTGCTATGAATACATTGTTTCCCCACTGATTTCCATTGGCGACACTTATCAGAAATGCTTTGCCTTCAAACAATAAAGTATTGTCTGAAAAAACTTTATAAGGAGAGCTTTTGTAAAGAAACTCTTTGAGTACGGTAGTAAAATAGCCCCAAAAACCCCTTTTGGTTTTGCCAGCAAAAACCGAACTGATATGTGCATCAAATCCTACTCCTGCCACATTCACAAAGGGCAAATTATTGGCATAAGCTACATCTGCTTGAACAATTTCAAGGGTTTTATTCAGATTGGCAATAGATTTGGTTGCTACTAAGTTGTATTTAAAATATCTGGCAAAACCGTTTCCAGAACCGCGAGGTATAACATATAAAGGTATCTGAGTATTTGCCAGAACAGAAGCCATAGCCCTTACTGTCCCATCCCCTCCTACTGCCACTGCAATATCGGGTTTTTGTTCTACGAGTTTTTCGCAAAGTGTAAGATAGTGGGCCGCATTTTCAGATTCCCAAATTATGTATTCATATCGCTCCAAATCAAGAGATTGAGAAATAATTTTGGGCAAATTCAGCTCTTTGTTTCCTCCCGAAAAAGGGTTGTAAATAAAAATGATTTTCTTTTTCACGGGTTGGCTGTAAATACAAACTGGATAATATTAGCGCCCATCCTTAGTGCTTGCTCTCTCACACTTTCGGGGTTGCCATGCACCGATTGGTCTTCCCAACCATTGCCCAAGTCGCTCTCGTAGGTATACAAGCATACAAGGCGGCCTTTGTACAACAAGCCAAATGCTTGGGGTGCTTTGCCATCGTGCACATGCACCTTGGGCAAACCTTTGGGGAAATCATATTTTTGATGGAAAATGGGGTGTGAAAAAGGGAGTTCAATAAAACTAAGATCCGGGAACACTTTTTTCATTTGTGGCCTAACAAATGGGTCTAAGCCATAGTTATCGTCTATGTGTAAAAAACCACCAGAAATCAAATAGGTTCTGAGGTTCTCCGCATCATTATCCGAAAACACAAAATTGCCATGCCCTGTCATATACACATAAGGGTAGTTAAAAATATCGCTACTACTTGGCTCTACAATCTGTTCATTTTCTTTAAAAGCAGTACCTAAGTTTTTATTGCAAAACTTAGCTAAATTGGGCAATGCAGTCCTGTTTGCATACCAATCTCCACCACCACTGTACTTTAGTTTGGCCAAATGTATAAAGGAGCTTTGTTTGCCAGAGCTAAACAAAAGCAAAGAAATAGCCAACAAAAAGAGTACTTTTCTCATGGGTGAATTACGCAATTAGGAATTCATTAATGCTTCAATCTCTTCTATTTCTATAGGCATGCCAGCTTCGTCCATTAGGTCTAGGCAGCCATCTTTGGTTATAAGCACTTCGTTTTCTAAACGTATACCAATGCCTTCCTCTGGTATATAAATACCCGGTTCGCAGCTAAAAGTCATGCCTTCTTGCATGGGTTCATAGCGCATACCCACATCGTGAACATCTATTCCCAAAAAATGCGAAGTACCATGCATAAAATATTTTTTGTAAGCAGGCCAAGCAGGGTTTTGGTTTGCTATTTCTTCTTGGGTTATCAAGCCTAGTCCTATCAATTCTTTTTCCATAAGTTTACCAACCTCTTGGTGGTATTCCATCAATAAAACACCTGGTTTCAATAATTTTTGTGCGCCACGCATTACCCTAAGAACAGCATTATACACATCCTTTTGTCTTGCACTAAATTTACCATTTACAGGCAAAACCCTAGTCATGTCGCTAGCATAATTAGCATAATCTACGCCGCAGTCTACAAGCAATAGGTCGCCATCTTTACAGGGCTTGTTGTTTTCTACATAGTGCAGCACACATGCCGAAGCGCCTGAAGCCACTATGGGCGAAAAAGAATGTCCATTGGCTCTGTTCCATAAAAACTCATGCGTAAGTTCTGCCTCTACTTGGTGCTCCTCCACCCCTGGTTTTACAAATTTAAGGAGCCTTAAAAAACCTCTCTTGGAAATCTGAACCGCTTGCCTCATAACTTCCAATTCATATTGGTTTTTAACCGAACGCAACTTCTGTAAGATAGGAGCCGCTCTTTCATATTGATGCAATGGAAATACTTCTTTGATTTGTTTTGCAAAATCTAAAGATTTATAGGGGGAACTGTATGCAAACCTATCGTTTTCGTTTAGGCTTAAATACACAGCAGAAGCCATATTTATAATCGCTCTAAGTTTTTCTATTAGATTGTCGTTCCAAAACACATTGCGAATACCCGAAACCTCAAAAGCTTCTTGTTTGTCTAATTTGTGGCCATCCCAAACCGCTATTTTTTCATTGGTTTCTTTTAAAAAAAGAGCTTCTCTGTATTCGGGCACTGGGCAATCCGGGAACAATACTAAAAAGCTATCTTCCTGATCTATACCACTAAGCCAAAAAATATCGGAATTTTGTTTGAATTTATAATGTGCATCGCCATTCCATACATACTCATAATTGGAAGTAAAGATAGCAATGCTATTGGGTTTTAACTTAGATACAAATCGTTTTCTATTGTCAATAAAAAGGAAATTGTTTAAAGTAGGATATTTCATAGAGAGCAAAAGTAAGAACTTATTGCCAACCTACAAAAGGAAGAGTTGAATGCAAGCAAAAAAACTATGTAAGTAAATATTTAATAAGCGACTCAAAAGGCATCACGGTTTCTCCGCCATAGTAATTTGCAGTTATTTTAATGAAATATGGTTCATTTTCACCGTCGTTGCTTACTTCAAAAAACACATTTCCATAGTGACTCTTATTGTTTTCCGAATTGGCTTGAATTCTAAACAAAGGTTTTAGGTAGTGCCTGCGAATAATCCTAAGGCCAAATTGGGAAAGTCTTTCACGGCGTTCGTCGCTGGTATAATTATAGTAGCCGCAAGGCTTCATTTTATCCCTAAAATAATCTACAAGATAGTCCCCTTCGTCTTTCTCCTTAAGACTTTCGGGTATCCATAAGAAAAAACTCTGCTGGGGAGTAGACACATAAAATGCATTTTCTGCATTGTCTTCAAAAGCAGCTTTTTCATAATCCTGTCGCAAAGTCTCCAAAGTAGAGGCCAAACCATCTGACAACCAATGCTGATGTCGATCTTTAAAACCAAAAGACCTAACCAATGCTTTTGTTTGAATCATAAGACAAAATTTTACTATACGAATATAGTTATTTAAACGACCAAGGCAAGCAATTTGTCGTAAAATTATACCAAAGGCTATAAGTAAAAGACATAAAGCAAAATCCAAGCAAGCAAAGGACAATCGCTTTTAAAATACTTTGAAAAATCTCATAAAAAACACAAAAAAAGGAGGTAAGTTGTGGTGATTTAAAATTCCAAATTGATATATTTGCGCACCCTTTAAATAAAAAAGATTGTATACCATGGAAAAACAAAGAATTGCAGTAGCATACGGAGACGGAATAGGTCCAGAAATAATGGACGCAACTATTAAGATTTTAAATGCGGCAAATGCCCCTCTAGAATATGATGTAATAGAAGTAGGTGAAAAAGTGTATCTGTCAGGCATAAACTCAGGAATTAGCAACGAAAGTTGGGATATAATTCGCAAAAATAAAATACTTTTAAAAGCCCCAATTACAACCCCTCAAGGCGGTGGTTACAAAAGTTTGAACGTAACCATTCGCAAAACTTTAGGCCTATTTGCCAATGTACGTCCTTGTATTGCTTACTCTCCTTATGTAAAAACCAATTTCCCTAACATGGACCTTACCATTATTAGAGAAAATGAAGAAGACCTGTATGCAGGGATAGAACACAGACAAACTTCTGAGGTTTTCCAATGTTTAAAATTACTGAGCACAAGCGGTACTGAAAATATTATTCGCTACGCTTTTGAATATGCAAGAACAAACAACCGTAAAAAGGTAACTTGCATGACCAAAGACAATATTATGAAAATATCCGATGGTATGTTCCACAAGATGTTCAATGATATTGCAAAAGAATATCCTCAAATAGAATCTGACCACATGATTATAGATATAGGTTCTGCAAAACTTGCTTCAGATCCAGAAAGATTCGATGTAATTGTAACCTTAAATCTATATGGAGATATAATTTCTGATATCGCTGCCGATGTAGCTGGAAGCGTAGGACTAGGTGGTTCTTCGAATGTAGGAAAAGAATACGCAATGTTTGAAGCCATTCATGGATCTGCTCCTGATATTGCTGGTAAAGGAATTGCAAACCCTTCTGGCTTAATCAATGGCGCTATAATGATGCTAGTGCACTTGTGCCAAAATGAAATTGCGAGCAACATAATGAATGCTTGGTTAAAAACACTAGAAGACGGTATTCATACCGGTGATATTTACAACGAAAAAATCAGTAAAAAACGTGCTTCTACTGCCGAATTTGCAGATGCTGTGATTGAAAGACTAGGCCAAAAACCAAGTCAAAGACCAGCTATAGACCTTGGAGAAGCTACAGAATGTATCGTAATTACTTCTAAAAATAGCACTGTTAAACCTGTAAAAGAATTAGTAGGTACAGATATCTTCTTGGATTGGAGCGAAAGCAACAAAAATCCTAATGTTTTAGGAGAAATTGTAACCAAAGCAAATACCGAGAAACTAAACCTTACCCTGATTAGTAACAGAGGAATGAAAGTATATCCTAATGGAAGCGAAAGTACTTTCTGTACAGACCATTGGAGATGTAGATTTACACCTGTAAACAACAGCAAATTAAATTCTCACGACTTAATACAATTGCAAAACAGAGTATTAGACCTAGGACTTGACATTGTAAAAACAGAAAACCTATACTCTTTTGATGGAGTAAAAGGATATTCCATGGGTCAAGGAGAATAATTTAACTATACTATTTTGATTCCTAAAAAGCCGTTCTTCACAAAGAACGGCTTTTTTGTTGCCATAAATAAAAGCCAAAATTCTGAACTCTAATGTCGAAATTTATTGAACCCAAATCCTAATAAAACGAGAGTATTTCAAGCATGCCAATATCAATTTATTGTTACCATAAGTATAATTTAATATATATTCGCACACCTTTTCAGAACACATATTGATAATGCAAAAGAAAAAAACACTAATCTTCCTGACTTTTTTGGGTATAACTCTTTTGCTATTGTATTTTATTCCCATTCAAATCCCTTTTACTATTCAAAGCAAAGCCATGGTATTTGCAAAAAAAGAATGGGAACTTTTTAAAAATTCGAATGGCAATCTGCTTTCTGTGAATAGAAACAACCTGAATGGCCAAGTACAATCCTTTTCTATAAACGAGTTCCAAAGAGGAGATGTGGTTTTTTTCCAAATACACCCAAGTTTATATTCCAAAACCCAAATCTATGAGGGAGATACGATAGGGAACATATACTCAAATGAAGAGCAAAGAAACCTTATTGCACTGCAGGCGGATTTAGATATTTTACAAGCAGAACTTGAACTAAATAAATCCGGACAAAAGCCCGAAGATATAGAAACAGCTAAAAAAGAACTCGCGCTCGCCATACAAGAATACGAAACACAACAGAAACTCAGTAAACGCTCGCAAATACTCTACAAAGACTCTGTGATTTCTACCCAACAACTAGAAATCGACATGAATGAATTACTAGTAAAAGAGCAAAGAATGCTCGTTGCCCAAGCAAAACTCTCCTCTATTTCTACAGGGGAAAGAATAGCACAACTAAATCTTATACAACAAAAAATAAATGGCATTCAGAGTCAGATTGAACAGATAAAAACCAGAATAAATTACTATACCATAGTGGCTCCAATTTCAGGAAAAATAAGCATTGGCAGGGTTATAGACTTAAGTAATAGTATCCCCGAAAATGAATCTATTTTTAAAATCATAGAAGATGATAGTTTGGTGATTTATGGACCTATTGATCTACGATACAAAAAACTTTTCTCTATAAACAATACTTTTACTCTGAATCAAGACCCTACAGTCAAAGGATATATTTACGGGTTTGACAACCAATCGAAAATTATAAACTTCAAAAACAGAATTTACATTACAGGAAGTATTCCTTTTATTCCTGAAATTGAAATTGGAAGTATTCAAGAAATAGATATAAAAGGAAATTCGGTTTCTCTTTGGAACTATTTATTATATAAACTTGGTTTTGCATGAAGTATAGATACGAGCGGAAATATTTGGTTCATAACAGTATGGTAGAAATTCTTCGAAATAGAATTCTCCCCTTTGTAAAAGCGGACCCCTATACGCAATTAAAAAATGGAATTCCTGAATATACAGTACGTAGCATATATTTCGACACCCCCAGCTTAGACTCATTAAACGAAAAAATAGAAGGTCTGGAAAAAAGGAGAAAATTACGTGTTAGAAGCTATAACGAAGAGGAATCTGTAGACACCTTTTTCTTGGAAATTAAACTCAAAGAAGGAAATAGAATAGGGAAAAACAGAACGAAACTTCCTATTGAAAGTTTTGAGCATTTTTGTAACAATCCGAGCATGGCTTTAGAAATTTCAGACGATAAATACAAATCGGATGCAAACAAATTCCTTTATTACCTAGAAAAAGAACAGCAAAGCCCCATAAACTTAATAGTATATGATAGAGAAGCTTATATAGGAAAGTTTGATAGCGGGCTTAGAATTACTTTTGACAAGAATATACAGTCTGCAAACATGCCAGAGATTAGCGAATTATTCAGCAATCAAAACCTTGCATTTGTTTGGCCTAGCCATTTTATACTCGAAATAAAATACTTTGAAAGTCCAATGCCATATTGGTTAAAACTTATTGTGCAAGAATTTGAACTTCGCCACCAAGCACTTTCGAAATATACCGAAGGATATTTTTGTCATAAACTAAATTACAAATCAGCGTATTCATCATGAACCTAGAGATTGACGCACTTTTTCATTTTCAAATTACACCAGCAGAAGCTATAGGCAATCTATTAGCGGCATTGGTTTGCGGTATATTCATAGCCTATATTTACAAAACTACATATAGAGGAATAAATTACTCTGCCAATTATGTTATTTCCATTATTATGCTAACCATGATCACCGCTTTGGTAATTATGGTAATTGGAAACAACCTTGCAAGAGCATTTGGCTTAGTGGGGGCAATGTCTATCATTCGATTTAGAACTGCTGTGAAAGACACACAAGACATTATGTTTATCTTTTTTGCTCTTGCTGTTGGACTAGCTAGTGGCGCTTCCATGTACGCAATTGCAATTGTAGGCACCCTTTTTATTGGTATAGCGTCTTGGGCTGCAATAAATATAAACAACGAAAACCCCAAAAAGAAAGAATACCTACTACAGGTATATACCGACTACAAAAGCAATAGTAGCAGTACTTTAGATAAAACCCTATCCAATTACTGCAAGAAATACAACTTGGTAAATTTAAAAACAGTTGGCCTTGGCGAAAGTCAACAAACGGAAAGCTCTTTTTACATTCAATTCAAGAAAATAAGCAATGCGCCTTCTCTCATTCAAGAACTTAATACGATTGAAGGAGTAAAAAAGGTGAACCTGTTTTTTGATGAAGACTAATTTACAGGATGCAATTGAGGATTTTTAAACACGAACCCATTGCTAAACTCATCTTTTTCGTAATCTATTTCTAAGCCGATAACATGCATAGAATGACTTTTATCTATAATCACTTCCAATCCTTGAACTTCATAACGGGTGTCATTATCCTGAATTGTATCAAAAGCCAGCAAATAGGCTACCCCAGAACATGAAGAATTTTTAACACCTATTCTTACAAAATGATTTTCTGTAATTTTAAAAACATCTTGAAGTCTTTGTAGCTCTTGCAATGCTCTGTGAGTAAAATAAATGGGGTTGGAAATAGACATGTGAATAATTTTTATTTTACAAATATAATAAAAAAACAAAAATAGAGTTTGTAGATATGACAGATTGAAAGTAATTTAGCAGCCCGAAAAACAAAACAATATAGATGGATCCTACTTTAGCCGCACTTTTGGAAATTATTAAATTCCTCCTCCCTTCCGTTGTAGTAGCAATTATAGCTTACTTAATCATAGGCAAACTGTTAGATGACAGCCAAAGAAGACTTGAATATGAAATCCGTAAATCTAATTCCCATTTAATTACTCCTATAAAACTACAAGCTTACGAAAGATTGGTGCTTTTAATGGAACGAATTAGTCCTCCAAAACTTATTCAAGAATACAATGCAGCCAATATTTCTGCCAACGAGCTAAAATATACCATGGTTGTAGCTGTGCAAACTGAATTTTCTCACAACATTTCTCAGCAAATTTACATCTCAAACCAGGCTTGGAGTCTTGTAAAAGTTGTAAAAGAAGAAGTTATAGAATTTATTAATTCTACATACGAAGCTATGCCAAGAGAAGCAAGTGGTGTAGACCTTAGCAAAGCGATGATAGATCGCATGATTGCAGACAACAACCAACCAACACAGAAAATTATTGATTTCCTAAAAGCAGAAATCAGATTGTATTTCTAAAATCAACCTTACATGTCCGAAAACAACAAAATAATAACTGATTCTAACATAGAAATCAGAGAGGAATATATTGGCGGAAACGAACGCTCAGGAGAGTTTCCCTACACTAGAGGAATTAGAAAAGGATTATACCGTGGCAAATTATGGACCATGCGCCAATACGCAGGCTTTAGTACTGCAGAAGAATCCAACAAAAGATACCATTACCTCCTGCAAAAAGGAACAATGGGACTTTCGGTAGCTTTTGACCTGCCTACCCAAATAGGATACGACTCTAGCCACACTATGAGCATGGGAGAAGTAGGCAAGGTAGGAGTAGCTATTGACTCCCTTGAAGACATGGAAATTCTTTTCAAAGGAATTGAACTTGAGAAGATTACTACTTCCATGACTATCAATTCTACCGCGTCTATACTTTTGGCAATGTACCTTGCACTTGCAAAAAAACAAGGTGCAGATTTGAAGAAAATATCTGGAACCATACAAAACGACATACTAAAAGAATATGCAGCAAGAGGAACTTACATATACCCTCCCAAACCCTCTATGCGTATTATAACTGATATTTTTGAGTTTTGTAGCAAAGAAGTACCCAAATGGAATACTATCTCTATTTCTGGATACCATATACGCGAAGCAGGTTCTACAGCTGTTCAAGAAATTGCCTTTACCCTTGCAAATGGAAAAGCTTATGTGAAATCAGCTATTGACAAAGGGCTAGATGTAAATGTTTTTGGACAAAGACTTTCTTTCTTCTTTAACTCACACAATAATTTCTTTGAAGAAGTTGCAAAATTTAGGGCAGCAAGAAGAATGTGGGCTAAAATAATGAAAGAAATGGGAGCTACAGACCCAAAAGCAATGATGCTAAGATTTCACACCCAAACAGGTGGCTCTACTCTAACTGCTCAACAACCCGAAAACAATATAGTAAGGGTTACCATTCAAGCAATGGCTGCCGTAATTGGCGGAACCCAATCCCTTCATACCAACGGATACGACGAAGCGTTAAACTTACCTACTGAAAAAGCAGCAGGCTTGGCGCTAAGAACACAACAAATTATAGCCAATGAAAGTGGGATAGCATACACCGATGACCCATTGGGTGGTTCATTTTTTATCGAAGAGCTAACCAATACGATGGAAAATGAAGCCAATACGATTATTCAACATATTGAAAACATTGGAGGTGCGGTTGCAGCTATAGAACAAGGCTACATGCAAGAACAAATTGCAAATAGTGCATATAAATACCAAACTGATATTGAAAGCCAAAGTAAAATCATTGTAGGCGTAAACAAGTTTACCGAAAATGAAAATACACCCCCTCCCTCTTTTAAAATAGACGACAGCATCAGAACTGCACAAATCCAAAAAATAGAAGCATTGAAACAAAAAAGAGACAATGCGGCAGTTGCCCAAGCTTTGCAAAAAATTAAAAATGCAGCACAAGGAAACGATAATTTAATGCCCTATATACTGGACGCAGTAGAAAAATATGCTACTTTAGGAGAAATATCAGATACCCTTAGAGAGGTTTTTGGCGAATACAATGGCTAATTAAATAGACACTGTTCCCAATCTCTATCAATCCACGAAAATATATTTTTGAAGGATGAATAAAATGCCTTCTTAAGGTTAAATTTACATTAGCATTACCAATGCTTAAACGCAATTTAACGAAACAGCAAGCATTCTCGTGTGTAAAAGAAAATTAATAATCAAGTAAAATAAATTTTTTTTACGAAAAAGTTTCCGACAACTTAGCAGTGTCAAAAAACGACAACACACAACGACATTAAAGAACTAATAACAAGATGGTTACAAGCAATACTATGACTAAAGAAAATGAGCAAAACTTCCAAAGCGTGTGGGAAAAGTGTCTAAAAATATTTAGAGACAATTTAAATCCACAAAGTTTTAAAACATGGTTCGAACCAATCAACCCTGTAAGACTAGAAAACAAAGTTTTGACTATTCAAGTACCTAGTCAATTCTTCTATGAATGGCTAGAAGAACACTATGTTGATTTGCTTCAAAAAACTCTTCGTCAGATACTCGGCGTAGGAGCAAAGCTTGAATACAATATAATCATAGAAAACGGAAATGCAGGCAGAAACCCATACACTATAAATGTACCGACAAACAAATCTAGCAGGGTTGTTACAAACGAAGTAAACATGCCTTTAGAAATGATTACAGACATTAAAAATCCGTTTGTAATCCCAGGAATCAAAAGACTGAACATAGACAGTCAATTGCTACCTCGTTATACATTCGATAATTTTATTGAAGGGGAATGTAACAGACTTGCAAGATCTGCTGGTTTTTCTATTGCGCAACAGCCAGGAGGAACTGCTTTTAATCCATTTATGATTTTTGGTGCTACCGGATTAGGAAAAACCCACCTTACCCATGCTATTGGCAACCAAATAAAACAGAACCACAAAAATAAAATTGTGCTTTATCTTCAAGCAGGAAAGTTTATTAATCAATATGTAGATGCATGTAAAAATGGAACACACAACGACTTTATAAACTTTTATCAGCAGATAGATGTTCTAATTGTAGACGATGTACACGAACTTGCTAAAAAAGACAAGACTCAAGAAATATTTTTCCAGATTTTCAACCATTTACACCAAAATGGCAAACAAATTATCCTAACCTCTGATAGGCCACCTAAAGATATAAAAGATGTAGACGATAGATTACTTAGCCGTTTTAAATGGGGACTTAGTGCAGATCTACAAACCCCTGATTTTGAAACTAGAATTTCCATCTTAGAAAGTAAAATTTATAACGAAGGAATTACAATGCCTAAAGAAGTTTTGGAATATATTGCCCACAATTTAGACAACAACGTGCGCGAACTAGAAGGCGCTCTTATCTCCCTGCTTGCTCAATCCTCCCTTAATAGAAAAGAAATAGACCTCGATTTGGCGAAACAAACCATGAAAAACTTAGTTAAAAACGCAGCCCGTGAAATTTCCATCGAATTTATCCAAAAAGTAGTATGCGAATTCTACAACCTTCCAGTAGATACCGTAAAATCTAAAACCAGAAAAAGAGAAATAGTGCAAGCACGCCAAATAGCGATGTACTTCGCCAAAGATTTCACCAAAGCATCACTTAAAAATATTGGTTCACACTTTGGCAACAGAGACCATTCTACCGTAATTCACGCTTGCCAAACCGTAAACGACCTAATGGATACCGATAAAAAATTCAGGCACGATGTAGATGAACTTCAAAAGAGAATTAAAATAAATACTTATTAAAATTAATCACTTAGGCTGACTTCACTGTCAGCCTTTTTTTATATTATGAAAATAGAAATTAAACGCATTTTATTCCTTTTGGGATTTATATCTATCCTTCTCGGAAGCGCTTTCTTTATGTATACAAATTTTGTAGCCAACAAACCAAAAATAACCATTAAAGAACAACGCACTGCATACGATAGACTAAAAGCTGATAGCAGCATAAAATCTCAACAAGGTTACAAAAAATAGTTTCTCTCTGTTTACCCCAAAGGCAAAAACCGAAGAATTGATTAAATATAATACTTTGGCTTAAAGATTAACAAATACAACAAAGCAATAATAGCAAAAGAGGTACATAGATTGAAAGCCCAAAATAAATTGGAAATCTTATTTGCATATACGGTACCGCTTATATAAGCACCAACAGAAACCCCAAGCTCTAAAGCAATATATAAAGTAGCCATAGAGCGACCTTTGGCATGCACTGGTGACAAATCAGAAGCCCAAGCAAATAAAGTTGGCGAAATAACTCCCTGAGCCAGACCCATTAACACAGCGCTAAAAACCAACATAAATGCGGTTTCTGTAAGCGATAAGGAAAACATAGAAATAGCAAGCAAAATACATCCAATCCTTACCAAAGGTTCTCGACCGTATCTATCCGAAGCTTTTCCCGCCAAAAGCCTTGTTAGCAATGAACTTAGAGTAAAAATTGTAAAAAAATATCCTTTGTTTTCTATCCCTAAATGCACACTCAAGTCTGGTATTACAGTGAGGATAGTACCAAAAGAAAATACACTTAAGGCCATTACCATAGAAACCCTTCTTACTGAAGGTTCCCAAAAGTCTTGAATATTAATTTTAAAGTGAGAAAAATTCAAACGTTCAGTAGGCACTAGGGTCTCTTTCATTTTAAGAAAAATAACTAATGATAAAAAACCCATAACAGAAGAACTAATAAATAAGGCCTGAATCCCCAGATGCAACACAATGAAACCACCTAAAGAAGGCCCCATTGCAGCACCTATATTCCCCGCCATACCCATCCATCCCATAGCTTCTCCACGTCTTTCCGCAGACACTATATCGCCAATGTATGCTACATTTCCTGTAGGCGTAAAACCCGCAGAAAGGCCATGCACTGCTCTTAAAACAAAAAACAATGTAACACCAGAAATAAAAATATATAAAAAACCTGTTAAGGCACAAATTAACGCCCCAAAAATCATTACTGGCAAACGACCAACAGAGTCTGTAATTTTTCCGCTAAATGGCCTACTAATCAAAGCTACCAAAGAAAAACTTGCGATAATCCAATTTTTATATTCTCCCCCTCCAATGGAGGTTAAAAAATTAGGCAATTCGGGGATTACCATGTTGAAGCTACCAAAAAAAAACATACTGGAAATACACAACAACCAAAAATCTCTACTATAACCTAAAAAACCCTGCATATTCTTGTATTTCTAAGTTGCAAATCAACACTATTTATGATTCATTTCCTTACTTGATTCCTTTTATTTTTAAACACATTTGGTTTTTTTCGACCCACAACCAATAAAACAAAATCAATATGCAACCAATACATGTATATTAAACTAAATTGAAACGAATACTTGCTCCTTATAATTCCCATCTTATTTCAGGTATAAATACTTTAATTTGCGGTGCTTTTATAAGAAGTCTTTGCATGAAAAAAATTTATACTGCGTTTTTTCTCAGCCTTATTCTTATCCCTAAATTATCCATTGCCTCCAAAGCAGACTATCCCGACTATTTTATTATTGAAAAAATTTTAGTCTTTGGGAATAACAAAACAAAAGAAGATATTGTACTTAGGGAATTAACTCTTTCCGTAGGCGATACTTTATTTATAAGTGATATTGAAAAAGAGACTTCTCAATCTAAAAAACAACTGCTTAACACCTTCTTATTTACAGAGGTAAATGTTTATACAGACAGTATTTCTAGACTATATGTAGAACTTACCGAAGATTGGTATATTTGGCCAATACCTATTGTGAAATTTGCAGACCGCAATTTCAATACTTGGTGGAAAACCAAAGATTTAAATAGACTCGACTATGGTATTAATTTAATGTGGTATAACCACAGTGGAAGGAATGATTTACTTACAATTAATCTTCAAGCAGGCTACACAAATAAATTTGCCGTATTCTATTCTAGACCATTTATTGACAAGAAAAAAACAATTGGCTATTCTTTGTTACTAGGCTATTCTGCAAACAGGGAGGTATGGATTAAACCAGAAAATGACAAACTTGTATTTTTTTCTAATTCGAACAACTTTATAATAAGTCGTTATTTCTCAGGAATAGAATTTACATATAGGAAAAAATTCTTCACCAAACACTTTCTTTCGCTTACCCACTCTTTTGTTCAAGTTGCAGATACTATTGTTTCACAAAATGAAAATCCAAAATTCCTGATGGATGGTAAAAAATCTCAGAATCTAGTACAATTAACATACAATATAGTAATAGACAAAAGAGATATTAGAGGATATGCACTAAATGGAACTTATGCAAACTTTGCACTTGGGATAGATTTCTTTAACCAAAGCCAATACAACTTAAAGGCAATATCTAAAATAGCATTTTACCATCAATATAAAAAAAGGCTAAACTTTTCTACCGGGCTTACAGGGAGAGCAAACAGCATGAACTCTTTGCCTTATAACAACATACAGTCATTAGGTTATGAGAACAGATTTGTAAGAGGGTATGAATACTATGTTATAGATGGCAATGCCTATATATTTGGCCGCAACAACCTAAAATATGCCATTATAAAAGACTATAAAAGCGAGATAAATCATATTCTTAAAAATTATAGCAAACTCACTTTTTCAATGTATGTAGGACCTTTTTACGACCTAGGGTATGTTAGAAGCAATGAAAACTATCTAAACAATAGCTTACCGAATACTTTGTTGCAAGGCTATGGAATAGGTATCGACTTTGTATTTTATTATGACCGTATTCTAAGGTTAGAAATGTCTCAGAATAAAGAAAATCAAAGAGGGCTATACCTACATTTTTATTCCCCAATTTAATCTTTAAACAAATCTTCTTGTGTACTTAATTTAATTGTACTTCCATTTTTAAGAAGTACAGACAAAACACCGTATGGCCCAGAAATTACTTTTTCACCTTCTTTTATGCCACTCAATATTTGTATAAAATTTCCATCTTGAATCCCTGTTTTCACCCTTCTTGCTTCTGCTTTTTCTTTGTTTACAACAAATAAGACTTCTACTCTATCATTTGAAGTTGTATTTTTAGATTCTTTATTCGACTCAATTTCAGAAGCTTCTCTCATAGTTACGGCACCAATCGGAACTGTAAGTACGTTTTTCTCCATTTTAGTGAATATGTCTACAGAACCTGTCATTCCTTGCCAAAATGCCTGCTGCCCTGATTGTTGAACCAATTGTTTAAATGAATTGGAGTCAATTTGTATTCTTACTTCGAAACTCACTGCTTGAGCATCGGAGGAACTACCAAGAGCCGAAGTTTTTATAGATTTGGCAACCTGACTTACTTTCCCTTTAAATAGAAGTTTGGGATAAGCATCTACAGAAATCTGCGCAGTATCTCCTTTTTTAATTCTAATTATATCGTTCTCATTTACATCCACCCTTATCTCCATTCTGTCAAGTTGCGAAATCCTCATTATCTCCGTTCCTGCCATTTGGCTTGTACCCACTACCCTCTCTCCTTGTTCTATATTCATTGCAGTAACAATTCCATTAATAGGTGCATAAATACTAGTTCTTCCAAAATTCCTTCGAGATTCTTCTAACCTAGCTTCTGCACTCTGAACAGAGTATTTAGCGGCCAAAATACTTTTCTCACCTGATTCCAAATCGGCTTTTGCTGCTAAAAATTGGCTTTGTGCAGCCTCATATTCCGAATCTGAAATTACTTTTTCGGCATATAGTTTCTGTTGTCTTTTATAGTTTTGCTCTTGTTGCTTAAACAATGCTTTAATTCGGTAAAGCTGTGATTCTGTATTGGCTAACGAAGCCTTGCTATTGTTCACGGTTGCTTTCATTTGTTCCAAAGCAGATTCGTATAATTCCGGATTTATTCTACACAACAACTGTCCTTGTATCACAGTATCGCCTAATTCTACAGACATTTCTATTATTTCTCCAGACACATCTGGACTAATTTTTACTTCTACTTCTGGGTATATTTTCCCCGATGCGGAAACAAGTTCTGTAATGTCTCTTAAACTTGCTTTTTCTGCCACAACTTTAAAACCCACTTCTTTTTTACCCCTTACTAGTTGCCATATTATCAAGAGTAAAACAAGAACACTTAAAACTATTATTATTTTTTTCATGTATTTACTTTATAAACCAATTCCATTACCCATATAAAACTCAAGTATCATTTTATTGAATAAAAATTGATATTTGGCTTGAGCTGTTTTTATTGTTGCTTGAGCATATTGATTTTTTGCGTTTAAAAACTCAAATGAATGGATAAGTCCATTTTCAAACTTTTTATTTGCAAATTCGTATTGCAAAAGTGCCGATTCTTCTGCTTTTTGCGATGCTTTCCATCTAGACCAAGAACCTTCGTAATCGGTTACAGACTTATTTACATTTGCCAATAAGTTATTTTTAGCTATGGCATAATAATTAAGTTGAATCTCTTCTTGTAATTGGCTTTTTTTAATGTTGTTGTTTACATTCATACCATTAAAAATATTCCAAGAGAGAGAAAAGCCAATTGTTTGTCCAAAATTGCTTCTTACTTGTTGGTCAAAAGGAATTATTCTCGTATCTATAGAATAAGTTGGAAATTCAACTATATCATTAGTTCCCCTTACAAAACCAACTACTTGAGTGCCTGTTGGAACAGCTGAGACAACCTGCAATGCATTTTCAGAATAAACAGTGTTCATATTTGCATTAAATGCCAAAGTAGGAGAGCGCATTCCTTTTGCCATTTTAGTTTGGTACTCGCTTGCAATTACCCTTAGTCTATTGTTTTCGATTTCCGGCATTATTTGTAATGCTTTTTGGTATACTTCTTCAGACACGAAAGCCTTGTATAATGGCATTTCTTCCATCAATGGAGCTACTATATCCCAATCCCCCAATTCCTTAAAAAGACATAAATTTTGCAAATTCACCTTATTTAATCTCAATTGGTTAACAGCCTCTATAAGCGCCAGCTCTTCGTTTGCCAACTGCGATTCTAAGGCCAATAAAACACTTCTATCTATAGCCCCTGCATTCGTCATTTTCCTTGTTCTATCAAGTTGCAATTGGGTATTTTCAATTTGGCTCTGATATCCAGAGACTATCTCTTTAGACAGCAAAACATTTAAAAAACCAGAGGAAACGTTTAAAGCAATTTGATTGTTTCTGGTTTCTAATTCTTTGTAAGTAGATTGAGAAAGAGTTCGTTGGAATTTTATATTGTTTTGCATTTGCAACCCATTAAATAAAATAAGAGAACTACCCAAAGAAAAGAAATCCGACTGGATGGTTCTATTTACGAACTGATTGGTAAACCTATCAATAGAACGCCCCATATTATAACCCTGATTGGCATTAAAGGACAAAGTAGGCAATAAGGAGGTCTTTGCATTAGAGTAATCTACCTTGCTAATTTTCCACTGTAAAGCAGCAATCTTATTCTCTGGATTGTTGTTTTTTGCCAATTGTATACATTCTATGAGGGTGTACTTAGGCTGCGAAAAGGAGGAATTAACAGTCAGAAAAAACAAAGTTAATAAAATATTGATTTTATAAAATGACATTCCGTATTTCTTGTTATAAATTGGTTAAAGGATGAGAAAACATTATAGGCAACAAATATATCCAAAGAAATGCAACTTAAACAGAAATTCCACTAAGACCAACAAAATAAGACGAGATAAGGAATGCTTAGACAATTTTTTTTTCTATACAAACAATATGGCTTACTTTTGCGTTCTTCTATTTAGATTATAATTATAAAAATGACAACTCAATCAAACTACGTCCCATTTAAAGTTAAAGATATTTCACTTGCGGAATGGGGAAGAAAAGAAATTAACTTAGCAGAAGCAGAAATGCCCGGGCTAATGTCACTAAGAAAAGAATTTGGTCCTTCTAAACCTCTACAAGGTGCAAGAATTGCAGGATGTTTACACATGACCATTCAAACTGCAGTTTTAATTGAAACCCTTGTTGAACTTGGTGCTCAGGTTACATGGTCTTCTTGCAATATTTTCTCTACTCAAGACCATGCGGCAGCAGCAATTGCAGCAGCGGGTATACCAGTATATGCATGGAAAGGAATGACAAATGAAGAATTTGATTGGTGTATAGAGCAAACATTGTTTTTTGGAGAAAACAGAGAACCTTTAAATATGATTTTAGATGATGGTGGAGATTTAACAAACATGGTGTTTGATAATTATCCTGAGCTTACAGCGAACATTAAAGGCTTAAGCGAAGAAACCACAACAGGGGTTCTAAGACTATACCAAAGAATGAAAAATGGCACACTTGTAATGCCTGCTATCAACGTGAACGACTCTGTTACCAAATCTAAATTTGACAACAAATACGGCTGTAGAGAATCGCTTGTAGATGCTATAAGAAGAGCTACAGATGTAATGCTTGCAGGGAAAGTAGCAGTAGTTGCAGGTTATGGAGATGTTGGCAAAGGTTCTGCAGAATCCTTAAGAGGAGCTGGCTGTAGAGTTTTGGTTACTGAAATTGACCCAATTTGTGCGTTACAAGCAGCTATGGATGGTTTTGAAGTAGTAACTATGGATGATGCCGTTAGCAGAGCAAATATTTTTGTTACTGCAACAGGTAATTTCAAAATTATAAAAGACCGTCACTTTACTAAAATGAAAGACAAATCAATAGTATGTAACATAGGCCATTTTGACAACGAAATAGACATGGACTGGTTGAATAAAAACTATGGTTCAACTAAATACTCTGTAAAACCTCAAGTAGATGTGTATAATATTGAAGGGAATGACGTAATTGTATTAGCAGAGGGTCGTCTTGTAAACCTAGGCTGTGCAATGGGTCACCCATCTTTTGTTATGAGTAATTCTTTTAGTAACCAAGTATTAGCTCAATTAGAACTATGGAACAATTCTGCAAATTATAAAAACGAAGTGTTTGTTTTACCAAAACATTTAGATGAAAAAGTAGCTTCTCTTCACCTTGCTCACATAGGTGCAAAATTAGAAACTTTAGAACAAGAACAAGCGGATTATATTGGAGTTCAAGTTCAAGGTCCTTTCAAAAGTGATACTTACAGGTACTAATAAAATATCTTGATTATGTAAAGGCCGGTTCTATGAATCGGCCTTTTTTATTATCTTTGTTTTATATGTATAGAATTATATTCTTTTTTTTGATGTTTGGCTTTCTATACAAAGCATATCCAAACCAAAAGGACACTTCGTATTATAGTGCCCCTCAAAAAGTATTTACCGCTAAAGATTCCATCTTTTATGCTTCTAGCAATTCTTTTACGGAAAAAACAAACGACTCCCTTCGCAATGCCATTTTAGAATCTGCTTTTGCATATCTAAAAAAACCATATTGTGCTTCTGGGAGAGTTCATGGAAAATGCTTCGATTGTTCCGGTTTGGTATATACCGTTTTTAAAGAATTTGATATCTCACTCCCTCCTTCATCCTCTACACAAGCAGTTTGCGGAAATTTTATTGCTCCAAAAAATGCACTACCAGGAGACTTGATTTTTTTTAATGGCAGAAAATCCAATTCTGAAGAGATAGGCCATGTAGGTATAATTTCCGCAATTACTGAAAATGAGATATACTTCATTCACTCTTCTACCAAAAGAGGAGTTATCGTTTCTACTCTTTCAGAGAAGTACTATGCAGAAAGATTTATGTGTATCAAAAATATTATTGATTTGCCTGCTGAGAAATAAAATTTTCTGACCATTTAACAGGGTCTAGATTCCAATTCTTCAATTCAGAAAATTGATTCTCTGTGATATAATTCATTGCCAATGCTTCCTCTAATAACACGGATATATTACTTAAGGAATAATAAGGACAATTGGCTTGCTCAAAAGCGTCAAACGCATTTTGGAAACCATAGTTAAAAATGGATACCAAACCTATAGCATTCCCACCACTATTCCTAAGATTCTCAATTGCCGCCAAACTACTTTTACCAGTAGAAACCAAATCTTCAATAAGTACCACATTGGCATTCTCTGGAAGCCTACCCTCCACACTATTTTTTAAACCATGCTTTTTCGGTTCAGGGCGTATATATATATATGGCATATCTAAAACATCAGCTATTAGCGCTCCTTGAGCTATTCCTGCTGTAGCTATACCCGCTATACAATTGGCCTTGGGAAATTTTTCTAAAATCAAATCAGCAAAACATTTTTTAATAAAAGTCCTAACCTCTTGATAAGACAATGTAACTCTATTGTCACAATATATTGGAGAATTTATTCCAGAAGTCCATACAAATGGGTTCTTGGGATTTAATTTTACAGCACTAATTTCTAACAAGTATTTGGCTATTTTTGCACTAACAACTTCTTCTTTCATGACAGAGCAAAACTATACTTTTTTTATCAATCAATCTGCAATAATTCTTACGAATAATTCCAATGGAATTGGAAATGAGAAAGCAATAAATGACATACACAACTTTATAAATGACAATATACATAACCCTTATTTAAATACAGATCTGGAATTGTCTGTCCTAAACATTGAAAATGTATTGAAAGAAGTAATACATTCCTACAATTACATAGAAGCAGCAGGGGGCTTGGTATTGAACCAAGGCAAAATGTTGCTAATCCAAAGATGGGCAAAGTGGGATTTGCCTAAAGGCAAAATGGAGCCTAATGAGAAAAAAGAAATGGCTGCAACAAGAGAAGTAGAAGAAGAATGTGGCATTAAAAAATTAAAAATAGTACAAGAACTGCCCCCTACATACCATTTTTATTTGATGCAAGAAAAAATCACTTTTAAAAAAACATATTGGTTTGAAATGATTTCTGAAGACTTTAAAATGAATTTAAAAGCTCAAATTGAAGAAGGTATTACCAAGGTTGAGTTTATGCCTATAAATTTCTTGGCACAACATAAAGACCTTACATATAGAAACTTGTACGAATTTATTTTAAAGGTCCAACCTCTTTTAAAGAATCAATCCTAACACTAGAGGGTACAAATCTAGTGTAATCTCCTCCTGCTGCGATTACTTCCCGAACTATAGAACTACTAATAGAAGAATAACTTGGGGTAGCAAGTATAAAAACAGTATCGATCTGAGGGCCTAATTCCTTGTTTGCATGGGCTATAGATTGTTCGTACTCAAAATCTGTTGCATTTCTTAATCCACGAAGAATAAACTTAGCTCCAATGGTATTACAAAAATCAACTGTCAATCCAGAATATTCTTCTATTTCTATAGCGTTATTGTTAGGAAAGCTATCTCTAATCCACTTTTTCCTTAATTCTATATCAAATAGATGTTGCTTTTTAGAATTCTTCCCTATAGCAATTACGATTTTATCAAAAATCTCAAGCCCTTTGGAAATAACTTCGATGTGGCCATTTGTAATTGGATCAAAGGTGCCTGGGAACAATGCAATTTTCATATTCAAAATTACATAATTTTCGAGAAAAAACTAAAGCTACTTTGTCCATAGATCCTTGTCGCCTGTAAATTCTCACTAACAAGGATTTTTTTGGAATCATGTTCCACTATCATTATACCATTTGGACTTAATAACTCTATGCCTAATGAAATGATTTCCTCATATTTATCCCAACTATAAGGAGGATCAGCAAAAATCAAATCGTAAACATTATTAGAAGTTTGATTTTTAAGAAAAGATAAAACATCCATTTTAATTATCTGCCAATCTAATTCTGTTAATCCAAAATCTCTTTTAAAAGATTGTATAAATTGAATGGACTTGCTATTTATTTCAACAGTATGCATCTGTGTAGTTCCTCTACTTAAGAACTCTAAAGAAACTATTCCTGTACCTGAAAACAAGTCCAATACTTTTATATCTTCAAAAACAATTTTATTGGATAGGATATTAAATAAACTTTCCCTCGCTTGGTCCGTTGTGGGCCTCACATGATTGCCAGGAGATCCAGATATTTTACGGCTTTTTAAAAACCCTCCTGTAATTCGCATTGGGATGCAGTAAAGTATAAATAATAATGAAGATTTTGTTTCTCCGTTAAAAAGGAAATATCACTCTTTTGTTTAAATTCCTCAGCAATTTGGTATTCTAAACCAGTCACTTTTGCAAAATATGAATCAAAAAAAGTGATTGTTTCTTCCGTCAATAATTGAAAATTTACAACTATAACTTCGGTATTGTCTTGCAAAATACCAAAATCAGAAATTACACTCAAAACAAAATATAGCATCTCTTCATTAGAAGAAGCAGGAAAAGTATTTACAAATAATGGATCCTTACCTTTCAATAACACTAAATGAAAAATATTCTTATTCTTGGTTATTAAAATGGTATTCTTGGTATTTTCAAAGTGGTTTTCTTTGTTGGAAACTACATATTTAAGTGTAGCATCCACAAAAGAAAAATCAGGAGTAATAGATTTGAGATTTAACTCTTCATTTTTTGAACTCATAACCACTTTGTTTGAATGAATTAAATACTCGGAGAAATCAGTTCTTGGGACATCATTTCCAAAAAACTCTACAGGAATTAAAGCTATCTCTATAGGATTAAAAATAAACTTTCGGTTGTTTAATTGTGTTTTAAAAAACAAACTATGGGGAACTTCCTCTTCTGTAGAAGAATTAAATTGCAATTGTTGAAACCAATAAAGGATTTTCTTTTCAAAATCAAATACAAACTCAAAAAAGAAACCATCTTCTATAAAAGCATAAACAGTCCTATCCACATGCATATATGTTGAAAAATCTGCATGTGAGTATTGCTTAAAAATAGAGGATTTATTTCCAGTTTCCTGAATAAATTGCATCTTGCATGGAACCTACTTTCAAGGTTCTATTTTTATTGTATGGATATGGGTCTGTAACTTCAAAAACAGGGACTTTAATATAGTTTTTTTCAACAAATCCAGATTCTAATTTAAATTTTGCAGTATCCATTGGAGGAACAAAAGCTATTTTTTCAATTTGGAAACCTTCCCCAAAAAACTCTACAATTGGATCCAGGTACAAGGTGTCAATCTTTAAGCCAGAGAGCGAATCTTTGTCTAAATCCCCAATACTTTTAATTTTGGTATACTTACCATTTCTAAATTGTAAAAAGAGTGAATCGAAAGTAGGTGCAAAGCTTCCCGTCATATCTTTATAAGCTAACTGAGCAGTTTGAATTTGTTTCAATCTTGCGATCACCTGTTGGTCAATCGAATCTACCCTATTGGCATATTCAATATCCTCTTTTACTGAATCGAAGATTAGATAACCTACTACTGCATTAAGCAAGATAAGAATTGGAATAAATATTTTATTTTTCATTGGATGATTAGTGATTGCAAAAATAACAAATTTGTTGTTAATACAATATTAAAAAAGGCCTTCCGTGAACGAAAGGCCTTTCTCAATATTTAAGTTGTTAATTATTTTTTAGCAACGATTTTCAAAGTCAACTCAATAGCGTTGTTAACAAAGTCATCTTTTCCTTTTTTAACAATACCATCTAGGAAGTTTTGGATACCTTGTTGGTCAAAAGTCACACCCCAATCTAATCGGTTAATACTAACTACAGCATCTGCAGTGATACCATTTTCAGTGATTTCAACTTTAGCTGGGAAAGAAATATTCTTAGTAATTCCTCTTAAAGTAAAGTTACCAGAAATCATATGGGTATTTCCAAGTTCATTTGCCTCAGCAGCGCTTACAGAAGATACTTCAAAAGTAGCTGTTGGAAACTCTTCAGTTGCAAAAAAATCATTGCTTTTTAAATGACCTACTAATTTTGTCTGATTGTAGTCACCTTCAACAGGTAAATCAGTGTTTGCAATTGAATTCATGTCTATTACAAAATTCCCAGCAGTAATATTACCGTTTTCGATAGACAAGCTACCTTCTGTTAAATTTATTGTACCAACGTGAGAACTACCGCCTTTTTTGGTTCCTTTCCAATTCAAAGTGCTAGAAGCTACATCCACTGAAAAGGTTTCTGCTCCTTCTGAAACTTGAGCTACTTCTTGTTCTTCTGTTGCTACAACTTCATTGTTGTTGCTTGAACATGCTGCAAAAAACATTGCTGCAAATCCTAAAAATAATACTTTTTTCATTTTATAATCTATATATGTGCAAAGTAACAATTAAAACTATTAAAATGTTTCGGTGTAGTATCTATTTCCGACCCAAAAATATCGTCTGTTAACGAAATTAGAATCGGTAAAAGTAGCATTACCAGCAGGATTACCTCCTGTAACATGAAAATCACTAAAAGCAGCATGCTGATTTACGAAAGCAGCTCCTTGGAAATTAAAAGAAACTGGAGTAAATACAGAATTCATTTCCATTTCTATTTGTTGCATTTTTATATTGTCTACACAATATGCCAAACAAGTAATCGCACCAAATTGAGCTGCACTTTCTTTTGCAAGTGCTAAGGATTCCTCAAATGAATCCGTTTTAATTACTATTAAGAATGGTCCGAAAATTTCGTTTTGAAAATTCTTCTTTTCTTTACTTGTTGTTTTTACTATTGTCAAAGATTGTGTCTTTGCATCTGTAAACTCTTCATTGTTTATTGAATTAGAAAGTAATATTTGCTCGTTAAAGTCATTTGTTTTTAATTCAATATTTCTGAGTGTATTATCGTTTTGAATTGCGCCAAATGTTGCAGGACCAGCTTTAGGATTTTGAGACATAGCTTCTGCAGCTATTTTTAGTTTATCACAAAAATCATCAAAACCAATCACACCATCTGGGGTTTTTATCCCATCCTTTGAAACATAAATATTTTGTGGGGCTGTGCACATTTGACCAGAATATAAACTTGCAGAAAATATTAAATTCTGGATACTTTTATCTAAATTATCGGATGAATCTACTAAAACTGAATTTACTCCGGCTTGCTCAGTAAAAACAATCTTATTCTTTAAAGTATATAAATAAGAAGCGAAACTATTTCCACCGGTATAGTCAATTAGCTTTACAGCAGGGTCTTCACATAAAATCTTGGTTATTGGATTAGCAACTGTATCAACAGCTAACTGAATTATATTTTTATTAAGACCGTGTTTATCTAAAACATTTTGAATTATGTCAACTATTATCGCAAGTGGTAATATTGCTTTTGGATGAGGTTTTACAATTACAGTATTGCCAGTTATTAGGTTTGCAATAATACTTGGAAAAGAATTCCAAGAAGGAAAAGTTGAACAACCAATTACAAGACCAACTCCTACGGAGACAGGTTTGTAATTTTTAAATAATTTTAGTGAGAACTTGCCAAAGTCTTTTTCCCAATTTACAGAAGAAGGAAACTTATTTAATTCATGGTAAGCTACAGCTAAGACTTCCAAACCACGGTCAAGTGCATGTGGGCCACTTGCTTGAAAAGACATCATAAAAGACTGACCAGTAGTGTGCATTGTTGCGTAAGCTAAATCAAAAAATACTTGGGGGGTACCCAGAGAATTAAATATATCGCATAACACTTCAAAACGTTTATTAACAGAAAATGCAGACCAATCGAGGAAAGCATTTTGTGAATTTTGTATTAAAATATCGTTAGAATAAGCATTGTAATTAATACCTAAACCAACATTTAAGAAGGGCGAAACTTCTTCTCCTAAGAGAGAAGCGGAAGGATCCATTTGGTGAAAATCGGAATTTAGCGTATTTTGAAATTTGGCAAGAGCATTAGTATTAAAACTTGTATCATAAGCTCTTAGGTCTTCAGGGTAGAAGGCATAAAACTGTCTGTTAGTGTAATTAGAGTATAAAGCCTCTAGATTATCAATAGAAATAGGATTTGAATTCATGAGGCAAAAGTACAAAAAAAAAGCCCCTAAAAAAGGGGCTATTAATATAAAGATTCGGCAACGACATACTTTCCCGGCTGTAACACCAGTATCATCTGCGCTGATGGGCTTAACTTCTCTGTTCGGAATGGTAAGAGGTGGACACCATCGCTATAGTTGCCATAAAGGCTGTATGACAGAAATTGAAAGTAAAAAATAAAAATCTTCAGGCAAGTCTACGGGTAATTAGTACTACTCGGCTATGACAT